>JAXDZG010000013.1:0-4048 GCA_034086985.1 Phascolarctobacterium sp.
AGCTCGTCGGGCTCATAACCCGAAGGTCGGTGGTTCAAGTCCGCCCCCCGCAACCAACTTTATATGCTGATGTAGCTCAGTCGGCAGAGCGTATCCTTGGTAAGGATAAGGTCACCAGTTCAATCCTGGTCATCAGCTCCATTTTAAAGCTAGACTTCCTGTGTATACGGGGAGTCTTTTTTATTGTATTGTATTCATGAAAAAGCCCTTGCAAAAGTGGGCGAAACAGGGTAAAATATAAGGGTAATAATATTTACTCTTGGAGGTAATACACATGAGAAAACATATCCAAACTGTCAATAAAGCTATGCTGAAAAAGACCCTGCGCACCGGCGGCTGCGGCGAGTGCCCGGCTTCCTGCCAATCCGCTTGCAAAACTTCTTGCACCGTTGGCAACCAAGTTTGCGAACATAGCAAATAATTCTAAGCAAAACAAATCCCTCGGCTTCGGTCGGGGGATTTTTTTATTTCATTGTGTGCGCTTGCGATAAAACCAGGGACGTTCCTGAAATTTTGTGTCCGACCAGACACCGAGACTGTATTCTTTGGCATATTCTTGGGCTTTGTAGTATTTCCCGCCCCAGTCAAAGGCTGCGCCCCGATTTATCATACATTCAGCTACATCAATTTGGCCTACGGTAGTTTGGATGCGTAAACAGGCTAATTCACGGTCATATTTATCAATTCCCATGGGGACTACAGTTACTTCCTTGCCTAGGATAAGCTCTTTGAGCTCTGCTTTAGCTTGCTGCCCGTAGGGCTGGGTCAGCTCCGGAGCATCTAGGCCGGTGATGCGGATACGGTGTAGGGTTTGGCCCTCGTCCGCAATATCAACGGTATCGCCGTCAAGCACCCGCACACAGATGCCATTATAATTAGAGTCCAGAGCGAAGCAATAGGCGAAGGTACAAAAAAACAAGGCCAAGACTGTAACGATGAGCATATAATGCTTATTGTTCATGGCTTGCATCCTCCTTCTTACCACTAGGAGAGCCCTCATTGGCTCGCTTCCAGAACATGATTTTCTCAGCCATAAGACCAAGAAATTGTAAAACCTGTAAAAATTTCATCTAAAAACTCCTTCCTTTCGGTTAATATTAGCACTCATCGATGCCCTCTAGCTCATCTTCTGTGCTGCTTGCAGCATCTATTGCTTCCAGATTATCAGCCTCGCTTGCAATAGGCTCTAACTCATCCTCGCCGCTCAGAGCTGCTTCTATCTGGTCAGCCTGAGCATCCAGTGTATTTAGCTCTTCTACTGTAAGCTGGGGCTTATAGTCTCCCATGCTTGCTGCGAATAAATCATCTTCACGCTGGAGATTGAGCTCCTCTTCTGTGATGGCAGCTAGGGCTTCCTCGTCCCTTGTTTCCAAGAACTTGCTGATAAAATAGCGTTGGCCTTTGCCCGTGACCATAGGCGTGCGGCTGATTATCTCTGTACCATCCGTGTTTTTACAAACGCTTTCTTTGATAATAAAAAGGCCGCTTTCAATACATTTTTGGTAGGGGATATTCCACATTTGTCCCTGTTTGCACTGCAGATAACCATTTTCACGCAGCCATTGGAAGAAACGGTTTTGGCCGATTTCAATGCCGTTTTGATTGAGAAGTTTAGCCATTTCGCCTACAAGAATGGCTGTTTTATTCTCATAAACTGCCTTCGCGAAGTCTATGCGAGGCTTGTTACGTTCAAAAAAAGCGTTTTTGCGCTCAATAAGGGCGTTCTTTTCTTTGATGACTTGTTCGTGCTGACCCAGTAGCTTCATGGTCTCAATATGCTTAGCGCGTTCTTCCTCCAACTTGGCTGTAAGCTCTTTTAAGGCTTCTGGATTGCCCTGCACCTTGGCTAAGGTCTCATCGGTCATATAGGCGCCAGTCTTGCGAATGGAGGGTACCACATCACGACAAATCCAGCGTTTAAAAATTTTGGCTTCCGGCAGTTTACTTCCGAGAACTAGGGAGTAAACGCCAATCTCATTGATGACCATAGCTTTGCGCATGCCTCGCGGTGTTGTCAGCTCCGCTATGAAGCGGTCATCTTCTTCCACGTGGTCGAGAATGGCTTTTCTATTGTTAACGTAGCCAAGAATATCGGCTACATCTTTGCCGACAAACCATATTTGCCCGTTATATTCAGTCTTGCGTACTTTAAATTGCTCGTTTTGTACTAATTGTAATTCCATAATTGAGCCTCCTAACTGGCTTCTTCAAATAAAGATTGGACTACAGGTGGTAATGCTTTGGGAGCCAAAAGCTTTTGCTCCACAAAGTTTTGCATATAATTCAGGGCTCTGGTGCGGATGGCAACGCCTCCGCAATCAAGTTCTTTGGAGTGCTCTTGGTGGGGGAGCCACATTAAATCGCGGGAAATATCCTCGCTGTGGGTACGGAAAATGTTGGCAAATTGATGCTCGTAGTAGGTTTTGACAGTGCGGAAGGAAATCTCTTGGCCCAGCCCACGGCAGATGATGGCGACTACAATGGCTAGTTGGGCAATTTGTAGCTCCGTAGGGTAATCACCACAGAGTACGCGGCGTTGTTTATCGTACTGATAACCAGAGTTGCTATAGCGCAAATCCTTGCCACATGCCAGCGCAATGTGGATATCACCGCTTAAATAGCTCCAGTCCAAGATGGCTTCGTTCAAGCTGCGCTTCGGACGGTAGATATCGCCGTTTTTATCAATGCATAGGTGGTACTCGTCATATATTTCACCCCAGCGGCCCCAGGTGTAGTGTAAAAAAATAGTACGCTCCTGGTCAGTCTTGGCCTTCTTGGCCATATCCAAAAGCATACTATGGTAAATTCGTGTGGGTCTGATTTCCATCTTCATGTTGTTCGTCCTTTCTGTACATTATGGGAAAGGTTTATAGCAGGGCCCCTGCCGCATGGCAGGGGGTGCTATATTTGCGCCTATAAGATTATGCATCCTTTCGTAGATTTGCTTGTAATATACTCTAGATACTTCTCTAAACGGGATAAGTAATAATTATTTAGCTGCTGCGATGACTCTGGTCAGAGCGTCAATGTTGGCGCTGAGCTGGTCAATTTTGTTTTCCATGCGCACCAGCAAATAGCAAGATATCAGCATGGGGAAGCCATAATTCGCAGCTGCGGTCAGCATTTCACTTACTTCCATACTTGTCATCCTTTCTTTAAATATGGGCTCCCTGCATTAGCAGGGAGCCTTGTTTAGTTTAACCGCCGATTACAGCAGTACTACGTATTCGCAGGTGTGCATGCGGGCTTCGACGATTTCTACCAGATCGCCGTAAGCGGAATCGAAAATGTTCTTATCGATGATCAGCTGCATCACATTGGTGGCCTCCTCCAAGGTCACATCCTCGCGAGGGTTGTTCACGATCAAAATACGCTTGTTGCCATTGGTGCATTTAAATACCAGTTGTAATTCCATAAATCTTTACCTCCTAATTACATTACTTCAGTGAGCAAGTTCTTCTCAGTGATGGAAATGTCGCTCAGCTCGGCATCGATGAGGCCGGCGATCGCTACGCCCACTGCGTATACATCCTCGTCGGATGCTGCTTCCTTCACCTTGGGATAGTTGTGCGCTTTGTATTTATTAGCGCCAGTGCTGGTGAGACCATCCAGCACGTTGATGGTCATAGTACGTTTTGCGATAGTTTTTGCGATTGCCATTGTTAAAATCTCCTTTCATTTTTACAGCTGCTCGCTTTTGCGAGGTGCGAGCAATAACAGCACTTTGCTGTAGTGCTGTGCAAGCTGCCTGATGTGGTCGCCGCCGCGGATAAGCTGACCGTCACCGTCCAGCACCCAGTACAAATCCCAGCGGGTTTCGCTGTCGCCGCTGCCCGCGCCATAGCCGTCCACTAGGGCGGCTTCGGCGTGGGTCATAACGGCGTCTGCATCCACTGCCAGGCCAAGTCCTGCACACAGTACCGCTACCACCTTCGCCAGCGCTACAAGCTGCAGTGTGGTGGGAGGACAGCTGCCCAAATCGGGCTTCTGGCCCTGCCAGCTAGCGTCTAGCGCGCAACACAGGGTGATGCCGATGGCACCACTGTTG
>JAXDZG010000014.1:0-34281 GCA_034086985.1 Phascolarctobacterium sp.
TGAACACTTACTATTCTACACGGAATGATGAGTTTTTGTATAACATTCAATGCGCACCCGCATAGCGGGTGGTTCTCTGTTTCACGCTGCCTCATTTCTTTTCAGAAACTCGCCAGCGTTCAACTGGTTAAAACCATATAACAAAAATGGCCCAATGAGATTCACTCATTGAGCCATTGACATTTTGTATTCTAATTTTTACCCTGGAAGTTAGCACTGTCCTGAACTTTTAAGAACGGGGGATATACCTTACACTTTAATCAGTGACAAATCCCTAATGTAACCACACTATTGGCATAACCACTATTTTTTTAAAAGTATTGATTTATCAATCATCGATCTAAACTCATACAACTTATCAAACAAAAACTCTCTTTCCGTATCGGTTGTATTATCAATATAATCTTCTAATCCTGGATTGACAGATACCTTGCTTAATTCCAGTAGCAAAAGCTGCTTTTCTTCATATTTTGCCTGCTCGTCATACATACCTATAGTTTCTATTGCCGAAGCAGTTAAGCTCTTGCATAGGAGTTTAATTTTTAAATCTTTCAATTCCATTGACGTCATGTGGTTATACTCAGATACGCTAGTATTAAAATTTAACAAGCCTATCAGCTCAGTCTTACATTGTTTTTGGATGTCACGAAGGCTTTCTATTACTTTACCTACTTCTTCTGCATTAGAAAAAGATTGCTTCCCACTTTTGTTTTTACGTTCACAATATTCAAGAAGCGAACCTAGTCTACCCCATATATCAAAGTAATTTAATGCACTTGTATAACACATATTCTTTAAGTTAATGTATCCAGCAACCTTCTCATAGAATCTTTCAAATATTATCCGTTCATGTTCTTTTAGTGAATAATACTTTTTAGACTTATACAATTTATGATATCTATAAAACCTATCTGATTTAGCCATGAAAACCAAGTATACAACAAGACCAGTAATTGTATTATTAGAAATTTTAATATCACCGCCGTCTTGTTTAATATCTTTATCAATTATAGATTTATCTGCTCTTGATGCATCGGCACTTCTATAGAGTTGTGTTGCAATAAGCTCTTTATAAGCGGATATATCTCTATAGCCGTAGTCCTCCTTTCCTTCTAAATTAGACGCATAATTAATTCCCGTATACATTAAAATTTTATCAATTATGCCGTTCACACTTATTTTAGAAATATCAGAGTCGACTTCATATACATCCAGTATATTAAAAATATCGGCTGAAGAAAGATCCAGTTTCTCACATTCAGGTCCATATTTTTCTTCAGCCTCTTCTCGAACCCATTGTTCAGCCAACTCTTCGTATTCCTTTGATTCCTCCTCAAATTTTTCTTTATTCATTTGTCTTATGCGTTCGATTAACTCTTTTGCTTTAGCATCAAGCTCAATCGTGTTCACTGTTTTTTCTTCAGTACTATTCATAAAGCCACCCTTTTCTTTTAAACTTAGGGGAGTATATAATTTGTAGTGTCACTACTGCCACTGCTAGCATTTACAATTCTACCATTTAAAGGAAAGGTGGGCAACAGGAATTATTGCAGCTAGTCATTTTCGTCCGTTCCTAATTTTTACCAAATTTTCCCCGCCCGTCTAACAGGTGGTTGATAAGTAGCTTAAAGCCTATAGCATCGGACAGCTTCTAAGGCTATGGACTTCACTTTGTTAAAGTCACAATTCCTCTGACGCTTTAGTCATACTAAACTGAGCGTTTACATTCCATGCTACTTTGAACATGGTCTTATTATTCCATTGCTACAAGAGTTTTTGCATCCTCCTCATGGTGAGTGGTCTCATTTTACACAAAAAAATAAGGGAGCTTTTGCTCCCTTATTTCCTCACCGCAGCTTACACCAAGCTGGCAGTATACTCAACCACTACCTCGCCTGCTTGCCCGTTAATATTGAAAATTTGCTGGTGCACCTTTCCAAATTCGCTGTAAAGGAGCTCGTAGTAATCAATACTATCAACCCAAGTTTCGCCATTAACGCTGATTTCTAAAGCGTGAATTCCAACAAAGCCTTGCAATCTACTAGTCCATCCTTCATCATCCGGAACGACGATATTATTGAAAATATCAACGAACAAGCTTTTGGTGTCTCCGTTTTGGGTTTTGAACACCAGCTCATACACAATATCCTCGTGATTCTCGTAATTCGGAGTAGCCCAAACGGTAATCCTATCTACTGCAACAGCATCGTTCAACAAACCGCTGGAATTATCAACGCATTGGCTGCTGCCTGCGCATGTAGAGTGAGATTTAAAATGAGTATGCTCACCGATGATTTGCTCGCTGAAGATGATACCAACGTACAAATTCTCCTTCGCAGTCGCTTCGCCCAGCTTTCTCCAGTTTTTCAAAGAGATTTGATTAATATTCTTCATGATGAAAATCCTTTCTTGGGGCGGTTCCCCATAAACAAATTAAATTTTTCTTGTGAACCCCGTTGAATTCACTAAACACATTATGCAGCACGCCTATATAAAAAATTTTGCAATTCAGCCCCAAATTTACTGCTATTTTTGCAAAAAAAAAAGCCCAAAGGCGTTAGGGGAAGTTGATTTTTTTTACATCTCTCTGTTTCAATTTTAATATGGCTCTTTCCCGCCACTGCTGACCCTCCCGCCACTTGTTACTAAAAAACAAAAAAAGAGCTGTACCTTTCGATACAGCTCTTCGTCAAAGTTTTGTGTATTTCGAACCACAAAACTTGCCCTAACGTGGTAGCGCTAAAGGGAATCGAACCCTTGATTTCGCCTTGAGAGGGCGACGTCTTAGCCGCTTGACCATAGCGCCATCTGGCTCCGGGACTAGGACTCGAACCCAGACCGAATGATCCAGAGTCACTTGTGCTACCATTACACCATCCCGGAAGATATGTTGTTCACCAGAACAATAAGAATTATACCAGATAACCGTGCACTTGGCAAGTACTTTTTAAGAAAAAAGTAAAATATTTTCTCAAAGCTCAGTTACCCAGCTTTGCACCAGCAAAAACGTCTAAACTTACATAGCAATTCTATCAACGCCAGCAGCTTAACGCATGTTGATGAACTGCAGATCCACGCCGAAGTCGCCTTCCTTCAGCATTTGGATAACAGCCTGCAGGTCGTCCTTCTTAGCGCCAGATACGCGCACCTGGTCATCCTGCAGCTGAGCAGTAACCTTCAGCTTGGTAGCCTTAATGGCAGCCTGAATTTTTTTGCCATTCTCCTTAGAAATACCCTGTTGAATTTCCAGCTGTTGGCGCACAGTGCCCTTGGCAGCGGGCTCGATTTTCCCCGGCTTCAGGCAGCGCAGAGGAATACCGCGCTTAGCCATTTTTTGGCGCAGCATGTCGAGAATGGCGCCCAGCTTGTATTCGTCCTCAGCTGCAACCTTTACTTCCTTCTCACCCAATTCGATGGAAGCGCTGCTGCCGCGAAAATCATAACGTTGGGAAATCTCCTTTTTTACTTGGTTAACGGCGTTGTCCATCTCCTGCATATCCACCTGAGAAACAACGTCAAAAGAACTATCCTTAGCCATGCAGATACCTCACTTTATTATAATATTGTTGCTCTATTGTACCATAGAGCGATTACTTATTCAAATTATTATTTCTCATTTTATTTATGCTTTGGCCTTGGCGCCTGCCTGCCATGCATATACGCATGCTCCTGGGCCAGCTCAGCTTGCAGCTTCACCCCGCTCCAGAGCGCGTTGGTCGGCGTCAGCGCCGCCTTCAGAGCTACGCTCTGTAGCTTGCCCTTACGGATGGCGCTCAGCAGCCTGTCTAGGTCAGGGCGACCAAAGCCGCACAGGATGAGCATTTCCTCCTTGGCCTCGTCGCCCTCATAAGCTTCGCTTACGGGCTCCACGCCGGGCACCCCTGCCAAGTAGCCCAGGGGCTGAGCCAGCTGGTCCCTAGGCACCACCCTTAGTGGTGCCTTCACCAGCATGCAGGCCAGCTTCAGCGCCGGCAAGCGCTCCTCCGAAAAATTATAAGCTAAAACTAGTTTTGCCATGCTTCACCTCATTCTTAAAGCTTCCCCACTAAAACAGCGAAATCTGATTGCTCTCAGGCAATCCATTTAAAACGCCCACATTGGCCAGCGCCTCCAGCACATTCTGGCCCACACCTGCCCGCTGCTTTAAATCCTCCCAGGAAATAAAGGGATTATTAATATCGCTTACGGCCGAGATGGCCTTGGCCGCAATCTCGCCCACACCGCCGATGGCGCCCAGGGGCGGCAAGAGCCCGTCCTCCGTAATCTTAAACTTCGTGGCATGGGATTTATAAAGGTCGGGCCTGTCGAACTTGAACCCGCGACACATCATCTCATTGGCCAGCTCCAAATACGTCACCGTGGACTTATCCAGCACACTGGCCTTAAAGCCCTGATTATAAACGTTCTTGATAAAGTTTTGCACATAGCCCTGCCCCTTGACCACATGATTGTAATCAAAATCCGTAGCACGCACCGTAAAGTAGGCCGCATAAAACTCCTTAGGATAATGCACCTTGCAATAAGCAATGCGATAAGCCATCAGTACATAGGCCACAGCATGGGCCTTAGGAAATAAATACTGCACCTTTTCGCAGGATTTAATGTACCAATCGGGAATCTTCGCCTTCTGCATCGCCTCCAGCATCTTGGGCTCCAGTCCCTTCTTGGCTGCCTTGCCCTTACGCACATGCTCCATGGTTTTAAAGGCCAGACTGGGCTCCACGCCCTTGCTGATTAAATGAGTCATAATATCGTCACGGGTGGAGATGGTCTCCGCCACGGGCTTACCCTCTTTAATCAAATCCTGAGCGTTATTCAGCCATACGTCGGTGCCGTGGGAATAGCCGGACACACGCACTACCTCGCTGAACTTGGAGGGCTGTACATCGTGAATCATCTGGCGCACAAAGGCTGTACCGCATTCTGGAATACCGTAGGTGCCCACCTCGCTGCCAATTTGCTCCGCCGTTACCCCTAAGGAAGAAGTATTTTGGAAAATGCGCATGGTTTTCTCGTCACCAACAGGAATATTCTTGGGGTCGAACTCCGGGTCCACCTCTTCGCGCATATATTTTTCCAACATCTTCAGCACCATGGGATCATCGTGACCCAGAATATCCAGCTTAACTAAGCGGTCGTTGATGCTGTGGTAATCGTAATGGGTCGTAATGGTGGGCTCATCGGGCTTATCCGCGGGATGGTTCATGGGCGTAATATAGTGAATATCCATGTTACGAGGCACTACCATGATACCGCCCGGATGCTGGCCAGTGGTACGCTTGATGCCAGCTAATCCCTCCACCAGCTCGGCAATTTTGGCCGGATGGGCATGGCGATTGCGCTCCTCGTAGTATTTTTTGATATAACCCACGGCTGTTTTATTGGCCACCGTGGCAATGGTACCGGCGCGGCACACGTTGTCGCGACCAAAGAGCTCCTCGGTATATTTGTGGGCAACTTCCTGGTCGGACAGGGGATGGGCACTGGGGTCGTCCGGATCATGCCCGCCGGAAAAATTCAAATCAATATCGGGAACCTTGTCCCCGTGGAAGCCTAGGAAAACTGCGAAAGGAATATCGTGACCATCCCGCAGCATCTGGGTGCCGCATTCAGGGCAGGCCTTCGGCGGCAAATCAAAGCCTGAATCCACCTCGTTATTTACAAAAAACTCCGAATGACGGCATTTGGGACAGCGATAGTGGGGCTTTAAAGCATTAACCTCCGTAATATCCAGCATGGTGGCTACAAAGGAGGAGCCAACGCTGCCACGGGAGCCAACTAGATAGCCACGGTCCAGGGAATGCTTTACCAGCTTGTGGGCAATTAAATACAAAACGGAAAAGCCGTGGCCGATAATAGCGTCCAGCTCCATCTTGAGCCTATCCTCAACGATTTGCGGCAGCGTATCCCCATACCAGGCATGAGCCTTGGCATAGGACATATTCTTTACGTCCTCCTCCGCACGGGGGATGGCAGGAGAATAGAGCTGGTCCCGATCAGGTACGGGCTTCATCTTCTTCACTAGGTCGGCGATTTTATTGGTATTGGTAACCACTACCTCGTAGGCTGCTTCCTCGCCTAAATAGGCAAATTCCTCCAGCATCTCCTCCGTTGTATGCAGATACAGGGGCGGCTGCAAATCCGCATCCTTGTAGTTTTGAGCAGCCTGCAAAATGGTACGCAGTCTAGCATCCTCAGGATTAAGAAAATGCACGTCGCAGGTAGCGCAAACTAATTTGCCTAATTTTTTACCAAGCTCATAAATCTTGCGGTTATGCTCCTTTAAATCCTCCTGGGTGCAGTAGCCCTCCCGCACTAAAAACATATTATTGCCCGTGGGCTGAATTTCTAAATAATCATAGTAGCTGGCGATTTCCTCCAGCTCAGCATCGCTGGCACCGCTGCGCACTGCCTGATACAGCTCCCCCGCCTCGCAGGCCGAGCCAATAATCAGACCCTCCCGGTACTGGGAAATAACCTCCCTGGGTAAAAGCGGTCGCTTATTGAAGTGACGCAGATGACTAACTGTGACCAGCTTGTATAAATTGCGCAGGCCCACCTCATCCTTGGCTAGGATAATGATGTGGTGGCTGCGGATTTTCGGCACACGGCTTTTTTTAATCGTATCCGTGGGCTCCTGGTCCGTATCGGAGCCCTTAATTTCACGGTCGCTGATAAGATATCCCTCCATGCCAAAAATCAGCTTCAAATCACTGCCCTCGGCCGCATCATGGCAGAAGGGAAATGCCTGCACCACGCCGTGGTCCGTAATGGCCAGGGCCTTGTGACCCCATTTGATGGCCTGCTTCACCAAATCAGCCATGGGCGTAAGTCCGTCCATCTTGCTCATCTTGGTATGGCAGTGCAGCTCCACGCGCTTCTCTGACGCATTATCCAGGCGCGGCTTTTCCTCCACCTCCAGCCTCATGAGTCCTGTTACCTGCATGGTGAACTCGTCCATCAGAAAGCGGTCGCGAGCCACATTACCCTGCACCCTGAGCATGGTGCCCAGCTTCAGCTTGTCCTTGAGGGCATTGCATTCCTTATGGGTAGCGGCAAGCTCATCCTTATTGCCCTTGAACAGGATTTTCAAGGTCATGCCGTTGGTTTCGTCGCAAATATTAAAGGTTAAAATGAGCATGCCATTTCTTGTTTCATGCTCCACAAAGGTATTTAAGCCGCCATCCTTGTCCATGGTTTTGACGACCTTGCCTTCGATAACCACCTTATCCTCATCTTCAATTATAGAATCAATCTTGCGTACCTGCCCCTTGATGGTCCGTCCCCACAGGAGGCCGGTGTCCTTCTTTTGTCCGTACAGCGCTTCGTAGGCCTGCATATAGGCCAGCTCCTCCGGGCTGGGCTCGCTGGCTTCAGGCGGCTCCGGTGGCAAGGGAGGCAGCAAGGCCTCCTCCGGCTCCTGCTCACAGCAGGGCTGCTTGGGCTCGGTCTGGCCAATCTCCACATCCACCGGCTCCGGCGGCAGGGGCAGCTCCTCAGGCAGGGGCTCGCCGGTGCAGTCCGTTATCTCCACCTCCGGCTGGGGTCCCTGGGGCAGCGAGCACTTGCCGCCGTCACCGTCACAAATCATGTCCACCTGCTGTAAAGAAAAGGCAGCGGCCAATTTTGCAGCCGCTGCCTGAATAATACCTTGGGTTAGATGGGCCGTGCAGGTGAAATGCACCTCCCACTGACGGGTGGTTTCATCTACACAAATCTGCGTGATGTGCATTAACCGCAGCTGCAGCAGCTCACCTTTGGTAAATGACTGGGCAGACAAAAAAGCGAAAAACTTTTCCTCATCGGGCATAATGCAATATTTAGTTTGCATCATGTTATCCTTTCCTTATATATACGAAAAATTGTTCAAAAAACAAACGTCTATCTGCTAGTATTTAGAATTTTCGACACTGATAACGCCTTCGATGCTCTGCAGGCCACGAATGTAATCAGCGCCCTCCATATTCTTACCAAGCTTCAAATATAAATCGATAACAAGACTATTCTTATCCTTGTTCTTTTTCACATTCAAGGACTTCACCTGAATGCCCATGGAGGATAAATAGCCCGTAATATCCGTAATAGCACCATTGCGATTGCCCGTGGTAATGCGCACAAAACGCCTGTCACTACGACTGGTGGCCGCAAAGCGCTTCTCCCAGGTATGGAAGGTTACCAGGGTAATCATGGTAATTACCGTGGCCATGGTACTCAAGAAGAACATGCCACTGCCCACAGCCAGACCAATAGCAGAAACCATCCACAGGCTTGCCGCCGTGGTAAGGCCACGAATAGTGAGACCCTCATGGAGGATGGTGCCGGCACCCAAAAAGCCGATGCCGCTGACTACCTGAGCCGCGATACGTGCCGAGTCGCGGCGGGCGCCCAAATCAGTCTCATGCATGGCCGTGGCCGGCGCCACATCATCAAAGCCATACATGGAAACAAGCATAAACAGGGCCGAGCCCACGCACACCAGTATATGGGTACGAAAGCCAGCCGGTCTGTCGCCGCTGCCTCTCTCAATGCCCACAATACCGCCGAGAATGGCAGCCACAACCAGCCGGACAACCATCATTATATCTTTATTTTCCTGTAACCACGCCAGGTTGTCCAACATTTCTAGCACCTCTTATTACAGCTCCTTCAGCAGCTCCTTGATAGCAGCAACGTAATCCTCGGCCAAAGGCAGCATTTTTACTTCGCCATTCTTGCGGATTTTTACCTCCAGCTCACCGGTTTGCAAGGTCTTGGGACCTACAACCACGCGCAGAGGATAGCCAATCAAATCCGCATCCTTAAATTTCACGCCGGGACGCTCCTTGCGGTCGTCAATAACGACCTCCAGACCTGCGTCCAGCAGCTCATTATAAATCGCTTCCGCTTTCGCGTTGCTTTCAGCGTCTTTTACATTCACAGGCACTACCAGCACTTGATAGGGAGCAATGGCAGCCGGCCAAATCATGCCGTCCTTGTCATTGTTTTGCTCTACAGCAGCAGCCATGGTACGACCCACGCCAATGCCGTAGCAGCCCATAACCATGGGTTGCTCCTTGCCGTTTTCGTCTAAGAAGGTAGCCTTCATAGCCTGGCTGTATTTGGTGAACAGCTTGAAGACCTGGCCTACCTCGATGCCACGAGCCTTCTTCACAGGAGCGCCGCAGTGCGGGCAGGGGTCGCCCTCAGCCATGAGGCGAATATCTGCCACGAAGGTGGGAGTAAAGTCGCGACCGGGGTTCACATTTACCAGATGGTATCCCTCTTCGTTGGCGCCGCAGCAGATATTGTGCATCTTCATGACGCTTTGGTCAACGACAACAATAACCTTCTTGGGGTCCAAGCCTACGGGGCCCATGTAACCACCCACGGTGCCTGCCTGAGCCAGCATTTCCGGCTCCGCCATTTCCACCTCGGTTACACCCACGGTGTTCACAACCTTGATTTCGTTTACCTCGTGGTCGCCGCGTACGAAGCACAGGATAAGACCCTTTTCGCTTTGGAAGGCTACTGCCTTCATGGATTTTTCCACAGGCAGCTTGAGATAATTGCATACGTCCTCAATGGTCTTGCAGTTGGGAGTTACAACCTTTTCCAAGGTCTTTGCTTCCTCGTCGGCAGCTTCGATTAAGTGCAGCTCGGCCTTTTCAATGTCCGCAGCATAATCGCACTCGGAGCAATACACGATTTCGGCCTCGCCACTTTCAGCCAGCACCATGAACTCATGGCTGCCGTTGCCGCCGATAGCGCCGCTATCGGCCTCTACAGGGCGATAGGTCAGACCACAGCGGTCGAAAATGCGGGAATATGCATCATACATTTCTTCGTAGGATTTATCGAGACCTGCCTCATCACGGTCGAAGGAATAGGCATCCTTCATGATGAAGTCACGGCTACGCATGAGGCCAAAGCGAGGACGACGCTCGTCGCGGAACTTGTCCTGAATTTGGTACAAATTCAAGGGCAGCTGACGATAGGAGCGCACATCGGCCTTCACTACGGTGGTCACCATTTCCTCATGGGTGGGGCCAAGGCAGTATTCGTGGCCATGACGGTCCTTCAGGCGAATCATCTCGGCACCATAAGCGCCCCAACGGCCGCTCTCCTGCCAGATTTCTGCAGGCTGCAGGATGGGCATCATGATTTCCTGAGCGCCCTTGCGATCCATTTCCTCGCGGATAATATTTTCAATCTTTTTAATAACACGCCAAGCCAAGGGCAGCAGGGTGTACATGCCGTTGGTGGATTTACGCATAAAGCCAGCGCGCAGTAGCAGCTGATGGCTGGGGATTTCTGCCTCGGAGGGAACCTCACGCAGGGTGGGTGCATACATTTTAGAAACTCTCATTAATGGGATACCTTCCTCTCAAGTAAAATTTTCTCTATCTCAACAAAAAGCTCGTTGATAAGTTGATCTTCGGGCACCTTGCGTAGCACCTGACCCTTGCGGAAAATCAGGCCCTCGCCAATGCCTCCGGCCAAGCCCACGTCGGCCTCCCTGGCCTCGCCGGGGCCGTTCACAACGCAGCCCATAACGGCCACGGTAATGGGCTCGGTGATAGCGGCCAAGCGGCGCTCTACCTCCAGCGCCAGCTTCTCTAGGTTAATACGGGTGCGCCCGCAGGTAGGACAGCTGATTAAGGTGGGCCCGTGCTCACGCAGGCCCAAAGCCTTGAGGATATCGTAGGCTACCTTCACCTCGTTCACCGGGTCGCCTGTTAAGGAGACGCGAATAGTATCGCCGATGCCCTCGGCTAGAAGGGTACCAATGCCCACAGCGGATTTAATAATACCGCTGTTCACGGTGCCCGCCTCGGTAATGCCCACGTGCAGCGGATAATCGCACTGGCTGGCCAGCAAGCGATAGGCTGCCAGCGTCAGGGGCACATCGTGGGCCTTCAAGGACACCTTAATATTGCGGTAGTCCATGTCCTCTAAAATATGAATGTGACGCCACGCTGCCTCCACCAGGGCTTCAGCAGTGGGGTGACCATATTTTTCTAATAAATCCTTGGGTAAGGAGCCGGCGTTAACGCCAATGCGAATGGGGATATTGCGCTCTCTAGCAGCCTCCACCACCGCACGCACACGGTCCTCGCCCCCGATGTTGCCCGGGTTCAGGCGCAGGCCGTGAACCCCGGCCTCAATAGCTGCCAGGGCCAGCTTGTAGTCAAAGTGAATATCTGCGATGACCGGGATAGGACTCTCCTTGCAGATGGTCTTGAGTCCCTCCGCTGCCGCCATATCGGGCACCGCGCAGCGGATAATATCGCAGCCGGCATCGGCCAGGCGCTGAATTTGCGCCAGGGTAGCCGCTGCGTCGTCAGTATGGGTATTGGTCATGGACTGTACTGCGATGGGCGCATCGCCGCCGATGAGTACACCGCCCACATTTAATTGTCGCGTAATACGTCGTGTGAACACAATCTTCACCTCTTAACGTGTGATGTCCTTCACAGTGGAGAAAATAGTCAGGGCTAAAATAATGACTACGCCCACGGTTTGGATATTATTCATGGCCTTGCTGCCCAAGGGCTTGCCTCTCAAGCCCTCCAGGCACAGCAGCACGAAATGGCCACCGTCCAGAGCCGGCAAGGGCAATAGGTTAATTACGCCAAGGTTGATGCTTAAAAAGGCTACGAAGCTCATCAAGGGCAATAATCCCTTTTCAGCTACCTGGCCTGCCATTTGCGCCACGCCCAAGGGACCGGAAACCTCCGCCGGAGCCTTGCCCGTGATAATTTTGGCTAAGCCATCCACCATGGCCGTAATGATATATTTTGTGTAGCTAATACCCTCCTTAAAGGAAGCAGCCAAGCCCATTTCCACCTTTTCGAATTTGGGAGTGATGCCGATTAAGGGACGTCTAGCTTCATTATCATATTCAGGGAGCAGCTTATAGGTCTTCACTTGACCTGCACGCTCCGCCTCTAAAGTAACCTCCTTGGTGCCGTTGGCACGCAGAGTCACCACGATTTCCTTCCAATCCCGCATGGGCTGGCCATTGATGCTAAGGATCTTGTCGCCCTCTTTAAGGCCCGCCTTATCCGCAGCCATGCCCAGCATCACATTGCCCAAAACAGGCTCATTCACCAGCTTATCCATGCCTTGGAAAAAGAAGATGCCTGTGAAGAGAATAATGGGTAACAGGAAGTTCATAATGGAGCCGGCTAAAATCACCAGCATCCTGCGAGGAATGGACTTGGATTTAAAGGAGTCCGGGGTCACCGGGTCATCCGGGTCCATGCCCGCGATTTTATTATAGCCACCAAGAGGAATGGCACGCAGACTATAGAGCGTGTCCCCATCCTTTTGCTGGTAAAGCTTGGGCCCAAAGCCAATGGCAAATTCATCCACACGCATGCCGGTGAGCTTGGCGGTGATAAAATGACCAAACTCGTGTACGGTGACGAGAATACCAAAGACTAAAACGGCCGCTAATATAGTTAACATTAAACCTCCTTAGTAACAGCCAAGAACCTCTCGACTGTTTGTGTAAACTAAAGTTACAAAGACTTAATAACTTCTTGCGCCGCAGCTCTCGCTGCAGCGTCCGCCACTTCGATGTCCTCAATGGTGGGACAAGCAACACTCTTGTGCTTTTGGGTAACCGTGGCGGTGATATAGGGAATATCGAGATATTTAATCTTGCCCTCAAGGAACGCATTAACCGCCTCCTCATTGGCCGCATTGAAGGCGCAGGGCAGTGTACCTCCGGCCTTGCCGCATTCCATGGCAATGGCGAGGGATGGGAAGGCCTCCAAATCCGGTGTTTCAAAGGTCAAGCTGCCGTATTTTACTAAATCCAGCTGGTCAAAGGCGTAGGGATAACGCTCCGGCCAGCTCAGGGCATATTGAATGGGCAAACGCATATCGGGATCACCCATTTGGGCAATCACGCTGCCATCGCAGAATTCGACTAAGCTGTGGACAACGCTCTGAGGATGCACCACGACAGCAATCTTTTCGTAGGGCATATTAAAGAGCCAATGAGCCTCTATAACCTCCAGACCTTTATTGGCCAAGGTGGAGGAATCAAGGGTAACCTTCTTGCCCATGCTCCAGTTGGGATGATTGAGGCACTGGGCCAGCGTCACATTTTCCAGCTCGCTCCGCTTCCTGCCTCTAAATGGTCCGCCCGAAGCTGTGATAATCAGGCGCTTCACTTCGCTTTCCTTGCCCCCGCGCAGGGCTTGGAAAATAGCGCTATGCTCGCTGTCCACAGGAGTCAGGCTTACACCCTTGTCCGCCACAGCCTGCATCACAATACTGCCCGCCGCCACCAAGGTTTCCTTGTTGGCTAGGGCAATATTTTTGCCGCAGTTAATGGCGGCCAAGGTGGGCCGCAGTCCTGCATAGCCTACCATTGATGCCAGCACGGTGTCCGCCCCCGCGTAGGTGGCGGCTGCCAGCACGCCCTCCTCGCCAGCCAGAATCTCTGTCCGGCCGTGGTAGCGTGCAGCAAGCCTTGCAGCCGCTTCCTTGTCGCTTAACACCGCCAAGTCCGGCTGCAGCAGCTTAATCTGCTCCTCCAAAAGCGCGTCGCTTTTGTGAGCTACCAAAGCTTTAATTTTTATTTTGTCAGGATTGGCTAACGCCACCTCCACGGTCTGCCGACCGATGGAGCCAGTGCTGCCTAAAAGAGCAATATTCTTCATCCTCTACTCCTTACCAATGACACAAAACTTAAAATTCGTACATTCTAAAAATGCTGATGAATAAGAGCACATAATACACCACGGGAGCGGTGAACAGCAAGCTGTCAAAACGGTCTAGCACGCCACCATGCCCTGGGAACACATTGCCAGAATCCTTAATCTCAAAGGAACGCTTAATAATGGACTCCACCAGATCGCCCACCGGTGCAAAAAAGGCCACCGCTGCCGCCAGCAGACAGGCCTGCCACAGGGCAATGCCCAAGTAGAAAAGGCTTAACACCATAACGGTAATAAAGCAGCCCACAAAGCCGCACACAGCGCCCTCAAAGGACTTTTTCGGGCTCACGCGACAGAAGGGAGTTTTGCCAAAGGCACGCCCGAAGAAATAAGCGAAGGTATCGCTGGCCCAGGTGCCGAGGAGCACCACCCACAGACAAATCTCGCCGTATTCAAACACTCTAAAGCCCAAATCGATATGGGGACCACCGTCAAAGGTGCGCAGCAAAATTACATGAGCGAACAAAAGTCCGCAGTAAAGCATCCCCCACACGGATAAAGCCGTATCCATGAGCCAATTCTCGCCCTCACAATGGCAATGACGCCACAGGCCCTCAATAGCGCCGAAAATCGCAAACAGAGCTGCCAGCATCACCGTAAAGGCCAGGATAAAGACCTGCTCCATTTCCACATAATAACCCAAGGCTGCCATGCTCACGATGAGCAGGCTCCCTAAGCCCGATGTCAGCGGGTACACATGATAGCCCTTGCTGGCTGCCATTTTATGATATTCATGCCAGCCGATGAGGGATAAGAGCAGCACAGCCGCGGAAAAGACTACACCACCCTTGGTGATGATGCCTATGGCCACAGCAATACCCACCAGACCCGTAATAATACGAGTTAACATAAGATTATCCACCTTATTTCCACAAATTAATTATTTTTCGACTAAACCGCCAAAGCGACGCTCACGGCCCTGATAAGCCAAAATGGCGTCCACCAGATGGTCCGGAGTAAAATCGGGCCAATAGGTTTTGGTAGTCCAAATTTCTGCATAGGCAATCTGCCACAACAGGAAATTGCTAATGCGTAAATCGCCACCGGGGCGAATTAATAAATCCGGTGCCGGTAAGCCAGCTGTATAAAGATGGTCCTCCACCACCTGATTATCTATTTTTGCTACGTCCAGGCGTCCCTCCACAGCCTCCTGAGCAATGCTCTTGACGGCGTGCAAAATCTCCGCCTGGCCACCGTAGTTGATAGCCAAATTCAAAATGATGCCCGTGTTATTTTTGGTTTCCTCAATAGCGTGGTCCATCTTTTGCTTAACCACCTCAGGCAAGCCCTCACGGGAACCAATAAAACGCACCTGCACGTTATTATCGTTAAATTCCTGAATTTCGTTGGTCAAATAACGGCTCAAAAGCTCCATGATGAAGTTAACCTCCGTCACGGGCCGTTTCCAATTTTCTGTAGAAAAGGCGTAAGCACTAATCGCCTTGACGCCCAGCTTATCCGCAGCCTTCACAATGGTCTTTAAGGTTTCTGCGCCCTGCTGATGGCCATAGGTGCGCACCTTGCCCTGAGCCTTGGCCCAGCGGCCATTGCCGTCCATAATAATTGCGATATGCTGGGGAATATTATTCATGTCCAAGCCTGCGGTATCCACCACAATATTGTTGGGCACTTTTCTTTTGGTCTGAAACAAGCCTTTAAACACTGTAATCCAGCCTTTCAGTCGTTAATTTTTGCAAATCCATAAAATAGAAAGACAGGCCCCCATGTAGAGGGCCTCCTTCCTGATTTTAGCCTTATACTTACTCGATAGCGCCAACGGGGCATTGAGCAGCGCAAGCGCCGCATTCTACGCAATCTTCACCGATTTCGTATTTGCCGTCAACTTCTTTAATAGCGCCAACAGGGCAGGTAGCAGCGCAACCACCGCAGCCTACGCAAGCGTCTTTATTAATTTTCAGAGCCATCCAGAGCACCTCCTTCCTTTATACTCTGTACACTACAGTAAGAACTAATTTATTGCAAGCCAGCTCTCGCTGCCTTACGACATATTTACGCACTGCCTTGCCTAGAAAGTCCTCTTCCCTATCCCGCGGTGGCAAAAGTGTCTCCACCGTGAACTCATAGCCGGCCCCGGTCAGCCGACGGGAAGCCTCCTCTAAGCTTAGTGCTAACACATTGGGAGCAATCGTCATAGTAATACTACGGGAAATATATGCTTATACTTCCATAACTTCCTTTTCTTTATTAGCAGCTACGCCATCAATATCCTTCATGATCTTATCGGTGATCTTTTGGATTTGCTCGGTGCCCTTCTTGGCCTCGTCCTCGGTAATTTCCTTAGCCTTTTCTGCCTTCTTCACAGCATCATTGGCATCGCGGCGCAGATTGCGGCAGATTACGCGGTACTCCTCTGCTTTCTTGTGCACTACCTTTACCAAATCCTTGCGGCGATCCTCGGTGAGCTGGGGCAGGTTCAGACGGATGCACACACCGTCACTGTTAGGGTTCAGACCCAGATCAGAGGTCATGATAGCCTTTTCAATAGCCTTCAGCATGTTCTTTTCCCAAGGTTGTACCACGATCATGCGGGGTTCGGGAACGGTAACGCTGGCTACTTGGTTAACGGGGGTGGGAGAGCCATAATAATCCACGGTGATCTTGTCCAGCAGTGCTGGGGTAGCACGACCTGCACGCAGGCTAGCCAAATCCACGCGCAATGCATCCACGGATTTGTGCATTTTGCTTTCCATATTAGTGGTAATTTCTTTTACAGTTGCCATTATTTTTTACCTCCTACCAGGGTACCAATGTCCTCGCCCAAAGCGGCGCGCAGAATATTGCCCGGTTCATCAATATTGAATACTACAATGGGGATACTATTGTCCATGCACAGGCTGTTAGCAGTGGAATCCATAACGCTGAGCTTGCGTTGGATAACCTCAATATAATCCAGCTTGTCAAATTTCTTAGCATTGGGGTTTTTAGCGGGGTCGCTATCATAAACGCCGTCCACGCCCTTTTTGGCCATCAAAATTGCGTCAGCTTCGATTTCAGCAGCTCTCAAAGCAGCGGTGGTATCGGTAGAGAAGTAAGGATTGCCAGTGCCCGCAGCAAAAATTACTACGCGCTCCTTCTCCATGTGGCGGATAGCACGACGACGGATATAGGGCTCAGCGATTTGGCGCATTTCAATAGCGCTTTGAACGCGAGTGGGAACACCCAAATTTTCCAGAGCATCGGAGAGGGCCAGGGAGTTAATTACCGTAGCCAGCATGCCCATATAGTCAGCAGTTGCTCTATCCATGCCCTTGTTGTAGCCGCTTAGACCGCGCCAGATATTACCGCCGCCGTTTACTACAGCTACCTCAACACCATGCTCCACAACCTCTTTAATCTGTTTAGCCAGAGAATACACAACGGTGGGGTCAATGCCAAAGCCCTTTTCCCCGGCCATGGCCTCGCCGCTCAATTTCAAAACGATGCGTTTGTATTTCTTTTCTTCAGTCATTTTAACGACCTCCCTATACACAGACTTAATCCTAATTTCTATTCAACAATTATACCATTTTTTCCTGCTTTATTCCACACTATTTGAGACACATTTTTCAAGATACTGTGAAAGGATGAAGGCAAACCAATCTGGTCTTATAAAATAATCAGTAATTGGCCATATTAATAGAGCCAAATAGACTTATAATTATGCTATCCAGATAATTTAACATAAATTTTACAAGAGGGGAAATTCTTATGGAAAAGACACTTACTACTAAAAAAACTACCAGTGCCACCTACGCCATTTGCGTGACTGCACTCTTTATGGCCTTGAATATTTTAATGAGCTCCTTCGGCGTACCCGTGCCCGGTGGCCGCTGCTATTTAAATGACGTGATCATCTGCACCGCAGCCATCCTTTTGGACGATGCGAAATCCGCCTTCCTGGTGGGTGGTGTGGGCGCCTTCTTGGGCGACTTATTCTTCTATCCCACGCCCATGTTCGTCTCTTTGGCAACCCATGGTCTGCAGGCCGTAGTGATTTGCCTCATTGCCCATCGGGCTGCTAATCACAAGGTTACCCTGAAAAATGCTGCTCTGGGCGTTTTTGTAGGCGCCATCATCATGGTAGTGGGCTATTCCCTGGGCCGCGCCTTCATCTACAGCACTCCCTATTATGCCTATATCAAGCTGCCCTACCAGATTTTGCAGGCTACTGTGGGCGCCATCGGCGGCATTCTGCTCTGCTTCAATGGTGGCCTCTTGGAAGCCTTTGAGAAGATGAAAAAATAAGCACACATAAATTGAGCCGTGAAGCCTTTAATCAGGTTTCACGGCTTTTTTGTACTTAAATTAAACTTGCAAAACTAGCTCTTCAGCTCATTACGCACTACGAAAAGCACCCATTGGGCAATATTCGTAGCGTGGTCGGCAATACGCTCCACATATTTGGCAATCATGAGATAGTCCACATATTGGGGTACCAGCTGGGGATATTGCTGCATCAGCGCGGTCAAATCCTGACGCATCTGGCGAAAATAGGTGTCCACCTCGTCATCGGTAGTCATAACCTTTTGGGCCAGCTCCACATCGTTTTCGCTAATGGCCGTGATGCTATCATACACCATTTGGCGCATTACCTTCAGCATGGGCATGAAATTATCCGGCATGGGCACGGGATCCTTTTCGCACAGGCGCAGTGTATATTGACTAATATCACTGCAGTGGTCCGCAATGCGCTCCATATCGCCCACTAGCTTTAGGCAAGAGGCGATCTCACGCCAATCGCTGGCCACAGGGGTTTGGGTAATGACCAGCTCCAGGCATTGGCGCTCAATGTCCACCTCGCTATTATCAAAATCATCGTCGCCGCCGATAATGGCTTGGGCCATGTTCACATCCTTGTTCTCCAGATTAGCAATTACCTTGTCCAGGGCTTCCTCCAGATTCACGCCCATCACCCGCACGCTGCTTAAAAGCAGTGCCATTTGCTCGGCAAATTTATTTCTCACCATAGTTTTTGATGCTCCTTTACACAATAAGTTTTACATAGCTTTAGGCAAGCCAAAGCTGCACACAAGCCAAGGCCACGCCACCCCATCAACCAAAACGACCGGTGATATAATCCTCGGTCTTTTTATTGTGGGGATTGGCAAATATTTCCGTGGTTTTGTTGTACTCAATCAAATCTCCCAGCAGGAAGAAGGCCGTCTTATCGCTGATGCGGGCTGCCTGCTGCATATTATGGGTAACGATAACGATGGTATAATTTTCCTTCAGCTCCAGAGCCAAATCCTCTATTTTCATGGTGGAGATGGGGTCCAGGGCGCTAGTGGGCTCGTCCATTAAGAGCACCTCCGGCTGTACGGCCAGAGCGCGAGCGATGCACAAGCGCTGCTGCTGGCCACCGCTAAAGCCTAAGGCGCTCTTATTCAGGCGGTCCTTGCACTCCTCCCAAATGGCTGCCTGGCGCAGGGAGCGCTCCACAATCTCTTCCAGCTGGCTCTTGCTGTGGATGCCGTGGGTGCGTGGGCCAAAGGCAATATTATCGTACACGCTCATGGGGAAGGGATTGGGCTTTTGGAAAACCATGCCCACGCGCTTGCGCAGGGTGTTGACATCATCATTGGCAAAGATATTGTCGCCGTCTAGGAGCACCTTGCCCTCAATGCGACAGCCCTCCACTAAATCGTTCATACGGTTCAGACTCTTTAACAGGGTGGATTTACCGCAGCCGGAGGGACCGATAAAGGCGGTGATTTCCTTTTCCTTAATCTCCATGTTAATACCGTGCAAGGCGTGGAAATCCCCGTAGTACAGGTTTAAATCTTCTATTACAAGCTTATTTCTAGCTTCTTGCTCACTTCTATTCATCACATCAGTTTCCTTTCATCAGCTTCTTGGCCACGCGAGCGCTGGCTGCGTTAATGCCAATTACGATTAAAACCAAAACAACTGCCGTTGCATAGGCCTGCTTCATGTAGAGGCCCTCGCTAGCCAAGACATACATATGTACGGCTAGGGTTCTACCGGAGCTCATTACATTGGTGGGCAGTGCTGCCACCGTGCCGGAGGTGTAAATCAAGGCTGCCGTCTCGCCCACGATACGGCCAATGCCCAGGATGACGCCGGCCAAAATACCCGGCACGGCAGATGGCAGCACCACGGCAAAAACCGTGCGCAGCTTGCCTGCGCCTAGGCCGTAGCTGCCCTCGCGATAGCTGTCGGGTACGGCCCGCAGGGCCTCCTCCGTAGTACGCATGATGAGGGGTAAAATCATGATAGCTACGGTGCAGGAGCCTGCAAGCAAGGAATAACCCAAATGCAGGTAGGTTACGAAAAACAGCATACCAAAGAGGCCATAGACAATGGAGGGAATGCCGCTTAAGGTGTCGGCGGTGACACGCACCACGTTGACCACTTTATTGCCACGCTTAGCGTATTCCACTAGGTAGATAGCGGCGAAAATGCCCAAGGGAGTGGCCATGATGAGGGCCAGCACAACCATAATCAGGGTGTCCAGCATGGCCGGGAACATGGAAACATTTTCTGTGCTGTATTCCAGCTCGAACAGCTTGGGACCTAAATTGGGCAGTCCCTGCCACAGGATGTAGAATAAAAGGAAGGCTAGGGAAAGGAAGGTTACTGCTGCAGCCAGCCACACGCAGCCCAGCAGGCATACCGAGAGGGGATCCCGGCCATAGCGATACATTGCTTTAGAGAAATTCATTGCTGCACCACCTTACCCTTCAAATAGGAGAATATCAAATTGATGAGCATGATAAAGATAAACAGCACCACTGCCGTAGCAATCAATGCGTCGCGGTGCAAATCGGCCGCATAGCCCATCTCGATAACGATATTGGTGGTCATGGTGCGCACGCCCTCTAAGAGGCCCTGGGGCATGCGGGCCTGATTGCCCGCGACCATGATGACCGCCATGGTTTCACCAATGGCGCGCCCCACGCCCAGAATAATGGCTGCCATAATGCCGGATTTAGCCGCCGGCACCACCGTGAAGAACACGCTACGCACGTGGCCTGCGCCCAGTGCTAGCGCGCCTTCGTAGTAGCTATCCGGCACTGCACGCAGTGCCGCCTCTGCCACGCTTATCAGCGTTGGTAAAATCATCATACCAAGTAGTAACGAGGCCGTCAGCATGCTGCTGCCGGTGCCCCCAAATGTATCCCTAATAAAGGGCACCATCACAACTAGACCAAAAAAGCCGTAGATAACAGAGGGTATGCCCGCCAGCAGCTCCACTGCTGGCTTCAAAAACTTATACGCGCCCGCTGGACAAAAACGCGCCATAAAAACCGCCGTCAAAATGCCGATGGGCACGCCAGTGACGCAGGCACCCAGCGTTACGTAAACACTGCCCATAATCATGGGCAAGATGCCGTAGATATCATTATTAGGTCTCCATTTTTGACCTAAGAGGAAGTCGCTGACGCCGATCTTGCCGATGGTGGGTAGGCCGCTGGCAAAGAGGAAGCAGCAGATAATGGCTACCAACGCGATGGAGGCGCAGGCCGCTGCCAAGAACACCAGCTGCATTATATCTTCTTTTTTATTCTTCATAATCCCAATCCTCATCCAAACAAATCATCTATATTTACAACTAAATATAACTAGATATAAAGAAAGGGGCGAATTCTCGCCCCTATGTCACGTAGAGTGCAGCTGCTACCCTCGTAATTTTGTCTTTTTTAGTTAAGCTTTATTTGCCAAGCTTGTCCCAAGTGGTTACCTTACCCATGAAGATATCGGCAACCTGAGCTTTGGTCATATTGTCCACCTTGTTACCCTTGTTGACGATAACAGCGATGCCATCAGTAGCGATGACAGTGGCCTTCACACCAGCGTCAATTTCGCTCTTCTTCAAAGCTCTGGAGGCCATACCGATGTTGCAGATGCCGCTGATAGCAGCCTTTACGCCGGTGGTGGAGTCGCTTTGTTGTACTTCGATGTTTACATCAGGGTTCAGTTTCTTATAAGCTTCCTTCAGTTTTTCCATTGCAGGAGTTACAGAAGAGGAGCCAGCAACTACGATCTTGCCGGATTTTTTATTGGCAGTGTAGTTAGCTGCTTTATCATTGCCAATGTAGCCAGCCTTGGACACAACCTCTTGGCCCTGCTTGGACAGGATGAAGTCGATAAAGTCCTTGGTAATGGCATTGGGCTCGCCCTTGGTTACAATATTGAAGGGACGGGAAATTTTGTAAGCTCCGCTCTTCACATTAGCGGCGGTAGCTTCAGCTCCGTCAATCTTCAGGCCCTTAACGGTGTCGTTTAAGGAGCCCAAGGAGATGTAACCAATGGCGTCCTTGTTGCCTGCCACAGTGGTCATCATAACAGCAGTGCTGTTGGTAATGGATGCGCTTTCAGTGGTCATATCAACCTTTTTGCCATCCTTCTTTTGTTCGATGCCAAAAAGCTCGATGAAGGCGCCGCGGGTGCCGCTGCCGTCCTCACGGGATACAACTACGATTTTGTTACCTGCTGCCTTCTTGTCATCTGCTTTTTTATCAGAGCCGCAGCCCAGTGCACCTAAAGCTACGATGGCAGCCAATCCTAAACATGCAAGCTTATTTACTTTCATTTCTTTTTCCTCCTTCAACCATCTTTGTGGTTTCTGAGGATAGTATAACAAGTGATTGTTAAGGAAATATTAGGGCTGTGTAAAAAAAATGTAAAATAAGAACTTTTTGTGAAGTACTATCTATTTTTATTTTATTGGTGTATAATTTAAGTACAGACAATAATGATAGCAATGAGCTATCACATGTTTGTCACTAATTGTAGCTGTTGTAGCAAAGGAGTGAGACAAGATGACAGCACCCAAATTCTATATCTGTAAAAAATGCGGTAATATTGTTGGCTTAGTAGTGGATAGCAAGATGCCCCTGACCTGCTGTGGCGAAGCAATGCAGGAGCTGGTGCCCAACACCGTGGACGCCGCCAAGGAAAAGCATGTGCCTGAGGTTTGCATTGACGGCAATATGGTGCATGTGCATATCGGCAGTGTTGAGCATCCTATGACCCCTGAGCACTACATCGAATGGGTTTATTTGCAGACTAATAAGGGCGGTCAACGCAAAATTCTTCACCCCGGCGACAAGCCCCAGCTGGTCTTTGCCCTGACCCCGGATGATTTTCCTCTTGCAGCCTACGCCTATTGCAACCTGCACGGCCTGTGGCTGGCTAAATTCTGATTAAGACAGCAAAAATCCCCCGACAACCTCGTTGTCGGGGGATTTTTTCTCCTTGTTTATGTTTCTCATTAATTATCAACAATTTGTACATAGCTTGTAGGCGCAAGCAGCGCCTTTCCTGCCTTCAAGTAAGCCAGCCAATCCTTGCGCACGGTATGTATACCACGGCTTGGGCCTATGAGCCCCTGCTTGGCATCCACAGCCTGAGCCAAGGGCGCAAAGAAGGTGCGCTTGTCTAAAATTGTAACGCTATATTGCTTGCGCTTCTCCAAGGGCTTGCCATTTACTAAAACCTGCTGCAGCTTGAAGGAGCCTGCTTTATTTTCCTGCTTCACAGTGTAGGTCAAGCCGCTGGTAATGGGTAAGCCATGGTAGTTCACCGTCTTCACTGTATTATAGACATTGGCATTGGGCACGCCCTCCACATAAAGGCGCAGCATTTGCTCCAGCTGCTCCCCACTCATTGCCCCGCTAAAGCTTTCCAGATTATTGGGCATAATCATGTATTGCAGCATGCGTTTGGAATAATCCTTATTCATAATGGGACTGGTAAAGCTATAGCCTGCAGCGATTAACACGTCACTGCCATAGCTGCTGCGCAATGTATTGGCCATAACCGAGCCGGCAGCACTACCTCCTTGCTTATCGCCGACCAAGCTGTAGTCGCTGTTAAAGGGATGCAGATTGGTAGCTTCCTTATTCTTAGACTGCTTTAAATATTCATCCATAATTGTATAGGCCTGCGCAGCCGTAGCCTTGCCCTGCACCATTTGGGACACAGCTAGCTTGGAGGCCGCAAAAAAGTCCGTGGAGGCCAGGCGCACATACAGCCTGTTGGCATCGATCAAGGGCTTAATATCCTCTAGCAAAGGAGAAATGCTCAGCTTGGCATTGCGGCTATAGGAAATCACATCGCTACGGGAGCCAATAGTCTTTTGGGCACCCTCACTCAGCATGGTGTTGAGCACGCGCATGGCAACCTGCTGGCGCTTTTCATCCTTAACCAAATCCTTATTTAAGGCCACCTGAAACGCAGGATAAGTCAACAGCCAATCCTCGCCCCCATCCTGGCCGAAATAGGGCAGCATAACTAAATTCATGCCATAGCGCTCTATATGCTCTAGGGCTACATTGCCTGTGAGGCGGGTCATGGCTGCTTTGCCCTCCACAAAAAGCTCATCCATGGCTACATAATCCATATTATCATCGCTGGGAACAACGTAAGCATCCCTGATGAAGGCTTCCATACGCTGGAAGGCCAAAGGCCACACCTTTTTATCCAAGCCCACACCCTTTTTATCACCGGCACTCTCATAGGCCTGCCGCCACAGCTGTCCCTCTCTGGAGGATAGCTCGTGAATAGTGAGGCCCTGTAAAAGGGCCAAGGGCGTATAATCGTAATACCAATCGCTGACAAAGGGCCTGATGCCTAACGCCGTGAATTGAGCACATGCCTTTTGGAAGCTGTGATAATCATGGGGCAAGGCAATGCCATATTTGTCAAATAAATCCTTGTTGACAACCATATTCTCGGCTTCACCGCATACGGGAAGCCAGTTGATGGTGCCATCCGGGTATTTATAGTTCTCTAAAAAGCCTAAATAGATGCTGGCAGCCGCTTCGGTGCTGGCCAAATCCAAGAGCTGGTCCTTGAGCTCCACCGCGTCATGCAGGGCGAAGCGACGACAGGTGATGATATCGGGCAGCTGACCATTTTCCTTCAGGAATTTGTAATAGTTTAAATCATTATTGCCTACCACAAAGTGAATATCCACATCCGGCAGCTGAGCCTGAATGTAAGGAGCATATTCGCGCAAAAGCTCCACGCTCCATAAATATACTGTAATCGGTTTTTGCTGCTTAGCTTTGTTACCACCGCAGGCACTGGTCAGCATGGTAAATAAGACTAACAATAACACTAGTAGCTTTTTCATCCCTAGCACTCCCCTAATATGGCTCATCCTCTTAACCGAGCATAATAGCCATCTCATTTTAGCAAAAATCTTTCTACTTAACCGAGCATAATGCCCTTCTCTTTTAGCAAAAATCTTTCCTCAACTATACTCCAACTGCGCATTTAATCATATAACATAAAAATAGTTATATATATTTTTATTGTAGCACAAAATGCTTGCTCCTTCAACCTGTTCTAATATACAAACAAAAATATCTTAAAAAATCCCCCGACCGCAGCCGAGGGATAGAATAAAATGCAAAAACAGAAGAAAAATTAAGGTCGTGGGCCTTAATTTTTCTTCTGTTTCTTTATTGCTAAATTATTAATCAATCATAAGCTACATCAACGCCAAACCATTGGGCAGATTCGGACCAAGGGAAGACAAATCTACCCTTTTTGGGGCCTTCCTTTATAAGCAATTCTACTACTATATAAGACAAGCTTCAAGATGTGACAATAATATTCCTCTAGATGTATCTACAATAAGTCACATCTTGTTGATGGAGCCTTTTACAATAGGGTACCAAAACGATATATAAAACGGATGTTTATAGCAAGCATAATACCCCCTCTCCTCCAATCAACCGCAATCCATTTACTGGGTTGCGGCTAACTAGCTAATTTATGTACTCTTATAATATGCATATCGTTCTATTTTCTTGACCTATTCGTACGAAAAGAGTTATAATAAAAGCAAGAAAGGCGGTGTTCATAATGTCAATTACTGCAACTGAATTAAAATTAAATTTAAATAAATATCTGCTTCTTGCTTCCGAACAAGACATCTATATTACTCAATATGGTAAAGTTATAGCCAAACTTACCAGTCCTTTTCAGGAGAGGGTAGATATAGCTAAATCGCTTTTTGGCGTTATTCCTAGTGACATTACTTTAGAAGAAGCTACGGAAGAAAGGCTGCACGCTATATGATAGTATTGCTTGATACCTGTGTCATTATTGATGTTTTACAAGATAGGCAACCGTTTGCAGAAGCTGCTAAAAAGATTTTTATAGCGGTAGCCAATAAGCAAATCGAAGGCTGTATTACGGCTAAATCTGTGGCTGATATTTATTATTTGACTCATAAAGCAACTCACAGTAATGAAAAAAGTCGAGAAATTTTAGCAAAGCTATTTACTTTATTCAGTCTTTTAAACACTACCGGAGATGATTGCAAAAATGCTTTGTTTTCTCCTATCGCGGACTACGAAGATGCCATCATGGTAGAAACTGCTAAAAACGCAGGCATCGACTATATTGTTACCCGTAATATCAAGGACTACTCAAAGTCTCCGGTTAAAGTGACTTCACCAGCTGAATTTTTAGAAGAATTACTATCCTAGAGTCAATACAAATACAATAAGCAATCGCCGAAGGCCTGAGCAAGAAAACTGCATAACTTTTTCCAAAAAGAAAACCGCAGTTCTAAAAATAGGATTGCGGTTGCTTCATTTTAGAAACAATAAAAATCCCCCGACCGCGGCCGAGGGAATTTTTACACTATAAATGCTGTAATGGCTGCTGCGAAAAACATACCTGGCAGCAGGTTGCCGATGCGAATTTTAGTCAGCTTGAGCATATTGCAGGCTATGGCCATGATCATAATGCCGCCGCTGGCAGTGATTTCTGCTAGCATGGCTTCGGTGACCAAGGGGCCTACAAAGCCTGCCAAAAGAGTAATGCTGCCCTGATAAATCCCCACGCTGATGGCCGAAAGGGCCACGCCTATGCCCACATTAGCGCTCAAAATCAGGCTAATCAGACCGTCCAAGGTAGCCTTAGCATAAAGAGTGGTGTGGTCAGCGGCTAGGCCGTCCTGAATGCTGCCCAAAATAGCCATGGCACCACTGCAAAAAAGTATGGACGCATTGACAAAGCCTGCACCGATGGCAGCTGCAGCCGAGGCATCATTACCGCTGAGCTTGTCGCCCAAAAATTTGCCTAGCCTGTTCATAGCCCCCTCAATATCGATAATTTCACCGGTAATGGCTCCCAGCACTAAGCTGAAGATAACGACGACAATATTTTGAGTTTTTAAGGCCATTTGGATGCCTATAATAGCAATACACAGGGCAATGCTGCTCATCATGGTTTCCTGCCACTTTTCCGGCAGACCTCTTTTACAAAAAACGCCTAGCACAGCGCCTACGATAATAGCCACGCTGTTGGCGATTGTTCCTAATCCGGGCACGCTTCTCCCTCCCCTAGACTTGAATAGTACTATTATACCACTACTGCTGTAAATAATCATTGACATTTTTCTCAATTTCACTATATAATCTAGAATATTACTCATTTAGAAAGAGAGGTCCTATGAAAAGCAAATTTTTTAACAAACGAGGCAGCGCACTAACCGAGTATGCCATTATCCTATCCTTCGTTGCTGCTATTGCTGTTGGCTTTATTGGTGATAGAGGCTTAAACTCTAGCATTGCTAATGCTATTGATTCTGTTGTAAAAATTTTTAATGGCAATTTTGGTAAAGCCTCCGACATCTTGGATGGCTCAACCCAGCTACTTTCTGATAAGTATTTAAGCGGCAATACCAATGATGATTACGGCGATACCCGTTTCGATGTGTTGTCCATTATAGGCTCCGATGATAAGCTGATTGGCCTAGACTACGGTGAATACGAGCTGGTTGTGGACCGTAAAAAGGTTGATGAAATTGCTAAAACCTATGGCATAAATAATATTGAGACCAATTTTTGGGTTTGTATGCTCCTGTATGACAATGAGGCTGGCACGGGCAAGGCAAATTTTGATACCAGCGGCCAATACTTAGATAGGCCCAAAAATATTCCCAACCTGAAAAATTTTACCCAGACCATTGAGCCCGATAAAACCACCTTTAGATTTACGGTGGACTCCTCCACTGGTAAATATTTGGGGTTGAATATTGGTAAAAATCAAAGTGATAAAACTAATCCTAACGATGTCCTCTGTGGCCTCGGCGCAAACTACAACAATATCTTGACCTTGAATAAAATTAAATAAATAACAACCGCAATCCATTCACTGGATTGCGGTTGCTATTTTTATGGGTACCGAAACGTTACTCGAAACATGTGTTTAGTATCAGAAGAGGTGCACACAGCTCCCCCAAATAAAAAATCCCCCGACCGCAGCCGAGGGATTGGCGTTTTTCCTTTTCTTATACTCGAAATACTCACAGCATCACTAAACGAGCATATATAGAGAAATAAATACAGAAACAACTGCCACAAAAATTTTTAAGGCCTTCACAGGCACTCCATTAGCCATTTTACTTCCAACAAGTACACCCAAGCCATGGCTCACACATATAAGTAGCATAAGGCTCCAAACCTTTCCTATATCCACACGGCACAAATAGCCGATGCAGGCCGGTACTGCTATAAACACCGAGTTTAAAAGCGCAATGCCTACGGCAACTCTAGGTGAAATTCCAAGCATCACTAGAAGCGGCATCACTAGAATAGGCCCTCCAGCTCCGGACAATGAACATATTGCTCCAGTCACACAGCCTAAGGCTATTAAAAAGCAAGTATTCTCCACAATTTCTGGAGTACCACTATCTTGCTCATCTCTCCCATTAACCATATGGTTTTCCTGCCACAGCCGATACATAATAGATATACCTGACACTAGCACCACAAGATATAAAATAGTTTTAGCAGCGGACTGAGTAATCATGCCTTGCAGAATAACGCCAAAATAGGCCCCGATAATGCTGCCTGCACTAAGCTTGAGACATTCCTTTACCGCCAGATTGCCAGCCTTATAATAGTTTAATGAGCCTATCACACCAGAAACAAGAAAGGCCAGGAAGCTTGCCGCCAGTGCCAACTCCACAGAATACCCTAATGCTGCCGTATAAAGCATGGGCAAAAGAAAGCCTGCAATACCGCAGATGCCGATGCTCCAGCCAACTAAGGCATTGGCAGCTGCTATTATCCAAAAGGTCATCTCCATAAGGCTACCTGCCCTGCTCTTTTTGGATATATTCCTTTAGTTCATGGGTAATCTTTTCTTTATCCAAGGTCAAGAAAGCTCTATTACGCATGAGAAATTTGCCTGCTACCATGGAATCTGACACATCACCACTACTAACGCATTCAAGCAGGCTGTTTATAGGATTCATAGAGGAGTATAGATGGATAGCGCTCCAATCAAGGGCAATCATATCCGCCGGTGCCCCAACAGCAAGGCCGTCACTATTATTACTGCCTTCGCAAAGCAGGCTGCTGCCACCAAAGGCCATCCGTAAAATGGCTTTAGCAGGCATTATGGCAGGCTCGGCAAGTCTTGTTCCCCAAAAAGCATTCATCACAGAGCGGAAAATCTTCATCTCATTCCAAAGGCTCAAACCGCCATGGGCAGCGCCATCGGTGCCAAGGGATACTACTATACCTTCTTCCAATAAAGACGGAGTATCTGGCACACCTTTGCCGCAGTTACTAAAGGGGCAATGGACAACCTTAACCTTATTATCTCTTAAGATTGTGCGCTCCTTCGCAGAAAGCATCAGGCAATGAGCAGCAAGGAAATTTTTCCCCACTACCTCCAGCTTTGCTAAATATTCAAAGGGACGCATTTGGTAACGCTCTAAGGTATAGTTAACCTCACCAGCATATTCATTCATATGGGCCTGTAAACAAGTTTTATGGCTTCTAGCGCGCTCTGCTGCACCACAAATGAGCTTTTCCGAGCAGTTCATAAGAGCCCGCAGTGCATAGAACACCTTTAGATTGCCCTTATTATGAAATTCGTCATAAAGAGCATCGGTTTTTGCCAAAGCCTCCTCAGCCGTTTCTCTGATGGAGTCTGGAAAATTGCCCTGATCCATGGTGGAATGGCTCAAAGCTCCACGCAAACCGCTCTTTTGGTATACTCTGCCGGCTTCCTCCATATAGTAACTACCAGCGTCAATAAAGCCAGTGGTGCCGGAGGCAATCATTTCCAGAGCCGCTACATTCGCACTAAGGCGCATCTTTTCAGCCGACATAGTACTTTCAAAGGGCAACATAATACGCGTCCAAATCATGGGCAGCTCGTCCAGCACCTTGCCCTTCAAGAGCTGCTGACCAGTGTGCATGTGGCTATCTACAAGACCAGGCAACCACAGCTTATCTTGTTCTTTTACTGTATTTTTAGCTTCATACTTATCCGCTTGCATCTCCGGCAGAATATCCAGTATCCTACCATCCTTTATAGCTATGGCCATGTTGTTTTTAACGAGCATACCCTCTGCCAAAAGTGAGCAGTCACGAATAAGTACATCACATTTTATTTTGTCTTCTACCAAAACTAATCACTCCAGTTAGCTCTTAGATAACTCCGGTCCAGGACAGCACCACATTAGCAATAAAAGCAGAGCAAATAAAGGTACCAGTCATAACAAGGCAGGCAATGAGCACCATCTTCCAGCCTTGGGCTACGAATTCACGTAGCTTATCGCTGATAGAAATGCCTGCATAAGCACCTACCATAGTCAAGGGCGCGGTAAATTTAATATTGCCTGCTGCTGCAATTACAGTCTCGCGCACAGGAGACAGAGGGCATGCCAACAAAAGGCCCAAAATAGAGCAATAAGCAATTACAGGCAGCTTCAAGGGAATAACCTTGCTCAGCCATACGGAGACAAGGGAAATTCCTAGCAAAATCAAAACGCCAGGAAGAGAGGCCATAAAGCTTACTTTAAAACCTACAAAATTGGCAAGGCAGATGCCGAGCCCTGCCACAATAAACATTGCAATCCATTCTATATAACGCATTTACTTCTCCTCCTTTATTGCTTCATCACAAGCGCCCTCGGGGCAAAGACGGGGCTGCAGCTTTTTATACAGCCAATTACACAGGGGAATGCCTACAAAAAGGGCCATATAAATGCCGTCGATACCGGAAATGGTCTCGCTGGCACTGGCAAGAGCAGAAATCTGGTTAGCCATATCGGGGAACATAGCAGTTAAGCTCGCAGTTGCAGAAGCCATCATAATGCCTGCGCCTACACCTGCCGCCATACCCAATGCATAGGGGTGGAACCAGCCCAAGGAAGCAACAATCGTAGTCATGAAGCCAAAATAAATGGTGCCTACCATGCCGCCGATGATGTAGATGGACAGGCTGCCACGGGCTTCCGGGGATTCAGGACCGAATACGTCCTGAACCAGCGCCAGATTAGTCTCACGGTTGATAGAGTGACAAGCACCGATGGCCTCACGCTTCAGGCCAAAGTACAGAGCCACGGGCAAGGACAGCAAAATAGTACCCAGATTACCAAACTCCTGCAAAAGCAGAGCAGGACCTGCAGATATGACGGTTTCAATATTAGCACCTGCGTTAATACCCAGCTTTGCGATAAAGGGGCAAATGCATACGATAACCAGCTTAGAAGCGGCTGTTACAGCCTTATTATCGAAAAACTTAGTAATCTGCGGTCCGGACAAAATACCCAAAAAGATGGAATAGAAAATGGGGAACAAAATAAGTACGCCCGGTCCCACAGGAATACGAATCTGTCCGATTGAATCAGCAATAATGATAAATACAAGAGCGGCTAGGTAAATCTTCCATTCAAAGCTCAGACGTTCACCGAGACCGCTATAGAGATAAGTCTCTTTTTTCATACACCAAATTCCTCCTCATTTGCAGCTCATCTGCTAAATTAAATGCTATGCTAGGATTTTAGCAGATTTTTTCTTGTCAAAAAAGGACAAAAGGGTATTTTTATGGTATGATTTTCTTAAAAAGCTAACTTTTTTATAATTTTTTGAGGGAAGAGAGTGGTGTGATGATGAAGCTAGATGAACTCCTTGAAAAGTACCCTGCCGCAAAAATATATTTTGAGCATATGCCTAGCGAGCTTTTAGAGCGTTATACAATCCGAACCTTTCCGCCGGGGTACATTATCCACCAAAAGGACTACCCTTTAAATTATTTTGGCATTATAGTCCATGGTGACCACAGAGTTATCAATGAATTCGAAAACGGCAATGTCTTTATGATTGAGAAGAATGAAGCTGTTGACTTCATTGGGGAAGTAGCTATTGTCGCAGGCATGGAAAAAACTTCCGTTACGATCGAAACACTCACTGAATGCGTTGCTTTCATGATTTCCCGTGCCGATTTTGAAATGTGGCTGTCTAAGGATAATCATTTTTTGAGGCTTATTGCTAAGGAAATTGCCTTTAAGCTTTATCGCTCCTCCTATAACCGCGGTGCCAAGCTTTTTTATCCCCCAACCTATCTATTCATGGACTATCTTATCAAAAATGCTGAGCAAGGTTGTATTGAATCCAAAGGTTCATTCAAGCTCAACAAAACCCGTGAAGAAATACGTGAGGAGCTAGGCATGACTGTCAAAACCATCAACCGCACCATTTCCAAGCTCAAGGAGCAGCAGCAGATTGGAATTGCCAGCGGCAAGGTAACCCTGAGTCTTGAGCAGTACCACGCCGCCTTAGAAAACAATAAGCTGACCAATGATTTTATCAGCGAAAAACGTAATTGACATAATAGAAACAACCGCAGTCCATTCTCTGGGCTGCGGTTGCTTCATGTTAGGGTACCAAAACGTTACTCGAAACAGGTGTTTATGTCAAAAGTTATGCAAGCAGCTCTCTCAAAGAAATAGCCCCCGGCGCAAATTGCGCCGAGGGCTTTTTTCTTAGTGCTATAACAATTTCGTGGTCAGCCTTCAGGATTCTTCTTTTCTAACTCTATTAACACTGCAATACTCTGTTCCACCTCCAAAGGCGAAACATTCAAAGCGGTATACAGTCTTAAAAGGGTATCACGGCAGGGTTCACAGCTAGCATGCAGTATTCTGCTGATGGTGCGGGTCGTAACCCCGGATTTACAAGCCAAATCCTTGATCTTCATATCCTTTTCCCAAAGCTGCTCTTCAAGGTATTTTCCTAGGCATTTTCCATACAATTCAGAGGCTGATAATGCACAGCTCTTAGGTGCTTCCTTAGGCTTTTCTTGTTGCCGTTCCTTGGTTTGGATATATCCATTTCTTTCGTTATCCTTCACATATTTCATCATGCAACCCCCTTTTTTATAAAGATTACATGATAAAATGGTGCTTATTAAAAAACAGGACACATATGTCTTATTTTCCATAATTAAGAATTTTCTTATGGTATAATGTTCTTGGTTGGGGACCAACTCAGTACAGTACGGAATCCGTCATACGGTGGCGTTCAAGACATATGAGCTTGGGCGTACTCATAGGAAGAGGTTGAGATAAGACGATTAAGTAAAAAGCAAAACTATAATACTTTTACTGCCACAGAATTAAAAAATTTGATAACCGCAGCGCAAAGCTGTGACCAAAGAGCCATTGACAGGCTCTGCGAAGCATTCAGACCTTTGATTATTACAGAGGCCTACAGAAGCTATGTTGTCGGAAAACTCGGTCAGGATGCCGAAAATACTGCTTGGGAGATATTTTTGGAGTTTATCCAAAGCTACCACGGGAATAAGTATCGGCTGCTGCCGGGATTAATCCAAAAGCATTTATATTATGAACTGCTCCATAAGGTGTATCCGGAAAATCCTACATCTGTGCAACCAGAGCTTGTTCTGGATGAAACAGATGGGGATGGCAAAAGGCTTTTTGATATACCATATAACAGCAAAGCCTTTGACAATGTTGCAAGCAGCAGCTATATTAAAGCCCTTTTGCAATCTCTTACCCAAAAGCAGCGTGACATTATAATGTCCACAATAATTGGAGAGCAGAGCCTTGATGAATATCGCCTTCAGCATGGCATAAGCTTTAAGGTTGCCTTTTTGCGCCAGCAAACTGCTCTAGCAAAGCTCAGGGAAGCTATTAAAGGGGTTTCTTGAAAGCTGTCCAAAGTAACTCTCTTTTCGCGCTCTTTTATTGTCCATAATGCGGGATACGCTATATAACTAAATCACATTAAAGACAATCTACAGGTTTAAAAAGCTTGTAGATTGTCTTATTTTTTTACACTAGGGTGTATTTACTAAAGTAAATACTACGGATTTGAAGAGCAAGAAGAAAAAGAAGAAAGAAACCTACAAAGAAAGAAGTAAAAGAAGAATTCACTTATATAATGCGGTTTTTGGGGCATTTATTTACCATCGGGTGTAAAAATTTTTTATTTTTTTTGAGGGCAATGGTAAATAAAACGCGTTTTTTCCGCATTATATAAGTGAGAGGGTTTTAATAACGTCGAACTTCTTCCACCGCCCCCCTCTCCCCCAAAGTGCACACCGGTTAAACACGAGTAAGGCAGCGCGGTGAGAAAGGAAAATGCTATGCAAGTTTTTAATCCCAGTCAAATCTCTTTAGCCCAGCTTCTTAAAGAAGCACGTGCCAATCGTGGCAAAATCAAGCACATCTACCTGCACTGGACAGCAGGAAGGTATGATCAATTTTTTGATGATTACCATCTCAACATCGACGGCGAAGGCAGAGTATACAAAACCT
>JAXDZG010000015.1:0-48271 GCA_034086985.1 Phascolarctobacterium sp.
ACCGCCTTGAGGAGGATAGCCTTGGGGGCCACCGGGATAGCCGCCTTGGGGAGGATAACCCATTTGTTGGTTAATGCCATTCATCATGTTAGCACCTTGCATACCGGCCATACCCATGCCCATGAAGCCCATCATAGCACCACCCTCGTTGGCAGCAGCGTTTTGCATGGCAGCACCGGTTGCACCAGTCAAGAAGGAGGCTCTTGCATTGGGGTTGGACAGTGCCTGCAAATCGCGGATGTATTTTTCGTCTTCTTCGCTGGCTTTGACACTGCTTACGCCGAAGGATACTACTTCAATGCCACGCAAATCGCGCCATTTCTTGCTCAATACTTCGTTGAGCTGGTCGCCAATTTCTTCAGCATGAGCCGGCAGAGCGCTGTAACGCACACCCTTTTCGCTCATAACGCCAAAGGCAACGTTGAGAGCTCCCAAGAGCTCGCTTTTCAGCTGGCCGTCGATTTCACTGCGCAGATATTCGTTTTCCACGTTACTGCACACATTGGTGTAGAAGAGAATCGGGTTAGTAATTTTATAGCTGTATTCACCAAAGCAGCGAATAGGAATGTCCACGTCCAGACCAATGCGTTGGTCCACTATACGGAATTGGATGGGGCTAGCGGTGCCATACTTATTACCAATGATTTCCTTGGTATTGAAGTAGTACACACGCTGGTCCTTGCCAGGGTCGCCGCCATAGGTAAAGCGTTTACCGATTTGTGCGAAAACATTCTTGACGCTTTGCATATTCAGGCCATCAGCAAAAAGAGATGGCTCGGTAGAAGCGTCATACACAAATTCACCGGGCTCGGAGCAAATTTCTACAACCTTGCCGTTTTCTACAATAATCATACATTGACCATCATTAACGGCAATGGTGGAGCCATTGCTAATGATGTTGTCTTCGGAGCTGGTGTTGGAGCTGCGTCCTCGGCTAGAGGTACGCTTCATGCCCTTGGCAACCAGCACATCGGGTTTCAGGCTTTCACAGTAGATAAACTCTTTCCATTGGTCGCCTAAAACGCCACCAACTGCTCCCATACCTGCTTTAATTAATCCCATAGTAAATACCTCCCTTGTATCCTGTAATATAAATAATTAGCTAGAATATCTGTCCTTAACTACAGAAATATATACACTCTTATTGTATAGGATAAAAGCCACGCTGTACAGTACCTAATGATTCTTTTACGGAAAAGACAAAAGCTTCGGCGTAGCGCTAGAGTTAGCGCTTCACCGAAGCTTTTTTGCGTTTTATTCCTTCAAATTATTGGTATAAATCCTCTAAAGTAACTAAAGTGACTTCGTTTTTGGCAGCCGCCTCTTGTAGCTCTTGCGTAAAGCCTCCCTTGGAGAAAATATAGTAATGATATTTACTCCCCTTGCCAAAGGCTTGGGCATAACGGCGCAGTAGCACTAGCTCATCCATACCGATTTTTTCATTTTTATATTTGCAGGAGCCTATAAGAAACTCATCACTATTAGCGGAGGTACCTATAATATCAATTTGTACTTCTTTTTTAGCTGTATTATCTGTCCCCCACCATTGACCGATATTAGCTAGAGGTATGGGCAAAAAGGTGGCATAACGCAAGAGATAGTCCTTGCACATGCTTTCAAAAACTAAGCCCATATAGGTGGATAGATACGGCTTGACAGCATACTCGTACATTGCATTAAAACGGCCCGCATTTATTGCCGAATAATTGGCCGGAACAAAGCGATACCAGAAACGAAAGAAATTATCACCGATGAGATAAATAGACTTTTTGCCCACCTTTTCTGTGATAGGTGTTTCCTTGAATAATATGCCTAGCTCAAGGAGCACTTTCATATATTTGGCACAGGCGGCATTATCTAGCCCAGCTTTGGTAGCAATTTCGTTGATTCGAGAGGCTCCTGTAGCGATGGCTGTGATAATAGAATTATAGACGCCTGGCTCGCGCAGCTCCTGCTTCAAGAGATTTTGAGGTTCCTCAAAAAGATAGCTGCTGCTGTCAAAAAAATTGGCCTTTAAGGCTTCCTCTACTGTGTCTTGAACCTGTAATTTATTAATGTAATGGGGAATACCTCCTGTAATTCCATATACAAGTGCCTTGTCTTGAGCTGATAGCTGTGGTACAAAAGCGGCAGTATCCTTATAGGTAAGGGGCGCTAGCTTAAGCTGGGCCGTTCTTCTGCCATAGAGGGGGCTTTCGTAGCCCAATACCTGATTTTCCATAAAGTTCATGGAGGATCCGCATAAAATTAGGTAGAGCTTGCTCTGCTGCCATTTATGATCAATTAGATGCTGTAATCTAGAAGAAATAGAGGCATAGCTTTTGGCTAAATAGGGATATTCATCAATGATTAAGACCAATCGTTGCTGGGCAGATAACTGCGTGATTTCCTCTAAGGCAGCTTCGAAGCTTGGATAAATGGGATAATTTTCCTCTTGTCCTGTTTTATAGGTATGGATAGCCTTGGAAAGGGCTATGAGATTTTCTTTTTCAGAGGCATTTAGTGCAGAGAAGAAGATAGTTGGTTTATCTTGGCAGAAATAGTTCATGAGGGCAGTTTTGCCAACTCTGCGACGGCCATAGATGATGATGCATTCAAATTCTTGCTTATGATAGCGTTTATTTAAGATAGCAAGCTCTTTCTCACGACATAAAAACATAGCTGTTACCTACCTTTAATAATTAACTCATGAGTTATTAACTCTAAAGTTAGTAACTCATAAGTTAATTATATCAGAAAAGGTACGCTTGTCAAGGGAGTGGTAATGGGAGGATTGCGCTTTTAAGGATTTTTTTGCTTGCTAAATTATAGAGAACATATTATAATAATAGCAAACATAAATTCTAGTAAAGAAGGTGTTGTTTGTGGCAAAGGTGAATTTAGATATTATAGTAGAACATAAAGCTGATGGAAAAGTACTGCCTAAGATGATTTTATGGCCTGATGGGCGAAAGTTTGCCATAGACAAGGTTTTGGAGGTGAAGCAGGCGCCAGCTTTTAAGGTGGGCGGTATTGGTACGCGCTATTTGTGCAGAATTTGCGGACGCGAGAGAGCTCTTTTTGAGGTGCGAGGGCTGTGGTTTGTAGAGGGGTGAAAGGGCCGGACAAAAGCTATCCTTTCCGGTATAATTTAGAATAGATTATATCGGGAGGGATTTTTTTATGGTGTTTACGTATGAAAATGGTCAAGAAGTAGACTGTCTTTTTCATTGCGCTATGCTGCAAGGATATACCACAATGACAGCCTGTGAGCATTTTTGCACGCGTTATTATCGCTGTGATAATGTTGCGATGGCAGATGATGGGATAAAGGAGTGGGAGGAGTGCGCTTTTGGCTTTGCTATTAAGTTTTAGTGCATACTGTTCGTTCAACTACTGTAAATTATCAAAATTCGGTGTATAATAGAGTTATCACGAAGGGAGCGAGTAAAGTGAAGCATTATGAAGTTGTAGCTGCCATTATAGAGCATGAGGGAAAAATCCTGTGCATGCAACGCAATAAAGGTAAATTTGACTATGTAAGCTATAAATATGAATTTCCTGGCGGCAAAATAGAAGCTGGTGAAGACAATCATACAGCCCTTGAGCGAGAGCTACGAGAAGAAATGGATATGGATATTAGTATTTCTGAAAATGATTACTTTATGACTATTAACCATACCTATCCTGATTTTGCTATCACCATGCATTGTTACTTGTGTAGCCTTGCTCATCCTAAATTTGTTATGAAAGAGCATGTGGATGCTAAATGGATGCTGCCACAAGAAATGCATACTTTAGATTGGGCACCTGCAGATTGGCCCATTGTAAGAAGATTAGAAGAACACTTCAGCAAGTAGGAGCGTTGAACCGTGAACAGTAGCGAATTGGCTCTATATTTAGAGGCTGGCTTTATAGATTTAAATATTGAAACAGACGAACGATTTCTGCCCAAGATTTTGACTAATAACCAACAAAAGCAGGTAAAGGTTTTAGAAAATCTTACGCTAGAGCTAGAGGCCTGTGATGACTTTTTCTTTTCCGTGGCTTTTGTTACCAATAGTGGCATTGCTTGCCTGATTGATACTTTAAAAGAGCTGCAGGATAAGAATATTAAGGGCAGAATTCTAGCGTCTCAATATCAGAATTTCACTGAGCCAAGGGCGCTGCGTCGTTTATTAGCTTTTCCTAACCTTGAGCTGAAAATTATTACCTCTGATTATAATTTTCATGCTAAGGGCTATCTGTTTCATAAAAATGCTACTTCAAAAACTGATGACAACTATACCATGATTATTGGTAGTAGCAACCTAACTCAAAGTGCCTTAACCATCAACAGAGAATGGAATGTGCGCCTGTCATCCATGAAAAATGGTGCTCTGATTAAGCAGATGCAAGCGGAGTTAGATAAGGCTTGGGAGGATGCTACTCCTGTTACCGAAGCATGGATACAGGCCTACGAAAAGATTTATAAGGAAGCTAGAAGCCAACGAAGTGTTGCTGCCAACAAAATATTTAATCTTTATAAAATTAATCCCAATAAAATGCAGGTGGCAGCATTGAATAATATTGCTCAACTGCGCAAGGAGGGCAAGGATAGGGCTCTATTGATTTCAGCTACTGGTACTGGCAAAACCTTTCTATCTGCATTTGATGTACGTGCTTTTAATCCCAAAAGATGTTTATTCATTGTTCATCGTGGCTTGATAGCGCGTAATTCTTTAAAAAGCTTTCGTCAAATTATCGACCCACATATTACCATGGGCTTATATACAAGTGGTACTAAAAACGTAAATGCCGATTACCTTTTTGCCACTGTACAAACGCTAAATCAAGATGAGAATTTGCATGCCTTTGCGCCTGATACTTTTGATTACATTATTGTGGATGAAGCCCACCATGCGGGAGCTAATACTTATCAAAAAATCCTCAAATATTTTCGTCCCAAATTCCTTCTTGGCATGACGGCTACACCTGAACGTACTGATGGATATGATATTTTTAATGATTTTAATTACAATATTGCTTATGAAATCAGGCTTAATCAGGCCTTATCAGAAAATATGTTGGTTCCATTTCATTATCATGGTGTAAGTGAAATCATGGTTGATGGTGAGCTTTTAGATGACCACACTGATTTCAATCGTCTTGTTTCAGAGGAAAGAGTAAGGCATATTTTACATTTTGCTGATTTTTATGGCTGTGACCAAGGTCGTATCAAGGGACTTGTTTTTTGCAGTAAACTGGAAGAAGCAGATGCTTTATGTCAGGCATTTAATCAGCATGGTAAGCGTTCTGCTTGTATGTCTGGCGCTACAACTGAGGGTGAGCGTAAAAATTTAATAGACCGATTGGAGCTGGAGGATTATGAAAATCCTACAGCTTTGGACTATTTATTTTCTGTTGATGTGTTAAATGAAGGTGTGGACATACCGTCCGTAAATCAAATCATCATGCTTCGTCCTACGGCTTCTGCCATCGTGTTTGTACAGCAGCTAGGTCGTGGCTTGCGCAAGAGTAAGGACAAGCGTTATTTGGAGGTAATTGATTTTATAGGCAATTATGAGAACAATTACCTGCTCCCGATAGCTCTTTATGGTGACCGCACTTATAACAAGGAGCATGTGCGTCGGACTATGCAAAACAACTTCTTGCCAGGGGCATCTACTGTGCATTTTGAAGATGTAATTAAAGAGCGTATCTTTAAAAAGCTTAATACGACAAATCTGAAAACATTGAAGGCTTTGAGAGAGTCCTATACCTTAGTGAAATTTAAGCTGGGCCATGCTCCCATGATGATGGATTTTATTGCTCATGGCGATAAGGATCCATATCTTTTCGTGGAATATAAAAAGTCTTATTATAATTTCAAGCAGCATGTGGATCACGCAGAAAGCACTTTAACTGCGTTACATACAAAGCTGTTAGAGTTTATTAGCTTGGAAATTGCCAATGGTAAGCGTTTAGAGGAAATTGTATTACTCAAGTATTTGTTGTCCTTAAAAGAGATCTCCGTGCGTCATTTTGAGGAATATTTGCTTGAGAATTATGGAGTGCCTACGAATGTTGCTTCTGTTGAAGGTGCTGTTAACGTACTTTCTATGGGCTTCATCAAAGAGGCAGATGCTAAAAAGTATGGATCTTTACCTTTGGTTAAGCTTGTGGATGACCGTATTATACTCAATGAGACTTTTGAAGAGTTATATGCTAACCCAGAATTTAAGGCTTATGTAGATGATGCTTTAGAGTATGGAGAGCAGCGTTTTCTGGCGGACTATGATTCGAAAAAGTATTATCATGGGTTTAAGCTTTACGGTTCTTATACTCGTAAGGATGCTTGTCGTATTCTCAATTGGGCTAAGGATGAAAGCTCTGTAGTATATGGTTATAAAATTAAATACGACACTTGTCCGATATTTGTCACTTATGAAAAGAGTAAGGACATTAGTGATAGTACCAAATATGAGGATCGCTTTATTGATTGTAATAATTTCCACTGGCTAACCAGAAGTCGAGTTAATCTGTTTTCTAAAGAGGTTACAGCTATAGAGAAAGCAAAAACATTGAAGCTATTGTTCATTAAGAAGAGTGACGATGAAGGCGCTGAATTCTATTTTATGGGGGAAGTTACTCATAAGAGAAGCATTGGTAGTAGCATTAAGAATAATGACAACGAGCTATCAATAGTAGAAATCCTTTATGCTATGAATGTTCCCGTTGAGCCTAAGCTATATAAGTATTTTGAAGGATGAGGAACACATAACTCTCTCGACTACAGCCGAGGGAGTTATTTTTTTGAATCAAAAAATGTAATCTTCCCACAATAAGAAAAAAACATGCAGGATTCTGCGTATTAGTGAAAATTTGAGGATATATACTATTATATTGGTAGGGGAATAATCTGAGCGTTAAGAATAAATATGCTAGTATATTAGCAAAAATGACCAGTTTAGATAGTCTTGCTTCTAGGTAAGCCCATTGTTTACACGTGTAAAAATATGTGTTATACTATCTTTGAAGGAGGCATAAAATGACAAGCTACTCTTCCAAAGAATTAATAAAATTATTAAAGGAAGATGGTTGGTTTGAAGTGAACCGTACAGGTGACCATCATCAGTTTAAACATAATATCAAAAAGGGACAGGTTACCTTAACACACCCAAAGAAAGACATACCAATCGGAACAGCGAAAAGTATTGCGCAACAAGCTGGGATTAAACTACCGAGATAGTCAAACAAGGAGAACAACATGAAAGATTTATATACATTTCCTGCGATTTTTGAAACTAATGACGATGGGATAGCCATTTATTTTCCTGACCTTCCTGGATGTCTGCCCTGTGCTGATAATATAGAAGAAGCCTTTGCCAATGCTAAAGAAGCGCTGCAATTACATCTGTACGGTATGGAAGAGGATGGAGAAGCAATTCCTGAGCCAACATCTATTAGCAAAATTCATCCCTCGGTTAATCAGTGTCTAACGCTTATAGAAGCATGGATGCCACCTTTTAGAGAAAAAATGCTTAACAAGGCCACCAATAAGACCGTGACTATACCTCGCTGGTTAGATATGTTGGCTAGAAAGAATAATGTTAATTATTCTCATCTCTTGCAAATTTCTTTGAAGCAGTATTTAGGAGTGAGCGAAAGCACTGAACATCATCTTTATGGTAAAAAAGATAATAAGAGTATATGAGAAAAAACCTCTCGACACTGCGTCGGGAGGGTTATTTTTTGCAACCCAAAATCTAAAGTTTCACACAACTAGAAAAATAATATGCAGAATCCTGCGTATTAGTGAAAACTCAGGATTGTAGATGCAGAATTCTGTGAGTTAGTGAAAATTTGAGCATAAATGTTGTTCGATCGGTGGTGAAAATAGTCAGAATTGCATGCTATATATTCAAACGTGATATAGCATGCAATTCTGAAAATTCCTACTCGCTTTTTTATGCTTATTTAAACAAAATTGCCATTTGGGCTGACTTAAAATGTTTTGCGTATTATCCTGACACATGGTACAATATATCCAGAAGAATAAAAATTATATTGATAATATCAGTAACAACTTATTAAATTTAACATCTTACAGATAGGGGAATGTGTTAATGAAAAAAAGACTAAACAACAAGGGTGCTGCTTTGGTAGAATACGCCATATTATTATCATTCATTAGTGCCATAGCTTTATCCTTTACTAGCGGCAATGGCTTGATGGGTAGCATTGGTGGTTCGGTAAGTAAAGCTACTAATGCAATTAACATGATTTTGGGCCTGAATGAATTTAGCGAAGCTGCCTTAAAGGATGCGTTGGTAGGGTTAAAGGATTCGGAGTATAAAACCGTTCAATATGACCACGATGGAAAGCATATGTCTTTAGGTTCATTGTTCCCAAAGGACAATTATTTCCAAGAAAATGAAGCTGCTTGGCAAAAAGCATTAGAGAAATCCCAAGAATTCGAGAAGAATGTTTTATCCAAGATTGACTTTGGAGACGTTCCAATAGATTCATGGCGTTTTATTAATGAGGGAGAGCTTAACCAAGACTATGCATATTTAATTTGGTCCGATACCAGTTGGGAAAATGCTAGTGCAGAAAACAAAGCTACTTGCATGTACGCAAGAATTAATAAGGCTGACAATACAGTTAGTTATGGCGTAGCATATGCCAATCCGTTGGACTTGCAAGGCGGAAACGGAACGATTCACGGCGGTGGGGGGATGGTTAATCTTGGGCAAGTAGGCAATGGGAGTATTCCTATAGATGATGTGTGGAGTGGTGCTAATAATACTGCATATTTAAGCTCAGACAGCCCCTACTTCACTTCTGACTATCAAACAGCCACAAATCTCTATAAGGAGCTGCAAGCCAAATCTCAAACGAAATAACATAATAAAAATACCCTCTCGGCACTGCATCGGGAGGGTTATTTTTATAGAAGTAATTTAGTTGGACTTTGTAAATTGCTTTATTTATTAGGATATGTAGCAGAGCTTTGTAAGTGTCCCGTAAACATAGTGGGATGGGGACCGGTTAAATTAGCAATATGAATAGCTGCGCTATCAGCATAAAGAGGCTCCCGTCCAAGCTCGCCATCCTTTTTGTAAATCACATCATTAGTAACAGAATCCATGGCCATCATGAAGTTTGTAGTATAACGCCAGGTGCCAGCAGTACTTATCGTACCTAAGACACCATAGGTAGCATAATCTGCCCCTGCCTTATCCAAGTCCTTACCATGGCTATCAACAGGAACAACGATGGCGTTTATTCCTATAGTGTTTTTGACTAAATCATCATCATGGGAATGGCTGCAGTACACAGCAAAAACGCGGTAATTATTTAAGTCTTGATTGTTATATTTCATTAGATGATTAAGAAGCAGCATATCATTGGTAGGATTGATATCATTACGCAAAACGAAATGTCCCACCAAGGAATGCCCTGCAGCAAAGGCACTCATAGTAATGCTCATCAATAAGGTCAATAATAATAAAAGCTTTTTCATAATAAAACACTAACCTTTCTTAATGATGTAGTATTGTTTGCCAATACTAAGTTAATGATAGCACATCTTTGTGTTTTTGGCAAAAGATAATTTTTTGCACTAATAGCCGAGCTGTGTTATGATAAATGCCAAGGGGTGCAAATAATCATGAAGGAGGATGCTGTATAGTGAAAACAAGTTACAGAAGGATTATTTGTGGATTAATGATGGTGGCGTGTCTTTTTACGCTTATGCTGGGCACAGCCTTAGCTAGCGAGCCAACAGCTACTACCACGATTATTTTGGCTCGCCATGGAGAAACGGATTATAACCTAGAGGGAAGATGCCAAGGAGCGGTAGATATTCCCCTCAATGCCACGGGCATCAAGCAAGCAGAGGCTTTGGCAGTGAGCCTTAAGGATATCCAAATTGATGTCTTTATTGCTAGTCCCTTGCAACGTGCTTATGTCACTACCCAAAAGGTGGCTGCATGGCATGGAGCTCCTACAATTATTGTGGAGCCGCGTCTTAGAGAGATAAACTTGGGAGAATGGGCCAGCCAGAAAAGCGCTGATTTAAAGCTTTCTGAGCCAAAAAAATTTCCTCGCTGGCAAGCCCAGCCTTGGAAGGTGCGCCCGCCTAAGGGAGAAAGCATGAAGGAAGAGCAAAAACGCTGCCATGCCGCGTTACAGGATATTTTGGCTCAGCATGCCGGCAAGACTATTTTTATCGGTGCTCATTCCATGGTCAATGGAGTCATCTTGTGTGATGTAATGGGCATAGATATTAAGCATTTTGCTCAGATCAGTCAGGATAATACTTGTGTGAATGTGCTGCAATACAAAAATGGCCAGTGGAAGGTGCTCTTGATGAACAGCATTCAGCACACGGGCAAGCTTTATAAATACGCATTGGATAGAGTTGCTTAGCATTAAAGAATGGCATTATATAACGATACCCTCTCGGCACTGCGTCGAGAGGGCTATATTTTTGCAACCAAAAATCTAAAGTTTCACACAACTAGAAAAATAATATGCAGAATTCTGCGTGTTAGTGAAAACTTAGGATTGTAGATGCAGAATTCTGCGTGTTAGTGAAAATTTAAGGAGAGCATGCTGCTATCTTAGCAGGGGAAATGTTGCAATTTCAAGCCAAAAGAGACTTCTTTAAAGATTGTACTTATGATATACTAATTCTAGTAGTTGAGGCTACTAAAAACTGCGGGGAAAGTACTAGCTGACCCTTAAGGAGGAAGAAAAATGTATAACGTCGAGTCAATGAAGGCTGAAGAGTTTATTGACCATGGTGAAATTATGGAAACCTTGGCCTATGCTGAAGCCAACAAAAGCAATGCGGAGCTGCTGGATGCTATCATGGCTAAGGCAGAGCTGCGCCAAGGATTGAGCCACAGGGAAGCATCCGTGCTGCTAGCCTGCGAGGATAAGGAGCGGCAGGAAAAGCTCTTTCGGCTCGCGGAGCAAATCAAAAAGGATTTTTATGGCAACCGCATCGTGCTTTTTGCTCCCTTGTATTTGTCCAATTATTGCATCAATCATTGCGTGTATTGTCCCTACCATGCCACCAATAAGCATATCGGCCGTAAAAAGCTGACGCAAGAGGAAGTGCGCAAGGAGGTTATCGCGCTGCAGGACATGGGTCATAAGCGTTTGGCCTTGGAGGCAGGGGAAGACCCCATCAACAATCCTATCGAGTATATCCTGGATTGTATCAAGACTATCTATAGCATCAAGCATAAAAATGGCGCCATTCGTAGGGTTAATGTGAATATTGCTGCCACGACTGTGGAGAATTACCGCAAATTAAAGGAAGCTGGCATCGGCACTTATATTCTATTCCAAGAGACTTATCACAAGGAAAGCTATGAACAACTGCATCCTAAAGGACCGAAACACAATTATGCTTATCACACAGAGGCCATGGATAGAGCTATGGAGGGCGGTATTGATGATGTAGGCCTAGGCGTGCTATTTGGCTTAGAGCGCTATAAATATGAGCTGGCAGGCTTATTGATGCATGCGGAGCATTTAGAAGCGGTGCACGGAGTAGGCCCTCACACCATTAGTGTACCTCGCATCAAGCGTGCTGATGACATAGACCCCAGTGTATTTGACAATGGCATTGATGATGACATCTTTGCCAAAATTATTGCCATTATCCGCATTGCGGTTCCCTATACAGGCATGATTATCAGTACTCGTGAAAGCCAGAAGGTGCGCGAAAGAGCTCTCCATTTAGGTATTTCGCAAATTAGTGGCGCTTCCCGCACCTCCGTAGGTGGCTATACCGAAGAAGAACGTCCTGAGGATACCCAGCAATTTGATGTATCCGACCAACGTACCTTGGATGAAGTTATTAAATGGCTCATGGAGCTAGGATTTTTGCCTTCTTTCTGCACTGCTTGCTATCGCGAGGGTAGGACAGGCGACAGGTTTATGGAGCTGTGCAAGTCCAAGCAGATTCAAAACTGCTGCCATCCCAATGCTTTAATGACCTTGAAGGAGTACCTAGTTGACTACGCTTCTAGGGCTACTCGCGCTTTGGGTGAAGAGCTAATCGAAAAAGAGCTTTTGACTATTACCAAAGCGAAGGTGCGCGAGGTATGCAAGCAGCATCTAAGCCAGATCGAGCAAGGCGAGCGGGACTTCCGCTTCTAAAAATAAAACCCTCTCGGCATAAAGTCGGGAGGGTTGTTGTGTTTTATGCAGTTCTGGTTTAAATACGTTTTTAAAGCTTTAGTACATCTCCTGCAGTCAGATAGTGGAGGCGTGTCATGCGCTCCTTGAGATAGGCATACTGCTCGGCGCCTGTGCAGTGGCAGGTGTAATACTCGGCAGGCAGTGCCTCCAATTCTGCAGCAGCTTCCTGTAGAACCTTTTCGTCAGCACCTGTGGTAGCAAGCTTCATAAAATGGAAGCCACCAATGCAGATATCGGGATGCAGCCATTCCATGAGATTTAAAATTCCCTTATGGGAGCAACCACTCAAAAGCACATTGCGGCCATTTTCATGAATGGTTAGATATTGCTCGTGGCGAAAATCATCGGGAACAAATTTATTGTCCTGCAGCATATTCAAACCAAAGCTATCAGCAAAATGCAGAGCCTTTTTATCATTGCAGCTGCATAGTTCCAGTTCCTCGTCGATTTTGAGATAGTCATCTACAAGGATAAAGCGCCCTGTAGCCTGCAAAGCCGCATGGATACTGATTTCACGCTCCGTGCCTGAAAAATGGCGCTCAAAGCCAAAGCGGCTAATGTAAATAGGCGCAGTGCTGTTAATTTCCAAAAACTTTGCTAAGCCACCGCCGTGGTCATTGTGCCCATGGGAAATAATGCAAAGGTCTACTTGGCTTAAATTAATACCTAATTTAGCAGCATTTTCGGCAAAGGCAGGGCTACCACCAGTGTCAAAAAGCAGCTTGTGCTTGGCAGTTTCCACATACAGGCTTAGGCCATGCTCACAGCAAAACTGCTCATCCTTAACTGTGTTTTCCATCAAAGTATAAATTTTCATGGGCGGACCTCCTTGCTGTAAATCCAAGTAGCTTGATCGCCTAATTCAGGGAGAATTTTATTGATAAAATGACCTGCTTCCTTGTAGCCACGGCGACGATAATAGCTGTAATCGCAGGTCGCGTCCGCCCACAAATGCATTCTTTTGATGCTGTGAGCGCGAGCTACATCCTCCACATTTTCCAAAAGCTTGCTACCTACGCCTGGCTTGCGGCTCAAAAAGAGGCAGAGCAATAGGTCCTCAGCCTGCGCCAGCTTGCGCACCTGCTGCCCGTTGTAGCTCAAATAACGTAAATAGTTGTAGACTAAATCCTGCTCAACTGCAGCAAAGCCTTGCACATGTTCCTGAAGCCATTTTTGGGAGCTGTCTCTAGCGGTCAAGGGTGTAGCCAATAAAAAGCCCTGCATAGTGCCATCCTCATCCACTATTTTATAAGAAAACTCCGAGCTGCGGAAGTAGTAGCGTACCATAGCTTCATATAGGACTTCTTTAAGCTGTGTATTAGCTAGGGCCATCTCCTCACCCCAGGTGAGCTGGGTGAGGCACGTAGCCTCGGCAATATCGTTAAGAGTAAATCGTTCTATAGTGATGGTCATGACCTCCTATCTCATGGGCAAGCATTATATACTTACCATATCAGAAAGTAAGGCTTTTGGCAAGTTAGAAAAAGCTGTAGAAATTTTGAATAAAAGTAACCCCTTGACTTTACGTAATGAAGTCAAGGGGTTACTTTTACTTCTTTCTGATATTCAAAATCACTATGGAGCAGAAGATGAGGAGCATGCCGATGGCCTTGCTCAAGGTCATCGGCTCAGCAAAGCAGAGCATACCCACGGTCGCAGCCACAAAGGGCTCGATGGTAGCAAGAATAGAAGCCTGCCCCGGCTCCACCTGCTCCAAGCCTTTAGTGTATAAAAGATATGGCACTACAGCGCAGACTAGACCTAAGCCCAGACTGCCACCAATGGTCGTAAGATTAATCTTGTTTAAGGCTGCGCCATCAAAGCCTGCCATGGGCACAGCTGCAAGCACCGCAAAATAAAAGGTATAGGCTGTAATAGTTAGTGAAGAATACTTTTGCACAGCGTATTTGCCGAAAATGCTGTAGAGTGCATAGCCAAAGCCACTGCCCAAGCCGTAGAGAAGTCCGCTTAGAGTTAGGCTCATACCTCCCTCAAAGGCACCTGTAACGCAGCCACAGCCAATGAAGGTACACACTAAAGCCAAGCCTTTTTTCGCTGTAAAGCGCTCGCCAAAAAGCACGAGGCTCATGAGCATAACAAAGGCAGGAGCAGTGTATAAAAGTAATGCTGCCACGGCCAAGCTGCTGCTTTGAATGCAATTGAAATAGCAAAAATTAAAGAATACTAGGCTAAAAATGCCCGTGCCGACAAACATCCACGTATCGCGTAAGGAAATACGCAGTTGGTCAAGGCCACGCCACAGCATCACGAGGGTGATACACACAGTAGAAGCTATGGCACGTAAGGCCACAATTTGCATGGAGCTAAAGCCTTGGGCTGCAATGGCCTTGACGAAAAGGCCAATCAATCCCCACAGGGCTGCGGCCCCGATAATGTAGAAATAAGAGCGTGTTTTCAAGGCCTTTGCTCCTTTTTCTTGCGTCCCCAAAAGGCGCGGAATTTAGCAACCATTTCTTTATCGGTGGGCTTGGCAGGCCAGAGCTCCTGCCTATCCGAGCTACGCATGGCTGCCAGCAAATGGTCATAAACCTCAGGATAGCGTTCGTTGAGATCGGCAATGTGCTCCTTTACGTCCTGTCGCATGGTATGACCATCATAAGGGCAGGGATTTTTGAGGGGCTTAATGCCTAGCTTAGCCACTAATTCGCGAATTTCCTGCTCCCGATAATAAAGCAGTGGACGCAGCACGGTAATGCCGCTGCGCGAAAGGGGAGTCACTGGCAAAAAGGTACGCAGCTGACCACTGGTCATCACATTCATGAAAAAGGTTTCTACAGCGTCGTCATTGTGATGGGCCAGCGCCACCTTATTAAAGCCTAACTCCTTAGCACGGCGATTGGTGGCTGCACGGCGAAAGTAAGCACAGGTGAAGCAAGGACTGCCGCCTTTTTTAGCGTGAGCTGCCATAATATCCACATCATCGCTGTAATGCTCAAGTCCATAATGAGCACAAAAATCTACCAGCTCCTGCTTAGGGAAATTAGGCGCAAACATGGCGTTGACGGTGTAGCAGGCAAGGTCAAAGGGGATGGGCGAGAATTTTTTGATCTCCGCCAGCATGGCCGTAAGCAGCATGCTGTCCTTGCCACCGCTCAATCCTACTAGAATGCGGTCCCCGGGTGCCAGCATATCAAATTCGATAATGGCCCGCCACAGCTTGCTTAAATCGTCAGCGGGCACAAAGGGTATATTTTTAGGCATAATAGCCTCCTTTTAGATACATCTTTAAGACGAATTTAAGCTTATTCTAGCACATTCTAGGGTGGTGCTCAATACCTAGGAGAGATGTAGATTTGTATTTTCTGCTTCAGCACAAATCTTACGATTATTTGTTTGCCCCTCGCGTGAGGGGCTATTTTTGTGGTATAATAAAGTGCTATAGTAGTTTTAAAAGCTAAGAGCATGGCGTGATTAGGGAGTATCGCTCTGGCTTGCGCTAAAGCAGAGCTGAGCGGAAATATAGACGGAGGTTTTTCGAAGAATGATAGATACATTGCAAGGCTTGAATAAGGAGCAGGCGGAGGCTGTGCAGACTATAAACGGCCCCATGCTGATTTTGGCAGGGGCGGGCAGCGGCAAGACTAAGGTTTTGACCTGCCGTGTGGCGCATCTGCTGCAGCAGGGCGTGCGTCCTTACCGCATTCTGGCCATTACCTTTACCAATAAAGCAGCGGCAGAAATGCGTGAGCGCGTGGACAAAATGGCTGGACCTGCAGCTAAAGACGTGTGGCTTTTTACCTTCCATGCCTTCTGTGCGAGGGTATTGCGCATGGATATTGACAAGCTGGGCCAATATAATAATAATTTTGCCATTTATGACACCACGGATACAAAAAATTTAATCAAGCAGATTTTGAAGGAAATGAATCTGGATGAAAAGCGCTTTCAGCCCGCAGGTATAATTGGCCGCATTAGCAATGCGAAAAACGAGCTGCTGGGCGTCAAGGAGTTCGCTGCCCAGACAGGTGATTTTTATGAGGAAAAGGTGGCGCAGATTTACGAGGCCTACGAGAGCAAGCTGCGGGCCAATAATGCTGTGGATTTTGATGATTTGCTGCTTTTGACTTTGCGTCTCTTACAAGAGGTTCCTGAGGCCCGCCAGAAATATCAGGATAAATTTGATTACATTATGGTGGATGAGTATCAGGATACGAACCATGTACAGTATCTATTGACCAAGCTGCTAGCAGGCAAGCATCACAATTTATGCGTGGTGGGTGATGCGGACCAGAGCATTTACGGCTGGCGTGGCGCAGATATCCGCAATATCCTGGACTTTGAAAAGGATTATCCTGAGGCCAGGCTGGTGAAGCTGGAGCAAAACTACCGCAGCACGCAGGTGATTTTGGATGCAGCCAATGCAGTGATTGAAAATAACACAGGTCGCAAACCGAAAAATTTGTGGACCAATAATGGCATGGGAACGGAGATTATCTACTATCAAGCGGTGGATGAAAGGGATGAGGCGCGCTTTGTCATTGAGCGCATACAGGAGCTGCAGCTTAAAGAGGGCGCTAAATTGGGCGACATGGCCGTGCTGTACCGCACCAATACCCAGTCCCGTGTCTTTGAAGAGATGCTCATCAAAAGTGGTATGGCTTATACTATGGTAGGCGGTACTAAATTCTATGAGCGCAAGGAGATTAAGGATATCATCGCCTATTTGCGCTTGATTTATAATCCTCATGATGGCTTAAGCCTAGAGCGTATTATTAATGTACCCCGTCGCGGTATTGGCGATGCTACTTTGGCGCGCTTACAAAGCTATGCAACGGAGACCAATCAAAGCTTATTTGATGTAATTTCCAACGCTGGCGAGGTGCCGGGCCTATCTAGTCGCTTTGTGGGCAAGCTGGATGAGCTGGCAGGTCTGCTCTTTGATTTTATGGGCGAGGCCCCAGACATGAGCGTGAAGGATTTGATTATAAATGTAATGCAGCGAACGGGCTATCAGGAGGAGCTGGAGCTGGGACGCAGCGCTCAGGATCAGAGCCGTTTGGATAACCTGCAGGAGCTCTTGAGCGTGGCCGAGGATTTTGCGGAAAAGGCTGCTCGCAATGGGGACGAGGCTTCCTTGGAAAACTTCCTCAGCGAGGTAGCGCTTGTTTCTGACATCGATGATGCGGAGCTGGGTGAGGAAGCAGTGACATTGATGACGTTGCACAGCGCCAAGGGCTTGGAATTCCCTACAGTCTTTTTAGTGGGCATGGAAGAAGGGATTTTCCCCCATGCGCGCACCCTTTTGGATGAGGAAGAAATCGAGGAGGAGCGCCGCATTTGCTATGTGGGCATCACCAGAGCGGAGCGCCGCTTGTTCCTGAGTAACGCTAAAATGCGCATGATTTACGGACATACCTTAAGCTATCCTCCCTCTCGCTTTTTGCAGGAGGTGCCGCGTAATTTAATCCACGAGTATCGTAAGCCCATTCAGCAGAAGGTGGTGCTGCGAGATGTGCCCCGTCAGCAGGATTATCAGCCTAGGACTAGCAATTGGTTCCTGCAAAATAAGAGCAGCTTTGTACCTAAAGATAGGGATACGAGCAGCGCTAGCTTTAAGGCTGGCGATAGAGTGAACCACAAAAAGTGGGGCCTTGGCACTATTGTGGCTGTGAAGGATACGGAGGATGGCCAAGAGGTTAAGGTGGCCTTTAATGGGGGCGGCATTCGTAGCTTGCTGACCAAGTATGCAGTGCTGCAGAAGGTGTAAGATTATGGAATTAGATTTATTTGCAGATGAGCGCCAGCAGCTGCTGGCTGAGGCCAGCGCGCTGCGCCAAGAAATTCGCCATCATGAATATTTATATTATGTCTTAGATGCGCCGGAGATTACCGACAGCGAATACGATCGCCTCATGGTGCGCCTGCGTGAAATCGAAGCAACCTATCCTGAGGATGTGCCGGCCGATTCGCCAACTCAACGAGTTGGCGGTCGGGCGGGCACCCAGTTCGCCGAGGTGCGCCATCTAGAGCCCATGCTGAGCCTCTCCAACGCCTTTAGCGAGGCGGAGCTGCGGGCCTTTGACGAGCGCGTCAAAGGCGGCTTGCCCGCCGGCAGCGTGGTGGAATACGTTATGGAGCCTAAGATTGATGGCCTGGCCTGCAGTCTGATCTATGAGAACGGTCGCTTAGTGCGGGCCGCCACCAGAGGTGACGGCGTGGTGGGCGAGAACGTCACTGCCAATGTGCGTACTATACGCACCATACCGCTGGTGCTCAAAGCCAGGGAGGGCGAGGCCCTACCGGAGCTTTTAGATGTGCGGGGTGAAGTGTATATGCCGCGGCATGCCTTCATGGAGCTCAACGAGAGGCGCGCGGAGCGCGGCGAGAGCGAGTTCGCCAATCCCCGCAACGCAGCGGCAGGCAGCCTGCGGCAGCTGGACCCGCAGGTGACAGCGAGCCGCAGCCTGAGCTTTTTCGCCTACTATATCGTGGGCGAGGGTGCACAGCCTCGCCACAGCGAGAATTTGGCAAAGCTGAAGGAGTATGGCTTCAAGGTCAGCGAGAATTATCGAGTGGTGCAAAGCATTGACCAAGCCATCGAGTTTATTAAGGAGTTTGACGAAAAGCGCAGTACTTTAGCCTACGATACCGATGGCGCGGTTATTAAGGTCAATGCGGTGGCGCAGCAAAACGCTTTGGGTGCTACCGGCAAGGACCCGCGCTGGGCTATCGCCTTTAAATATCCGCCTGAACAGGCGGAAACAACGCTGGAGGATATCGACTGGCGCGTGGGCCGCACGGGTGTGCTGACGCCTACGGCTATGCTGACGCCGGTGCGGCTCAGCGGCAGTGTCATCAGCCGTGCGACGCTGCATAACGAGGATTTTATCAAGGCGAAGGATATTCGCATTGGCGATAGGGTTATTATCAACAAGGCGGGGGAGATTATCCCCGAGGTGCTGCGAGTTGTGAGCGACAAGCGCACAGGTGCGGAAAAGCCGGTGGAGATACCGGCGGTGTGCCCAGAGTGCGGTTGGAGCGTGGAGCGCCAGGGTGCGGAGGCAGCTATTCGCTGCACCAATCCTCATTGTCCCGCTTTGGGACGCGAGGGCCTCATCCACTTCGTGAGCCGAGATGCTATGAATATTGAGGGCTGTGGACCTTCCGTGATTAACCAGCTCATAGATTCAGGTTTGGTACGGGATGCAGCTGATTTGTACAGCTTGACCAAGGAGCAGCTGGTTAGTCTGGAGCGCATGGGCGCAAAGTCAGCGGATAATCTTTTGGCTGCCATTGCGGCCAGCAAGGAAAACGAGCTGGATAAGCTGCTTTTTGCCCTGGGTATTCGTCATGTGGGCGCAAAGGTGGCGCGGACTTTAGCCACGATTTATGGCAGCATGGACGAGCTTTTGGGCACGGGCATGCTAGAGCTGGCCCGCATTAGCGAGTATAAAAAAGAGGCTAAGGAGAAGAAGACCGAGGATAAATTTAAGGATATGGGCGAGAAAATTGCCGAGAGCGTGGTCACCTGGCTTAGCGTACCCTCTAATCAGGATTTAATCGAGCGGCTGAAGGCGGCTGGATTGACCATGACCTTTACGGCACCTGCTAGCAAAGAGGATAATCCCTTCTTTGGCAAGACCTTGGTATTCACGGGCACATTGCCCACCCTTGGCCGTGCAGAAGCAAAAACCATGGCTCAGGATGTGGGAGCGAAGGTGAGCGGGAGCGTGAGCAAGAAGACGGATTATGTGGTAGCTGGAGCGGAGGCTGGCAGTAAGTTAGAGAAGGCTGTTCAGCTTGGGGTGAAGGTTATTGATGAAGATGAATTTATAAAAATGATTAATAATTAAGGAGTTCTTTATGAAAAAACTACTGTCATTAATTATTATGGCGCTTGTTATGTGTTTCTCTTTGACTGCATTCGCAGCGCAGGAGGAAATCAGTTCTATTGACGCGCTGGATAAGGGTGTGGCCGATACTGGTGAAACTCATTTTACCAAGACCGATATGGAGCTGACGGAATGCACTCTACCTTACAAGGTTGCGGTGCTGCCTTATGTGGATACATCTGGACTTGAAGGTCGCAGTCGTGAGATGGCTGTGGGTGCTATTAAGGATACCTTGAAAAAGAAGTATCCTGCCAAAAAGACCAGTCCTACGAAAATCGTGAGCAATAATCTAGTGCAGCGGGCCATGATTAATAATCCTATGGAAAATCCCGAGGTGCCCACGCTGCAAGAGCTGGTGGCTATTGGTGAAGCCTGCGGTGCCGATAGGGTGATTTTTGTCAGCATTTTGCCTGCACGTGAAAAGGAGACGGGCTTTATGGTGATTGCTGGCAGTCAAACCTACAGTGCTACCGTGATGATGAAGCTGAAATGTGTGGATGTGAACGAGGAAAAATACCTCTTTAACCAGAATGTGGAGGGCATTGGCTCCTCTACCTCCATCAATTTTTGGAAGATTGGTCAGCCCAGCCGTGCTAAGGCAGTGAAGCGTGGTGTGACCGACTGTATGAATTTCTTTTTGACTAGCTTTGAATAATTTGCATATAGTATTGGATAATTGGGAGGTGTAATTATGGAGCAGGCCGAGTGGAATGAATATGTACACAAGGTAGCAACCTGGGATGTGCCCTTGCCATTGCACATGGTAAATGATTATGATGATTGGAAATGCCGCAGCATTGTGGGCCGTTGCCTTTTGATGATGAAGGACGTGGAGGGCGCGATGAATGTGCTGGCCACTGTGCGCGACGTTAAGCCTAATATGGACGATGCGCCGGAGTTTGGCTTTAGCGAGGCGGAGCATAAGGCGTTGTGCCTGCGTGATTTGGCAGAGATTATTTGGATGATTACCGGTACAGGTGATGCACCTGCGTTCTATCTCAACGAAGCCTATAAGCTGTGTCGCGCTTATCAGCATGTGTTTAAGGCCGCAGATAGGGGCAAGATATGGGTGCGCAAGCTGGAAATCATGCGCTCCTGTGGCCTAGAGGAGAAGGCCTTGGCCGAGGCTCATGCTATGCTGGAGGAGGAAAAGGCTAACGATGGTATTAATCCTTATCGTTTCCGCGCGCTGGTATTTATGGGTGAAAGCATGGCGGAAAAAGGCGATTATCTAAAGGCTTCTCTTTTGATTGCGGAGGCGTATAAATCCTATCCCTGCACCGAAGCTACCACAAAGGACTTGGCTGAGGCAGCAGCTACCGCTGATCCCAAGGAGCGCTATGAGAAATATCTGCACTGCACGACTATTCCTTACCAACCTTGGGAGCGGGATAATATCCCTACCCTGGAGGATGTACATCGCCTGCAGGAGGAAAACTATGCTAAGCGCGAGGCGGCTAAGACTGGCGGTGGCGCTGCAAGCGTAGCGGAGATTATGAAGCAGTTCCAAAAGCCAAATGAATAATGCTTAGTTTTTGAGCTGGTGTGAGCAGTGCTTGCACCAGCTTTTTATTTGCAAACATATGCTCTATACCGCGTTTCGCGGTAGGAGTGGTTGGCAATAGTTGTACTAGCGATTTTTGAATTAGGAATTTCTTTGAGAAAGTAGCAAGAGTTTAAACGGTCGATTAAAATGAGTGATTAACGATTTTTATACCCAGGTACTAAAAATTCTGATAAAATAGAGAGCAGATTGAACAAGCACTTTTGGATAGAAAATTTTATGACGAAGGGATGTATGAAGGGTATGAAGAAAAAGATTCTTGCTTTTGCTGCTGCGGCAGTGCTGATGGCTCCCCAAATGGTGGGCGCTGAGGGCTTTGCAATTTATGAATGGTCTGCTGAAGGCTTGGCTATGGGCGGTGCCCGCATGTTTGCGGAGAATGATGCTGCTAACTTAGCCTACAATCCGGCTTCTATTACTAAGGTGAAGGGTGAGGCTGCTAAGATTAGTGCTACTTACCTGAGCCCTCACGGAAAGTATGATTTAGATGGTGTTGTGGATCCAACCTATGAGACATCTGGACACAATAGAGTTCATCCTGCGTGGGCGCCTGGCATGTACTATGTACGCCAAATCAATGATAAAGAATGGTTCGGTATGGGCACTTGGAGCCGCTTTGGTATGGTATCTCAGTTCGAGCGTAACTCTGCAGCTGGTACTAATGCTTTTAGCTCTAAGTTGAATGGTATATCTTTGGGTATGAACTACGCTCGTAAAATGGATAATAAATGGTCTGCTTCCTTTGGTGCCGAGGTTAACTATGTTGGCTTGCAATTGGATAAGACTATGACTGCTATGGGTAGTCATTTAACTTCTACTCCTTTGCATATGGAAGGCGATACTTATGCCTTGGGTTGGAATGCAGCTGCTAATTATCAATTTGATGATAAGAATGAAGTAGGCTTGGTATATCGCAGTGCAATCAATCATTCCATGGATGCAGATTTGGATGCACATGGACCTTTGGCTGCTATGTTCTTTGGTAATCCTGATGTATATGGTAATGCTTATGCAACTGTCACTTTGCCTGAGAGCTTAACTTTTGGTTATAATCATAAGTTCAATGACAAAACTCGCGTTGAATTGAATTATATTTGGACAAGATGGGAACGCTATGATGCATTGAATATCACTGCTTCAGCTAATGGAAGAGAGATGACAATGAATGCAGAAAAGAATTGGTCTAATGGTAAGCGTTTTGCTATTGGTTTGGAGCATAAGTTTAGCGAAAAATATTCTGGTATGTTAGGTTATGCTTTTGACCATTCTAATATTCCTTATAACGGTGGCGATTTCATGATTCCCACTGGCACTCGTACTACCTACTCTATCGGTGCTCAATACCATGATAAAAAGCAAACTTTGGCAGTAGCTCTTGGTTGGATGAATGTAGGTGGCCTAGATTTTGCTGGTCACGCTGGTGACGCATATACCAACGCTCATACCCGCGACAGCTACACCAAGATAGCTTCTATTTCCTACCAACGTAACTTCTAATTTCACGATACACAAGGCTCTCTCCGCTCGGAGGGGGCCTTTTTTTCTGTAAACTACAAGACAAATTCGTGATTTTATACTATAATAAAAAGTTAGATATAGTAGGAAATTGAAGGTGACGATTATGTCAGTAATCTTTTATTTTAGTGGTACGGGTAACTGCTTGGATGTGGCTAAGCAAGCTGCTGCTGTCCTCAAGGGCTGTCGCTTAGAGCCCATTAGCCGCTACCTGGCTAAGCCCTATGCAGTGCAGGATGAGGTTGTAGGCATTGTGAGTCCTGTGTTCAGTGCTAGCCTGCCTCCTTATGTGCAGGATTTTTTGGCCAAGCTTGTAGCAACACCACAATACACCTTTGGTATTGTGACCATGGGCGGTATGCAGGGCCGGGCTTTAAAGTGTATGCAGGAGCTTTTGCTCAAGCGGGATATTACCCTTAATTACGCAGCTACAGTGCTCATGCCGGATAATATCTTTAATACGCCGGAGCTGAAGGCTAGCCAAATGCTGACGGCAGCGGACCAAGCCTTGGCCAAGATTGTGAGCGATATTCATGACGAGAAGCAGGACTTGAGCCAATGCCAGGAAAGCTATTTGTGGAAGTTCGCCGGAACCAGTCTATGCTGGTGGTATCTGCGCACCTTCCTCAAGATTGGCCAATTCAAGGTGGACTGCGATGCCTGCGTTAGTTGCGGTCAATGCGCGAAAATTTGTCCCGTAGGTAATATTAAAATGGTTAATGGTCGCCCTGCCTTTGGGGATAACTGCACCACCTGCTTAGGCTGCGTGCACTGGTGTCCCAAGCATGCTATCCAGATGGGCAGCGTGAATAAAATGGGCAGCAAGCGTTATGTAAATCCAAATATTAAAATACAAGAAATGTTTAGTCAGGAGGGGAAATAATGACTACTTATAATCCTGTGAGCCCGGAGTTTTTGGCTGAGGTAGAAGCTGTAATCGGCAAAGAAAATGTCTTCACCGACCCCGAAAAGCTGGATATGTACAAAACTGACGAGGAATACGACCCTCGCCGTTTCCGTGTGCCTGAGGCAGTGGTGCGTCCCGGTACCCCTGAGGAAATCGCTGCTATCGTGAAGCTGTGCAATAAATACATGGTACCCATTACCGTGCGCAGCGGTGGCACCAGCCTTGCTGACGGCGCCATTGCTGTCTGCGGTGGCATCATTCTTTTGATGGAGCGCCTGAACAAGGTTATCGAGATGAATACCGAGGGTATGTACGTGATTGCCGAGGCAGGCGTGCGCACGGTTGATATTCAAAAAATGGCCAATGACGCAGGCTTTCTCTATGCAGGCGACCCCTGCAGCGCCGAGTCCTGCATGATTGGCGCGAACCTTGCTACTAATGCCGGTGGCAATAAGGCAGTGCGCTATGGCGTGACCCGTAACCAAGTGTATGGCTTGGAAATGGTTACTCCTGAAGGCGAAATCGTGGAAGTTGGCGCTCGCCTCAAGAAGTGCTCCACTGGCTATTGCATGGAGCAGCTGGTAATGGGCAGCGAGGGTACCTTGGGCATTATTACCAAGGTATGCTTGAAGCTGTTGCCCATGCCTCCGTATCGCTTTGATGTGCTGGCTGTTTTCGAAGATCCCCACATGGCCTTGAGCTTGGTTGCTAAAATCAACAAGGTTGGCATCAACCCCACCAGCATCGAGTATATGGATAATTCCTATGTGCGTGCTACGGCGGACTACATTGAGTTCAAGGGTGCACCCCATTATGAAACCGGTATTTACGTAATTATCACTGTGGAAACCTTCACTGAGGAAGAGCTGGATACCAAGATGGAGCAGCTCAGCGATTTGTGCGAGGAAGCAGGAGCTGTGGATGTTTTGGAGGCCGATGACCGCATTTGGTCCATGCGCCGTAACTGCCAAGAGTCAATTAGCCTTGTAAGCAAGGTTTCTTTGACAGACGACGTGGTTGTGCCCGTGGATAAAATCGCCAGCACCATTAAAGAAATTATGCAAATCGGCGAAAAATATCCCTTCCCCATTCCGGTTAAGATTAATGCCCACATTGGCGACGGCAATCTGCACATCGTGCTGTGCAAATGCGACATGACCGATGAGGATTGGGAAAAATATGTGCATGAGTTCCACGAAGAGGTTTATGCATATGCCTATGCTCAGGGCGGTCGCTTGGCCGGCGAGCACGGTATCGGCGCCAAGAAGCTGAGCTATATGGAGGAGTTCACTCCTCGTGGAGAGCTGGAGCTGATGCGCAAGATTAAGCGTGCGTGGGATCCGAATAATATCTTGAATCCTGGTAAAATCTTTAACGCGTAAGGAAGCTAGAGTATGACTGAGTACAATAAAGTAACTCCTGAGTTTGTGGACAAGCTGCGAGCCATTGTGGGCGAGCAGTATGTGTATACCGATGGGGAGACCTTGGATAAATATAAAACTGATGAAGAAACGGATGAGCGTTGCTTTCATCTGCCGGATGTGGTAATCGCTCCCGCTGGTGCTGAGGAAATCGCTGCGGTGATGAAGCTGTGCAACGAGTATGTGATTCCTGTGACGGTGCGGGGTGGCGGCAGCGGCATCGTGGATGGCGCCATCGCCACCATGGGCGGAATCATCATTTTGATGGAGCGCCTGAACAAAATCATCGAGCTGAATAAAGAGGGCATGTACCTCATAGCGCAGGCCGGTGTGCGCACCATTGATATTCAAAAATTGGCTAATGCAGAGGGCTTTCTCTATGCCGGTGACCCCTGTAGCGCGGAAAGCTGCCAAATCGGTGGCAATTTGGCTACTAATGCCGGTGGCAACAAGGCAGTGCGCTACGGCGTAACTCGTAATCAGGTCTATGCAGTGCAAATCGTCACTCCCGAGGGCGAAATTGTGGACCTCGGCGCGCCTCTCAAGAAGTGTAGCACGGGCTACTGCATGGAGCAGTTAGTCATCGGCAGCGAGGGCACCTTGGGTATTATTACCCAAGTGACGCTGAAGCTGCAGCCCCTGCCTCCCTATCGCTTAGATATGCTGGCCATCTTTACCGATGCTGTACAGGCTATGAGCGTGGTACCCAAGGTAGCTAAGGCAGGGATTACTCCCACCAGCATCGAATATATGGACAATCCCAATGTGCGCACCACTAGTCAGTTCCTGGAATTTCCCGGTGCACCCCATATTGAGGATGGCATTTATGTGATCTTCACCATCGAGACCTTTACTGAGGACGAGCTGGATATGAAGATGGAGCAGCTTAATGATATCTGCGAGGAATGCGGTGCCATCGAGGTGCTGGAGGCAGATGACCGCATTTGGGCAATGCGTCGCAATTGCTTGGAGTCCGTGCGCTTGGTAAGTCTCGTGTGCACCACCGATGACGTGGTTGTGCCCGTGGACCAAATGAGCGACACTGTGAAGCACATCATTGCCACAGTGAAGAAATATCCCTTCCCCCTGCGTATTAACGCTCACATCGGTGATGGTAATTTGCACATCGTGCTGTGCAAAATGGACTTAACCGATGAGGAATGGGAGGAAAATTTGGCTCGCTTTACCAAGGAAATTTATACCTATGTGTATGCTCATGGCGGTCGCTTGAGTGGCGAGCATGGTATTGGCGCGAAAAAGAGTGGTTTTATGGAGGAGTTTACTCCTCGCGGCGAGCTTGCTTTGATGCGTAAGATTAAAAGGGCTTGGGATCCTAAGAATATTCTTAATCCCGGCAAAGTATTCAATTTATAAAAATAAACCTACAAAGTAGTAAGGTAGAATGGAAAGGATTGAAGTAAATGACAAAATTTAACCCTGTAACGGAAGAAGTATTGGCGGAATTGCGTGCTATCGTAGGCGCCGAGTTCGTGAAAAATGATGCGGAAACTCTGGAGCGCTATAAGACCGACGAAGAGCCGGATCCCCATTACCATCACCTGCCGGAGGTAGTAGTAATGCCGGGTAGCACTGAAGAAGTAGCAGCTATTATGAAGCTGGCCAATAAATATTTGGTGCCTGTAACTCCCCGTAGCGCCGGTACCAGCGTTTCCTGCGGTGCTATCCCTGTTTGCGGCGGTATTGTGCTGCTTTTAGAGCGCATGGATAAAATCATCGAAATGAACACTGATGCTATGTATATGGTTGTTGAAGCAGGTGCCCGTACGGTGGAAATCCAAAAAATGGCTAATGATGCAGGTCTGCTCTATGCTGGCGACCCCTGCAGCGCCGACAGCTGCTTAATCGGCGGTAACATTGCCACCAATGCCGGTGGCAACAAGGCTGTGCGCTATGGCACTACTCGCCATCAGGTATTCTCCATTGAAGTTGTTACTCCCACCGGTGAGATCGTTGAGCTAGGCAACCGCTTGAAGAAGTGCTCCACTGGCTACTGCTTGGACCAACTGGTAATGGGCAGCGAGGGTACCCTGGGCATCATCACCAAGGCAACCTTAAAGCTGTTGCCGTTGTGCCCCTATCGTCTAGATATTTTGGCTATCTTCACCGATGTGCAAAAGGCAGTTGACCTTGTGCCTGCGCTGATTAAGGCTGGCTTAAACCCCACCAGCGTAGAATTTATGGACAATGGCTTTGTGCGCGCTGCCAGCGATTATGCAGAGTTGCGTCTGCCCCACTACGAGGACGGCAGCTACGTTATCGTTACTGTGGAAACCTTTAGCGAGGACGAGCTGGATATGAAGATGGAGCAGCTAGATGAGATTTGCACGGCCTGTGGCGCTACCGACGTGGTAGAGGCTGATGAGCGCGTGTGGAAGGTACGTCGTAGCTGCTTAGAGGGCTCTAAGGCACTGAGCAAGGTATCCACCTCCGATGACTTGGTTGTGCCCGTGGACAAGATTGCTGTGTGCCTGAACCATCTGATGGAAGAGTCCAAAAAATATGATTTTGAATGCATGTGCTTGGCTCACGCTGGCGATGGCAATTTGCACTTCAATGTGCTGAAGATGGATATGAGTGATGAGGAATGGGAGAAGCAAGTGGCTGAATTCCACAAGATTTGCTACGCTTATGTATACAGCATCGGCGGTCGCTTGAGCGGTGAGCACGGTATTGGCGCTAAGAAGCTGCACGCCTTGGCTGAATACTGCAACCCTGTAGAAATGTCCATTATGAAAACAATTAAGCGTGCTATGGATCCTAATAATGTGCTGAATCCTGGTAAGCTGATTGACGCACAATAAATAGAAAATATTTATTAAAAATTAGGAAACAGTCTGTTTGAGCTAGCTTGTAGGCGAATTTTTATTAGAATTCCACATTTCAAACCCAAAAGTAAATATTTATATATGCGCAATGCTTGCTAAGAGCAGAATGATGTGTTATAATTTCAATAACCATTCATCTAAAATTAAAAATTGTACATGTATGTAAAATATATTCTGAAGGGGTGTTTACAGTGGCAGAAGACTACAACAAAATGATTGGTACTAGAGTTAAGATGCTGCGCATTACAAAAGGTATTTCCCAAACTGAGCTGGCTAAGCAAATCGGCGTGACCCAAACTCATTTGAGCAATATTGAAAATGGTCGCGCAGGCTTGACCATTCCCAATCTGATTAAGCTGCATGAGGCGTTGGAGACTCCTATTAGCAGCTTCTTTGAGGATATCGAGGGTAAGCCTGAAGAGGAAAAGAAGAGCGAGGTTACCTTGGAGGATTTGACCGAGCTGCTGCGTCTTTTAAAGGCTGGCAAAAACTAAATAGCATGAAATTAGGCAGGAAGCTGACGCTTCCTGCCTTTTTGTATGCCTTTAAAACTGAATATAGCATGTTATTTTCTTGTAAGATTGGGCCTTAGCTCTGTCATTTAGCTTCCATAACGCCGGTATACATAATCGGCCAAGGCCTGTGAGGGCTTTTCAAAAAGATTATGGAAAGGGATTGCCAGTAGATGGGTAAACACCATACAGACGACAAAGCAAAGCGTAAACCTTAGGCAATGGCTATCCGTTAGTGGCATCAGCATTTGATAGAGGGGCTTGCTGACGGCAACGAGAATCCAAGTGTGCACAAGAAGCACTCCAAAGGAGTATTTGGCTTGCTGCACAAGAAAGGGATGGGAAAGGAGTTGCTGCAAATAAGGATTGAGCATGAGCGCCAAAATTATCATTCCTGAGGCTACGGCATAGGTAAAAAATAGGGTGATGGGAGGCGGTAACAAAAAATCGGGCAGGTAGCCAATGCAAATGCCCAAGGCCAATAGTAGCCAGGAGATAAGGCTTTGCATAAACTTAGAGATAGTTAAGTCGGGCAGGTAGTGCACATAAAAATCACCACAGGCAATGCCGACAATAAAAGCAGCATAGGTAGGATAGAATAGCAGCAGGGGTATGCTGGCAAGGTAGAGCCAGCGACGGAAGGGGCTATTACCAAAGAGGGCTAGCAAGGCCAGCGTTAGCATGGAACCCAAAAAGATGATGTACATACACCAGGTTACGGTGAGGATAGCATCGCCGTTTTCAAAATATACTTGAATGAAGGCGTGGTAGAGCAGGGTTGGTAGGGACAAAACTTCAGACTCAATTTCCAGGCACCAATTAGAATTGCGAAGCTGGGCCAGTCCCTTGAAATCTAATAATCCCAAGGAGTGCAAGCAGAATGTGCCTATAATGGCAGCTGCAACTGGTAGCATGAAGCGAAAATAACGCTTGATGGCCTGCCTTTGGAGTGATAAATAGGGCTGTTTACTTCTATAGAAGGCGATGGTTGGCAGTAGGGCTATCAAGGCAAAAAAGACATGCAAGGGAAGGGCTGAATTGGTATAGAGGGAATAGGGCAGACCTGCCCAGAAGGCTTGGCTGCGCTCTGCAGGCGCGTAAAGGCTGCCAAAGCCAATGTAGCCCTCCGGAAAGTAGGCTATGGCGAAATGGATAAGCATAACCATGTAGCACATGATGAGCTTGAGTCCATCAATGTAGAGCATGCGTGGGGTTTTATTTTGGGGAGTGGGCATTTTGAAGGCTCCTTTACTAGCATTTTGTCACAAGTATTTTCTACATGAAGGGGGAAAATCCTGCCAAGAGAATTTTCAAAAGCTATTGCAAATTATTTAAGTTTTGCTATAATAAAAATGGATGAGTGTATCTATATGCTATCTTTGAAAAAATAGGCATATTAATCAAGATAAAATTAATGATGATTTTGGCATTTCACAATAAAGGAGCAGTACCATGAGCACCACAAGAAAAGCATTCCGTTACGGCTTGAAAAAACAAGAACTAAATCGGCAAAGTAAAAATCAGGGCCTTGCCACCAGCATGAAGCTTTTACGCAGCGTGCTGGCGGTGGGCTTTGCCATGACGCCCTTTATAGGCGGCAGGGAGGCCTTGGCGGGCAATGGCATTGTGCGCGCGGATGGGATTACTTTGCCTGCTGGCTTGGATAATGCTTATTTGCAAAATAGTGGCGATAAGACTGCTAATATTTATGCGGAGCAGGCTAGTGGAACTACTGGCTTGAACCGCTTTAAGTATTTTGACGTTGGTGCTGGTCAAATTGCTAATTTATATTTCCAAACGGGAGCTAAGGGTGCGACTCTCAATACTTTGGTGAATACTGTCGAAAATCAAATCAATATTAGCGGTACTGTAAATGCTGTACGTAATAATAAAATCGGTGGCAATCTATACTTTTTGAGCCGCAAGGGCATGGTTGTGGGTGCCGGTGGCGTGATTAATGCGGGCTCGCTGACGGTGATTGGTGCTAAAGATAAATTCTCTGGCGACGATGCTGCACAAAAGGCTGCTGAAGCTATAGTGGCCAATAATTGGGATATGGACAACGATGCCAAAATTGAAATTAACGGTCAGATTAATACCATGACCGGCATTGATTTGCGTGCTGCTCATATTGCGCTGAAGAAGGCTTCTTCGGGCAATACATCTCCCTTGCTGCGCACGGGCGCAGTGTTTAGCAGCACCGTCAACACCGAGGGCCTGTATCCGGTGCTTGCTGACCAAAAGCTCACCGTAGTCAAGGGCGATAACGGAGCTATCAGCTTTAAGGATAGCAGTGGCAATGCAGCCGATGTCAACGGTGCTACCGGTGATGGTGGAGTGAAGCTTACTGCTGAGGCTACTCAGCAGAATAGCTGCTTTAGTCTTTTTAATATTGGCAGCAGCGACAGTCCTGTCTTTTGCAATGATACCGTAGAAGCCAAGGTCGATATTGGCAGTGGTAGCGGCATACAAGCAGCAGGTGATGTAAAAATTACAGCTACGGCAACCCGCCAAAATGATAATAATCCCATAGAGTTTTGGGATTTATTTACAAGTACTAATGCAGAAATCAATCTGTATGGAAATGTGAGTGGCCAAAATGTGACTATGTCAGCCAAAGCTACTAGTAGCTTTACTGGCTCTAATAACCAGAGCTTATTCTATGTAGTGGATAATAGGGCGACGCAGATTATCAATAAATCTACTGGGGAAACTGTGCAAATTGATATCAATAATAGTTTGACCGACGCTATTATGAATACGCTGCTTGCTCATGGGTTCTTGGGGCAGAAAACCCAAGTAATGAACAATATCGTTGAGCAGCTGTATATGCCATTTTCCTTTGTGAATGCCAAGGCCAGCGTAAATCAAGGGGTGGACTCGGTTATTAAGAGCACAGGCGATTTAAATGTTAATGCAGAAAGCTCAGCTAGCAATAAGTTGGCAGTAGCCATCCAACCCAAGGTAGTAACGGGTTCTAGTGTGGTTACTATGCCTGTGGGTGGTGGGTTTGTTTACACAGAAACTAATAGTGATGCCACTGTGAACCTTTTGGGTAAGGATGAAGCAGATGGCAATTTGATTGCAGGTGCTAAATCTACTAATACCAGTATTAGTAGTATGGTGCTCAAAAAAGCACGCTCCATTGACGATGGTAGTGGAAATACCGGACCCAGTGGTAATGACTATTATGCTTTGGCTTTAGCTATTAATGTTCAAGATAATAATGCTACAGTAAATCTTGGAGCTGATAATTTGGCAGATAAGGGAAGCACCAGTGCTACGAGAATTAAGGCTGGTGGTGGGCTGAATGTTAATGCTACAACCATCGATACCGTGGCTAGTACAGCCGTTGTAGGTACGTCCTCGGACAGCATTTTGAACACAGCAATCAATATTGTTGATAGCGATGGCAAGGCTGAAATCAACAGCTATGTGCCTCTTCAGGGGGCTGCGGTAAGTTTTGGTGCTACGGAGCTTTTGAATGGACTTACTGTGACTACGGATGGCTCCAGTGGCGTAGAGCTCACTGGCTTGGATGCTTTAATTAGTAGCGCCACCGTGAAAAAGGGTGTTCAAGATACTATTGGCCCCTTTTTGGAACAAATTAGGAAACTGAAGGATAATGCTGCAGGTAGTAAAGTAGATTTAAAAACGGATGGCAAAAAAGATGCTAGTGGCAGTCAAACCAAGAAACCCTCTTGGAACGAGTATTTTAGCGTGGGTGCCAGCCTTATGGTGGCCAATGTTGATAATATTGCTAAAATTAATATTGCTCCTGGGGCAAGCATCACCAGCACTAGGGGAGATGTAAAGCTAGCCTCTAAGGTTACTATTGGGGATAGTTTATTAGTAACCAAGAATCTCTTGACCAATGAGAAAAAGAGCTCCCAAATAGGCGTTTCTGCTGCTATCGCTATAGAGGATATGCATAATACGGCCGAGGTAAATGTAGAATCTTCGGAAGAACAGAAAACCAGTTTGTTGGCAGCAGGCTCTGTGAGGGCAACTGCTGAGTCGGATCAATCTTATAATCGTTTGGATAAAATGGTTGCCAATTTGGAAAAGGGCTGGGCCAGCGCCCAAGACTATTGGTCCAAACAAGGCACTGAAGCGATTCAAGAGATTCTTCCTGAGCTGCAAATAGCAGTAGCCGATTTACTAACAATTACGGCTAAGGATTCGGCTACAGATTTATCTAAGAGCAAGCAACACACTTTAAAGGCTAAGGCTGTAGTGGATTTACTGGCCAATGTTTTGGGTGTGGACGAGTTGAAGAGCGCCGTGGAAGCCTTCTGTAATGCGGCCAACTATACCAATATGTATGTCTCCTCCTCCACCGATAAAATGGACACACCCATGGCAGGGGATTCGACTGCCATGGCAACTGGTACGGTGGGTATTCAAAATTTAGACAATAATGCAACCGTAAAAATTGGCTCCAATGCTATAATTACCGCTGGTAATGAGAAGCTAGTGCAGCTGTCTGCAAACTCTGTGGAGCAAAGCTTCTTGATGGCGGGCAAATGGGCCTTTTTGCCGGATATTTATACCACAGATGCCGGTGCCTATGGCATTGGTGGTACGGTGGGCGTGCAGAATGCTTCAAGCAATAGCTTGGTTCAGGTTATGGATGGCGTGCAGATTAATGCTGGCGCCATCGATTTAGCAACTAAAAATGATGTGCTCAATATGAGCCTTGTGATGGGCGGTGCCCGCACTAGTGCTTTGGGCATTGCAGGCATGTTGTCCTATCAGGGCGGTGACGCTACTGCGCAGACTCTGGTGGATGACGATGCTAGCTTAACTGCGCTCCAAAAACAGGTGTTGCTGACCACTACCAATTCCGATGGGAGTACTTCCTCCGAAGAATATGAGGCCTTGAAGCTTACTGCTGATAACGATACCATTATCATTGGTGTTGCAGGCGATTTATCCAGCTCTAGAGCTAGCGCTGTAGGTGTGAGCACCAGCGTTGTGGACTATAACGTAAAGTCCTTGGCTGTGATGGAAAATCAGCAAACTACGGATACTGAGGGTAGGGGCCTCATCAGGGCTAGCGATATCTTTGTAGATGCTCATACTGGCGGCGTTATCAATAGTTTATCTGTAGCCGGTAGCCAAAATAATACTAGCAATACCAATAAGCAGTCCGGTGGCGCTAGCGCGTCTACTAGTGGCGGCAAAGGCGCTAATGGTGTAGAAAATATCCAAGCAAAGGCTAGTACTAATAATAACGATAACAATAATAATGCTAATACAACTGAAGAAACTAACAATACTATAGTACAGATCACAGCTGGTGAAGTCGGAAATAATGAGTCTGGTAATGAAAAGGCTACAGAAGGCAATAGTGGAAATAACGCTGGGAATAAAAAGCCGGAAAAGGCCCAGAAGAACCCTGTTGTGGATCTTAAGGCAGCTGGCAGTGTATCTGTGAACTACATTGTGGACGAAACAAGAGCCGGTATAGACAATATCGATATCGAGATAATAAGGCCCACTAGTGGCAGTGATGTAACCACCAATTTACAAATTACTGCTGAGGATGATTCCTATATTGGCGCGTATAGCGGTGCTGGTGCCCTTACTAAGCAGGGTGTTGATTATCAAAATAACAGCAAATTTAGTAGCCTGATAAATGGCGCTGTTGCTTTTAACGAAATCAATAAAACTACTAGTGCTACTTTAAAGAACAGCACCATTAATAATGTTGATAATGTGCTGAACCAAAGCGAGAACAGTGGTGCTCAGGTAGCTCTAGGCTTGGCTTTGGGCGTGGATCTCGCTCAACGCATGGATAATTTTAGCGTCAATTTAGGAGCATCCGGTTCCTTTAATTTTGTGGATAGCACTGTGAAGTCCCTAATGGATAATGCTAGCATTACTGGCAGTAGCTGTGGTAGCCTTAACGTAAATAATACGGCTTACGACAAGGACGTTCAGGTGGCAGGCGGTGCTAGTGCAGAATACGCTGGTTCAGCTGCGCTAGGTGCTTCTGTAGCTGTTAATGAGGCAACGAATAATATTTTGGCACAGCTGCAAAATACTACTATTGGTAGTCAAGCTGTGTCTGCAGATAGCATCAATAACCTGGCTGTCAGCAATTTGGTTCAGGTTGGCGGAGCCATTTCTGTGGGTGTTACTACGGGGAGTGGCAGGACATATGCTGTGGGCGATGTGGCTGTAGCTACCAATGTACTGGAAAATCAGGTGCAGGCTGAGGCTAGTGGTGTGAATATTTACGCATCCGCTTTCGCTAACGAAGCTCGCGATGGCAAGCTTAAAGCCGATGAAAAGGCTAATAAATATGTGGCCGAGATTAATTCTGCTCCTAATACAGCTATTCAGGTAGATGTGGCTTATTATCAGGATGGGGCTGGCTTGAGCGTTGTACGCAACCTGAATGGGGAATATGTATACGAGGCTACGGGTGAAAAGGTGCCTGCGGGAACGACTGTGACTCAGGTTGAGGGTACAGGTACGGGAAAGTACTATGTGCTAGACGAAAATAATACGAAGCAATATATTGTGCTAAACGAGGAAGGGCAGTTTGTCTATGAGGGCACTACTACTATTGTGGACATAAATGCGCCTGTATCTCAAAATATCATTGATCTCGATGTGGACGCTGCTTTGACCAATGCTAATGGCAGTTCGGGAGTAGATTTTGCTGTAAATAAGAATGCTGATGGCAGTGTTAATGAGGAGCAGCGCTATACTAGCCAAAATATTACCGTTAATGATAGTGGCAATGTAATTGTGGGCAGTGCTATTGGCGTGGCCGTGAAGACCGGTGGCAGCAGCTCTAGCGCAGGCGTAGCAGCGGCCACTAGTGTGAACTATGTGACCAATAGCTTCAATGCTAGCGTAACTGGTGGCACGCTTAACATGAGCGGCAGCGATGGTGTTAGTGTAAAAGCGGAAAGCAATACTGTGATGGTAGCAGTGGCTGCCGGTGCGGCTGCGACCGTGGGGAGTAGTGGACTTGTAACTGTGGACGTGGCCGGTAGCGGTGTGGCCAATACTATTAATAATGAAACTGTTGCCAAGGTAGAAAACAGCACTATCACTGCACCTAAATTGGCCGTGGACGCTACTACTAACTCAACCTTAGTGGGTGTGGCAGGGCAGCTAAGCACCGCCATTACGGAAAACTATGGTGGTGTGGCAGGCTTAACCTGGGCTCAAAATGATTATGATAATATTACCGGTGCCTACGTGCGTGGGATAACTTTACAAGGCTATAATAGCGCTAATACAGGCCTGTATGTGAATGCTTACAATAACAGTGATATGTACACAGTTAGCGCAGGCGTGGGCGTAGCTGTGGCGGATGGGGCCGCAGTGGGCGCTTATGCTGCCAATTATGGCACCAATAGTACGGAAGCCGTAGTAGGAAAATATACGGACGGTTCTACAGAGAAAAAGAATGCACTGAATAATGTTGCGAAAATTACAGTGCAGGCCAAGGATGATTCCGACCTTGCTACTGTAGCAGGCTCCTTGGGCGTTGCAGTGAGCAAAAATCCTGCCGGAACTGTGGGCGGGGCTGTGGCTAATACCCAAATCGGTAGCGGTGAAGCAAAGCAAAGGGTTTGGGCAGCGCTCAATGATGCGGAAATTAGTATGGTGGCTGGCGCTGATTTAAGCGTCCAAGCCCTGAATGATGCCAATGTGGCTAGCTTTGCCTTGGGTGGTGGCGTTGCTGTAAACCCAAGCTTGGTGGGCGTTTCTGTCGAGGGCAGTGTTTCCATTGTGGATGTGCATACCGATAGCCTGGCCAGCATGAATAATACTAATGTGTTCGGCTCTAATAACGAGGTGGAGCTGTTAGCTCAAAGTGATGGGGATATTGTGTCCAGCGCGGATGCGGTGGATGTGGCCTTTGGCGGCGTTTCAGGCGTAGCCAGTGGCGCTGCGGTGAGCGTGCTTAATAGTGACGCCGATACTAAGGCTGAGGTCAAGAACACAGCTGGTAATAGTACCTGGAATGTTAAGAATGCCCTTGTACAAAGTCAAGCACACAATGATATTTTCAATTTGGCTATGGGCATAGGCGTTGGCACCAGTGAGACTATAGGCGTTGGGGTTGAAGGCAACGTAGCCGTCAACAATATTAGCAATGATGCCACAGTGGATGTTGAAGGCATGAGCATTACTGCTAGCGAAAGCTTGGGCATTTTGGCTCAAAGCCAGGAGCATTTGCAAAATTATGGTGGCGCTGTGAGTGTTGGCGCAGCTGGCACAGCTGGTGTTGGTGTGGGCGCAACAGTAGTGGTAAACACTATTAGTGGCTCTACCTTGGCAGATGTAAACAATAGCAATCTGGCTGCTGCAGGCGGTGGCAATGGCATCACGGTCAAGGATTATACTGTGGCCGAGGACGGCTCTGTTTCTACTACAGAAAAGCAAGTAAAGGGCATTGTTGTTAATGCTGATAGCAAGCATGAGCTTGATAATGTGACTGTGTCCAGCTCCATTGGTGGTGCTGGCGTAGCAGCCGTGGGCGTAGGTGTGACTGCTGATGTGAATGAAATCAGTGGCGAGACCAAGGCTGCTATTAGTAATTCCGATATTAATAAGGGGCAAAACAGCGTGGGTGATGTCCATGTTTTGGCCCATGATGCTGCCGATATTAGTGCGGATGTAGTGAATATTGATATTGGTGGCTCCGGTGTTGCTTCTGTTGCTGCCTTGGGCACTGCTGGTACTAATATAATCAGCAGGGATACTAGCGCTGTCATTGATGGCGATACCAGTACTTCTGGTGCCAACCAAAAAGTGCTCAATGCTAACAGCGCAAAGGTTTATGCTTTGGGCGAACGCAAGCTGCGTGAAAGCGTTACGGGCGTGGGCATTGCTGCTTCTGCAGAAGGCGCAGCAACGGCTGCTGCCAATGTATCCGTTATTGAGCTTAGCGATGACACCTTGGCTAAAGTGCAGGATGTGGCTGGCTCTGTGCATAGCTTGCAGGTGGATGCTGAGCGCGTTGCTAATGTGCATAGCTACAACAATGTCATTACTTTGACTGGCGCTATTGGCACCATTAACGCTGGCTGCGGCGTGACCGTATTCGATGATAAGAGTGGCACCCAGGCTCAGCTCATTAATGGGGACTTTACTCGCAGAGGTAATAAGGACTCTTCCAGCAAAATTACGGTTTTGGCAAATAATAAAACTAAAGTGGAGACGGAGCTCTCCGTGCCTCAGTTAGGCATTTCTCTTGGTGGTGTAGTAGGTGTAGCCGTAGAAGTTGTGAATATGGAGTCTGGCGTAGGCGTCACTGTGGACGATGTAAGCTTAGGTGATGCTAATAATGCTTACACTAGCTTTAATGCTCTTGCTAATAATAAACTTACCAATAAATTCACTAATGCCAATACCAGCGCTAGCTCCTTGGGCGGAGCTATGGTGGGCGTGGGCGATGTGAATATTAATAGCCAGACCTTTACTAGCCTTGACAATGTGACTGCCTATGCAGACACCATTACTGTGGGAGCTTATGAAGACCGCAGTGCTCATTCAACCTTAGTTGCTGCCAATGTAGCGGGTAGTGTAACCATAGGCGTGAATTTGATGTACATCAATATTGGTGACGAGCTGGAGAATAGCTATACATATTATCGTGGCGATGATGCGAAGACTGGTGTCGGGCAAACTGGCACTGATTCCACAGCATCTGTGCAGGCCATGGTAAACAGTGGCTTAACAAGTAATAAAGCCGTGCTTACCTCCTTAGAGGAAAATTCTGGTGCTGAGCTTACCTATACTGGCACGGAACAAATGAATACCGGCGCGTCCGCACAAGAAAAGGTTGGCCTAGCCACATCTGTAACCGGCAATAGTAAGCTGCAAGCTACCAATGCTTTGGCCATTGATGCAGCTGCTACCAATGATGTTTATAGCACGCTGGAGCAGGTGCAGGTCTCCATAGGTGAAGTTGCTGTTGCTTCCAATAGGGTTAGCGTGGTTGAGCATCAAAGCTTGCTTGTAGAAAATGCTGCTTTGTCGGGCAATACTGTTGCTATAAATTCTGAGAATGCTAGCTCCTTGGGAGGATCCATTGGCACCGTGCCCATTAGCGTCATAAGCTACACTGATACGACTGGTTATATCAAGCATAGCGGTAACAATACAGTAACTGTGCTTGGAAGCCAGTTAGAGGCAAATAAATCGATGACTGAGGGTAGCACAGAGATACCTTTAGGTATCAGTGCGTCCAATAGCACCACCATCGATAATTTGGGGCATAACGTTACCGTTACTGGTGCCGGTGGCGGGCGTATGATCCTAGAGGGTGAGGATGCATCTACTGCTGCGGTTAACTTGGGAAATACGACGACTAATAGTAGCTTGAAGGCTGCTAAGATTGTCGTGCAAGCACAAAATAATCCTCATGTAAAGAATGAGGCTACTATTGTCGATACCGGAGTTTTAGTGGGCAGCGGCAATATTATCACCTCTAAAGTAAGCGGTGGCGCAAACCTCACCATCACCGACAAGAATGCCTTTAATGCTAGCGAGGTTGATTTGCTGGCTCTTAGTGGCAGTTCTACTGAAGATAATAAATATACCACTGAGGCAACTGCTCATAATGTTAGCGTTACTATGGGCGATATTACGGTCAACAAGGTGCGCACATATAATGAAATGGAAACCGGTATTACCCTGGGCGCTGCCAAATTCCTGAATGGTTCGGCATTTAGTGATGTATCCTTGAGAGCAAGGAATTTGACCGATTCCTATGCCTATATTCATACTACTAATGTTGCCTCTGGTGCTGGCAGTGGCAATAACTTTGCGTATACCAATGCTAATGACCAAGTGCATATTTCTGTTGATGGTGGCACCGAGGGTATTGTAGCCAATAATTTGTCCATTCTTGCAGAAAACACTGCTGATGTTACAGCTAGGGCAGTTGGTACGGAGGCTGGTACTGTAATCATTTCTCCCTATACAGCTAGAGTTGGACACAGCTCCAATTCTGAAACGGATGTAACTCTAAATGGTAATCTGGAAGCTAAGGGTGCCTTGACAGTCAATGCTCAGAGAAATGATACAGTTAATTTGAAGGCTGATGCCCTGACCGTAACCTTGGATGGTGGCGGTGATGCTCATGTGGACAGCTCCATTACGAGTAGCACCGGAATCAATGTTAACGGGGATAATGAGAAGGCAGTTCTAAAGAGTGGCAACGATATGCTGCTCCAAGCCAATAATAGCATCACTATGAACCGGGATGAGGACTTTTTCGACATGCTTTGGGGACAGGGCTATGGTGCGACAGCGATTGACACTGCCGGCATTAATAATACCGTTGTTTCCACGGCGAAGGTGCTTCTTAAAAATGCCGATTTAGTAAGTACCAATGGAGGCATTAGTCTGTCCGGTTATACCAATGAAGATTTGCTGGTTAATGGGTATGTTTTCTCTGTTGGCTTGGTCGGTGGCAGTATAACCAATGTTAATAATACGATTACTAATACAGAGGCTGTGGAGCTAGAAAATAGCAGCATCAAGACTAAGAGTCCTGGCAAGGCTATCACTTTATCCGCTGCGGATGACCTGAAGCTCTTTACCTATGCTCTGACTGAAACTCCGGCTGGTGCTATTGGAGGCTCTAATGCTGATTTAACTGATAGAATTACTCGCACTAATACTATTGCTCTAAAAAATAGTGGTAATAGTCTCTATAGCACCCAAGACGTAAACCTTTACGCTGGTAAAAAGCTGGATGGCAGTGTGGCTACCTTTGATTTAGATGCGGAGGCGAAAAATTACAACGGCAATATTATTCCCGTTGTGCTGATGCCTACTGTGGAAAATATCGTAAATCAAAACAATTCTGTGACCATTGCTGCTAATAGTAGCAGCAATAGCGTGCGCCATACCAACATTTATGCGGATGCTGGGCAAGAGCTGACTCGTGTTCTGGCAGCTCGTGACACAGGCTACGGTGGCACGTCCAATGGCGGCTATGTGACCGAGGCCAGTGGCGACGAAAAATATGAAAAAATCAGCAATAATAAAGTGGATATCAATGGCTCTGTGACTGCAGGCTCTGGCAATGTGATTTATATTAAAATCGGCGAATCTGGGGATATTGCGGTTTTTGATGCTGATGATAGGGATGCTTTGACCGGCGTAACTGCTTTGGATGAGGCTGGGCTGAGAGATAAGATTACTATTGAGGCTGATCCGATAACTGGCATCACCGAAGATACTATTACTCTGGGTAGGGCGAACTATACCCTTTTCTTACTCAACCGTTACAACGAAGTAATGAAGCTGATGGATGAGTATGCTAAGGATGGCAGCACTTTGGACAGCGATAGCTCTAATGCAGCGGCCAATGCTGCTTATTTGGGCTATAAGGCTGAGGCAGAACGGTTAAGAGAAGAAATGCTTGCTAATGGCGGTATCTATTTGGATAGCGACGGGAAATATCATCTTGTGAATGCTCAATATGTGGACTATGTAGAAATTCCTAGCTTAACTGCTTCCGGTGGCAATATTAATATCCAAGCTGATACTCTTACAAGTAGCTCTAAGAGTGGTAGCATGTTGGCTAATGGTAGTGCCGATATTGATATTATTAATAATACCAACCTGCTCTTGAAGTTGAACGAAATAACCGTTGAATCTGATGGTGGCAAGCTGGTTTATAATGGTCAGGTTTTGAAGCCCAACGAGTATACTACCGAGGCTTTGAACGAACAGATTAAAAAGCTTAACGAGACAGGTACCTCTGCAAACTTTGCTAGCATAGAAGCCAAGGCCGGAGATGGTAGTGATATTAATATCGAGGGTAATTATTCAGGTCTGCCCTTGAATTATACCTATCAGAATACCAAAACTACTGCTACAGGTACTGTGACAGAGACTGTTACGGGGCATTACACGCCCATGGCAGATATTTGGGTGCAGAAAAATATCAATAATCTAGCTGGCTCTGTTTCGATTACCAGCGATCACAATAACATTCGTATTGCTGGTAGTACTGCGGCCGATGCTGTGGCTATTTCTGGCAAAACGGTAGCTCTATCCGCAGGCGGTAGCATTACCCAAAGCTACACTGATGGCATTGTTAGCGTGGGTGGCAGTGTTGAAAGTATCTATGGTTCTGAGTTTAGTAATATGCAGAAAAATGGTTGGGGCCAAACTAATATCGACATCAAAGAGACTGGGCCTCAACATGGAGAAATGGCTACAGGCAGCTATATTGCGGGTGGCTCCATTTATATCAATGCCTCCGATATTAATGTGAATGGTGTTATCCAAAGTGGCTATGGCGACTATTATTTGGATATGACGTACGTTACCAATGGCGAGGGAAAAGCTGTAGATGCGAAAATTGCGGAAATCAATAAGGGCTATACTCAGGGAACGGTTATTTCTGATGAGGCAGTTAAGGGGAATGACGCTTATAAGGTAGTGGATGGCGGAGCATACTGGGATAGGTATGATGGTTGCTACGAATATAAGTTGAATGCATATTATAATCCCTATACCAATAAGATTATTGTAGAGGATGTGAATGCTAGTGGTGGTAAGATTTATCTCACAGGTCGCATTGTAAGTACAGGAGCAGGCAAAATCATATGCCTTGATGGTACAAGCAATATCGATATCCAAAATGCTACTAGCCATGTTTTGCAAGTAGGCAATCTGCTGACACATGATGTGGAAGGTGTTATCAGTATTACTGATACTGCTGGCTATACAGTGAAGAAGAATGGGGTTGACACCCCCGTTACTGTAGTATCCACAATTAAAAAGAATTCTACGGATGTAAAATATCTTACTGCAAATGGTGAGTACATTACTCCTGATAGTGGAACTGCAGTAGTACCAGTTTCTAATGGTCGTTTGGCTGAGTATGACTATGCCTATAATCCCAAGAGTGGCTTACGCTATACTTGGACTGAGGGCGAGCAGTCTACTGAATATAGGCGCTATAAAAAAGACGTTATGTACGGTGGTTGGGGCCTGTGGAGTCGCAGCGAGGAGCAGCAGCTTTTGGCCTCTTGGTCCGTTGAAGAGAACTTCCTGAATAGTGGCAGCTATAGTGGTGAGACAAGGCTTCCCAATATCGATAGCGCTGTTATTGAGGATAAGGGCGATACATCTAAGACTCATATGGATTATTCTAGTGAGTCACTTGATAATTTTGCCTACACTGTGGAAAGTGATGAGGTATATCATAGCGGCGCCTTTGGTTGTCATGAGCATCATGTAATTACTTGGACGGAGTCTAGGGGTACGCTGAAAACATATCATGCTAGCGTTAAGGCAGACCAGACCATAGATATCAAATTTATTGGCTATGATGCAAGCCTTACTGCTACTTCTGATAGCGATACTGCTAAGGTTGCTCAAATCAATATTGATTCTAGTTATGGCGTGGATATTGATGGTAGCATTGGCAATACCCAGGTGTATAAGAATGATTCTACCGGAGCGGTGACTGAAAGAGGCATCATCAAGATTAACTCTATGTTTGGCGCCATTGAGCAAAATAGCGGTAGCTTATATGGAGCGGGTATAGAGTTACTTGCTGCCCAGGGTATTAAGGATATTAACATTGTTGCTGGAGATAATGTTGCTTTAACACTACTCAACATTGGTGCTCATAATGTGTTTGATGCAAGTATTACGCTGGATAATGCAGTTGGAGCCAAGGGCAATTTGGCTTTGGTAACTGCAGATAGCGGTAGTACAGGCGGTAATACATGGAAAACATTGACTATAACCAATAATGGTACGCAGGGCGATATCTGGAAGACCAGTGATAATGCTGTGGCTGCTGGAAGGATTAATCTTACAACTGTTAATGGTAGTATTTATGGCTCAGGGGGAATTGATACTGGCTTTGCAGTTAATGTGGGACAAACTCCTGCTGACGGCGATAGCCTCAGTGCGTCCTTAAATGCGAGCGCTTATGGCAATATTAATATTAAGCAGTCCGATGGTGATTTGCGCCTTGGCAGAGTATATTCTAAGACTGGTAATGTGACTCTGGAGGCTACCAATGGCAGCATTATCGATGCGTTGCCAAATGATACCAGCAATAAGGGTACGGCGGAGGAGCGCATTGCTCGCTGGAAGAGCTTGGGCATGATTGGTGGCGAGGGAAGCAATGAAACCCTGCTTGCTATCAAAAATAGATTAATCCAAGCTGCAAATGCTAAGAATAATGGCAGCGACATTTTGTCTGCTTACGAGCAATATGATGTCAATGCACTGCTTTATACTGTTTCCGAAAGCATTGTGAACCCTGATGGTAGCAATCTGACCAAGACCTCTAGCAAGGATCCCAATGTTATTGGTCACAATATTACCTTGGTTGCGGGCAAGAGCGTGGGTTATGACAGCGGTACAGCTCAAGATATTACTCTCACCGGTATTTTGAAGAAGGATACCAATGGTAATTATGTAAACGTTAATGCTGTAACGCAGCTGCAGACCTTGGCTAATGCAGATATAACCAATGTTAGCGTTAAAACTGATGCTAGAGGAAATGCTGTTGCGTCTGTGCAGGACAAGCAGGCTGTGGGCGTGCAGCAGATTACTAGCCTTGCAAATCCTGAAAACGGTAAGCTAACTGTGTCTGCTGGTGGCAAAGATGATAAGGGCTATATTTTGCTGGCGGGTCGTGAGGAGGTTGGCAACGATAGCTTTATCGGTATTGATAACAAGGGCCAATTTAATAACCTTTATGTGAATACCATTAGCTCTACTAAGGGCGAGGTTAATTTGACCAGCTTGGGCGGAATCTATAATAATGCTGTTAGTGGTGCGGTGAATATTGCGGGTAAGAGTCTGTATATCACTGCAGTGGATGCTCTTGGTACGGCGAGCAAGATGCTCACTACAGATATTTTTGGTACGAATAAAACTACTGATGGCTTGAGTGCTGTAGCTGGTGGCAATATTTATCTGAATCAAACTAGTGATAATAATTTAATTCTGCGCAATGTTTCTTCTAGCAAGACTACGTTCAGTACTTCTACCGAAGGTGGTTCTGCTGGCGAGAGCAGCAATAAGAAGGAAATTTATCTAGGCGCTAATAAGAGTATCCTTATGGGAACCAATGGTACCAGCGAGGATTATTACCTGCGGGCTGATGGGCTTGAGCTGACTATTGAAGCTCGTGGAGGCAGCATTGGTGAGGCTATAAGCAGCAACATTGGGGTTATCTACACTGATAACGATGGCGTGCGCATTAAGAATGTGGACGCAGCTGACACCGCAAGCAAGGTTGTGCTTAAGGCGAAGGATAATGTTTATGTTAAGGGCTTGACTAGCTCTAGCATGGGCGTAGCAGCTCAAGGCCAGTTAAATCTTGAGGTTGCACCTGTTACTGCCGGCGTTACTCCGGCTAATGTAGGCATTGTAGTGGATGGCAATTTGCATTTGCTAGATGCTTTGAATAGTAGCAGCTCCGCAAGTGTTTACACTACTACTGACTTAACTTTAGATAATAATAGCAAAACTATTAGCTCTAGCGCTGTTTATTTAGGTAGCTTGGGCAATGTTGTTGTGGATGGTACCAATGCTATCAATGGCACTGATAGCGTCAACATTCATGCAGGACAAAATGTTAAACTGCAGTCGGGTACACTGAGCAGTGCTGCTATCAATTTGCATTCCTATAATGGGACGATTGAAGAAGCTAGTAGCTTTGTGCTGAATGCTCCTGTGGTAAATGCCAATGCGGCAGGCACTATCCTTTTGGATAGCAAGATAAATCAGCTGCAGCAGGTGAATGTGGCCAATACCAGTGGTAGCATTACTGTGGGCAGTGGCAATACTACAAGTGCTGACTTGCATATAGCTATTACTACGCCTGATGCGGTTGTGGGTGGCGATTTGACCGTGCATAACTACGACGCTGGCAACGATAATAATATTGTTTTAGCTGATAAGCTGCAGGCAACAGGCACTATTAGCATCATCAACGAGGAAGCTAATGTGACTGTGGGCGCTGATGGTGATATTAGTGCAAAGAATATTAGCTTGCAGGCTAATAACAATGATATTGTGATGAGCGGTGGCAAGCTCACTGCTGCGGAAAAGGTGCAGCTGGAGGGCGTGAATGTTACTATTAGCGGTGGCGCTGTTAAAGCTGCAGAAGCTAAGCTAACTGCTGTTGCAGGAGTAAACATGAGCGGCGGTAGCATTTCGGCAGATACAGCTACTTTGGTTGCTGGCACAAATATTTCCATGACTGGCGGTAGCATTTCGGCAGATAGCGCTAGCTTCACTACTGGTACTAATATTGCCTTCAGCGATGGTTCTATAACTGCCGATACTACTGTGTTAACTGCAACTGGTGGTGCGATTACTGAAAGTGATGGCTTTAAGCTGGATACTGCTTTGGTAAAAGCTAAGGCTGCAGGAGCTATTAGTTTGGCAAGCCAAATCAATCAATTGGCCAATGTGCTTGTAGCTAATAATAGCGGCGATGTAATTATTTACAATGGTAACATCACCAATAAGAATCTTAATATAGCTATTTTGAATGAAGGCACTGAAGGAGCCAAGGTAAATGGCAGCCTAAGTGTACACAACTATAACAATAATAATGGCTTGGCCAATAAGATCGTGCTGAATAAGCAGCTGAATGCTACCGGCGATATCAGCTTGATTAATGATGAGGCAGATATTACGGTGAGTGAGGGCGCAGCACTTTCTGCTCAAAATATCACGTTGCAAGCAGATAATAATGCAGTTGTTGTGGATGGCGGTTCTCTTACTGCAACTTCTGAAAACTCTGAGGCTGGAGTTGTAACTTTAGATGGCAATAGCGTACATTTGAAAAGTGGTACAATTACTGCTAAGACCACTAATTTGACATCAGACACGACAATTAATGAGAATGAAGATTTTGTACTGGTAACCCCAGTATTGAATACTTCTGCGAATGGTATTACTGATCTTAAGAGTACTGCTAACCAGCTAGAGCAAGTGAATATTGAGCATGCTGGTGGCTCTGTTACTATCTCTAGCACCAATAGGAATAGTGCGCATGACTTAGCGATAAATACTGCTGAAGCAATCCAGGGTAATTTACATGTAATCAATAATGCAGATAGCTCTAGCAACAAGAATGAAATTGTGGTAGCAAGTTCACTGCAAGCAAGTGGCACTATTACATTGACAAACCAAGAGGCTGCTATCAATGTTGCTAATACTGGTTCTATCAATGCAAAAGATGTGGTGTTGACTGCTGTTGGAATAACTGTCGATGGTAATATTGCAGCTACTAATGATGTAAGCCTAAACTCTGATGCAAGCATGTCCATCAATGGCAGTGCAACTGCGACTAATGCAACTACCTTGAATGCGGCTGCCATTACTGTCAATGGTACTGTGAACACTACCAATGGCATGACTACTTTGACAGCTGCTAGTGATAATTTGACCTTACAAGGCAGTGGTGATGTAAGTGGTCAGACTGTTAGTGTAAGCAATGTTCAGGACTTCAACCATAATGGGAGCACTATCTCTGGTGGGAGCGCTGTTATTAATGCAGCTAGCAATGTAAATCTCCAAGGTGGTAGTATTCAAGCTACTGATACAAGCTTGACTGCTGGCACTGATATAGGCTTAGTAAGTGGCTCTATTATTTCGGATACAGCAGAGTTAACTGCTACTAGTGGAAAAATTACTGAGAATAATGGATACGTAGTAAATGCAGGTGTTCTGAATGTAGCAGCTGGTCAGGGCATTGCAATGTCTAGTGAAGCTAACAAGCTGAAGAATGTTGTAATCGATAATGCTGGCGATAGCGTAACTATCGTTAGTAGCAATGACGTAGCTGGCGATTTAAACGTAAGCACTGCTGAGAGTAAAATTGTCAATGGCAACATAAATGTTACCAATGTTGCTGCAGGCTCTGCTCTGAACGAGATAGTAGTCGATAAAGCTTTGCAGGCAAGTGGCAATATTACTCTTGTTAATAATGAGAGTGATATCAATGTTAACGCAAATGCTTTAGTAGCTGCTGCTAATATCATATTGCAAGCAGATGGCAATGCTGTTAACTTTAACGGTGGTTCATCAACTACGACAGCAACTAATGGCAAGCTTGAAGCTAGTGGCAGCAATATCAGAATTACTGGTAGCGAAATTGATGCTGCTATTGTAGAGACGACTGCAACAAATGATCTAGTAATGAGCGGTGGCTCTATCACTGCAATTGATGTTACTATAACGGCTGGCCAAGATATCACGCAAATAGGTGGTGTTATCTCCGCAACTGATGCTACTATGACGGCTAGCCAAGATATCACGCAAATAGGTGGTGTTATCACTGCAACAAATGCTAACTTGAAAGCTACTCAAAATATCACTCAAACCGCAGGCAGCATTGTAGCAGCTAATACTACGGCTGAAGCTGGAAATACTTTAAGCTTAGCAAGGATAACCAATAAGCTGCAAAATGTAAGCGTAAAAGCTGAG
>JAXDZG010000016.1:0-40923 GCA_034086985.1 Phascolarctobacterium sp.
ACCTCAAAATTAAATAATCCGGTGGTGATGGCTAAGGGGATCCACCTGTTCCCATCCCGAACACAGTAGTTAAGCCCTTATACGTCGAAAGTACTTGGCTGGAAGCGGCCTGGGAGGATAGATAGCTGCCGGTTAGAAAAACTCCGCAACAAATGTTGCGGAGTTTTTCTTTGCTTCTGAGCCGACTGAGGATAGATAGCATTTTCTTTTTCTACTTGTATCCTGATGGGAGAATATGTTATAATAAGTTTTAACAAAATTCACAAATTGGAGTGATTCATTGCATGCGAAAGATTAATTTACCCTTTTTATTATCCGCAGTGACGCTGTTAGCTGTACTGTTTTTCATTAGCTATGGCGCTCCCAACACTGTTGATGTAAAGACCTATCATCCGACCGTTTATTCCACCATTTTCTCCTTGCTGCCCCCTGTAATCGCTATTGGTTTGGCTTTGGTTACCAAGGAAGTTTATTCCTCTCTATTTGTAGGTATTGCCATTGGCGCGTTGCTCTATGCAAATGGTAACCTGGAGTTAATGTTCAATACGCTGCTTTTCCACGAGGACGGAGGTATGATTACCAAGCTTGCCGATAGCTGGAATGTGGGTATTCTTGTGTTCTTGGTTATCTTAGGTATAATGGTTGCCTTGATGAATAAGGTGGGCGGTTCCGCTGCCTTTGGTCAATGGGCTTCTCAAAACATCAAGTCTCGCGTGGGCGCACAACTAGCAACTATCGCTTTGGGTGTGCTTATTTTCGTAGACGACTATTTTAACTGTCTCACTGTAGGTTCCGTGATGCGTCCTGTAACCGACCGCCATCAGGTAAGCCGCGCGAAGCTTGCATATTTGATTGATGCCACGGCTGCACCTATTTGTATTATTGCGCCGGTGTCCAGTTGGGCTGCCGCTGTAACATCCTCCGTGCCCAAGGGCTCCGATATTAATGGCTTCAGCATGTTCCTGAACACCATTCCCTACAACTTCTATGCTTTAGGAACACTACTGATGATGGTTTTGATTACAGTGCTAAAATTTGATTTTGGCTCTATGCGTGTTCATGAAGAAAATGCTATCAAGGGTGACTTATTCACTACCTCTGACCGTCCTTATGGTGATGTGGATGAAAAAAATGAAAAGCCCAATGGCGCTGTTATCGATTTGGTAATGCCTGTAGCAGTACTCATTATTTGCTGCATTATCGGTATGATTTATACAGGTGGTTATTTCAAGGGTGAAAGCTTTGTAGATGCTTTTGCTGGTGCGGATGCTTCCAAGGGCCTTGTTTTGGGTAGCATGGTTACCTTCTTCTTTGTATTTGCCTTCTATATGACTCGCGACGTTATGACCTTCCAGGAGTTTGCTGAATGTATCCCTGCAGGATTCCGCGCGATGGTTGCGCCCATCATGATTTTGACTATGGCTTGGACTTTGTCCGGTATGACTGGCCTTTTGGGCGCTAAGTTCTATGTGCATGATCTTGTAGCGGGCTCTGCGGGCGTGCTGAAGATGTTCCTGCCGGCGATTATTTTTGTGGTAGCAGTATTCCTAGCCTTCTCCACTGGCACTAGCTGGGGTACCTTCGCTATTTTAATTCCCATCGTGTGCAATGTTTTCGGCACTGCTGACACTTATCAAATGTTGATTATCTCTATTGCCGCGTGCTTGTCCGGTGCTGTAGCAGGCGACCACTGCTCTCCTATTAGTGATACCACCATTATGGCCTCTGCCGGCGCACAATCCAATCACGTAAATCACGTATCCACACAGCTGCCCTACGCTTTGACAGCAGCCTCTGTATCCTTCGTGGGCTATCTTATAGCCGGTGCTATTGCTTACATGTACGAGAGCTCCGTAGCTCTTATTGCCCTGCCTATAACTTTGGGCTTGATGTTTGTAACCATGATGGTTATTCGTGCCCGCGTGGGTAAGGAACAAATTTAATAATGACCAAACCTCCAAGGAGAAGTAAATAAACTTTCTTTGGAGGTTTTCTTGTAAAATACGTATATTCTCCAGTTTAGAAAGGCTTAAAGCTACAACATTCCGAACGATTTTCGAGAAAACTGTTAAAAAGTTCACATTTTTATTTGACGTTGACGGTTTGGGTTGGTATAATTAGAATAAGTACACTGTAGTATGATGAACCCGAGAAAGATTTACTTACTTGAAGAGATTGAGGAAGGCTTGCTTGGGTTTTGTTTTTTAGTTAGAAAAATTTGGAGGTATAGGTTCATGAAAGTAGCAATCATTATGGGCAGCAATTCTGACTGGCCTATTTTGGAGCCTGCGGAAAAGACTCTAAAGGAATTTGGTGTGGAGGTAGAGGTTGTTGTGGCTTCTGCTCATCGCACTCCTGACGTAGTACACGAATTTGCAGCAGGTGCTCGTGAGCGTGGTGTAGAGGTTATAATTGCTGCAGCTGGCGCTGCTGCACATTTGGGCGGTGTTATCGCTGCTTATACCACCGTGCCCGTTATTGGCATTCCTATTAACGCCACTCCCTTGGGCGGTATGGATGCACTGCTGAGCTTTGTACAAATGCCCTCCGGCATTCCGGTTGCTACCATGGCAATCAACGGAGCTAAAAATGCTGCACTTTTTGCAGTACAAATTTTGGCAACCAAATATCCTGAATTAGTAGAAAAGTTAGCTGAAAACCGCCAAAAAATGCAGGAAGAAGTTAAGGCAAAGGGCGAAAAGCTGGCTAAATTGAGAGCAGAAAGCAAATAATCCCCTCTTAGTGATTACAGATAAAAGGAGAGTTATTGTGGAAGATTTATTTAAGGATGATAAGCTGCACGAGGAATGTGGCGTCTTCGGCATCTTTAGCCATACCGAGGATGTTGCCCTCAACACCTATTGGGGCCTGTATGCATTGCAACACCGTGGTCAGGAAAGCACCGGTATCGTTGTAACCGATGGCCGTACTATGAAGGTGAAGAAAGGCATGGGCCTTGTACCGGATGTTTACAAGGATGGCGTGGCTGATTTGGATGGCTTTGCTGCCATTGGTCACGTGCGTTATTCCACTACCGGCGCTAGCATGGCCTATAATATTCAGCCTTTAAAGGTCTATTTTGATGGCGGTAATCTGGCTTTGAGCCACAATGGTAATTTGACCAACGCCGGTCAGCTGCGTCAGAATTTAGCCAAGGAGGGCGCTGTTTTCACTACCACCGTTGATACGGAGGTTTTGTTATCCCTGATCGCTTTAAGCGCACGTCCTACTATTGAAGAGCGTGTGGCTGAGTCTGTAAAACAAATCCGTGGCGCCTTTGCCATCTTGATTATGACCGATAATAAGATCATCGCTGTGCGCGACTCCTATGGCTTCCGTCCTCTGGTTTTGGGCAAGATGGAAAATGGCTGGTGCGTAGCCTCCGAGTCCTGCGCCTTCGACTTAGTTGGTGCCGAGCTGGTGCGTGACGTGAAGCCCGGTGAAATGGTGATTATCGACAGCGATAACGCTGAGCCGCGCAGCATGATGTGGGCTGATAAGGTCCCTGAAAAGACCGCTCACTGCATTTTTGAATATGTATATTTTGCACGTAATGATAGTGTAATTGATAACCAGCCCGTTTACGATGCCCGCATTCAAATGGGGCGTGAGCTGGCTAAGGAAACTAAGGATATTCATCCTGATATCGTTATTTCCGCTCCGGACAGCGGCACTCCTGCTGCCATCGGCTATGCGTTGGAGTCCGGTGTTCCCTTTATGGAAGGTCTTACTAAGAACCGCTATGTAGGCCGTACCTTTATCCAACCCACCCAAAAGCAGCGTGCCAATGCAGTGCGCTTGAAGCTGAACCCTGTACGTAGCGTTGTAGAGGGCAAATCCGTGGTTATGGTGGATGACTCCATTGTGCGCGGTACCACCAGCGGCAAGGTAGTGAAGCTGCTGAAGGAAGCGGGAGCGAAGGAAGTACATGTGTGCATTTCCTCTCCTCCGGTTGTGGACAGCTGCTATTACGGCATCGATACCTCCGAGCGCAAGCAATTGATTGCTGCTCGCTGCACTGAAGACGAAATTTGCCGTTTTATTGGTGCGGACAGCCTGCACTATATTTCCATGGACGGCATGAAGCGTGCTATCAGCCATATTGATCCCAATGGCCTGTGCTGCGCTTGCTTCAGCTCCGATTATCCGGATAAGGCGGACGAGGTTATTAAGGAAGAACCAAAGAATATCTTTGAATAAGACAGCTTTTATAGATTAAATTGTTCGTAAAATAACATTTTATTGGAGGCAATTATGAGCGAAGAAAAGAAACAACTTACCTATGCTGATGCCGGTGTTGATATTGACGCTGGTAATAAGGCAGTAGAGCTGATGAAGGATAGCGTGCGCGCTACCTATCGCAGCGAGGTTATTGGTGATTTAGGTGGCTTCGGTGGCTTGTTTGCCCTGAACATCGGCAAATATAAGGAGCCCGTGCTGGTTAGCGGTACCGACGGTGTTGGCACCAAGCTGAAGCTGGCTTTTATGGCTGATAAGCACGACACCATCGGCCAAGATGCTGTGGCTATGTGCGTTAATGATATTCTGGTACAGGGCGCTGAGCCCTTGTTCTTCCTGGATTATATCGCTGTGGACAAGGTTGATTCCCATAAGGTTGCCAATATTGTCAAGGGCGTGGCTAATGCCTGCAAGGAAAGCGGCTGCGCTTTAATCGGCGGCGAAACTGCTGAAATGGCTGGCTTCTATGCTAAGGGTGAATACGATATCGCTGGCTTCTGTGTTGGCGTTGTAGATAAAGCAAAAATGATTACCGGCGACAAGGTTAAGGCTGGCGACGTGCTCTTAGGACTGCCCTCTAGCGGTGTACATTCCAATGGCTTCTCCTTGGTACGCAAAATCTGCTTCGAGGCTATGGGCTACGATATGAATACTCCTATCGAAGAGTTTGGCTGCACCTTGGGCGAAAAGCTGCTCACTCCGACTCGTCTGTATCCTAAAACTTGCCTGCCCTTGATTGAAAAATTCGATATCCACGGCATGGTACATATTACCGGCGGTGGCTTCTATGATAATATTCCTCGCATTCTGCCCGCTGATTGCGATGCTCTTGTTGATGCTGAGGCTTGGGAAGTGCCTGTAGTCTTCAAAAAATTACAAGAGTGGGGCAATGTGCCTTGGCCGGAAATGTATCGTACCTTTAACATGGGCGTGGGTATGGTGCTGGTAATTGATCCTGCTGAGGCTGACGCTGTACGCGCTCATCTGCAGGAAGCAGGTGAAGTGTTCTACGAGCTGGGCTCCATCGTGCCCGGTACCCAAAAGACTATCATGAAGGGCGGCGTTTTCGGTGCGTAAGATTGGCGTCTTAGTCAGCGGTCGTGGCAGCAATCTGCAGGCCATTATGGACCGCATTGCTGATGGCTATCTGCCTCTGGAAATTGCTGTAGTTATCAGTGATAAGAGTGATGCTTTTGCTTTAGAGCGCGCCCAAAAGGCTGGCATTAAAACTGTGGCTGTGGAGCGTAAGGATTGTGCTTCCAAGGACGAGTTTGAAGCAAAAATTACTGCTGCTCTAGAAGAAAATGGCTGTGAGCTGGTGGTTTTGGCTGGCTTCATGCGCATTTTGAGTGGTAGCTTTGTTAACAAATGGCATCACAAGATTATAAATATTCATCCGGCGCTGCTGCCAAGCTTCCCGGGCCTGCATGGTCAAGGTCAAGCAGTGGCTTATGGCGTTAAATTCTCTGGCTGCACCGTGCATTTTGTGGATGAGGGTACCGACAGTGGTCCCATCATTCTGCAAAAGGTGGTGCCTGTAATGGATGATGATACTGAAGATACCTTGGCTGATAGAATTCTGGTGCAGGAGCATATTGCTATGCCGGAGGCACTGAAGCTGTGGGCTGAGGATAAACTGGAAATCAATGGCCGCAAGGTCAAGGTTTTGGCATAAGAGGTGTGCAAGATGAAGATTAAAAGAGCATTACTGAGCGTTTCTGATAAAACCGGCATTGTAGAGCTGGGCAAATTCCTGAGCAACAACGGCGTGGAAATTATTTCCACTGGCGGCACCATGAAGGCTCTGCGCGAAGCAGGGGTGCCCGTAACCTATGTAAGTGATGTAACCGGCTTCCCGGAAATAATGGATGGCCGTGTAAAGACCTTAAATCCGAAAATTCATGGCGCTATCTTGGCTGTACGTAGCAATCCTGAGCACATGGAAGCTTTAGCTGAGCATAATATTACTCCCATTGATTTGGTAGTTGTAAATCTCTATCCCTTCCGTGAAACAATCTCCAAGCCCGGTGTAACCGAGGCAGAGGCAATTGAAAACATTGATATCGGTGGCCCCGCCATGGTACGTGCTTCCGCTAAAAACTTTAAGGATGTTGTCATCGTTACCTATCCTCGTCGCTATGCACAGCTCATGGAAATGCTGGACAAGGATGGCGATATTGACCAACATACCCGCAAGGAGCTGGCCTTTGAGGCCTTCTCCCACACTGCTGAGTATGATGCAATGATTAGCGAATATCTGAAAAAGCAATTGGCAGAATAAGAGGTAGTAAAGATGAGAATTCTCTTAATCGGTGGCGGTGGCCGCGAGCATGCTCTGGCATGGAAGCTGGTGCAAAGCCCCAATGTTGAAAAGCTCTATGCTGCACCTGGTAACCCCGGTATGGCACTGTTGAACAAATGCGAATGCATTAATCTTAATGTGGACGACCTAGAAGGCGTTGCAGATTATGCTGAAGAAAAGAGCATCGATTTGACCGTGGTTGGCCCTGAGGCTCCGTTGGTTGCAGGCTTGGCCGACGTATTTAAGCGTCGTGGCCTGCCAGTATTCGGACCTTCCAAGGCTGCTGCTCAATTAGAAGGCTCCAAGGCTTTTTCTAAAGAATTGATGGCCAAATATAATATTCCCACTGCTTTCTTCAAGATTTGTGAGGATATTGAAACTGCCAAGGCTTATGTGGAAGAAAAGGGCGCTCCTATTGTTGTTAAGGCTGACGGCTTGGCTGCTGGTAAGGGCGTGGTTGTAGCTATGACTAAGGCTGAAGCTTTAGAAGCTATTGACGAGATGATGGGCGACCATAAATTTGGTGCTGCCGGTGCGCGTCTTGTTTTGGAAGAATATATGGAGGGCGAAGAGGCTTCCCTTTTGGCCTTCACCGATGGCAAGACCGTTGTGCCTATGATTGCTGCTCAGGACCACAAGCGCGTTTTTGACGGCGATGAAGGCCCCAATACCGGTGGCATGGGCACCTATGCTCCCGCTCCCGTTATGACTGATATCCTGCGCCTGAAGGCTACCGAGCTTATTTTGAAGCCTGTAGTAGAAGCTATGGCCAAGGAGGGCACTCCTTACCAGGGCTGTCTCTATGCTGGCCTTATGATCAAGGGCGACAGCGTTAAGGTCGTGGAATTTAACTGCCGCTTTGGCGACCCCGAAACTCAAGTAGTACTGCCGCTTTTGGATGGCGATTTGGCTGAAATTATGCTGGCCTGCGCTACCGGTACTTTGGACAAGGCTGAGGTAGCTTGGCATGACAAGACTGCAGTGTGCGTAGTTATGGCTAGCGGTGGCTATCCGGAGAGCTATGAAAAGGGTAAGGAAATTACCGGTCTTGCTGCTGCTGAAGAGGACAAGGACGTGGTTGTTTTCCACGCAGGCACAAAGGAAGCTGATGGTAAGATTGTTACCAGCGGTGGCCGCGTGTTGGGTGTAACTGCTGTGGATGCCACTATTAAGGCTGCCCGCGACCGTGCTTATGCTGCTGTAGAAAAAATCTCCTTCGAGAAAAATTTTTATCGAAAAGATATTGCATGGCGCGCCTTAAAGAGGTAAAATAGATAAAACTCATTTTAGTGTAAAGTTTGATACAAAAATTTAGAAGAAAAGGATGATGAAAGAATGGCTTTTTATTATGACGAACCTGCTCATACTTTTAGTGAGTACCTGTTAGTTCCCGGTTATTCCTCTGAGAAATGCATTCCCGCCAATGTAGACCTGCGCACCCCGCTGGTAAAATTCAGAAAAGGCGAAGAGCCTGCCATCACCATGAACATCCCCATGGTATCTGCAATCATGCAGGCTGTTTCCGGCGAAAAGCTGGCAGTTGCTTTGTCTAAAGAGGGCGGCATTTCCTTCATCTACGGCTCCCAATCCGTTGAGGATGAGGCAGCTATGGTTGCTCGTGTTAAGGCTCATCGTGCAGGCTTTGTTAGCAGCGATTCTAACATTCGTCCTGACAGTACCTTGGCTGATATCCTGGCTCTGAAGGAGCGCACCGGTCACTCCACCGTAGCTGTAACCAGCGACGGCACTGTTAACGGCAAGCTGGAAGGTATTGTTACCAGCCGTGACTATCGTCCCAGCCGTATGGATCGCTCCACTAAGGTTCGCGATTTCATGACTCCCATTGACCAAATGATCGTAGCTGGCAAGGACACCACCCTGCAACAAGCTAACGACATCATCTGGGAAAAGAAGCTGAACACTCTGCCTATCGTTGATGATGACGGCCGTCTGCTGTACATGGTATTCCGTAAAGACTATGCAACTCATAAGGAATATCCCTTGGAGCTGCTGGACAGCAAAAAACGCCATATCGTAGGCGCTGGTATCAACACCCGTGACTACGCTGAGCGTGTACCTGCACTGGTTGACGCAGGTGTTGACGTACTGTGCATCGACTCCTCTGAGGGCTACAGCGCATGGCAAAAAATTACTCTGGACTGGATCCGTGAGCACTATGGCGACAGCGTAAAGGTTGGCGCTGGCAACGTAGTTGACGCTGAAGGCTTCCGCTTCCTTGCTGATGCAGGCGCAGACTTTATTAAGGTTGGTATCGGCGGTGGCTCTATCTGCATCACCCGTGAGCAAAAGGGCATCGGCCGCGGCCAAGCAACTGCTCTGATCGATGTTTGTAAGGCTCGTGACGATTACTACAGAGAAACTGGTGTATATATTCCTGTATGCTCCGACGGTGGTATCGTTTATGATTATCACATGACTCTGGCTTTGGCTATGGGTGCTGACTTCATGATGCTGGGTCGTTACTTTGCTCGTTTCGATGAAAGCCCCTCCAATAAGGTTAACATCAACGGCACCTACATGAAGGAATACTGGGGCGAGGGCTCTGCTCGTGCTCGTAACTGGCAACGCTATGACATGGGCGGCGCAGCTAAGCTGTCCTTTGAGGAAGGCGTTGACTCCTATGTTCCCTACGCTGGTAGCCTGAAGGATAACGTAAACCTGACCCTGGCTAAGATGCGCTCCACCATGTGCAACTGCGGCGCGCTGAACATTCCTGAGCTGCAAGCAAAGGCTAAGCTGACTCTGGTTTCTGCAACCTCCTTGGTTGAAGGCGGCGCTCATGACGTACTGCTGAAGGAAAACAACAACAGCAACTATCCGAAATAATTTAGTCTAAAGAAATTACTCCCGCATCTCGTCGAGATGCGGGAGTTCTGCTTTTGTAACATATGGATTTGTATAACTCTTTGAGCAGTGCTGCTTTTAGCTCTTAGCTACGAATGTTAGATTAGCCGTTAACCTTGGCCATGAACTTATCATTGTTGATGATAAAGCGTTCGTGGGAACCCTTGCCGATGATACCCTTGCTATCCTCGGCTTGCACGCTAAAAACGAGCTTGCGGCCTTCTACTGCAGTTAAAGTGGCAGTAGCTTTAACGCTGTCGTTCATGGCGGTAGCTCTATCGTGGGTAATATTTAGACTGATGCCTACAGTGCCGTTGCCGGCTTCTAAATGAGCATTAACAGCTGCGCAGGCAGCTTCCTCCATAAGGGCGCACATGGCCGGAGTGGCAAAAACGGCTAAGCTGCCGCTTTTCATAGTGGCAGCAATGTTGGCTGTGGTGACGGTTGTGGTGGCAGTGCCTACAAGACCTGCAGTTAAAGTATTAGACATACGAAATAAACCTTCTTTCATAAATAAGCTTCTATTAGGAATATGTTTACTCTATCATAAACCATGTGGAGGAAAAAGACAAGCTGAAATGTATAAATGGTAACATATTTGTAAAATTCATAATTTGCATAGAAAAATTACTTACACAGATTTGGCGAGTGTGCTATAATGACAGTAGATAGAGAGCTATCAACATTCAAGGGGGTGCTTTTATGGCCTTGGAATTTAATAGAACGACTTTTTTGAAAGTATACACTGGTGAGGATGTGCTGTATAACGATATTCCTTTGTATAAAGCTATTTTAAGAGAGGCACGTCGTTTAGGGCTGTCCGGCGGCACCGTAATGAAGGGTATTGAAGGCTATGCAGCTAAGCTGCGGGGCGTGGGCCGTGCTGTGAACACTTTGATTAGTGGCAATGCTAATATGCCCGTGGTTGTAGAAATTGTTGATAAACGCGAGAATATTGATAAAATCCTCCCTTGGTTGGAGAAAAATGCTGCTCACGCTTTAGTTTTGGTGGAAGAAAGCACATATATGGTGACCGACTATATGCGGGAGCGGGGCTATGTGGATCGCCTAATCGGCGGCCCACCTCGTAATCAAGAGGAAAGAGATATAGCGCAGCAAAATATCCAGCTGCAGCAACAGCAACAACAATAGAAAATGAATAAAAGCCGCAGTCCAAAAAGCTTGAGCTGCGGTTTTTTATGGTGTACGAAAGGAGTACAAGCATGACTGAAGAAAGAAAAACTGTGGATGAAGAGGTAAAGGTGGGGGAGATCATTGACGACCGCATGCGGGAGGAAGAGGCTGAGTCCCTGTGCCGTTGGGCAGCAGCCCGCGCCGGTGTTATTGTCGTAGCACCGCTTTTGGGAACCATGAGCCTTGTGGCTAACGAAATTTATTTGATTATTAAATTGGGTAAGGTTTATGGCGAGGAAATTTCTGAGCAGGCTGCTGTAAGCGTATTGGGCAGCCTTGGTGCTTATTTTGTGGGCAGTACTTTGACCACGCTCATTCCCTTTCCGCCCATGCAAATTCCTGTGGCTGTGGGCACAACCTATGCCCTTGGTCGCGTGGTAACAGAATGGCTCAAGGCTGGCAAGCCTAAGGATATGAGTCCCTTTAAAAAGGTTTATGACGATGCCATGAACATGGCTAAGAAAAATATCGATATTTTTAAGGATAATCCGCGCAAGGATGAGCCCTTGGGCGATGAAAAGCACCATTACGAAATTTAGTACAAGCAAGATTACGCTAGCAAGGAAGCTAGCAAATTAGGAGGATGACTATGTACGATGTAGCCATTATTGGCGGCGGTCCGGCAGCGATTTTTGCAGCCTATGAATTTGTAATTAAATATCCGGAGTTGAAGTTGGTGATGCTGGAGGCCGGTAACGCTATTGATAAGCGTCACTGTCCTCTGGCTGCGAAAAAGGTGGATCATTGCATTAACTGCAAGCCTTGCAGCATTATGCGTGGCTTTGGCGGTGCGGGTGCCTTTTCCGATGGCAAATATAATTTTACAACGGAATTTGGCGGCTGGCTTAATGAGTATCTGCCGGAGGAGAAGGTTATTGAACTGATCGACTATGTGGATGAGCTAAACTGTCGCCATGGTGCGCCGGGTGAATATTTTACAACGAAAAACAGTGATATTGGTCGTAAGGCTCTGCGCTATGATCTTCATTTGCTCAATGCCAAGGTGCGTCATTTAGGCACGGAAAACAACCTTGTGATTATGGAAAATATCTACAAATTCCTGCAGGAGAAGATGGAAATTCGCTGCAATACAGCGGTGGAGTCTATTCAAAAGCAGGAGGATGGCAGCTTTAAGCTGACCTTGGCCGATGGCAGCGCTGTAGATTGCACATACCTTATTGCTGCGCCTGGTCGTGCCGGAGCCGAATGGTACACTGAAGAGTGCCGCAAGCTAGGCCTCTCCTTTATCAATAATCAAGTGGATATTGGCGTGCGGGTGGAGGTTCCTGCGGATGTGTTTAAGCATATCACAGATGAGGTTTATGAGGCGAAGATTCTCTATCGTACTCAAACCTATAACGATATGGTACGCACATTCTGCATGAATCCTTATGGTTATGTAGTCGCAGAAAATACGGATGGCATTATCACTGTCAACGGCCACAGCTATCGCGATCCCAAGCTACATAGCAAGAATACTAATTTTGCGCTCTTGGTGAGCAGCAAGTTTACTGAGCCCTTCCATGAGCCCCTGCAATATGGTAAGCGCATTGCTTCCTTCTCCAATATGCTGGGCGGAGGCGTTTTAGTGCAGCGCTTTGGCGACTTGGTCAAAGGACGTCGTACCAATGAAAAGCGTCTTTTGAAGAGCTTTACCAAGCCAACTCTGTCGGCAACGCCGGGAGATTTAAGCTTAGTCTTGCCTAAACGTCAGTTAGATGATATCATTGAGATGATATATGCTCTGGATAAGATTGCTCCTGGTATGGCTAATGCCGATACTCTGCTTTATGGAGTCGAGGTTAAATTCTATAGTGCTCGCCTAGAGCTGGACGGTAATTTGGAAACAAAAATTCCCAATATGTTTGCCGTGGGCGATGGTGCAGGCATTACAAGAGGTTTGTCTCAAGCCAGCGCATCCGGTGTGTGGGTTGCCAGAGTAATCGGTGAGCGTATAAAAGAAAAAGTATAAAAATTTTAGGAAGGTGTTTTAGTAGTGAATTTTGAGTTCTTTGCGTTTTTAGTGTTTATGTCTTTTGTGTCCTTTGCCATTGCCTTTTTGGCTTATGCCATGGTGGTGCGCTTTATGGGTAAGGAGGGCTTTTTGTCCCGCATGGGCCAGATTATTCTGGTGCCGGCCTGCGTGGTAATTTTTGATTTTATCTGCATTGCTGCGCCTAGCAGCTATCGTTATTTGATTGGTGGTATTCCGCTTTTGGGTGTGGCAGGGTTGGCTCTATACTATCGCTTTGTGAAGGGCGAGGACTTTGCCAATCCGCAAAAAACTCCTACTGAGCTGGCACAGGCAGCTGCTGAACCGAAAAAATTTAGCAAAAAATCTGCCCGCATTCACGCTTCTAGAAAAAAACGCGGTCGCGAATAATCTTTTTTATCCGAGCTGTGCAAGCAGGAGAATTGCAGTTAAAAAACGAATATATATAATGACAGAAGCGAAATAGCGGTTTGTGCCGCTAGGTTATATATGGAGGTGTTGTATATGTTCAAAAAAATTCTCGTTCCTGTTGACGGTAGCGAAGGCTCTTGGAGAGCGTTGAACACTGCTGTGGAGCTGGGCAAAAAATTTGATAGTGATTTGTTGGTTGTGAACGTAATTCAGCCCTACAATAATGCTGCATTGCTGGCTATTCCTCTGGATCATGCCACTGTGACCCAGGGCAACAGCGAGCTGGAAAAAATTGGCGATAAGGTTTTGGAAATGGCTGAAGAGCGCTTGGCTGAATATCCTCATAAGACGGAATACAGCCTGGAGGTTGGCCATCCCTCCGAGCGCATTATTGCGCTTGCTAAAAAGGCCAATGCAGATGCTATTGTCATCGGCAGCCGCGGCTTGTCCGGTATTGCTGAATTCTTCTTGGGCAGTGTAAGCTCCAAGGTATCTCAATATGCAACTGTTCCCGTGCTCATTGTGAAATAAAATGCTGCGCCGTATCCTGGTACCCATTGATGGTACGGAATGTTCTTGGCGTGCATTGGAATATGCCTGCGAGCTGGTGCGCTTGAGCGGTGGTAGCCTAGTTGTTATGACGGTGGACAAGGGTAAGCACGCTGAGCCTGTACTTGTTGCAGAGGGAGATACTTTCTTTGCGCATATTGGCAACGAGGTTTTGGACTCCGCTAATGCGATGCTGGCAGGCAAGGGGATTGACTGCACCTATTTGCTGGAGAATGGTGGCAACGTGGCTGCTAGTATTTTGCAGACGGTGCAGGATGAGGGCTGCGATGGTATTGTGCTGGGCAGTCGTGGTATGGGCGTGCTGGAGGGTATCTTCCGTAGCAGCGTGAGCCAGCTGGTTTTGGAGAATGCTGCTGTGCCTGTAACAATTGTTAAATAGTGCGTACAAGGAGGTGCCATGTTAAGGTATCTCCTTGTTTTTTCACATGTGTAAAAATTATGTATACATTGTCATTTCAGGGCGCTTTTGATTTTACAAAAGAGTGCAGATAGTGTATACTAAATTTGCTGGTAGGAGAACTACCGCTTCTAAAACAAGTCAATCTTTTTATTATTATAATGACGTTATAGAAAGAAGGGTCAAATCAATGGCAAAAATGAAAACCATGGATGGCAACACCGCTGCTGCGCACATCGCGTATGCCTTTACTGATGTTGCTTGTATCTATCCCATTACTCCGTCCTCTCCTATGGCTGAGGTTGTGGACGAGTGGTCTGCCCAAGGTAGAAAGAATCTTTTTGGTCAACAAGTGCGCGTTGTAGAAATGCAATCCGAGGCTGGCGCTGCCGGTGCTGTACACGGCTCCCTGCAGGCTGGTGCTTTGACTACTACCTTCACCGCTTCCCAAGGCTTACTGTTGATGATTCCCAACATGTATAAAATTGCCGGCGAATTATTGCCGGGAGTTTTCCATGTTTCTGCTCGTGCTTTGGCAGCTAGCTCCTTGAATATTTTTGGCGACCATCAGGACGTTATGGCTTGCCGTCAAACCGGCTTTGCTATGCTGGCTGAATCCTCCGTACAAGAGGTTATGGACTTGGCCGCTGTTGCTCATTTGACTGCAATTAAGAGCCGCGTGCCCTTCCTGAACTTCTTCGATGGCTTCCGTACCTCTCACGAAATCCAAAAGATTGAGGTTATGGATTACGAGGATTTGGAGAAGCTGCTGGATAAGGATGCTGTGGATGCTTTCCGCAAACGTTCCCTGAATCCGGATAACCCCGTACAACGTGGTAGCGCTCAAAACCCTGATATTTATTTCCAAACTCGTGAAACTGTAAACTCCTACTATGAAGCAGTTCCTGCCATGGTAGAGGAATATATGGCCGAGATTTCTAAGATTACCGGTCGTGAATATCATCTGTTCAACTACTACGGCGCTCCCGATGCTGAAAACATTATCGTGGCTATGGGCTCCTGCTGCGACACCGCTCGCACTGTAGCCGAGGCTCTGAATAAGGAAGGCCAAAAGGTGGGCGTGCTGGTAGTTCATCTGTATCGTCCCTTTGCCTTTGATGCTTTCATGAAGGCTATTCCGGAAACTGTAAAACGCATTGCCGTTCTGGACCGCACCAAGGAGCCTGGCTCTTTAGGCGAGCCTCTGTACCTGGATGTACGTGCTGCCTTCTACAACAGCGACCGCAAGCCGCTCATCATCGGCGGTCGTTATGGCCTGGGCTCCAAGGATCCCCTGCCTCGCGATATCGAAGCAGTATTTGCTAATCTGGCTGCTGCTGAGCCGAAAAACAACTTCACCGTCGGCATCGTAGATGATGTTACTAATACTTCCCTGCCCGCTGGTAGAGATTTGGAAGTAGTTCCTGAAGGCACCACCGCCTGCAAGTTCTGGGGTCTGGGCTCCGACGGTACCGTTGGCGCTAACAAGAACTCCATTAAGATTATCGGCGACCACACCGATATGTATGCTCAAGGCTACTTCTTCTATGATTCCAAGAAGTCCGGTGGCATCACAGTATCCCACCTGCGCTTTGGCAAGACTCCCATTCAAGCTCCCTATCTGATTGATGCAGCTGACTTTGTAGCTGTACACAAGCAATCTTATGTACATTCCTATGATGTTGTAGCAGGCATTAAAAAGGGTGGTACCCTGCTTTTGAACTGCGAATGGACTGCTGCAGAATTGGGCGAGCAGCTGCCCGCAGCTATGAAGCAATATATCGCTAAGAATAACATTAATCTGTATATCATTGACGCAGTTAAAATCGGTAAGGAAATCGGTCTAGGCGCTCGCATTAACATGGTTATGCAGGCTGCTTTCTTCAAGCTGGCTAATATTATTCCTATTGATGAAGCAGTGAAATACATGAAGGACGCTATTGAGCACTCCTATGGCAAGAAGGGTCAAGCCATTGTTGACATGAACTACGCTGCTGTAGATGCAGGTGTCAATGCTGTTGTGAAGGTAGAAATTCCTGCTGAGTGGGCAAATGCTGAGGAAACCAAGGCAGCTGCTAAGACAGGCAACGATTTCGTAGATAAGATCATGGTTCCCATGAATCGTCTGGAGGGCGATAAGCTGACCGTTGGCGATTTGATGAGTGTTAATGACGGCACCTTCCCCAGTGGCACCTCTGCTTACGAAAAACGTGGCGTTGCTCTGGATGTTCCTGAATGGAATCCTGATACCTGTATTCAATGTAACCAATGCGCCTTTGTTTGCCCGCACGCTGCTATTCGTCCCGTACTTATGGATGAGGCCGAGGCTGCTGCTGCTCCGGAGATTATGGCTAAGAAGCCTGCTATCGGCGCTAAGGGTATGACCTTTACCATTAATGTTTCTCCGTTAGATTGCTTGGGCTGCGGCAACTGTGCTCAGGTATGCCCGGCTCCTAAGGGCAAGGCTCTCGTTATGAAGCCCTTGGATACTCAACTGGCTAAAGCTGAGGCTTGGGAATATGCAACTAAAAAGGTTGCCGTGAAGCCCAATCCTGTGAATAAATACACCATGAAGGGCTGCCAATTTGAAGAGCCCTTGCTGGAGTTCTCCGGCGCCTGCGCTGGCTGCGGCGAGACTCCTTATGCTAAGCTGGTAACCCAGCTCTTTGGTGACCGCATGATGGTAGCTAATGCTACGGGCTGCTCCTCCATTTGGGGTGCCTCCGCTCCGTCCATGCCCTATACAAAGAACGCTGCTGGTCATGGTCCGGCTTGGGCTAACTCCCTCTTCGAGGATAACGCTGAATATGGCTTAGGCATGTACACCGGCGTTGCGCAAAACCGCGCTAAGGTTGCTGATATTATCAAGGAAGCTCTGACCAAGGACATTCCTGCTGATTTGAAGGCTGCTATGGAAGCATGGCTGGCTGGCAAGGATGATGGCGAAGGCTCTCGTGAGCGCGCCAACGCTTTGGAAGCAGCAGTTGCTGCTCACAAGGATGAGTGCTCCACCTGCGCTGCTCTGTATGAGATGAAGCAATACTTTGTAAAACGCTCCAACTGGATCTTCGGTGGTGACGGCTGGTCCTATGATATTGGCTACGGCGGTGTTGACCATGTTTTGGCATCCGGTGAGGATGTAAATATTATGGTCTTCGATACCGAGGTATATTCCAATACCGGCGGCCAGTCCTCCAAGGCTACTCCGACTGCTGCAGTTGCTAAATTTGCTGCCAGTGGCAAGAAGACCAAGAAGAAGGATCTGGGCATGATGGCTATGAGCTATGGCTACGTGTATGTAGCACAAGTAGCTATGGGCTATGACAAGAACCAGCTGTTGAAGGCTTTGAAGGAAGCTGAAGCATATCATGGCCCGTCTCTGATCATCTGCTATGCTCCTTGCATTAACCATGGCTTGAAGGCTGGCATGGGCTGCAGCCAATTGGAAGAAAAGCGTGCGGTTGAGTGTGGCTATTGGGCAACCTATCGCTACAATCCGGAGCTGGTTGGCACGGAGCAAAATCCGTTCAGCTTAGATTCCAAGGAGCCCACTGGTAACTTCCGTGAGTTCCTCATGGGTGAGGTTCGTTTTAGCTCCCTGCAGAAGACCTTCCCGGAGACTGCTGAAGCATTGTTCGAGAAGACTGAGGCTGATGCTAAGGCTCGCCTAGAGGGTTACAAGAAGCTTGCTGGTAAGGCATGATTAACTAAATAGAATTTACTTAGGCTGTACTACTTTATGTGGTACAGCCTTTTACTTTTTCAGCATATCTTCACACTATATTGTGCAAAAATATGATATAATTAAATATCAATTTAGGTGTTTTTGCCTTAAGAGGAGAGCGTGATTATGGCAGATAAGTTTTTAGTTATAGATGGTAGTAGTCTTATTCATAGAGCGTTTTTTGCATTGCCACCGCTGATGAACAAGCAGGGTGTGCATACGGGTGCGGTGTATGGCTTGTGCAATATGCTGCTGAAGCTGTTAGGTGACTTACAGCCGCGCTATATGGCCGTGGCCTTTGACAAGTCTCGCAAGACCTTTCGCACGGAGATGTATGCGGATTATAAGGGACAGCGTAAGCCAACTCCCAGTGAGCTTAGCGAGCAATTTCCCTTGTCCATGAAGGTTTTGGATGCCTTGGGCATTCACACGCTGGAGCTAGATAATTACGAGGCGGATGATATTATTGGCACCTTCGCCAAGACTGCGCCGGAGGATGTGGAAGTCATCATCGTCACCGGCGATAGGGACGAGCTGCAGCTGGTGGATAAGCGTACTAAGGTTTATTATACTAAGCGCGGCATCAGCGATATCCAAATTTTTGACGAGGCTGAATTCGCTGCCAATTACGAGGGACTTGAGCCTAAACAGCTTATCGAGCTGAAGGGCCTCATGGGCGATACCTCTGATAATATCCCCGGTGTGCCCGGCGTAGGTCCTAAGACTGCTATTAAGCTAATTAAAGAATATGGCACAGTGGCAAATGTGCTGGCTAATACGGATAAGGTAACAGCGAAGGCGCTTAGGGTGAAGCTGGAGGCCAATAAGGAGTCTGCATTGCTAAGCCAAAAGCTGGCCACCATTTGCACGGAAGCGCCTGTTGATACCGATATTGCCCTTTATGAGCTGGCTCCCATTAAGGAGGACGCTCGCACCTTGCTGCAGGATTTGGAGTTTCGCAATATGTACGAGCGCTTTGCGGCAGTGCTAGGCGGTGAGCAGCACAGCTTTGATTTGTTCGGCGAAACTGTAGAGCAGGAGTCTGCTCAGATTGTAACTGTTAGCGGTGGGGAGCAGGCGATGAAGCTATTTAAAGAGCTGTCTGAGGCCGCCGAACCCATGCCCTTTGTGGCGAAGATTTCCGGAAGTCTGCCTGAGCTTTACTTTAGTCGTGTAGAAATTTTATTGGCGGATGCAGTTTATGTTTTAGATACCATGAGTCAGTGCTGGGACGAGTTCAAGCAGTGGCTTGCTTCTCCCTGCCCCAAGCAGACTGTGGACACGAAGGAGATTTATAAATGTTGCCTGTGCCTTGGTATCAAGCCCCAGGGCTTGGTGGAGGATGTGGCTCTGGCTGCTTATGTAGCGGACCCCGGACACAGCTCCTATGCTTTGGCAGATTTAAATAAACGTTATTTAACTAATCCCCTGCCCACGGAGGCAGAAAATGTGGCTTTGCTGGTACCCCAGCTCAAGGAACAGCTAGAGCAAAGGGAGCAGCTGGCGCTCTATCGCGATTTAGAGCTGCCCTTGGCGCCGGTGCTGGCCCAAATGGAATATAATGGTATTACCCCTGATATGGAGCTTTTGAACCAGCTTAATGAGGATATGAGCTTCCGTATCGGCAAGCTAGAGCGCTTGGCTGAGGAGCAAGCGGGCGAGAGCTTTAATTTGAAATCGCCTAAGCAGTTGGGCGTAGTGCTCTTTGAACATTTACAGCTGCCGGTGATTAAAAAGACGAAAACAGGCTATTCCACTGATGTGAAGGTGCTGGAGGCTCTGCAGGGCAAGCATCCTTTGATAGAGACGATTTTGGAGCACCGCAAGCTGGCAAAGCTGCAATCAACCTATCTGGATGGTTTAAAGCCCTTGGTGAATGCCAAGACAGGGCGCATTCATACCCACTTCCAGCAGACTGTGACCGTCACAGGGCGTCTGTCCAGTACGGACCCCAATTTGCAGAACATTCCTACGCGCACGGAGGAGGGCAAGCAAATTCGCCGCATTTTTGGGCCTGGTGCTGGCTATGATTACCTTATGAGCTGTGACTATTCCCAGGTAGAGCTGCGTATTTTGGCTTGCATTGCTCAGGATAATTTGCTGCTTGAGTCCTTCCGCCATGGGCAGGATGTCCATGCTCGCACGGCGGCAGAGGTGTTCGGGCTGCCTCTGGCTGAGGTTACCAGCCAGCAGCGCAGCAAGGCTAAGGCAGTAAACTTTGGCATTGTTTATGGCATTAGCGATTTTGGCTTGGCCAATCAGCTGCAGGTTTCCCGCAAGGAAGCCGCAGGTTATATTGAGAGCTATTTTGCGCGCTATACAGGCGTGAAAAAGTATATGGAGGACATCGTGGCTAAGGCTCGTGAGCAGGGCTATGTAAGCACGCTGATGGGACGCAGACGCTATCTGCCGGATATTCGCCATAGCAATTTTAATTTGCGCAGCTTTGCGGAGCGCACGGCGATTAATACGCCTATTCAAGGCACGGCAGCGGACATTATGAAGAAGGCTATGATTGATGTGCAGCGAGCCTTGGAGGCGGCGCAGCTGAAGAGTCGCATCCTGCTGCAGGTGCACGACGAGCTCGTGCTTGAGGTGACTGAAGACGAGAAGGAGAAGGTTGCGGCACTTGTTCAAGAGGCTATGCAAAATGCGGTGAGAATGGAAATTCCGTTGCTTGCTGAAGTAAATTTTGGTAAGAATTGGGCAGAAACGAAGTAGAAAGGATGAAATATATGCCAGAAATGCCTGAAGTGGAGCAGGTTAGAAAGACCTTGGCTCCCCATATTGAAGGTAAAAAAATAACCTCCGTAGAGGTTTATTTAGATAGATTGATTAAGCATCCCACTGCAGAAAAGTTTGTAGAAGGCTTGGTGGGCAAGACTATTCATAAGGTTGGCCGCAAGGGAAAATATTTAGTGCTGCAAACGGACGTGAACCAAAAGCTCATTGTCCATTTACGCATGACGGGCGCTCTAATTGCGCAAAAAAGCGGGTTGGAGGCACCTGCCTATGCTAAGATTAAATTCACACTTACAGATGGCGTGACCATGTGGTTTACAGATATTCGCACTTTTGGAACGCTGTATTTAGTGACAAATGACGACGCTTATATTGAAGGCTATGAAACCTTAGGGCCTGAGCCTCTGAGCGAGGGCTTCACAGTGGAGTATTTGGAGCCCTTGGCCGCCAAGAGCCGCAAGCCTGTGAAGACATTCATCCTTGACCAAAGGGTTATTGCTGGCTTGGGCAATATTTATGCTGACGAATGTTTGGCCTTGTCCGGTATCTTGCCCATGCGCTTGGCCAATACCTTGAGCCATAGCGAGGTTGTGGAGCTGCACAAGGCTATCAACGCTGTTATTGCCCAGGGTATCAAAAATCGTGGTACTACCTTCCGTGACTACAAGGACGGCGAGGGTAATAAGGGCGATAACCAAAATCACTTGCTGGTGTATAGCCGCAAGGGCAAGCATTGCAAGAAATGTGGTGCCGTGTTGGTGGGCACCAAAATTGGCGGGCGTGGCACCGTTTATTGTGAGCATTGTCAAAAATAGGGAGTTAAAAAATGATTACGATAGGGTTAACAGGGGGCATTGCCTCTGGTAAGAGCACGGTTTCCGCAGAGCTGCGCCGTCAGGGCGTGCCCATTTTTGATGCGGACCAAAATGCGCGGGACGCTGTGGCTAAGGGCAGCAGGGGTTTGGCTTTGGTGGCTGAGGCCTTTGGCAGCGAGTATCTAACTGCTGATGGAGAGTTAAATCGTCCTAAGGTTTCAGAGTTGGTTTTTCATGATAAGGACGCTTTGAAAACCTTGGAGGGCATTTTGCATAAAATCGTGTGGGAGAATGCAGAAGGCTTTTTAAAGGAGCAGCAGGAGCAGGGAGCTAAGCTGGCTGTGCTGGATGTGCCTCTTTTAATTGAAACGGGCTGGCATAAGCAGGTGGACAAGGTGTGGCTGGTGGCTGTAAGCCGCCAGCAGCAGATTGAGCGGGCCATGCTGCGCAGTGGCATGACCGAGGCTGAGGTTGTAGCCCGCATTAACGCCCAAATGTCTTTGGAAGAAAAGCGAAAATATGCTGATGTGGTGCTGGATAATAGCGGTAGCTTGGAGCAAACCTTGGCTCAGGTTCAGGGGGAGCTGAAGAAGCTTTTGGGTGATGCTAGTGGCTGCTAAACGCAAAACGATTACTCGCGGCAGTAGACGCAGAAAGCGCAGTAGGCTGCCGGAATGTTTGATTATTGTGACGGTGTTGGTGGGCATAATCTTTGCTGGCTGGAAAATTTGGAACAGTGATACAGTGCAGATGCGTTTTGTGTATATGTGGGACCATCAGCAGGACATTATTACCTATAGCCAAAAAAATAAGGTGGATCCCTTTCTCATCGCAGCCATCATCAAGAATGAAAGCAATTTTAATCACAAGGCAGTTTCCAAGGTTGGCGCTGTTGGACTGATGCAGATTATGCCGGATACAGGGCGTTGGATTGCGGAGCAAATGGGACTTGAGGGCTATAAGGATACGGATTTGTACCAAACAAGGACTAATATCCGCATGGGCTGCTGGTATCTTGGGGAACTGGACCATGAGTTCAAGCATAATTTGGCCTTGGTGATGATTGCTTATAACGCTGGTCGCGGTCAGACTCGTGCATGGATGCAGCAGTATGGCTGGGACGATAATTTTAACGATTTAAAGGCTATTCCCTTTCCGGACACTCGGGAGTACGTAGCTAAGGTGTTGCAGGATAGGGATAAATATTATTTGCTTTATCGTGATAGGGTGCCCTTGTCATAGGCTTTGGACAGTAAATTTTTGCTAAAAGTGGCTGTTTTCCTGCGAAAGCTGTTGACAAATTAGTATTTCTATGTTATCATTATTACGTTGCAAATGACGGCAACATTTGAATAGAAATGCGGTAGTGGCGGAACGGCAGACGCGCTAGCCTCAGGAGCTAGTGGGGGCAACCCCGTGGAGGTTCAAATCCTCTCTACCGCACCATTTTTATATTCAAGGTAATTTCCCAAAGACGCGGTCGTGGTGGAACGGCAGACACGCCACTTTGAGGGGGTGGTGGGAGAAATCCCGTATGGGTTCAAATCCCATCGACCGCACCAATAGTAAATGCAGACGTTGTGCTTAGGCATGACGTCTTTTTTGTATATAAAAAGCACAGACTCGAAAGATAAGAAGTCTGTGCTTTATTTCTTAAATAGCTATTGTTCGTCTACTTTTTCGAGCGACCGAAAAAGTAGCAAAAAGGTCGCGCGCTTTTGGAAGCGCGGGAAACAAAATCTTTTTACTCGCCTAAAAAGATTTATCAAAAAGGGCTTTGCCATGTCCCAAAAGGTTCGTGATTAAAATTTCCACTCAAAGTTAACTTTTCCATAAACAGCAGAGCCACCGTATCTATAAATATCGCTGCCGAGGGTGAGGCCGACATCAAGACGCTTGGGCGTCTTGAAGGTTACTCCTGCGGCAATGCTCGTGCTATCGCGACCGTAGTTGGAGGCGGTGTCAGTGATGGTTACACCGGGCAAATCGGTGAGCTGGTAGTTGGTGCTGCCTTTATCGCTGAGAAGCTCGTGATTCCATGCGACGCTAGCGTGAGCCTGCCATTGTGTGCTATCATAGCTATCGAGAGCTTTCGGCTTGGTGCTGAGGCGATAGCCTAGCTGGGTGCACAGGGAGTCGTAGGTTGCGCTTTCCAGATTGGTGCGGATAGCGTCGCCGTCCTCATGCACGCTGGGACGATGAGCGAAGCTGTAGTCCAATGCTGCGAAGGGACCACTTTGCATTACGCCATGCTCTTTGGTTAGAGCAGTGCCTAAGCTTAGGCTGCCGCTGTAGCCGGTCCAGTCGGCGTCCGCTGTGCCAGTATAACCACCGATATTGATGTTGCGGTGGCTACGCATTTGCTCAAGTCCGAGGCGGGTGCTGCCAAATACGGACCAACCGTTCCAATCTGCGGGGGCGTAGGTGGCGTGGGCGCCAAGGTAGAGGCCTTCGCCCTTGACAGAGCTACCAGCTTCGCTGGTGCTCTGATGATTCAGCGCGGCGTGGTAGCCGTGGGTTAAGCCATTGTCCAGCGTGCGCTCCACGGCACCAATCACACCGTTGTTGTGATTGGTGTAGCCCCGCGCACTGCTGTGCTGGTCGGTGTAAGCGCTGAAGGGCACAACAACGTTGCGCCATGCGTTGTGCTGTGGCTCGCTGAGCGTCAGCTCAGCTTGCGCCGCTAAGGCGGAAGCATCAGCTGCAGTTTCTGCAGGAGCCTTCGCTGCGGGACCACGCCCGCCGCCCTTGCGGGACGCGGGGATGTTATTGCTAAAGCTGCCTAACATGTTCATTGTGTTGAGCAGGCCGTGAGTGCTGAGGGTTGCTTGAGCAGAGCTGCTGAAAACGGAAGGGTTGAGCTGCTTAAGAGCACTGCGAACTCCGCTACCATCCATTGAGGAAGTATCTAAAGCACCATAAATCTTCTGCCATTCTGCGTCTGCATTATCAAAATTGGCATCCAAAAGTTGTGCAAGCTTACTAGTAGCTTGATTGTAGCCATATTGTGAGTATGGTTTTTCTTGCCTTGACAGCTTAAATTCTGTAGTAGCAAGTTCACTTGTGAATTGCTCAAGCTTTAAAGAAGGAGAGTCAATTTTTAGTGTATAGTTGTTTTCAATATTGGTGGCTTCAACCGCTTTGATAGATATGGGAACATTATAGTAATCAGGTAAAGGCTTCAGCGTTAAGGATCCGTTCAAGGAAGCCTGCCCATTCACTACTAATTTATCGTTGCCTGACTTATCAAATTCAATCAAAAGGTTGCCAGTAAGGCCTTGTACATAATCGCCGTTAATAGTTAGCGTGCCGATACTATTGCCAGGGGCTACAGTACCACTATTCACAAATTTACTTTTTCCTAAAACATATTCCTGTGTATTAGGATTATAATCATAAAGATTAATAGTACCATTACCACCTAAGGTTGCACCTGCATCCACATTGAAGCCGCACACATCAGCCGTGCCATTAAAGCTAAGCTTGTTGCTCTTTACGTTGGCTACAATGCTTTCTTTGCCAATAATATTGTTATCATAACACATATTGGCATTAAAGTTTAAATAGGTCAAACCGTCTTCGCCCACAGGCAGCCCTAAATCCCAGCTAATAGGCTCACCGGTGCGATAATCTATAAGCTGGGTATACTCGCCACAAGAGATTTTATCAATGGGGATGGTATGAGGATTCCATTCAGAAATAATATCGCCTTTAATTGTAGCGCCTGCGTTGATATTGATATTTTTAACGAGGGCATTATGGGAGATATAGATAGCGGCGGCCTTGCCTTCCAAATGACCGTTGACATCAAAATTGGTGACTAATTCGCCTTGGAGAGACGGATAAGTTTCTAGAATTCTATTGCTTGGGTCCGCTACTAGCAAGCGGTAATAGGAGCCGCGATATTCCATGTAGTAGCCACCCTGTCCCAGCATGTTGTCACCGAAATCAAAGCGTGCGCCTACAGCACCAGCACCATCGGCAATAATGCTAGCGTTTTGATTGAGAGTAACATTGTGCTTTTTGCCGTAGGAGACCAAAAGTCCATTGCCATATTTGCCATTGGCAGTTATTTTAGTATCAATGGTTAGATCGTTAAATTGACCCTCCAAGCGAATACCGTTAGCATAATCGCCATCGGCTAGGAGTGGCGCAGTTTGGGTAAGCTTATTGTTGCTGCCGTACACATGCAGACCTACGCCCCAGTCTTGGGTGCTGGCGGTGCCTTCAATCCAAGCATTGTTGGAGCGGGCATAATAAGGTTTATCATTAATAAAATTATTCAAATCGCTGGCATAAATGGAGGAGCCAAAGAAACGCTTGCGGTCAATATCATGGCCCAAGTCCTGCAACATAGCAATTTCTGCTTCCATCAAGGTTGACCAATTGCGGAATAGCTGATGGCTTAAAAGGCTGTTTTGTAGCTCTAGATGAGCCATTTCTGTAAATGCATACATTTTGCCGTTGTCATCTACATTGAGCTCAAAGCCGTTGAGAGGTACACCATTCACAGGTGGCACAGGATAGTTATCGGGCCACTTTATATCGGGCACGTGGATGGAAGTGTCGTCAGTGGTAAGAGCAGCCTTTATATTATCGCCTCTAAAGCTGATACCGCTATTGGTTGTGTATTGTAAATTTTGATAGGAGTCACTATTACGATAACGATCGAAAACATAGAATTTGTTGTTCTCTCGTTGTACAGTATGGTTGGTGTATTCTTCGATAGTGATGGGAACAATTTCCATGCCTACTTGGGCTTGGGTACCATATATATCATATAGATGTTGCGTGAAATTGTTGATAATAAGTGCGGTGTCACCTTGATTATTGGTGTAAACAGTTTCGCCGAAATAGAATTTATTGTCCGCAGCATAAGTGGAGGCATAAACTCCAAGAGCATGCATCAACTCGTGTGTAAAAGTTGCGGATAGGAAATTGTAAGGCCCGTTATGGGGAAGGCTTTCGTATGCACCGGCATACCATTGTGGACTTAACCGGGAGATGTTAATGGTTCCTTGCTGTCCATTAAGGGATATGTGCTCGTTATGGGCGTTAGCATTTTTAAAGTATGCACCTAAGCTAGTATCGCCATTAGCAATAGTAGCACTATCGGCAGAGGCAATACCGCTGACAGTGTCCAGCAATTTTAAATTTATGGTGGGAGTGGTAGCGGGCTGACCTAGAAGCTCTTTGAGGTAGGTGAGAGAATTGACGATGGCGTCCTTTTCACTGCCACCGATGATGCCGTTGCCCTCAGTCAGGAAGTCGCGATATTGGGAGTCACCAGTGCTGGAGTTACTGTAGATGTTGAAGTTAGCAAAGGGTGAGGACATGTCATCGATGTATACCTGCATGAGGGAAGGGTTGGAGTCGTCGATTTTTAGATTGTGATTTTGGGCATGGGTATGGTAGGGGGATAGGGTGCTGGTGAGTGTGAAGATTATGGCTAGAGATAGAGTTTTGTTCAGCATTGAGGCTATCCTCCTTAAAAATGAATGTTATATTTGCATATACTTTACTAAAGTATAGCATAAAAATAGCACCTGTCACAGGGGGCAGGTGCTAAAAATTAGTATTAGAATTTCCACTCGAAGTTTACTTTGCCATAAATGCTGGAGCCGCCCTTGCGATAGATATCGCTGCCTAAGGTGAGACCCACATCGAGGCGGTTAGGAGTTTTAAAGATGATGCCTGCGGCAACGCTCATGCTGTCGCGACCGTAGGTTTCCACATCGTCTTCAATGGTAGCGCCGGGGAAGTCAGCCAATTGATAGTTGGTACGACCGTTATCGCTCAAGAGCTCATGGTTCCAAGCTACGCTGGCATGAGCTTGCCACTTAGTGCTGTCGTAGCTATGCAGCGGCTTGGGATTGGTGACGAGGCGATAGCCCAGCTGGGTGCGCAGGGAGTCGTAGGTTGTGCTTTCCAGATTAGTGCGGACTGCGCCGCCGTCCTCATGGACGCTGGGACGATGAGCAAAGCTGTAGTCCAGTGCTGCGAAGGGACCGCTCTTCACGGCGCCGTGCTCCTTGGTCAGAGCTGCGCCTACGTTAAAGCTACCGCTGTAGCCGGTCCAGTCGCCGTCAGCGGTGCCCATGTAGGGCCTTAAGCTGTCGCTGATATAAACACGACGATGGCTGCGCATTTGCTCTACGCCAAGGCGAGCGCTGCCAAATACGGACCAACCGTTCCAATCGGCAGGAGCATAACTAGCGTGGGTACCGAAGTAGATGCCTTCGCCCTTGATGGTGCTGCCGCTGTCCTCGGTAGATTGATGGTTCAAGGCCGCATGGTAGCCATGGGTGAGACCGTTGGCAAAGGTGCGCTCCGTAGCGCCGATAACACCGCTGTTGTGGTTGGTGTAACCGTTCGAGCCGTTGTGTTGGTCGGTGTAAGAGCTAAAGGGGATGACAATGTTGCGCCAGCTGTTATATTTAGGCGGTTCAACTCGGTTTGGACCAAGACCACCGATTCTACGGGACACAGGGGTATTCATGCTCATGCTGCCTACATTAAGGGAGCTGACAGTAGAAACTAAGTTGTTGAGGGTAGTGTGGGTTTCAATCACAGCTTGCGCTTGGCTGCCGACAACATTGGGGTTGAGCTTTTTAAGGTTGTTGCTCACTACTTTCTTCCTCTCAGCATCGCTATCGGTTATAGTGAGCGGGAAGTCGATAGCGGATAGGAGAGCTTCCTTGTCCAATCTAATATATTGGGGCTCATCTTTTGTCTTTTGTGAACCAATGTCGATAGCCGAGCCGATGCTGCTAGAGATGTCGTCAGTTGCAACGCTTTGGTAGCCTTGCTCAACGCGCTCAACATTGATGACGTATTTACCTTCTCCTAGTAAGGTATTTGTAGTTTCAGTTTCATTCAAAGAAAAATTCAAAACAGGAGAGATGTTGTTAAAGATTACTTTTTCAAGACCATATTCGTTTTTGATATTATTAGTAATACTTGGAGCATCAACTACATCGATTGTGATCTTTTGCCCGTTGTAGTAATAGTCTACTTGGGGAGTCAAAGTGATTTTGCCATCTAAGTTAGCAGTGCCTTCTGTAATATTGAGTTTATCAGACTTATTATCGGTGTTGAAGTCGACAAGGAGATTACCGTAGTAGTCTTGTACATAATTGCCTTTAATGTTTATAGTAGTTATACCTTCACCTAAGTCGAAGGTGCCTTTATTCGAAAAGGTGCCTCTTGTACCATTTTCATTAGCAGTTAGAATATAAGTACCTTTACCACTTAAAGTAGCTCCACTAGTTTGTAAAGTGTTATCACCCTCTATAATTACACCTAAAACTTCAGCGGTGCCATTATATTCTAAGTTGCCACCCATAATATGCATATAAAGTCCATTTTCGCCTTTAATATTGCCATTATAGGTCATCTTGAATTCGCTGTCGCTACCCGTGCGCACCCCATCTACTACGTTAGCACCAAAACCAAGATCAATGGTGGCACCAGTGGTAGGTTGAAGATGCTCGTGTTCATATTGATATTGATACTCTTCACTGGGATTAGTAGGTTCGTTTCCTACTCCTGCTCTGTCGCCACCAACAGGAATATTTTCTTCACCGGTTGTAGACAGAACCGCTCCTTGGTCGTTGTTATTGTTCTCTTCTTCTTCAGGAGCAGGAGGATTATCATAAATAATTCCCTTGGGATTCCATTTAGAGATGATGTCACCTTGTAAGGAGGCTCCATTCATAATATTGATGTTTTGAACAAGAGCATTCTCAGAGATATAAATGGCAGCTTTTTCGCCCTTGAGGGTGCCAGCAACATTGAAGTCGGTTACTAAAGCACCATTGATGTCATCAATTAAGCTGTCTTCTGTAATAGGGCTCCAACCAATTTTTTTGCTTGCGAGAATATACTCCTTGTAGTCTTTATTCTCTTCTATCATTTCATCAATATCCTCTTTAGAGGTATACTTTGTGAGAATATAAGAGCCTCTATATTCAGCTGTATCACCAAGCTCATTGCTACCAAAGTCAAAGCGAGCTGCTACACCATCCTTGCCAGTTGCTTCAATGGTTTTGCCTGCATTTAAGGTGATATTATGATTTTTGCCATAGGCAACCAAAAGACCATTGCCACCTTCACCATTGGCGGAGACATTGCTATCAATGGTTACTTTGTTGCCAACACCATCCACACGAATGCCAATGCCGTAGTCGCCGTCAGCTTTGATATCAGCAGCTTGGGTTACATCCACATAGCTTCCATAAACATGCAAACCGATGCCATGCATTTGAGTGCTATCGAAAGAAGTATTGTTGGTATAGCTAAAGTATTTATCTTCTGTGCCACTATTATAAATAGACTTGCCAAAATATTTGCTGCGGTCAATGGTGTAGCCTAAATCCTGCAGGAGTGCTATTTCAGCTTCCATATAGGTGCACCAATTACGGTAGCTTTGGTGGCTCATCATGCTGTTTTGCAGTTCGATGTGGGATAACTCAGGGTACTCATCGGAAAAACGGTGATAGCCATTGATGGGTAAACCTGGGACCGGTTTAGGAGAATTGGCATTTGCATCAGGCCAAGCGATGGTTGCCCCATTAAGAACTTCTTGAACATGGGCACCTGTGAAGTAAGCACCGCCATTTGTCATAGGCTTATTAGTACTGTCTTGTATTACATAAAATTTGTTTGCTTCGGGTACAAAATCAGGATCATTGTATTTTTCCAGAGATATGTTAACAATTTCCCTGCTAACTAACTTGCCAATTACACCCTCCATAGGGTTCGCTGCATTGGGGTTAATAGGCTTTTTTTCGCCATCACCACCATCGTAATATACAGGAGTGCCATTTTGATCTTCGTAATAAGCTACACGCCCAAAAGCATCGCGCAAACCCATTTCATATTTATTGAATACAATGGTTGTATCCTCGCTTTCGGACACACCAGAATTAGCGTTAGTTAAAGTAATAGTGTTGTTATACCTTTCCTGGCTGTCTTCGGTATTCTCGCTAGGATCAGTGCCAAAGAAATAAGCGTCTCGTTTGACGATTTCATCATCATCTTGTTGTACTTCTATTTCTGATTTACGGATATATGTTCCCAAACCCATAGCATGGAACATTTCATGCGTAATGGTTCCGTAATAATCGGAATCAGTGCCATTGCTGGGGAGAACAGGGAATTTTGCAGTATACCAATTATTAGCGTCATTGATGGTAATTTCAGCGATGCCTTCTTCTGAGTCGAAGGGCTTTTTGCCTAAATACGTAGCTGTAAGAGCACTGTCGCTTATTTGTGTTATTGGTTTGCCGTTTTCGTCAAGTTGAATCCAGGTGTTGCTCATAGCACTAGCATTGGCATCAGCAGGCTCAAAAAGCTTAAGATTCATGTTAAGTGTAGCTGCGGGAGTACCAACCATATCGACAAGGTACTTCATGCTTGTGGCTATGGCATCTTTTTCATTGGTTGTATGAGTTTCCGTGGTGAAAAATTCACGAAAATTTGCAGTTTGGTAGCCTTCACCAGTATAATATCCTTTTTGTTCAGTATCGGTGGTTTTATCGTACACTTCAAAATTAGCGAAGTTTTTACCATTAACGCTTAACTCTAGGTTATAAGTAGCATGGGGACCAACGGGCTTGCCTTCCTCCTGATCCTCAATTTCCTCTGATGCATAAGCATAATAAGGTGCCAAGAGGCAAGAGCAGCTCAAGAGCACAGCTGCGGTGAGTCGACGGTGGTTTTTGAACATAACGAAACCTCCTTTTGTATATAAACGATATCCTATATTAGCATAGACTTTAATTAGATTATATCATAAAAAAAGCACCTGTCACAGTGGCAGGTGCTAAAAATTTTATACTTTTGTCTTTATCTATAATAGATTATATCGGCATACTTTTTAGATAAGCTTTTACCATGTAAGCATTAGAATTTCCACTCCATATTTACCTTACCATAGACGCTGGAGCCACCCTTACGATAAATGTCGCTGCCCAAGGTGAGGCCTACATCGAGACGTTTAGGCGTCTTAAAGGTTACGCCTGCGGCAATGCTCATGCTGTCGCGACCATAGTTTTCAGCAGCGTCGGTGATGGTGTAGCCAGGCAGGTCAGCCAAGGTATAGCTGGTGCTGCCATTATCGCTCAAGAGCTCGTGGTTCCAAGCCACGCTGGCGTGTGCTTGCCACTGAGTGCTGTCGTAGCTATCCAAAGCCTTCGGCTTTGTAGCTAGGCGATAGCCTAGCTGGGCGCGGAGGGAGTCGTAGGTCTCGCTTGCTAAACGAGTATTGATAATGTCGCCAGACTCGTTCACGCTGGGACGATGAGCGAAGCTGTAATCTAACGCTGCAAAGGGACCACTTTGCAGCACACCATGCTCTTTAGTAAGCGCAGTGCCCACGCTCAAGCTGCCGCTGTAGCCTGTCCAGTCAGCATTGGCGCTGCCGCTGATGCTTCCGGGCAGGGTAACGCTTCTGTGGCTGCGCATTTGCTCCACGCCGATGCGGGCGCTGGCAAAGGCTTGCCAGCCTTGCCAAGCGGCAGGGGCGTAGCTAGCCTGCGCGCCTAGGTAGAGGCCTTCGCCTTTAATGCGGCTGCTGCCCTCGCTAGTGCTTTGATGATTTACAGCTGCGTGATAACCATGGGTGAGGCCGCTTGCTAAAGTGCGCTCCATAGCACCAATCACACCGCTGTTGTGATTGGTGTAGCCGCGCATGCCGCTGTGCTGGTCGGTGTAAGCGCTAAAGGGCACAACAACGTTGCGCCATGCGTTGTGCTGCGGCTCGCTGAGCATCAGCTCAGCTTTAGCAGCCACAGCTGAAGCGTCACCTGCTGGTGCTGTAACAGCCTGCGCGGCAGGACCACGCCCGCCGCCCGTCCGGGCCGCGGGGATATTGTTGCTAAAGCTGCACAGCATATTCATGCTGTTGAGCAGGCTGTGGGTGTTGAGCGTTACTTGAGCGCTGCTAGTGTAAACAGAAGGATTAAGCTGCTTCAACGCGCCAGTAACTTGACTGCCATCGGCTTTGGAGAAGTCGATGCCCTCGTAGATTTCTTGCCAAGCCGCAGCATGGGCGCTTTCGTTGCCCAAATACGCAGCGTTTTGCTGCAGAGCCTTGGCTAGGCTAGTAGTACCCTTATCATAAGCAAATTGCTCGTAGTTACGGCGCATTTTGATGGTGTATTCATGTGTTGCAGGGTCAAGAGCTCCTTCAAAATCCAAGGTGGGAGACTGCTCGAATAAATTGATTTTAGGCGTGCCAACAATGTTTAACGTGTTGGCCCAGTTAGCTCGTAAAATAACATTGCCATCGTAGAAGTCATGCATCATGCCCAGCTGAATTTGAGAGTTAGTGAGATTCAGAGTACCGTTACCATTGATGTTTAGCAGTGCGCCATCGTCATTGACGCGACTGAAAAGACGACCATTTTCATTATTCAAGGTGCCTTCGATATTGATGTTACCAGCACCGCTATCAGCAGTTAAAATACCTTGGTTATTATAGGTGGAGCCATTAGCAATGTTAACTTCCTTGACGTTAACGAAATCTGTAGTAGTTAGAGTATTATTGATAACTGGGGTTACTGAACTGCCGCTGCCAATATCAGAAGAGGACATGCCTGTGCTATCGGACAGGGTCATGATACTTGCTGTGCTAGTGGCAGCCTGACCAATATTGAGCACAATGCTATCCTGCCCTAAAATCTTATTGCTAAAGCTGTGCTCACCGATGAAATTCAAATTGGTGAGACCATTTTCACCTTCTGGTAGGGCGGGAGCAATGGTGTCACCTTCTTCGTTTTGATAAATGATAGCATTGGGGTTCCACAAGGAAATAATATCGCCCTCTAGAGTAGCTCCATCATTGATATTGATATTCTTGACATAGGCATTGGGAGAGATGTAAATAGAGGCTAGCTTGCCCTTGAGCGTGCCATTAACCTCGAAATTGCTTACAAGCTCGCCATTGATAGCTTCAGGTAAAGCTGTTTGGAAAATTTCCTTCCAGCCGACAACTTCCCCTTCGGTGGAGCCTGGCTTCTCTGCTTCCCTCTCATCTAATTCCTCCTGGGAAACATATCTGGTAGCAATATAGGAGCCGCGATATTCAATTTGGTCACCTAATTCGTTGCTGCCAAAATCAAAGCGAGCCGCAACACCGTCTGTGCCTATAGCTTCAATAGTTTTGTTGGCGTTTAAGGTTATTTCGTGTTCCTTGCCATAGGTAACTAAAAGGCCATTGCCATAGTCGCCATTAGCGGTGATATTGCTATTAATTTCAAGCTTGTTACCTACGCCATCTACGCGAATGCCAATACCGGAATAGCCATTAGCATTAAGTTCACCGGTTTGGGTTACATCAACATAGCTGCCATAAACATGTAGACCGATGCCATGCACGGTAGTGCTGTCGAAGGCTTTGTTGTTAGTGTAGGTGAAATAGTCAATAGAACCGTCTTCGTCCTTCTCACCACTGTTATAAATGGATTTGCCAAAGTACTTGCTGCGGTCAATGTCATAGCCTAAATCCTGCATCAGAGCTAGCTCTGCCTCCATAAAGGAGCACCAGTTGCGATAATTCTGGTGGCTCATAAGGCCATTTTGCAGCTCAATATGACTTAGCTCCGGCTTAGGGTCGGAGAAGTCTTCATAGCAATTGACAGGAAGGCCAGGGACGGCGGGGGCGGTGGAGTCATCAGGCCAAGCGATTTTGGCAACTTGCTCGACACCATTGCTGTCCTTAGTAGTCAGCACTTCTTCCACATGCTTGCCTGCGAAATAAACACCACCGTTTTGGTTAAGTGTAGCATCCTTGAGAATATAAAAGGCTTGAGAATCAATTAGTTCCTTATTGTTTAACAGGTTGTTATATTCGTCAACTGTGATGCCAACTATATTTCTGCTGACAAGCTCACCGTCAAGAGTGATGTTTTCGGCGTTAGGATTAAGTGGCTGTTGTTCTCCGCTGCCACCATCATAATAGTTATAGATAGGATTATAAATATCTTCTTTAACGGCTTCATAATAAACAACACGGCCAAAGACGTCTCTGAGGCCCATCTCGTATTTATTAAAAACCTTCATGGAAAGCATCAGACTACCGTTGTCATAATTTACGTCTTTGCCAATGTTAACCCTTGGCTCAGCATCGTCAGTTATATCAGAAACGGATTGACTAACCTCTGCTACCAAGCCCAGCGCATGGAACATTTCGTGGGTTACAGTGCCATAGTAATCGCTATCCAAGCCATTGGCGGGAAGCACGGGGAATTTATCAATATACCAATTGGCGTTGGGATTGGACATATTGATTTCGATATGTGAAACCGCTTCATTAGCTTCAGGTTCATATTGTCCCAAGAGCACTGCTCCTAATTCAGTGCTGCTGATTTGAAATAGGGGTTTGCCGTTGCTATCTGTTTTAACACATGCTTCGCTGGTGGCGCTGGCATTGGCGTCTTGGTCGGGCAATAAATCCAGCTGCAGGGTTGGCACAAGGGCATTGGTGGGATTAATCAGCTTGTGAATATAGCCAATGCTGTTAGCAAAGGCTTCTACTTCGCCTGTAAAAAGGTCCCGATAGGTGACATATTCCTTGATTCTATTGCCATCCTCATCAAGAATATCATTGCCATCATCGTCTTGCTTGTATTCGCCTCGCCAATGCTGGCCGGGGTGGGCAGCGGCAGAGTAAAGGTCGAATTTATAAGAGAGGTCACCGGCGGTGACTGTCATATAGGTTTTGGCGTGACCACAGTCGGGTATCTCTTCTTCTGCGTGGGCATAGTAAGGAGATAAGATGCATGAGCAGACAAGGAGTACGGCGGTGGTTAGGGTGCGTTTTTTATTAAGCATAATTAAGCCTCCATTTATGTATAGTCATCAGAAATCAAAATCTATCTTATCTATTTTATCATAACAGCTATACATTCATAAAAGTGTCACACATGTGAAAAAATCAGGTATTTGCCCTCAAGCTCGTTTATAGGCAAGCTAGCGTAGCTTTTCTTGCCCTATGCCTGTTGCTAAAAATTTGTTAGTATTGTAGAATAAAAATGTGTGTTGTGTTGACAATTTATGTTGATAATAAATAAGAGCTTATGAGTGAGCAGCAGTTAGGAGGTAAAGCATGCCTGATTTTAATCATATGACATATCTGAATGTGAGCCTACTTTTGTTTTCGGCACTGGTAACGGCTTTTATGCTTTTTGGTTTGTTCATGAGTCGCCTGAGAAAGCGTGGCTTTAAGTACAAAATGATGTGTCTCCTGTTTGCCCAAATCCTGATGCAGCTGGGAGAGGCCGGCATTTGGTGTTGGAATGGCTCACCTGATAAAGCTTGGCTTATCAAGCTATGCTGCTTTTTATCCTTCGGATTAGGCTTGGTAGTGACAGCTTTATTCGTGCATTGCTTTATGGAATTGCTGCGTCAACGTGGCAAGGTATCCATGGTGCCTTTACAATTATTGTCGATTATTTGTGGGCTTGGCCTTGTACTATCCGGTGTATCCATGTTTAATGGCATCTTTTTTGACGTTGATACTAAGGGGTATTTTGGTTATGGACCCTATGCTGATTGGGTTGAATATATAGATTATGCCAATTTTGCTATTATCTTTGGTGTTGCGCTCTGCAATCGCAAGATCATCAGTGTTAAGGGCTTTGCTATGATTTCCATCTACAGTTTACTCCATTTAGGAGGTATGCTGATGGTGGACGTTTGGTATCCCACGCCCTTTTATTTGGCTTCTACGCTGGCCTTGATAGTGTTATGTAATTTTTTGTATGAGGCCATAGAAGAGGCATATTTACAAAAAGAAAAGGAGCTGCTGGAAAGTCGTATTGCGCTCATGATTAGCCAGATTCAGCCCCATTTTCTTTATAATTCCTTGAATTCTATATATCATTTATGCGATATGGATGCTCGGCTGGCCCAGCAGGCTATCGGGGATTTTTCTGAATATCTGCATCATGTCTTAGGGTCGCTGAAGCGCACCACGCCGGTGCTTTTTGAGCAGGAGCTGCAAAATGTGCAGTCCTATTTGGAGCTGGAGAAGCTGCGCTTTGATGATTTAAATATTGTTTATAGAATCGAGGCTTGTAATTTCTTTGTGCCGGCTCTTTCAGTACAGCCCCTGGTAGAAAATGCAGTAAAGCACGGCATTTGCGGCAAGGAGGACGGAGGTACGCTGGTGCTTTCGACCAGGGAGCAAGCAGATTGCTTTGAGGTCATAGTAGAGGATGATGGCATAGGCTTTGATACAGCAAGTCTGCCGGACAATGGGGACAAGCATTTAGGCGTGCAAAATGTAAAGCAAAGGTTAGCAGCCATGGTTGGTGGTAGCTTAAGCATTATCAGTACACCGGGAGTGGGCACTACGGCTATAATTCGTGTGCCCAAGGAGGGAAGTAAATGATTATCTTGGCATTGGATGATGAAAAAATAGCTTTAGAGGGATTGCTGAAGTCCATTCGTGAGGCGGAGCCGGAGGCAGAGGTCATTGGCTTTCGTAAGCCCAGTGAAGCCTTGGCCTATTTCAAGGAGCACCCCTGTGATGTAGTATTTTTGGACATCCAAATGCGTGGCGTTAATGGCGTGAATCTGGCCAAGGAAATGAAGCTTTTGCAGCCCAAGGTGAATGTGGTTTTTGCTACAGGCTATCTTGATTATATGGGCGAGGCTTTTTCTCTTCATGCCAGTGGCTATTTGGTGAAGCCTATCACTACGAAAAAGGTGCGGGCGGAGCTGGAGGATTTACGGCATCCGGTGCAGGAGGCTGCTCGAAGCAGGGTAAGCATCTATACCTTCGGTAATTTTGAAATTTATGTGGATGGGAAAACCCTGCCCTTCAAGTATGAGAAAACTAAGGAGATGCTTGCTTATCTAGTGGATAGGCACGGAGCCTTTTGCAGCAATGGAGAAATCATGACAGCGCTGTGGGAGGATGAGCGGCGGCCTAGCTATTTAGGTAACCTGAAAAAGGATTTATTGGATACTCTTAGGGAGCACGATTGCTTGGAAATTGTGGAGTCTGGCTGGAATAAGCTACGGGTGGTGCCGGAAAATATATCCTGCGATTATTATGATTGGTATGAGGGCAAGCCCAATGCAATAAATAGGTATATGGGCGAATATATGGCCCAATACAGCTGGGCGGAATTGACCAATGCCAATTTATTTGGGGAGCAGAAAAATGTGTGACACTTTTATGATGCTTTGGATGCTAGAATGAGAAATGCAGGGCGCAGAAACGGCTAGATTCTGCGCTGAAAAGCGTCTTTAGTCGCATCATAAAGTGCTATTAGCACGTTTTTCTGTCAACGTGTTTAATAGAAAATTGTGCACCCCACAAGGCGCAGGGCCAGCGAGCGATCGCTGGCCTTGTGTTTTCTTTGGCATTAGTAGCAAAAAATGCTATAATAGTAGAAAAAGTATTTTAGTAAAATTTTGGGAGCGTACGATGCAATTAGTAGTAGATAAGATTGCCAAGGCCTTTGGCATTCATGAAATATTTAAAAATGTGAGCTTTATGGTTGAGCGGGGTGAGCACGTGGGCCTCGTAGGCGTTAACGGCAGTGGTAAAACCACGCTCTTGCGTTGCCTTTTGCAGCCGGACTGGATTGATGAGGGCGCTATTAAATTTGAGCCCGGTATCAGCGTGGGCTATGTACAGCAGGGCTTTACGGAAATCCACGGTACCATTTGGCAGTTTATGAGCGAGGCTTGCCCGGAAATTACGGCGCTGCGCCAAAAATTGGCGGACCTGGAGCAGGCAGCCAATGGCCTCAGCGGCGATGCTCTGGACGAGTGCCTAGATGAATATGCCCGTGTGACCAAGCGCTATGAATTTATCGATGGTTATAATTTTGAAAATCGCATCAAGCGTGTGCTCATCGGCTTAGGCTATACGGAGGAGTGGTGGAGTCATGAGGCCAATACCTTGAGCGGCGGACAGAAGACACGCCTGATGCTGGCAGCGGCTCTGGTGCGCAATCCTGATTTTATGATTTTGGACGAGCCCACCAACCATCTGGATATTATTATGACCCAATGGCTGGAGAAATATTTGCAGGAATTTAAAGGTGGCCTGCTGGTTGTAAGCCATGACCGTGCCTTTTTGGATAATGTGGCGGTGCGTATTTTGGAAATGGAGGGCGGCAAGCTGCAGTCCTTTAAGGGTAATTACAGCCGTTACTTGGAACAAAAGGCCATCCAAACAGCCACTCTTGAGGCAGCTTATAACGCGCAGCAGGATTATATTGCCCGCACGGAGGCTTATATCCGGCGCTTTAAAGCTGGTATTAAAAGTAAAATGGCCCGTGGTCGCCAGTCCCAATTGGATAGACTGGAGCGTATAGACGCGCCCGTACATAATGAGGAGTTCGAGCTGCGGCTGCCACCGGCGGCAGAATGCGCCGACAGAGTGCTTATTATGGAGGACTTGACCATCGGCTATGGGGAAAAGGTGCTGGCCAAGGGCATTAATTTGACCCTGCGTCGCGGCGAAAAGGCAGCTCTTTTGGGTGCCAATGGCACCGGCAAGACCACTCTTTTGCGCACTATTTTGGGAGAAATCCAGCCCTTGAAGGGACGTGCCAAAATTGGCAACCGGGTGCAGATTGGTTATTTCTCCCAGAGCTATGAGCGGCTGGACCCTAAGCAAACTCTCCTAGAGAATTGTGTCATTGAGTATGGCTTTACAGAGGAGCACACTCGCTCCATGCTGGGCGGTATGCTCTTTCATGGTGATGATGTGTTCAAGAAGATTGGCGAGCTTAGCGGTGGTCAAAAGGCTCGCTTGGTGCTCTTAAAACTGGTGCTAGACGGCGCTAATTGCCTAGTGCTGGACGAGCCTACCAACCATCTGGATATTATGGCGCGAGAGACGGTGGAAGCGGCTCTGGAGGCCTTTGATGGTACAGTTTTAGTAGTAAGCCATGACCGTTATTTTGTTAATGAGGTAGCGGACCGGATTTGGGAAATCGAAGACCTGCAGGTGAAGGATTACAAGGGTAATTACGACTTCTACCTAGAGGAAAGGGAGAAGCTGGCCCAGGCGGCTGCGGCAGCAGCCGCGGAGGCGGAAAAGCAGCGTGCTTACGCCGAGGCCAAGGCGAAGCAGCAAATGGCTGCTCAAGGAGCAGCCGTAGAAGCTGCAGCGCCTGTGGCCAAGAAGGCGCAGAAGGATGATAAGAAGAAACGCTACAGTCCCGAAGAGGCAGCAAAGCTGCTGCCTAAGGTAGAGCTACAAATTCGTGAGCAGGAGGCCATGATGGGGCTTTTGGAAAAGCGCATGGCGGACCCTGCTAACCATGCGGACCCAGCCAATAGCGCAGCTATGGCGGCGGAGCATGAGGAGTACGAGGCAAGGATTGCCGAGCTCATGGAGAAATGGGAAGTGTTGATGGAGGCTGCGGAAGAGTAATGAAAACTCATGAAGAATATATGCAGCTGGCGCTGGAGGAGGCCCGCAAGGCGGCTGCCCTTGGAGAAATCCCCATTGGCGCAGTGCTTGTACACGAGGGCGAGGTCATTGCCAGCGCCCATAATATGCGGGAGACTTGGCAGGACGGCACGGCACATGCGGAGATTATCGTTATCCAAGAGGCTTGTAAAAAATTAGGGCGCTGGCGTCTCAGTGGCTGTAGCCTCTATGTAACTGTGGAGCCATGTCCCATGTGCAGCGGTGCTATTGTTAACAGTCGTATCGATACAGTGGTTTATGGATGTCCCGATGTGAAGGCCGGAGGAGCAGAGTCGATTTTTAATATCATTACCAATCCCAACCTCAATCATTGTGCAACTGTCATAAGTGGCGTGTGCGAAGAGGAGTGCGCCCAGGTGATGAAGGCTTTCTTCAAGCGGCGGCGGGAAGAAAATAAAGCTAAAAAACAGCAGCAAAGGGAAGGCTGCTGTCATGTATAAGGGCTTGCGGTGAGCAAGCTATAGCTTCATAAATAGGGGATGGACGAGGAGGCGAGCCTATGAATATTTATCTTTGGCGTCATAACAAAACCTATCACAGCCACAGCATGATTGATGAACCCTGCTTAAATAATGAGTTCTATTTAGATGCGTTAGCCATTGTTGTCGCTCACGATTTGGACGAGGCCTTGGCTAAGCTGGCGGAGCAAAACGCCGGTTGGCGAGTGGATGATTTGCGAGCTCTGCCCTGCACGGTCATCCCTGCAGATAAGGCTGGCATCATCTTTACGGAGTTGCGCGGCATGATTAACCATTTGTAAATTTTCTTACCCCAATCCACTTTCTGGATTGGGGTTTTTTGTTATATGAAAACCACGCCATAGTGGCGTGGTTCCGAGAAGCTTTAGCGGTGAGTAATAAAAAAACTCCTAATGTGATATGATACTAGTGACCTGCCAGTCAAAGTAAATTCACATTAGGAGGAGATTAAAATGCCAAAAGGGCAAAATGATGACGTAAATAGTTTAGCACATACTAAGTGGAATTGTAAGTACCATGTGGTATTTGCGCCAAAATATCGCAGAAAAGTTTTTTATGAAGAAAAAAGACTAGCGATTAGAGATGTTTTAAGACAGCTATGCGCATGGAAAGGGGTAGAAATTCTTGAAGGAGAAATTTGTCCAGACCATGTACACCTGCTGCTGAGTATCCCGCCCAAAATGAGCATTTCGTATTTCATCGGCTATCTCAAAGGCAAAAGCAGCC
>JAXDZG010000017.1:0-14749 GCA_034086985.1 Phascolarctobacterium sp.
TGTGTTATTACCGCACCTGGGCTAAAGTCATACTGTATAAAAAGCTCAATCGCCTTTAGTTTTTCTTCGTTGGTGAAGATTCTCAACTTGGTCAACCTCCTAATCAATCGATTAGGTCCAAGTTTTTGTCCTCACCCCCGAAGTCCGCGAAGCGGATACCGCAAATCCAGTAAGTTAGTACCACCAATCCGTTATTGCAGTACCGCTAGCTAGTGGCGTAAGCCACTAGCCAACGGAACTATTTATGGTTATTTCATCATGCTTTCAGCATAAGTCATTCCATAGACTTCCCTCATAGATTTATCATTGTCCTTATCAACAGGCAGGATATTCACTACATAGGAATCATAGAAAATCCTGTCAATAATACCATCCGAGAGCGCACTTGCGTCTCCACCAAGCTGGTCATACTAATTGTCCTTGAGATATTGGGAACAGAAGATTGTAGAGAATTTTTTGCGACGCGCACTAATAAACTCGAAGATATCTCTCTATTGCTCATCTGTAGGCTTTAGGAGCAGCCATTCATCCAAAATTAGTAGCTTAGGATTAACGTATTTGCTCAATACTTTTTTGTAAGTATTATTATTCCTAGCCATCTCTAAATTTATGTCCGCATCCTCGATTCTGTATTTTTATTTTACCACTAACAGTTAGAACTGCTTACATGCTTCCATTCCCAGAGCGCATGCCAGATTGGTCTTACCGCAGCCTGTAGCACCTGTAATGAATACATTCTTGTTTTCAATTTGTATATTCCAATTGCATTGCCATATTATTCACATTATATTCATTACTTTAATTGTATTTCTAATTTGGGTGGCTACACTTGGCGGAAACTTGTCTGGAATATACATTGTCGGAATATAAAACATTAATTTCAATATATGTATTGATCAAGAATATAGCTGATAACAATGGATATATTATTCTATTCAACTCAAACAATAACATATGTTTGCTTTAGGGAGTTACTCATGCTTATTACTTCAACAATTCTTCATTTCTTTGTAGATGGAACATGTGGGGCTGCTTTATCGTTATTGGCTTTGAATGGTCTGGAAACTGCAGAGATAGTATCGGCATTTTTACAATACAACTTATGGGCTTTTGGAACACAATGGGTTATTGGCTTAGTAAGTGACAAGTGGAGCTTGTTGTCAAGAAAACTATTGATGCTTGCCATGCTTATGCTAGCTGCTGGCTCATGTCTCAATGTAGATTGGCAATGGCTAGTTGTGGCACTTGGGTTAAGTAATAGCATATTTCATGTTGTTGCTGGCAGGTTAGTTTTGGAGCGTTACGCTGGCTATAAGGAGCCAGGAATATTTGTGTCCAGTGGAGCGTTGGGACTAGCATTGGGTACGCAAGGAATCATCAGCCTATACATCATGCTAGCAGGTGTTTTTGTATCTGCATTTTTCCTATATCGTATGATGGATACTGATTATGAAGTTAAGAGTTATAAGGTAGGTGCAAATATAGGAATGTGTAGTAGCCACCAAAAGAGTACTCTGCTTATAGGGATGTCCATTGTTGCTTTAAGTGCTTGCGTAATTATACGGGGCTTCTCGGGAACTGTGCAGCTTGCTGGGATGCCATTGCTATTACCTTGTATTTATATGCTGGGAAAGGCTTTAGGTGGAATTTGCTGTGACAAGTTAGGCTATAAACAAATGGTGCTGTTTTTAATGTTAACAAGCTTTACTACCTTACAGTTTGTAGGATTAGTACCGATGTTGGTTTTCGTGTTGCTTTGTAATATGGCAATGCCATTAACATTGAAAATGATGCATAATTACTTGCCAAATCAGGCTGGCTTAGCCTTTGGTTTGGCTGCTGGCTGTCTTATCCCCGGATGGTATTTTAAAGAGTATATGCTGAGCTTGCCTTTACTAGTGATGCTACAGTTTGTCTTATTGTTCCTTGGTGGATATATAGGGTTTACTAAATTAGGCGCGGGGGTGATGCATGATGAGTGACATGCTTGCACCTGGGGTTGTCTTCGATGGAGATTTTTTAGAAACAGCTTTAATAACCATTTTTATCGAAGTATTTGTCCTGTATTGCATCGGTTGTAAGAATAAAAAAGTGCTTGCCTGGTTCGCATTAACTAATTTTGTAAGCAATGTGCTTTTTAATGATATATTGATGTCAGATACTTTATTTATTAGTATGGGAATAGATTGGGCCATCTTTTTAGGTGAGTGTTTAGTGTTACTTTTGGAATACTGTATGATGCTTTATGTCTTGCCTAAGGGAGGGCAGGGCCTATTCTTGGTATTACTAGTAACCAATTGTTGTAGTTGGCTGGCGGGATATTGCAGGGGGTATTGATATGAAAAAATTATTTTTAGTGGTTGCTGTTATTGCTGCTTTGTTGGGAACTAATACTGCTTTTGCGGATATGATTTCTCCTTATGAAATGGAGCAAAGAAGGCTGGAAGCAACTGCTCAAGAATTGGAAAAAGAGGGTATATCTATAGAAGATTGTAACGTTAAAAGGATTGGTAACAACTATGTGCTAGAAGTGGATGTTCGTTCTCCTAAAGATATTATGCTTGAATGCACTGTAATGTTAAAAGACAATAATCAGTGCCTAGGTTATGAGAAGATGCAACTAGGGTGGAAAAATGAGAAGGAAAGAGGAGTTTACATCATACAGGTTCCTCTAGATATCAAAGCTTTGTCTGAAGGTGATAACATTACGATTGTTCAGTGCAAAACTACAATTAATTATACTAAGGTGATAAGATTAGGTGGAGGATATGAAAGGTTTCAAAGGAGAAGACCAACAAAAGAGATTCCTAAAAGTGTTACAGTGTCAAGCGAAAAGGATATAATTTTAAAGTTTATAAAGAATAGATTGTTTATCGGGTGATTTATTCTAGCTAAATATTAAGAATAGATGTTTTCAAAATGGTATTTTATCTAGATGAGATATGAGGCTTTCTAAAATGTATAAGAACAACTTCGTTTTTGCTGTAGATTTGATAGTTTGCTTGTTTTTTGCAAGTGTGTGTTTTAGTGTCGAGTCTAGTAAGCTTGGGACAGTCAAATATGGTACTCATAAGGTTTCAACTCTAAAAGATTATAAGTATGAAGTACCTATAGAAATGAAAGGTTTCACCTTCGAAGGGCATAGAGGTATTTATCCGAGTTATGCTTGGGCTTATGGCTTGCCGCATCCTACTTGTATACGCAGACCTGAACCTAAAGATTTTTTGACATCAGGGATTGCTGTTTTTAATAATAGCAATGAGATATTGTGTGTTCAATATGATGTTAGGCGTAGAGGAAACAATGCGTGTTTTGGAGATGGACATAGTCAGGTTGAGATAAGTATTAATAACAATGATTTGTACAGCGTCCCGCTTAAGGGAAAAGGTGCTCTCTATGCACTAATATCAGCTGATAGGGTAATTGTATTCGGCAAAAATAGAGAAGGAAAATATGTGGTGTTCTGGAATAGTGATGGATTGCAAGCATCAACAAAGGTAAAAGGATATGATTATAATGGTATTAGAATTGAGGAAGATGCTTTAATCGTAAGTTATTCAGAAAGAGGTAAGGAATTGGAGTCGAATGAATTGAGACTCAAATGGAAGGATTGGTTAGAGTGTTTTGAAATAGTGAAATAGCAGATTGTATTTATGATGATTTTTTATTGGAGGAATAACCATGAAGAAAATTTTGTTAAGTATATTATTGTTAATTAGCTTTATTCTGCCTACTCAATGCTTTGCTATGAGTTTTAGTCAGCCAGTGCAAATTGGTTATGCTAGCTATGATATTAATCGTGATGGTGGCTACTCTTTTGAGGGAGCTTCTGTAAAGGCATCAAGGCATTATAGTAAAATAAGAAAGAAGATAACAGGATATGAAAAAGGAATAGCTGTTTTCAATACTAATGGTGATAGACTTGTCATTGATTTTGATATGATAACTCGTCCAGGCAAATGTTGGGTGGGTGATGGGCAAAACTACACTGAGATGTTTTTCTTGAATAGTACCATTTCACAATTTAAAGGTAGTAACGGCATGGTTTTCTATGCATCTAGATCTCAATATACTTATTCAAACTATGTAATTTTTGGAAAATATATCAATGGTAAGTATGCTAAATATATTGATACAGGGGCTTTAGCCAAACAGTATTATGGAAACACAATGGTTGATTTTGGTGAGATGGTCGTTTGTAAGGATGGATTTATTATACCCTTTAGCATTTGGAAGAAGGATTTAAGTGTAAAAGGTGATTTTGTTTTTAAATGGGATGAAAAAGCTAATTGGTTTAGCGTAGAAAAAATAGTTTACTAGTATTGGAGGAATGATCATGAAGAAAAAAATTATGTCTATGGCTCTGGTTACTATGTTGGCAGTGAGTGCATCCGCGTTGGCTGCGCATTATCCTTATTCTACAAGTAAGCATGGATATGGCCACGGTCCGAAGATTAACTATGGATATAATCATGTTTTGCGGGAGAAAATGATACCAGACGGAAGGTACTATAGTGGTGTAGCTGGGAAGCAATATCACAAGAATAATCAGATTATTGCTATCAGAACCATAGAAATATATCAGCCTGTTATATTGAACATCCATGCGATCAGCCATGGTGTCGGGCATGTAAATCATACGCTTTATGATATGGAACAAAATACGATTGGTAGAAGAATTAATCCTCAAGCTAATGGTGTTGATGACGAATCAATGATTATTGGACCAGGCTTTTATGAGCTAAAATCTGATTTTTATAGTATTAAAAAGGATGCGTATTGTGAGTATAGGGTCAAGGCAGATGCTGAAGTAATCGAATCAAATGCTCCAGCGGAGATTTATCGACCACATTATGCACATCGACTGACTCTAGGCATGCCAGTTATTAATTACATGCCGTATGAAAGAAACTATTCTGACAAGCATCAGTATTATAGCTTTGAGTTGTTCAATGGTAGAGAAGTACGCCTTTTAGCTAACGTGTTGAAGGGTTCCTGTCGTTTCGAAATCCTAGATACGGACGAGAGAGTAATCAGCGATGTATATGTGAATAATAAAGTGGCTGAAAAAATGTTTTATTTGGCTCCTGGCAAATACTATGTGCGGGTGTACAGGTATGATAAAAATGGTGCAGTTTATAGGCTAAAGGTGGATTAAGCTTATGAAATTCGTAAAAGTATTGATGGCATGTCTGCTTATGCTTTTTGTTCAAGCGACTAGTGTTCATGCTGAGAATATTACTATGGGTGATGATGAGCTCATGGATGCAGTCGCGTATTTCCAAAATGAACAAAACAATAAAATAATGGCAAATAACTTTAGCGTTTTTATGGTGAAAAAACATGGTGGAGTCAACTCTGAAGTAGGGTATTTATTTGGAATGATTCCCCACTATTTTGCCAATAAGGATTATGATGCCTGTTTAAAGCAAGCAGATCTATTGATTAATACTTATAAAAAGAAAAGGGATGGGCACTTCATTAGAGGCTATGTATTTGAGACACAACAGAAATATCAAGAAGCAATAGCTGAGTTTGACTTATGTCTAGATTATGATCTTAATTATTGGAATGCTTTTGTTAGACGAGCATACAATTATTTGCAAGTCGATGAGACAGAAAAGGCATTGGAGGATTATGAGTCTGCTCGGGCTATTTATAAAGCTAATAAAAAGAAAATCGTGGCGTCAGAAAAACAAATTGCTTTAAATCTATATTTTGAAGGCTTAATACTTAAATCGTTAAATAGATATGATGAGGCATTAGCTTGCTTCGATGATTGTATTAATGCATTTTCTAAGTATATGAATAAAAATAGAGTATGTAAAGCATATTGCCAAAAGAGTGAAGTTTACATGGCGTTACATGACAAAAGTAATGCTCAAAAAATGTTAGCTAAGGCTCAGAAGATAGATTGTAATTCCGATGATGTGGCTCGTGTAAAACAACTACTAGAATTGTAAAGCCACATGACTATATTTTGTGATGCACATAAGGATGGCAGAATTATTTAGATATCTGCACACTTCTAACAGAAATTACGGAAATAACGGCAAAAATTGATAAAAATACCCTCCTTACTAGTTTGTCCAGCAAAGAGGGTACATATCAACACAAAAAAGCCGTAATTTCCGTTATTTCCGTTAGAAAAGGTTAAGTAAAATGGCATTCCACCAAAGATTGTGGTTGGCGCAACAACATCAGTGTGGTCATACCTTTAACGTTTGTGGGGTTTCGCTTTAACTTTTACTGTGGAGTTTGATCAAAAATGAGAAATAGAATAGTATTCGTGGCCTTTAGCTTGCTTATATTTATAACCTCAACATGCTTTGCGTCTGAAGCTAGTGAACGTAATATTGCGTTAATACAAAAGAGTTGTGGCAATGGCTTGCGGAATAGTATGTCAGTGTTTAGTGTAGAAGACATTAAATTGCTTCAAGATAGTACTGGATGCAATATCATAGTCCCTAATGGTAGAGATAAGCTTCTGCTAGCTAAGAGAATTGCTAAAAGTACTGGCAGGGATATTATGAATAGGAGACCATATTCAGAACTTGCAAATAATGATTTAAAGGTGATGGCCACTGCACTTAAGGCATATATGCTCGTACTAATTACTGCTAAATACGTAAATAGTCATGCAGCTTTTTTAGGAAATGATGGGAAAGTACATAGCTACGGATGTACCGGAGAGGTAGAAAGTATATTCTATTACGTTAAGGATGAAACCAAAGATCTGAAGGTGTTTGCAACTAATCAGGGTTATAGTTCTCCTAAAGATGTGCTAGAGGAGTTAAAACCACAAGTGTTATCTGCATTTCAGCAAAGAATAACAAATTATTGTCAATCCTTGGCAGATAAACTGCAGTAGAGAGGAGTATCTGCCCCGTCAGAAAAAACTACACTAAAGAATGTAGTGAGCTAACGGCATTGGTGGCTATAAGCAGTACTGGGTGCAGTATTTTCTAGAATAGAGAAGATGTCAGTTTATATTTTTTGGCAGGATGTTGGCTATTCGAGGAATGTAGAAAGATTAATATTTCTTGAAAGCGTAGGATCATTTGTGTATAATTATATTATAAGAATGTGAGGTGATAATATGTGCAGCAAAGAAAAGCTAAAAATCGTGACTGATGAGGTTGTGAAAGCACTATTGTCAGTTTCAGATGATATTGATAAAATTATATTATATGGTTCTCAGGCTAGAGGAGATAGTACTAAAGACTCAGATATTGATATATTGGTGGTTTTAGATGTTGCAGATGATAAAATTTATCCCATAAAGAGACTTTTGTGGAAGCATACTAATGATATAAGCTTGGAACGAGATGAGTTGGTTTCACTTGTTGTTAGTAGCGGTAATGAGTTTTCTAAGATGAAGAATACTCTGTTTTATCAAAATGTTGCTAGGGATGGGGTTGAGCTTTATGGACGAGCAAGCTAAAGCATTCTGCTGTAATATCTTATTTTAGGCGTGAGTACATAAAGACACACATCATTCCTGTGGAGGCATCTGACATTCTTGGTGAAGCATTCAATAGCAGAAATGAAAGTGATTACAAAGATTTTTACGAGGTATCAAGAGAACAGGCTGAAGAACAGCTTTATAATGCTAAAAGATTTGTAGAAATTGTAGGAGAATATCTGAAGGCACAGGACTAAAACAACAAATCCCTGACTCAGCAGAGTCAGGGATTTGTTACATATACATTAAGAATGCACTGTAAATATCGAGGTACTGTCAATAGTTTTGCGCAACTTATTATACGTTATCCTAGAATTCAGAAAAAATCTTGATTTATGTAGAAAATGGCTATTAAAAAATCGCGATTTATGTTAAAATGAGCATAAGAAAAATCTTGATTTATGTAGAAAACGGCTGTTGAAAAATCGCGATCTGTGTAAGATGGACAAGAGGTGGGAAGATGCGCAGAAAAATTTATGACAAATTATTACAGTGGAAGCAAGGCAACGGTAAGTCCGCTTTGTTAATCAAGGGTGCTCGTCGTGTGGGCAAAAGCTATATTGTGGAAGAATTTGCCAAAAAAGAATACAAAACTTATATCCTCATAGATTTTAACAAAGCAGGGAAAGAGGTCAAGGAGTTATTTGAGCATTATTTAGATGATTTGGATACTTTTTTTCTGTACTTATCAAGCATCTATAACGTTAAGCTTCATCCCCGTGAAACCTTGATCATTTTAGATGAGGTGCAGCTTTTTCCACGAGCCCGTTCTGCCATAAAATATCTTGTAGAGCATGGAATTTATGATTATATCGAGACAGGTTCCTTAATTTCTATTAAAAAGAATGTTAAGGACATTCTCATTCCTTCGGAAGAAGATCAGCTTGAAATGTATCCCATGGATTTTGAGGAATTTCTATGGGCATTGGGCAATGATACTATGATGGACTTGTTGAGGGATTGTTTTATACACCAACGTCCGTTAGGTCAAGCTTTACATCGTAAGGCCATGAATTACCTAAGACAGTATATTATTATCGGTGGAATGCCTCAGGCAGTTAGCACTTTTATAGAAAGTAATGATTTCAATGAGGTGGATAAGGCAAAAAGAAGAATACTCAATTTATATCGAGATGATATTCGTAAGCACGCAGATGAATATGCGTTAGAGGTAGAAGCAATATTTGATGAAATTCCATCGCAGCTTAAAAATCAGAATCAGCATTTTAAGTTATCCTCGCTAAAGCAGGGTGCACGCTTTAGCGAGTATAAGGAAGCTATTTTTTGGCTGGCCGACGCCATGATAGCTAATAACTGCTATAATGCAACTGAGCCCAATGTGGGCTTGCGGCTAAATCTTGACAAGAGACTTTTAAAATGCTATATGGCCGATACAGGATTATTAATCAGCCATGCTTTTGATGAAAACAATCTTGTTTCGGAGGAGATTTATAAAAAGCTGCTCTTTGACAAGTTGGAGTTCAACAAAGGGATGATAGTGGAAAATATTGTAGCACAAATGCTGGTAGCAACCGGTCATAAGCTATATTTCTATGCTAATTCTTCTCGTGAGGATGCTTCTTCGCGTATGGAAATAGATTTCCTCATCGCTAAAAGCAAAATTAGCAATCGACATAATATATCTCCTATTGAAGTGAAGTCAGGGAAAAACTATACTTTAACTTCTCTTAAAAAATTTATGGTTAAATATGAGCAACAAGTAAATATACCTTACGTTTTGCATAGTGCTGACTTAAAGATTGAGAATGGAATTGTTTACCTACCGCTCTATATGACACCATTGTTGTAGATGATCATATATTTTGTAAAATATGCAGCAAAAAAGCCGTAATTTCTGTTATTTCCGTAAGAAAAGTTTAGTAAGGATGCTGAGCTTGGAAGAAAGCTACAAGATTTTATCTGAACTATAAAACAAAAATCCCTGGCTCAACAGAGTCAGGGATTTGTCTTGTACAACCTATCAATAATGCACTGCGTTGTTATTGAGCAGGGTGAAGCCTGCTGCCAGCAGTTTGGTCTTGATTTCATCAATTTGGGCCTGGTCGCGAGTTTCCAGCTCCAGCTTCAGGTAGCAGCCGGTGATGGGCATATTTACATCGCTGCGGTTGTGTTGCACGCCAACCACGTTGGCGCCACAGTTGCTAACGATTTCGCTCACCTGGCGCAGTTGGCCCGGACGGTCGTCTAGGACGATCACAAGGTCAGCCTTGCGACCGGTGGTGATTTGGCCGCGGGTAATAACGCGGGAGAGAATATTAACATCGATATTGCCACCGGAAACGAGGCAAACAGTCTTCTTGCCTTTGATGGGCAGCTTATCGAAAATAGCTGCAGCTACTGGGGTTGCGCCTGCACCCTCAGCAATAAGCTTTTGCTTTTCAATCAAGCTTAAAATAGCAGTGGCGATTTCGTCCTCGCTTACAGTAACGATATCATCCACATATTTGCAAATCATTTCAAATGTGTTTTCACCGGGAGTCTTCACAGCAATGCCATCGGCAAAGGTATTAACGCTGGAGAGAGTCTCGTATTTTTTATCTCTGAAGGCGTTATACATGCTGGCTGCGCCTGCTGCCTGCACGCCATAAACCTTGACCTCGGGACGCAGGCTCTTGATGGCAAAGGCCACGCCGCTAATGAGGCCACCGCCACCGATGGGCACGATTACTGCTTCCACATCGGGCAATTGGTCTAAGATTTCCAGACCGATGCTGCCTTGGCCCGCCATAACCAGCTCATCATCATAAGGATGAATGAAGGTCATGCCAGTTTCCTCTTGCAATTGCACGGCACGGTCATGAGCCTCATCATAGGCACCGGGAACTAGCTCTACCTGCGCGCCCAAACGCTTGGTATTTTCTACCTTCATAATGGGAGCGCCGTCGGGCATGCAGATAACGCTTTTAATGCCCATTTTGGTAGCTGCTAAGGCTACGCCCTGAGCATGGTTACCGGCGCTGCAGGCGATAACGCCCTTGGCTGCTTCCTCCGGAGTGAGTTGGCTAATCTTGTAATATGCGCCTCTCAGCTTGAAGCTGCCGGTTACCTGCAGGTTTTCTGTCTTTAAATACAGGTCCAGGCCTTCGCAAAGGTGAGGAGAGGCAATGAGGTCGGTTTTGCGCGCTACGCTTTTTAAGACGAAGGACGCATGATAGATTTTGTCAAGTGTGAGCATTACAACACTTCCTTTTTCCCTTATTTTAAAAACAATGCATATTTAAAGTATAAAGTTATTTTCTGCTAACGTCAATAGATTGTCACAGATATTCTATACAATTCATAGCAGGATAGTGTATAATAAGAAGATAAAATGCAGAGAAGCGAAAGGAGCTTACGCTAAAGATGGATAATTGGATTGAAGTAAATGTGGCGGTAACTCATGAGGCAGTGGAGGTTGTGTCCGAGATTTTGACGGAGGCAGGCTCCAGGGGTGTGGCTATTGAGGATCCCCAGTTGATAAATGATTTACGCAACAGCGGTACCTGGGAGCTGTGCGATATTCCTGAGCAAGAAAATACCGAGGTAGTGACTGTCAGCGGTTATTATGCGGACGATGATAAGCTGCAGGAGCGTTTAGCCCAGATTGAGGAAGGCTTGGCTCAGGTGGAGGAGCGCATTGGTCAATATCGCTTTGGCAATACCCGTTTTCGCAAGCTGTCCGAGCAGGATTGGGCCAATGAGTGGAAGCAATATTTTCATGTAACTCACGTGGGTAAATCCTTGGTCATTAAGCCCAGCTGGGAGGATTATACTCCGCGAGAGGGCGAGCATGTGATTGAAATTGATCCGGGTATGGCCTTTGGCACCGGCACCCATCATACTACGAACATGATGATGGAGCGCTTGGAAAAGGTGATGCATCAGGATGCGCTGGTTTTCGATGTTGGCACCGGTAGCGGTATTTTGGCTATTGCGGCGGCACTCTGTGGCGCTAAGGAGGTCAAGGCCGTGGATATTGACGGCGTGGCCGTGCGCGTAGCCCGCGAGAATGTGGCCAATAACCACTTAAGTGACAAGATTGAGGTGCGTGAGGGCGATTTGCTCCATGGTACCGAGGGTCAAGCAGATATTATTATTGCCAATATTATTGCGGATATTATTATTATGCTGCTGCCCGATATTCCTGGTAAGCTGAAGGATGACGGTATTTTCTTGGCCAGCGGCATTATTGAGGAGCGACGCGAGGATGTAGAGGCCGCGGCTGCGGAGCAGGGCCTTGTCGTAACTGCAATTGATCGTCGCGGTGGCTGGGTAGTATTACAGTTTAGCAAAAAATAGCGACTGTCCATATAAGAGGGCTGGTGTTTAAATTATGCATAGATTTTTTGTTCCTCAGCTTTATAGTGAGGAAATGTATATTGAGGGCGTGGATGCGCGGCATATTAGCAAGGTGCTGCGCATGCAGCCCGGGGATAAGCTGCAAATCGTCAGCGACGATGGAGTGAGCGCGATGGCGGCAATCGCCGCCATCGATAGCGAGCGTGTCTTAGTGCGCTGCATAGAAAAGCTGGCCGAGAGTCATGAGCCACGGGTGAAGCTAATGCTGGCCCAAGGCCTTGCCAAGGGCGAGAAAATGGACTTCATCATTCAAAAGGCGGTGGAGATGGGTGCTTACAGCGTCATTCCCGTGGCTATGGAGCACAGCGTGGTGCGTCTAGAGGGCGCTAAGGCTGCCAAAAAGGTAGAGCGCTGGCAGAAGATTGCCGAAAGCGCGGCCAAGCAAAGCAAGCGGGATATCATCCCGCAGGTGCAGCCGGTCCAATCCATGGCGGAGATGCTTGCTGGCTGCGACTGCGAGACCAAGATTATCGCCTATGAATGCGAGGACCGGCTGAGCTTGAAGGCCGCGCTGAAGGCAGCGGAGGCCGCCGGGGGCATCCATGAGCTGCTGCTCATGATTGGCCCGGAAGGCGGCATTAGTGAAGGCGAGCTGGAGCTGGCCCGTCAGGCGGGGGCTGTGCCCGTGAGCCTGGGGCGACGCATTTTGCGAGCCGAAACGGCAGGGCTTGTGGCTATTAGTGCCATTTTTTATGAAACAGGAGATTTAGGAGACTAAGCATAAATGAAGAAAATTGCTTTTTATACCTTGGGCTGCAAGGTAAATCAGGCTGACACCGCTAGCATGGAGGGAATTTTCCGTCAGGCTGGCTATGAGGTGGTGGACTTTGGGGCTCAGGCTGATGTATATCTCATCAATACCTGCGTTGTGACCAATACGGGCCAGCGCAAATCCCGCCAGATTATTAATCGGGCGGTGCGCCATAATCCCCTGTCCCTGATTGTGGTCACGGGCTGCTATCCCCAGACTGCTCCTGAAGAGGTGCGCGCCATTGCCGGTGTGGATGTGATCATCGGCAATCAGGAGCGTGGCCGCATTGTGGAGCTGGTGGAGCAGGCCTTGGAGCACAAGCAAACAGAGATTTTGGATAATGTGCAAAAAATGACGGTGGATACCAAGTTCGAAGAGCTTGGGGTGGGTACGGAAACGGATAAAACCCGCGCCTTCCTCAAAATTCAAGAGGGCTGCAATCAATACTGTACCTACTGCATTATTCCCTACGCTCGCGGGCCCCTGCGCAGCCGCAGCCTAGAAAGCATTCGCACAGAGGTGGCCAAGCTGGTGGAGGTAGGCTATAAGGAGGTTGTGCTCATCGGCATTCACTTGGGATGCTATGGTAAGGAGCTGGCCAAGGAAGGACTGCATGTGACCTTATATGATGCAGTGAAGGCGGCCTTGAGCGTGGAGGGTATGAGCCGTGTGCGCTTGGGTAGCTTGGAGTCCGTGGAGGTGGAGCCGCGTCTTTTAGAGCTCATGGCTCAGGAGCCGCGCCTATGCAAGCACTTGCATTTGCCCTTGCAAAGTGGCTGTGACAAGATTTTAGAGTCCATGCATCGACCCTATACCACTGCTCGCTTTACGGAGCTGCTCCAAGATATTCGCCGTCAGGTGCCGGATGTAGCCATTACTACGGATGTGATTGTGGGCTTTCCCGGAGAGACTGAGGAGGATTTTGCAACTACTATGGCCTTTGCCGAGAAGTGTGGCTTTGCCAAGATGCATATTTTTCCCTATTCTAAGCGCAAGGGAACGCCGGCGGAGAGGATGCCTAATCAGGTGGATGAGGCAGTGAAGAGTGAGCGTGCGGCGCGTTTGGCAGAGGTGGACGAAAGATTGCATCATAAAACGCTGGTGTCCATGGTGGGCAAGGTGGAAGAGGTGCTGTTCGAGCAGCCAGTGGACGCAGCACATATGGAGGGCCTGTGTGGGCCGTATGTGCGCGTTGTTGTACCGGGGACGGAGGAGCTTGCCAATACTATTGCCAAGGTTAGAATAACAGGCATAGTGGATGATTGGTTAGTTGGTGAAATGGTGTAGTAGACGCTCCAAGTGGTACCTATGACGTGCACGGATTCCGTTTTCTAGATTCGCACGCCCACATAGACCGCTTAATCCGTCAAGAGAAAAACCTGCTGTAGCAAGGCGAGGCGGTTCGCGGACGAAGGAGCCTGTCCGTTGCTAGCGTTTTTCGAGTCATCATCATGGTTCTACCGTGGCCGAAATACGTTCCGTATAAGCACGTCATAGGTACACACTTGTCGCTCGCGAAAGTTATATAATTTTTAGTGTAGTTGGCAGGAAATATCTATTTTTCCTAGAATAACAACTAGATAGAAAACGACGAGAGGAGGGACATGAAACATGGCTGAGGATTGCATTTTTTGCAGAATTATTAAGGGGGAAATTCCCTCTACGAAGGTATATGAAGACGAGAAGATGATCGCGATTAACGACGTTGCTCCCGCAGCGCCGGTGCATGTGCTGCTGCTTCCCAAGGAGCACACTGCCAATATCACCACTGCAGACCCGGAATTGGTTGCTTATATGCTGAGCAAGGTTAAAATGATTGCCGAAAAAACCGGTATTGCCGAGAAGGGCTTCCGCGTTGTCATTAACACCGGTGATGATGGCGGGCAGACTGTGAAGCATTTGCATATTCATATTATCGGCGGCAAAGTATTGGGTTGGCCTCCCTGCTGAAATTCTTGACAAATGTTGAAGTTTCCTGTATAATGGGTCAGTAAGTGTTTTTAGGTGGTAACATCTAATTACTTAATTTGCAGATACACTTCCCTAAGTGTGTGGAGGGAGGGAGAACAGATGGCAGAAATTAAAGTTGGCAAGAATGAAACTTTAGACAGCGCACTGCGCAGATTTAAAAGAGCAACCCAAAAGGCAGGCATTCTTTCTGAGGTAAGAAAACG
>JAXDZG010000018.1:0-63381 GCA_034086985.1 Phascolarctobacterium sp.
CGTATCTTGGCGTTCAGCCAGCGATAGCCGTGCGATGGATACTTCCAATGGTACTCCTGGAACAGCAGGACGTTGCTCAAAAGGCGCTTTTCTTTGCCCGACGGCTGAGAAAGATGTTTTTTCCAAGCGTAGAAACTGCTCTTTCTATAGGTATATATTCGAATATCGGCTTCCATTTAGCGAGCATAGCTGTATGCCATAATCTAGCCATTCTGCCATTACCATCGGTAAATGGATGAATGAATACGAATTCATAATGAAATACGCTGCTGAGGATTAGTGGATGAACCTCGTCTTTAGCAGACTTCATCCATTCAAACAGTTCTCTCATCAACTGAGGAACTATCCTAGCAGGTGGAGCCATGAATATGCACCGCTCTCCGCTGAATACTCCCTCCTCACTGCTTCTAAATTCTCCTGCTTCATCCACAAGATACCTAGTCATGATGCCATGGTAGTGCTTTAAATCATTGATGCTGTATGGGTCTATTTCAGCTAGCTTCTCATACGCAGCGTAAGCGTTCTTCACTTCCTGTATTTCTTTTTGCTCGCCCAGCACCAGCTTACCATTGATTACGTCCCTCACCTGCCCTAAGGAAAGGGAATTGGCCTCTATCTTCAAGGATGCGTGAATAGATTTAATCCTATTGTTTTTTCTTAGATGCGGCTTATTCTCCAAGCCCTGAACAGCATTAAGCTTACCTAGCTTTTCAGAAATAGAAGCTACGTACTTTAGTATTGCATTGGTTATCGTAAAGGGTGGCTTATAATCCATGATTTGGCACCTCTATTTTTCTTACGTACTTTCTTACGTACTTTCTTCCACTATTATACACCAATTTAGTGATTTTTAATAGTGACACAAGCGGCATTAGTGCAAAAATCAAGTATGGTAGCGAAAATTATTGCTGTGAATAAAAAGTTGTGAGTAAACTCTATTTCCTCAAGAATTTCTTTCTGTGGTATAATGGGTATATAGGAAGCTGACTGCCGGATAGTAGTCAAAAAAATTTTTTGTGCCATCTTTTACCACCTTTACAATGGTACGCTTCCTATATACCCCTGTTTTTTAGCTATGTTTGCTGTAGTCTCGGCTCTGACCCTATGGTCACTAGCAAAAACAGGGGTATTTTTATGCCTTAAATTGGGTTTACTGGTGAAAATTTGCGAGAAAAAATTTTTTCAAAAAAATAACTAGGCCGCATTCCTGTGCCTACTTCTTGTGCGTAAAGCTTATTTCCAAAGAAAATTTTTTCTGTGATATACTATGCTCAAAGGAAAGGGCTGCCGAAAATGCAACGGATCCAAAAAAATAAAAAATTTTTTCCGTGAAAATACCACCTTTCAGCATGGCAGCATACTTCCTTCACAGCCCTGCTTTTTCACTAGTCTGCTGTAACGTCGGTGCTGGCGTTATTTGCCACTAGCTAAAGCAGGGCTGTTTTTATACCTAAAATTGGGGATTCTGGTCAAAATTGCGAGGGAATTTTTTCAAAAAATAACGCTACACTGATGTGTTCTTAAAAAATTTTTGCTTGCTTTGAGGAATCTCTTGACAGAACACGCTCCAATAATATATGATATAATTGAGGATTTTTAACCTAAAATTTCAAAGACCAAAAAAGGGGGATTTTACCATGAGAACTCAGGGTTTTGTTGGAACATTCATTAGCGTTGATAGCTTTTATCGTTACTATTCTCCGTATGGCTATGGTTCTTGCGACAATATTTTTCCGGAATATGCAAAAGGATCCATCGTAAAAAGTACCCTCAAAAAAATTACGAAGCTGGCTGCTCTTCCGAAAAATTATTTCAAAGCTAACATGGTGGTCTTCCATAAAAAATTTGGTCGTGTCATTATTAAGTCCATCACTGATATCAGGATATCGGTAATGTTTGATGATTGCAGGCTGAAGGTATTAGATAAGCAGACTGTATTGCAAAGTAGGCTGATGCTTAATGAAAAAGATAGCAAAGCTGAGCGAAAAAAATAAAAGATGCCCGCGGCTTTTGGCCGCGAGCTATCTTCTAAGTCATCCTACGGCTCTTTCAGCCATAGCATTCTTGCCAAATGAATCTACGATATCAAAAATCTCCATAATTTGAGGCATTTCAAACATATCGTACATGGATTTTGGCTTGTCAAAAGGTGCACCATCAAATACATCCTGTGTTTTTACATAGCCATTGGCGCTAACGTAATCAATTAGTTTTTCCAAGAAAACCATCTGGTTCTGGTTCAGCTTTTGCTTATTACTAAAGCTGGTAAATGCTTCCCTCACGGATTCCTTGTCCATGCCAGCTGTGGTACGGATAAGTATTCCTAACGGAGTAGCACCAAATTCCTTTTTATAATCATCCTTGCTGCCCAGTTGCTTTAGGAAAACGTTCTGTAGCTCATCCAATTCAGCATCGGTGATGGGCTTGTTATGCGTTAGCTTGTAAATGGTCAAGTTATCCTTGTTTTCCTCGATGTAGCGGTTAACCTTTTTCTTGTAATTTTCAAAAACAGGATCTACTGGAAGTGGTTGCCCTTCTGATTCACCTGTTATTGGGTCGGTGAGCACGGTTTTAATAATCTTAGGCTTCTTACCATCATGCAGTAGCTGGATGAGGTCACGCAGTTCTTTTCTTGTGTTTTCAAACACCAATATATCATTTGCGTCCCAGTATTCCTCTGTCTGTACGGCCTTAATTTCAGGCAGTTTCATCTTAATTTGCGGTATTCCTGCCTTGGCCAGCAGTAAATCCGAAGTTTTAATCAGCTGGTTCTTGGCAAATACGAATGATTTACGCTGCTCGATGAGTGCTATCATCATTCCGTACATGAAGTTATCAAAGCGCTTGGCGAATTCGTCCTGATCATCATTATAAACCAGCGGAGCTATCTCCTTACATAATTCACCTACAGCATCACTGCTAAGGTTGGTGAAAGCTTCCTTCTGGCTGTATTTTTCTACGTATCTACGCTTTAATCGTACAGCTACAGCTTTCTTATTGAGCGCATTGATTTGGCCAAGGATGGTATCAACAAGCTCGCTTCTGAATGCCTGGTACTTGTCCTCTGCGAAAGCAGCTTCCTGCAGGGCCTTAATCAGTGTGACTTGCTTAGTGAAGATGAGCTCTGTTAGCGACATTATTTTACCGCCTTCAAAGCCATTCTTGTTGGCCCTAAAAAACTCAAAGTTCAGTCCATAGTCAAAAATAAGGAAGTACTCCTATAGAAAGCCAGATAGAGAAGTTTCAGGAAGAATACTATGATGCTATTTCTAAGTGCCATAGGTCAGGGTCTTCAACCACATTTATTGAGTTCATGTTATCTCAAATAGATAAGATTTTGGATGAAGTATCTGCACAAGTCATTGGTGACCGTCAGCAGTTGCCTGAGCATATACAGAGCTTGCTTAGTATTATGGAGTATGAAGTAGCCTACACAAGTAAGGCACTTATGGAAAAGCTTGGATTAAACTCCAAGGAAGGCTTTCGTAGGAATTATCTTGTTCCAGCTATTGAAATGAAGCTAATTAGGATGACCATTCCAGAACAACCACGGAATAGGAATCAAAGGTATATAAAGTGCTAAATAACCGTATAGTGCTACTGTAGTATTATTATCAAAGAATATTTAACTCTAAAATAACAACAAATAATTATAGTTGATGCTATACATTGTTTAGGGAGGGTTATGTTATGACAGATGAATACTACAACACCGAAGAAGCATGCATACTACTAAAGCTGGGAAGGACTACAGTGTATAAGCTGTTAAAGAGTGGTAAGCTAAAAAGTACCAAAGTAGGCAGAAGTTATCGTATCCTAGGTCAGGATATAAAGAATTTTATGGCAACCAATGGTAACTGATGTAGGGGCAGTGCAGCAATCAAAAATTAAGAATATCCATCATTCGCAATGCAGTGAATGATGGATATTTTTTTCTAGAATGAATAGAGTATAACCACACATGAGTACTTTGAAGTAGATATATTATGGAGTAGCTAGGCAGGTAATGTTGTATTTGGTGGTTTCAGAGTCTATAATGGAATAGTATTTTTTATCCGAAGGGTCCGGAAAATCCATTTCATATACCTTACCCATCAATTGTAGACTTCTCACGCTGATAAGGTCATTAGAGTGCTTCTTGTTGTGATTTCTGAGCCAAGTATAAAAACTGTTGGCATGAGGGGCCTTGGCAACTGTTTCGTTGGGCTTGTAACGGGTTGATATAAAGATATAATCCCCAGTATTTTTAATAGCAGGATGCTTTTTTAGCCATTCATCCTGATAAACCTTGTGCTGTTGCAGCAGCATTAGGGACAGGTCATCCAGTATCAAGGAAATATTGCTGGCACGATTGGTTATACTTCCCGTTTTGACATTGAAGTCAGACCATTTCAACCTATATATCTTAGCTACTGTTGTATTAGACCTAAGTATAAGAAGGGCCAGAAGTGCATTTTTCACTTTAACAGCAAGCTTCTTTTGCGAGAACAGTTGGTCTAGGAATCTGTCAAATTCAAATATATCATATATGAATGAGGGAGCATGGATTGGTAGATGTGGGCGTATGCCCCAGCGTACATTATTGCATGGGTTATCCATGAGGATATTCTTTTCACAAGCGAACTCCAAAATTCTGCGGAGAAGTATCCAAAGGTTGTATATAGTTGACTCAGATAAATGCTCTACATAACAACCACCTTTAAGCGGTGGAGTTTCTTTGAGTGTGTACAGCCAATCCTCTATCAGGCAGGTGTCCAATTTGTCTAGTCGTGTTGTTCCAAAATATGGAAGAAGGTGATTGGCTAGTGAAGCTTCTATGCTGGCTTGGGTACTGGCTCTGTAGAGAAAGTATTCGTTGCTTTGCTTGTATAATTTCACTAGTCTATTGAAATTCCGTATATTTTTCTTCTTATTTCTCATAATGAGAGCTTCCTTTCGAAATATAATTTTGGCATCATTTGATACCATATAATGTATTGTTTTAACAATCAGCACCACAATAGGTTCAGTATATCGCCTTAATAAGGATAAATACTTCAACCATCAAAGCTACCTATGGCTTTTGATTGACTGATTTTCATTTTCTCTGTATAATTTTTGTAGATAGGGCATACTATAGATAAAATTTATTCAGGAGTACTACAATGAGCGATAGAAGTGTTATACAATATGTTAATTCTAACGACCTTTTGAGTGATGCGAAGGTTATCATAGAGTCTGCTCAGAAAACAGCTTTTGCTGCAGTAAATGTTGCCTTAGTTAATAGAAATTGGCTGCTTGGTAAACGTATAGCTGAAGAAGAACTAAAAGGTGAGGGCAGGGCAGAATATGGTGCTGAGATTATAAAAAATTTGGCAAAAGAATTGACTGGTGAATATGGGAAAGGTTTTACAAAATCTAATCTGTATTCATTCTATAATTTCTACAAAACATACCCTGAGATTTTCCAAGCACTGACTGGAAAATCTACTAGTATTTTATCTTGGACACATTACCTGATTTTACTACAAGTAAAAGATAGCAAGGCTCGCTTTTGGTATGAAAATGAGGCTATTAATGAGACATGGAGTACTAGGACACTTCAAAGAAATATAGATTCACAATATTACTACCGCATGCTTAGTTCTCAAGTAAAGGAACCTGTTAAGCAGGAAATGGAAAGCTTGACGGAGAAGTACCAGAAGGATAAGCTGGAATTTATAAAAAATCCTATGGTTGTAGAGTTTTTAGGGCTTACATCTGATACATCTTTCACAGAAAGCAAGCTGGAGTCTAGCATTATTACCCATCTGCAAAAGTTTATTATGGAGATGGGCAAGGGTTATGCATTCGTTGCACGACAACAGCATATCCACACAACTAAGCAGGACTATTACATTGATTTAGTATTCTATAATTATATCTTGAAATGCTTCGTGCTAATCGATCTTAAAACGAGCAAGATTACTCATCAGGACGTTGGTCAAATGGATATGTATATCCGTATGTACGATGAGTTAAAGCGTGGGGAAGGAGATAACCCTACTCTAGGGATTGTTCTGTGTTCCGAAACGGATGAGGACATTGCTAGGTACTCTGTTTTAAGAGGAAATGAGCAGTTGTTTGCAAGCAAATATAAACTGTACTTACCTAATGAAGAACTTTTGCGTGCTGAGATAGAGTCACAGAAGGCTATTTTCCAGATACAGAATGGTGGTTTTTAGGTGGGGCTAGAGTTCTGAGAGTATTTTCTTTTGTGGTGGCAGCTTTATAATTTGTGTGATTACCACTGCATCTCGTCCAATTTTGAGGATAAGCGCTTTACCAATTTGCAGTTTAGAGGAGAAAATCGGGTTGTACCGATTTTCTCTTTTTTTTGCTATAGTTTAAACATACATCTTTTGAAACACAAAAACGTAATTTCAGATTATTAAAATATATATAATTATTATGTAATAATTATTACAATAATTATTACCCTTCTCTCCCGAAGAGTTTTTTGATGGTGGTTATCAACTCTTAGGGAGATTTTCTTCTACCAACCATCTAGGTGTTGCGGAAGAGAGCGTCAAAAATATATTTTAATAGGAGGCATATACATGTGTAATTATGCTGTCAACTCGATCACGTTTAGTTCACGTAACAGCAAGCTGTTGAAAGAACTGCACAAAAAGGTATTGGCTTGTTATGATGCTATGTCTGATGGGAAAAATTTGGTCATGGATCTTTTAAAGGCCCATGGCTACATTGTACCATTCAGAGTAAACAGGACTGACCATGTCAGCGCATGTGATGAATTTATCACTAAAAAGAGTCAAGTATATTTCTTCCAATGTGAAACCACCACGGCTTGGGAAGATAACATGGCTCCCATCATCATCCTTCTTTCAGAGAAATACCATGATGAAATCCATATTTCCTTCTGCAGTGAAGAACCAGGGAATGATATCTATCTGGTGAAGGACGAGACTGGAGTGTTCTATCCAGACCGATTTAAGGTTGATTGGTGTCTTGATGATAACTACGAAACGGAATACTTCACAACCTTCCTCGATATGTACCACTATCTAAAGGAATACTTTCCTAAAGCAGCTTTTTGCTACCATGATTCTATAGAGGATATTAAAGCGGCGATCGACCAGATGTATGGCGATACTGATGATGAGTATTTTGTGAACATCAACGTATTCCGTGACTACTATAATGCTGAGGCTGAATATATCGTATCTAGGGAGGCCGCATAAATGGGTGCTGTTAATTTTGTATGTCCCAATCATGATGTTGTCCCTATTTCCCAATGCCTGTCCTTGTGTCCGCATCATATCCGTTGTATGGGAAAGCCGACCTTAGAAGCCGTTGCTAATTCCGTAAAGGATAGGAAGTTAGGGAGAAAGTATTCGGTAACAGAGCTGATTTCTGGAACAAGAGAGATTTTTCTCAAAAAGACGAGCGATTATTCCGTTAATCCTCAGAGCCAAATTTTTGCTATGCATGGTACCGCTGTTCATTCAATCTGTGAACAGCATTCCCCTTCTTTTGCTATTACTGAGCTTCGCCTGAGTAACGAAATATTTACTGGACAGATTGATGCCTATGGAGACCTTCTGGGTAATGGGAAACATATCCTCCTTGATTATAAGGTCACTTCATCATATAAAGCTGCAATAGCATTAGGCTTCTATAAGGTCGATGAACCTACTGGTGAAGTATATAAAACAGGTATTAAGAAAGGACAACCGAAAACTAGAAAGGTTGTAAAAAAAGATGGGGTTAGGCATCTCTTTGAGTGGGCTGTCCAGCTTAATGCGTATCGCATGCTTTTAGAGGAGCACAACTTTCCTGTTGAGGAAATGTACATCCAGATGTATGTCCGTGACTACTCCTTGCGCATTGCCAGCGAAAGAAATATCAATCAACCAATATATCTCTTGAAGATTAATAGAATCAGTGATACATGGTTGAAAAGGTATTTTTTGGAAAAGAAGGATAGGCTTGATTATGCGTTGAAGAATAATATCCTTCCTCAATATTGCTCAGGCAGGGAATCATGGGGAGGACGAAAGTGTAGTGAATACTGCAACGTATTTGATGTGTGTAATAAAGCTTATCAGGCTTCTCTTGCTATGGATGCTAATAGCCATGCAGCATGATAGAGGGGAAACCAATACTACTAGATTAAGAAATGAGGTAACTATTTGAATGACTAAAAAACAACTTTTGCAAGCACTGTCTATTGTGGAGGAAGACGCAGAGGTAACTGCAATTTTCCAAGGTAAATATTCGACTAGGTATCCAGCATTAGTAAATGGTATCAACATTGTGTTTATTAACAGCACTCCTCAGGCAGAACTCCTGCTGAGCGAAGTGGTTCATGAGGAAGCTGCTTAAAGTATTGAACGACCATAAAGGACTACTCTTATGATAGGGTAGTCCTTTTATTTTTTCTGTTTTTGAGAAAGGATGAGGAACATGGACAATACAATTCCTTTATTGACTCCAAACGATGTGGAGCTGAGGGTTTCACAAATCCAGCAGACAAGCTACGGTATCTATGTAACTCTACTTTGTTACAAAGATGCTAGATGCGATATGCGTATCTTGGATTCTGTGTATGGGCCCATGAATTGGCAGCGTAGCCATGAAATGATTGGTGGGAATTTGTTCTGTACGATATCAATATGGGACAAGGAAAAACAGCAATGGATCAGTAAACAGGATGTTGGTGTTGAGAGTAATACCGAAGCGACTAAGGGCCAGGCTTCGGATGCCGAGAAACGGGCAGCTTTCAACTGGGGTATAGGCAGAGAACTATATAATGCTCCCAACATCAGATTCAAGCTGAATGAGAACGAAGTATTTGTAGGGAGCAATGGCAAGCCTAAGACATTTGCCAAGTTCCGTGTCAGCCAAATGACCTACGACAAGGACAGTGGTGAATTTATAGAGTTTGTAGTGGTTGACGAAAATAATGTTACTAGATTTGAAATAGATAAAAATAGTAGTTGCCGCCACTCCCGCCACCCCGCCACTGCTGCACAAACCTATTCAAATCAAACACTTTCAACTTCTGAAAGGGACAGTGTAATTCGCTGCTGCCTGTGTAATGCACCAATAAAATCGGAGAAAGTGATAGATTTTGCAATAAAGAGGTTTGGCAAGGCCCTATGTTATGATTGCCAAAAGAAGGCAAACCAAGGTGGTGAGAGAGTATGATTGAAATAAAATCTGTTGGCGATATTAAAGCACTGGAGAAGAAGGCAGTACCGAAGCAGATAATGGATCTCATAACTGATGAGTTGAAGGCAATTCATGCTTGGGCTGATGAAGATAAAGAGTACTCCTTTGAAGAGTTTAATACCGATATATTTGATTATGGGTATATAGTCCTTTTGGAAGGCAATGAGAGCCGCGAGGATTATATTTACCTTGGGCTTAGTGAGGGTTTAGAGGGTGTTATTCCTGAGGCATCTCACAATTACTACTTCGCTGGGCAAAAGTGGACTAAGCTGATTGTAGTATACAATGATTCGTATACAATGTCATTTTGGCTGAAGAACTGTGATATTTTTGATAGCTATGCGGACGACCAAAAAAATAGTGATGCTATGGATATTCCCAGTACAGAGAGCATTTTTTAGTGAGGTAATGGTTAATGAAAACAGATATGACAGTTGAACAACTGGTTTCCAAGGTTAATGATTTGTCTCTGATAAAAAGAGACTACTGCGTTGATGCCAATAACTTGGTTGTACATTCTGATTGTATGGGGAGCAAATTATGCATTGGTGATAGTTCCTATATAATGCAGGAGAATGCAAAAAAACAACTAGCCTCATTGTGTAATATCCCATACTCCTATATCAACCGTATTGAGGGGCGATACCCTGAACTTGTGGACATCAATTACAATACTGCTTTACAGGATATCAGAAGCACAAGACTCATACGCACCATTGGACAGCATGCTCGCGCCGTTCTCAGTGACAAATATAGGCGGTTTGAAAACGAGGATGTGCTGAAAACCCTGCTCCCCATGCTTGAAAACTATAAGGGACTTTCTGTTGTTTCATCCTCATTGACTGATGCAAAAATGTATTTAAAGGTTGTTTCAGCCAAAGAAGAGGCAGAAGTGAGGGTGGGGGATGTAATCCAGTTTGGAGCTTTAATTACTAATTCTGAGGTAGGTATGGGAGGAATAGCTATTACCCCTTTTTGCCTTAGGTTGGTATGCACCAATGGAATGACCTTGCCGAAATACAATAAGTCAGTGAGACATATACATCTTGGTAAAAAGTTCAGTACTATTGAAGAGTATGAGGCTAGTACCGTGGATGAAGATGACTTGTTCAGCCGAGTAAGTATTTCTTTGCTTTCCGCTCTGGACCCTTTGTACTATATGAAGGTCATTGAGAAGATGAAGATTGCTGCGGAAATAAGAGTAGTTGATTATCAAGATAGCATCGATAAGGTAGCGAAGCATTTTGGCCTTGATGAAGAAGAGCGTTTGCGTATTATCCACCACTATTTGGCTGAACACGATACTACTTTGTATGGTCTTGTAAATGCTGTCACCCGTTCTGCACAGGATTCTTTGACGTATGTAAGAGCAACTGAGTTGGAGAAGATTGGTAGCGATATTCTTTATGAAGGTGTGAAGGCTGCTAATCGTGGTGATGAATCAGAAGTATTTGGTTTATTGAGCTAGTACTACTAAACAAATACAAAGTAATAAAAGGCCCACATTGCATCATGTTTTTGATGAATGTGGGCCTTTTTTCTTACATGGACGTTTTCTGTCACATAGTGACATTTTATGGCAATAGGCGAATAATGTTCTTTATATAGCACATAATGTCAACATATAGAACGTCTACTTGGCCTATTATATGGCATAATATTAGTAAGGACAAAGGAAAGGATGAACGTCTATGTTCGCCATGGAATATAAAAAAATAGGGCTCAATGTTCTTTTCTACAGGCGAGCTAAAGGCTGGACTCAGCAGCAGCTTTCTACACAGTCATCTGTATCGAGGTCAAGGATATCTGATATCGAGCGAGGCAGAGAAGCGATTAAACTGGAGACCCTTATGATGTTGGCCAATGCTTTGGAGATTGATTATAGGGTACTCTTAGAGAATAAGGAGAAATAGTATAAAAATTTTTTAGGAGGAATTTATTATGCAAGAGAATCAAGAAAGAGTTATCATTAGCCTGGATCCCGATTTTAATCCGACAGGCAACAAGCATCCAAATACTATCAAGAAAGAAATGAAGGCTGATCCTGATTTTTTGGAAATGTCTGAGGATGAACAAAATGCCATTTTTGAAAGGGTTGACAATTTAATCAACTCTACTGACGATATTAACCAATATGGTACTTTAAGCGAAATGGTTCAAGAAGCTTCTCGTTGGGGGTACGAAGATATAAGATATCAAAAGAATCTGATTGTCAACTTTAATAATTTAAATGAAAATCTAAAAACTCCTGAAAATTATTTTAAAAAATATGTCGATGGATCCGTTCTTAATGCTGGAGAGGTAATAGCTAAATTAACTGTAAGAGATAACGACTATCCTTGTAGTTCTTATTTAGTTATTTGGGAAATGATAATGCCATTCACAGGAAGGGTATTTGCTCTTACTGAATTTGACAACGTTGTCGGACACTATAAGAGTTGGAATCAAGATCTATTTGTAATTGGTGGAATCGATGATACTAGGCAAGAGGCTATTGCTTGGTATAAAGAAGTAACTGGTAAAATTGTTACATATAAAACAGATGAAGAACTAGCTGAAGAAAAGCAGGATTCAGACAAAAAAGTAAATAGTTTTGCCAGCAAATGGGGCCTTTAATTCGGTATCGAGAGAACTCCTGGATTTGAATATCCAGGAGTTTTTTCAAAAGTGTGATATACTTATAAGTAAGCCATTACTCAGAACGAGGTGAAAAAGATGCGTTGTAGCAAGTGTGGTAACAACATTCCTGATTGTTGTTCATTTTGTTATATTTGTGGTACAAAAGTAAAGAAGCAGAGCGCTAATGTAGCGGGTACTGTATATTCCAATGTGAGCAACGCCAGCACGATATCAGGCGAAGTAAAATATGGTGCTACTAGGGGCCATGGCTTTGCCGCTGAACGTGCAAATCATCTGTATGACACAGTTACAGGAAAGGATGCACATATCGTTGGAGATGATAATGCCAAAAACGGAGCAGACAGATTGGTTGATGGCGTAAGCATACAAAGCAAGTACTGCAGTACTGGTTCAAAATGCATCAAAGAGTGTTTTGATGAAACAGGTAAGTTCCGCTACTTGAATGCTGATGGTTCACCCATGCAAATAGAGGTGCCATCTGACAAATACGATGATGCGGTCCGAGCTATGGAGGAGCGGATTCGCAGAGGACAGGTTCCTGGCGTAACGGATCCAAAGGAAGCAAAGAACATTGTCCGCAAGGGACACTTTACCTATGAACAGGCTAAGAATATTGCAAAATTTGGTACTGTAGAGTCGTTGTCATATGATGCCGTTAATGGTGCTATCATCGGGGCAACTACGTTTGGGATTACTACAGTGTTATCTTTTGCTGTGTCAGTATGGAATGGTAAAAACTTCGATGATGCATTACATGATGCTGTAAGCAGTGGCCTTCAAGTTGGTGGTGTTGCTTTTGCAACTGCTGTATTGGCTGGACAATTGACCAAAGCAGGTGCCTACGGATTGGTAGCCAATACATCTGAACAGATTGTGCGCATAATGGGACCCAAGGCTTCTTCAGTTCTAGTAAATGCTTTCAGAAGTGGTACCAATATATATGGAGCTGCAGCCATGAAGAGCGCCCAGAAGCTTTTGGGTAGCAATATAATCACGGGCGTGGCTTCAGTGGTTGTTCTGTCAACGTTTGATGTAGTTAACATATTCAGGGGAAGAATTTCTGGAGCCCAACTATTCAAGAATCTGGTTAATACAAGTGCCTCGGTAGCAGGAGGTACTGCTGGATGGGCTGCCGGAGCTTCAGCAGGTGCTGCTTTGGGTTCTTTCGTTCCTGGAATAGGTACGGCTATCGGCGGAGTTGTGGGCGGACTTTTTGGTGCCTTTGCTGGTGGTAGTGCGGCTGGAAAAGTTGCTTCTGCGGTTACCGATGAGTTTATAGAGGATGATGCCAAAGAGATGGTGGGCATTATTGAAGATGAATTCCAACACTTGGCCGTGGATTACCTGCTCAATCAATCCGAAGCTGAGGAGGCTGTGGAGTACTTGGCTGGGGAAATTACAGGAGCATCTTTAAAAGATATGTATGCCTCCAGTAATAGACACGCTTTTGCAAGAAAGCTGATTGTTCCTAATATCGAACGTGTAGCTAAAAGTAGAAGAAGAATCAGCCTTCCTAGCCAAGACAAGATGGTTGAGAGCTTGAAAAATGTGCTCGAAGAAATTAGTGATAATAACTGAAAATGTATGCTTATGACGCTTTTGTCAATGATTGCATTTGAGAGTAGGGTGAGTATTATGAAACCAGATGCGGTAATCCGAAGAAAAACGGAAAGGAAGCATGGTGTTTGCGAAGTATGTCAATCTGAGGGTACGTTGATTAGGCTCAAGGTGGGTAGTTTTGCAGGCATAAGCAGGTACCGATTTGTTTGCAGCAGATGCGCCATAGCAGAGCGATTAAAGAAGTATTGAGGGACGCTAGGGTCGCTAGGGACGGCAAATTTGTATACTATTATATTGAAAAAAAATTGGCAAAGTGAGGAGCTTTTTATGAACTCAAAAGCTGATGGTATATGCCGATGTATTGAAAGAGAGGTTTGCTTATGCATGTTTTCAATGCGAAGCAGGCAAGGTATTGCTGCATTTGCAAGAATTGGTATGATCCGTGTAACTCAGCTATCACTCCAGTAGCACCCAATATAAATTCATGGGGTATTACCAGCGATATGTATAACGACCGGAAAATGTGTAAGCTCAATAACCTGCCAAAGTCAGCGGTTGATTCTTGCCCGAGGTTTGAGTGTAAGCTGATACTAAAATAATATATGAAGAAAAGAATTAGCCATGATGCCTATTTAGGTATCATGGCTAATTCTCTTTTAAGCAGATTTGAGTGGGTTAAAAAAGTGACGTTGCATACCATGCTAAAAAGCTCCGATATTTGTACACTGTAAAAATACACGCTTAAGGGCACCATATGCTGGCTTGGCAAAGCGGAATTTTTGTTTGAGCAGCAAATGGTGACTGTAAAGGTTTAGGGATGCTAGAGGCAGGCTAAACTGGCTCAAAGGCTATTCTTGTGACAAAATCTACATTTGCAATACATTGATTAAAATACAATGTATACAAAAAATATAAACAAATACGCATAAATTACAGTTGACGAGCTTTTAACAGTGTGCTATCCTTGTATTACACCCTAATTCTTGCCATAGTGGCAGGAGGGACGGTATAGGCATAATTAAAGGAGGGAATAAAATGCAACCAAATGCGAATTCTACATGGGATGCGAAATCTCACATTAAGATGGTCTTGAGCATGCTTCAAGAAGGCACTCCCTTTGAGATCTTTGTTTGCAAAGACAAGGGGGTGCCAATGGTGGGCTTTTTTGACGAAGTCGAAGCCGCTGCTTCAGAGGCTGTGGCATGGAACGAAAAGGGCTTCAATGTTTTTACGAATTTGAATAGGATTGAATTGGACGAAGAAATGTGTGGCGCTCTTAACAAGCCATTGCAAGCTGCGGGCAGGGAATTGCGCTGTGCAAACAAGGGTGATGTCAAGGAAGTTAATTGGCTGCTCGTTGACATTGACCCTGTTCGTGCATGCGACAATCAGCACGTCCCGTCCACTGATGATGAACAAGGGTGTTCATATGAGGTGGCAAAAGCGATCCAAAAATTTATTTGTGACGATCTGGGAGGGCCCTTGCCTCTTTTTGCCACTTCGGGAAATGGTTATCACCTGCTATGGCGCTTAGACCTGCCTGCCGACGAGAAAAGTGAGAAAAGTGTTAAGAATTTTCTCCTTGCCCTTGCAAAGAAATTTAACACTAAAGACGCTTTTGTTGATACGTCCACGTACACGATTTGGCATTTAACAAAGGTTTACGGTACTGTCGCAAGAAAATCTGAGGCAACAGATGAACGACCTCACAGATATTCAGAAATTTTAGAATATCCTGAAGAAGTCGAGGCTTTGCCTGTTGACATCCTTCAAAAGGTTGCAGTTTTGGCTCCGAAGGGAAAGGAAGAGATCAAAAAATTGAATGGAAATAATAGTTCAAAAAATAAAGATGGTACTGATGCTTTGGTTAAAGAGTATTTTGATGAAGTTATTAAAGGCAGCGAGCTTTTCCTTACGGATTATTCTGCGAAGGAAATGATATGGCTGGCAGGCAATGGTACGCAGAAACGGCTTTTTGCCCTTTACTCCAGAGAATTTTCAGACTTTCTGATTTCAGAATTCAAAAGCACTTATAAGGAATTTGTCGCTGCCTCCGAATTCACCGAATATATTGAAGAATGTGCTGTTGAAGCAAGATTTAATAAACGCTATCTTTCAGTGTATAATAGAATTGCATTTAAAGACAATCGGGCATATTATAATTTGAACAATAGCGAGAATGAGGTTGTAAGAATTGATGACTCTAAAATCGTTGTCCTGACTCAGTCCGAGTTGAGCCTTGATGACCCCGTTTTTGTATCTTCTAAGAATATGGGAGTGCAGGTTAAGCATCAAGATTCAGATGCTGCAGCCCTTCCTGATATTGTGAACAAATATTTTAATTTGGCTTCAGAGAACGATATCGTCCTTTTGATTTGCACGATCGTAGCTTGGTTTTGGCCAAATCAGATTCGGCCAATCCTGCTTTTCTGTGGCCCTGCGGGAAGCGGGAAAAGCGTGGCATCAGAACTAATTCAGTCTGTGGTCGATCCTAGTCGTATCCCCTGTCCTTTGTTGCCTAGCACTACACAGAACTTGGCATCGGTTTTAGCTGATAATTATTTGTGCGTGTTTGATAATATTTCTCAGATTAAGCCTGAGATTAGCGACATGCTTTGCCAAGCCATTTGTTTTGGTGCTTTTAGCACTCGTAAGCTATATACTGACGCGGATGTGCACACAACTACATTCCGGAACTGCTTGCTCCTCAATGGTATCGGCAATTTTGCCACTAGAGGTGACCTTATGGATCGCTGCGTAAAGATAAACCTGCAACGCATCTCTACGCAACAGAGGGAGCGGCTTTCGGATCTCCGGGAGAAGTTTAAAGAAGACTTACCGCTGATTATAGGTGCCATTTTTGATGCTGTTAGAAAAACGATCCCATTAACCGAGACCATCAAGCCTGATAATGCCCCTCGTTTGGCTGATTTTTATCATTTAGGTGGTGCAATTTCAAAAGCTGTATGGGGAAGCGAAAAGAAGTTTTTTGATGCTTTTGCTCAAAATGAGGAATCGAAATTTGCCGATATGGTTTATGATGATCCCTTATCAACCGCCGTGAAGCAATTTGCTGAGAAAATGGGCACCCCCACTATGAGATTTGAGCCAACCGTTTTTTTAGAGAAACTAAAAGCGCAAGTCGGCATTGTCGAGTATTCGAATGCAAAAAACAACTTTCCGCAAAGTGCATCCGCACTTGGCAAAAAAATCCCCCGTATACAAACCGCGCTTTCTGCAGTTGGTATTGATATTACACAAAAGAAAAGTTCAGGGAAAAGATTAATAATAATTACTCGTAGATTTTAAAGTTTAAATATAAAAGATACTGTCTCTTTGATTAAAATAGATAATTAAAATTAGAAAAATCTCATTATGTAAATTGATATTATAATAATGATTGATATATAGAATACAACTTTTAATAGGAGGATTAACTGTGAAAAGCGTAAAAGTTTATGATACCGATAAAAGACAAAGGATGTTTGACATCGTGGTGGGTGACAATGGCAAGGCGGTTATTGTCGCTAAGATAGGCAAGCAGCTCTATGAAGTCGAGCTTGAGGCAGTAGAAAAGCTGGCAGACAAAATTAAATAAAAATATACCGAGCTTGAGCAACCAAGATTTAGCTACTAATGCCGGAGCTAGGAGAAAAAATCTCCTTAGCTCCGGCTTTTTTGTTTTATTAGGAGGAAAAACCATGAATAAAAAAATGATTATGATAAGCAGCAAAGGCAATGAATCTACGGAGACCTTAAGGTTAAGTACGGAATTGTTGGATATTTTAGTTGAAATTATTGCTGACTTGGAGGAAGGAGTGGATGGTAATGCTACTGGCGGATGTGGTGAACAGGCTGCGTAGGCAGGGAGTAATGCCGAAAGCCGTACTTTATGCCAGATTCTCAAGCGAAAATCAGCGAGAAGCGTCCATTGATGCGCAAGTGCGGGCAATTAGGCAGTTTGCTGATGCTAGCGGGATTATAATAGTCAGGGAATACGTTGACATGGCACGTTCTGCTACCAGTGATGATAGAGCGGAGTTCCAGCGTATGATTAAGGATGCTGGGAGGGGTGAATTCAACTTTGTAATCGTGCACAAGCTGGATCGCTTCGCTCGTAACAGGAGTGACGCCGTTGGCTATAGGGTAGAGCTTGCAAGAAAAGGTGTAATGCTGACCAGTGTCCTCGAAAACTATGACTCCGATACTCCTGAGGGAGCATTGATGGAGGGACTTTCAGAGCTCTTGGCTGAATTCTACAGCAGGAATCTGAGCAGAGAAATCAAAAAAGGACAAAAAGAAAATGCCCTAAGCGCCAAGCACAATGGTGGCACCCCTCCTCTTGGATATGACGTAGATGGCACTACTCAGAAGCTGGTAATCAATAAAGAGGAAGCTGAGGCAGTAAGGCTGATTTTTAGTATGGCGGCAAGCTACAAGCCATACGAAGAAATACTCCAGGCCTTGAATGATGGCGGCTACAAAACCAAACGAGGGGCATTGTTTGTACGCAATTCTCTTCATGATATATTGCGCAATCCCAAATACACTGGCCAGTTCTTCTATGGAAGGATAGCTCACTCTTTTATGGGAAAGAAGGCAATAAACAGCCACAAGTTCAATAACTCTGAAGACATCATTACTGTTGATGACGGTGTGCCTGCTATCATAAGTAAGGAAGAGTTTGACAAGGTACAGCTTATTCTGGACAAGCGCAAGCAGACCAGAAATGTACAGAACAAAGAGCGCTACCTGTTGACGGGAAAGGTTTTCTGTGGATGCTGTGGATATGCATACAGTGGCAACAGAAGCTTTAATAAGAGAACCCAATACGTGTACGTTACCTACAGATGCGCTGGACGGCGTAAACATCTGGCAGAGAAATGCGATAATCCAGATGTAAATCGTGACATGCTGGAGAAAAAGGTGCTTGACTTGTTAAGCGGTATTATCTTTGACCCTTCAATGATTCCCAAGCTTGTGGACAAATATGAAAAAATGGTAAAATCACGCATGCATGAGAAGGCATCCAAGCTCAAGGAGCTGAACAAACAAATTAAAGCTGTTGACAAGAAAATAAGCAATATAATGCTTGCGATTGAATCCGGCACCACCACGAAGCTGCTATTGGAGCGCTTGGATAGCTTGGATCACGAAAAGCATTTGCTTTGCACCCAGCTTGCAGAGGAAGAAAGCCAAGTCTATGCTGGTGGCGTAGATACTGGCAAGCTAAATGCCCTGTTCAATAAGGCCAAGGCCATGTTTAATTCAGGGGATTTGAAGCAGACCAAGCAACTTATTGATATGTTTATTTCTCGTATAACCGTCAACAAGGAAGATGTCGTTGTACAGCTTAATTTGGCTCCGTTTGTCGTTAGCGAGGATATATCAGCCATCGAATACACCATTGACCGTGGTGAGCTAAGAATATATAAGAAGCATTAAGTTAGGAGCACTGCATGGAATATTGCAGTGCTCGCTTTTGTCCTAGGCAAGAGACCTGTATCGAGGAATGTTATAAAATCACAACAATTTCAGTTGACACGTAACGACAATGTGATTACAATATAAGCAAATGGAGGCGATAAACATGGAAAAATCAGCAACCTTGAATTTGCGTATAAACCCGACCCTAAAGGCAGATGTGGATACTATTCTTTCTCGGCTTGGTATTCCTATGTCAACCGCTGTTGATATGTTCTTCAATCAAATAGTATTGGTAGGGGGGATTCCCTTTCCTGTTACCATTCCTAAACCTCCTGCTGATATAGATATCTCTCAAATGACGGAACAGGAGCTGCATGCGAAACTGCAAAAGGGGTATGATGATTACCAAGCAGGAAGAGTACGTAGTGCTGCAGAAGCATTTGCTGAGTTCATGGAGAGTCACCGCTAATGGAAGTATATAGTGTAAATATCTCTGAAGTTGCTTTAGCTGATATGGAGAGTATATACAATTATATTGCCAAAACACTGTTGGCACCTGAAAGTGCTCTTAGACAATACAACCGTATTGCGAATGCAATTCTTTCATTAGATACTCTTCCGGAGAGGTACCCATTCTTTGATATGGAACCAGAGTATTCATGGAGAATGAGGAAAATGGTGGTTGATAACTATATCGTTTGCTATATTGTGGATCCAGGAATAGTAACCGTGACGGATGTACTGTATAGTGCAGCCAATGTGCACAGTTGGCTCAAAAGGCGTCATAAGCAGGGGATGTAATCGGCATATCTAAAGGCTTTGAAAATAGAAGCATGAAACTTGCCCTAAGGACGATGCCCTTTAGCGCTACCACGAAAACAAACTCCACTCTTTGCAGAGTGGAGTTATTTTTTTTGCCTTTACGTATCAATATATTTACTTGCTTCTATCGCAAACATTTGTTTCGAGTAACGTTTTGGAACCCCAAGCAAAACAGGCACTCCCTAGAACATGTCTAGGGAGTGCCTTTAAAATACTCGTATTTTATTTTAAAAAAACTTAGGCCTCAGCGAAGAACAGCTTGGACAGAGTCATAGGATCAATGTATTTGCCGTCCTTGTACACGCGCATATTGCCAGAAGCGATCTCGTCGATGAGCATAACCTTGCCCTCAGCATCATAGCCATATTCAAACTTAATATCATAGAGCACGAGACCCTTTTCCTTCAAGTCATCAGCCACGATTTGGGTAATCTTTTGGGTCATTTCCTTGATGTCCTCGTATTGTTGCTCGGTCATCACGCCCAGGATTACCAGTGCGTCCTTAGTAACCAGCGGGTCGCCCAGCTCGTCGTTCTTAAAGGTAGTCTCTACATAAGCGGGCAGGTCAGCACCCTCTTCGATGTATTGGCCATAGCGACGGAAGAAGCTGCCCACAGCCTTGTGACGGCAAATAACCTCCAGGCCCTTGCCAAATACCTTAGCGGGCAATACCTCCATGGTGGTTTTAGCCAAATCTGCGCTTACATAGTGGGTCTTAATGCCCGCAGCGTTGATTTTTTCAAAGAAATACATGGACATACGCAGGTTGACATCGCCTACGCCTTCAATGGTCAGGCCCACAGAATTTTCGCCCGGATCAAAAACGCCGTCCTTGCCGGTGCAGTCGTCCTTGAACTCTAAAAGATAGTTGCCATTATCCAGAGCATAAACGTTCTTGGTCTTACCTACATAGACTAATTTGTTCTCCATCTTAATTTACTCCCTAATGTGAATTTGCTGTAGCATCAATAGTACATGAGCTTTTAGAATACTACGGCAAATCAATTTTATCATATGCCGGGGCTAAGGTAAATAATAAAATGTAAAAAAATGAACAATTTTTGGATAATCGCCGCAAAATGTTCAGGAATTGCATTGGCCAGCTTACTAAAAACATAAGTAATTATGAAAATAATCTTTGTTGTAAAGCTCATTCTGTGATAAAATAAGAATGAATGCAATGCTGTATATTTGAGTTAATATAGAGCTATAAGTGTGCTGAAGCAAGAGAAATGGGGGCTTTTCTATGAAACAATGGCAGGATGTTTTCATGAAAAAATTATATCAAAGGGCTCTGGGGATAATGTTCGCACTTTTAGTGCTGTGTGCTGCGCCAGGTGGTCTGAATGTGTCCCAGGCCGGGCAGCGCCAGACCCTAGACAGATTTGGCTACGTGGAGACCGTTTATGACAACAGCAACGGCTTAGATTCCTCTGCTGCCAATGACGTTGTCCAGACCCCGGATGGCTTTATCTGGATTGGCACCTATAATGGCCTCACTCGTTACGATGGCACCAGCTTCTATCGCTATCCTGTGACTAGCGGTATCTACAGCGTGGCCAATCTTTATGTATCCCGAAGGGGTGAGCTCTACATCGGTACCAATGATAGCGGCCTGGCGGTGTACAAGGACAATCGCTTCACCTTCTGGCAGCGTAAGGATGGCCTCTCCTCCAATACCATCAGGGACATCGCTGAAAACGAGGAAGGCTTAATGTACATCGGCACCACCGAGGGCTTGAGCTTTAAAAATAAAGAAGACTATATCACTAGGGAAGCCGACCCTCGCCTAGCTCGTCAGTACATCAAGGAGCTGCATCCGGCGCCGGGCAATAAGGTCTGTGGTCTGACCAAGGATGGCGCTCTTTTTATCTACAAGGGACAGGAGCTGGCAAGCTATTTTCAAGCCGACCACTTCGCCTTTGGCAACGTGGTAGCTATGGAGGCAGACCCCTATAGACCGGATGAATACTGGGTAGGCACCACCGGCGACAAGGTCGTAAAAATCAAAATCACCGGCCAAGAGGTGCAGATACTTAAAACCATGACCACTGAGGGCAGGTATACCGTCAACGATATGCTGCTGCGTCCTAATGGCTCCCTTTTCGTAACAACTGATAATGGCGTGGGCTATTTTGACATTAAAGACGACTTCCACGCCATCGATAAAATGCGCTTTAATAACTCCGTGGACACCATCATGGTGGACTACGAGGATAATATGTGGTTTAGCTCCTCCCGCATGGGCGTGGCTAAGCTCACTTATAATAGCTTTAGGGATATCTTTGCCCTGGCAGGGATTACTCCTAGAGTCGTCAACAGCGTGCTCAAGCACAACGGCATCACCTATGTGGCCACCGATAGGGGGCTGCTAACCCTGAAAGGGGAGCAGCGCATCAGTACGCCCATCAGCGAGCTGCTGCGCCACATCCGCACCCGCCATGTGTATCTGGATAGCAAGGGCAATCTGTGGTTTGCTACCTATTCCAAGCTAGGCCTTGTCAAATATACTCCCGATGGCACCATCAAGAGCTTCAGCCGCAAAGATGGCCTGCCCCATGAGCGCACCAGAGTAATCATGGAGGCCAGTGATGGCAGCATCTATGTGGGCACCCGTGATGGCTTAGGTGTTATCCGCAACGACAAGGTCGTGCAAACCTTCACCGGTCGCAACGGTCTGGCTAATCCTCAGGTGCTGTGTCTCCTAGAGGTTGATGGCAAGATTTATGTGGGCACCGATGGTGGCGGCGTCAACATAATTAGGGACGACCAGATCGTCCATACCCTGGACCAGCAGGATGGCCTCAGAGCCGGCGTTATCCTGCGCATAGCTAAGGATCCTGATCAGGGAGGTATCTGGATCTCCACCGGTAACTCCATTGCCTATTTTAAGGACAGTGAGCTGCATACGATAAATAATTTCCCCAGCACCAATAATTTTGATTTTCTCTTCCTGCCAACCGGGGAAATGCTGGTCACCTGCAATCAGGGTGTTTATGTGACCATTGCCTCTAAGCTTCTAAAGGATGGCTCCTTTGAATATCTCTTGAGCCAGCGGGAGGGCCTCAGTGGCGCCTTAACGGCCAACTCTTTTAACTATATCGAGGGTAACGAAAAACTCTACCTATGCCTGCAAAATGGCCTCTGTGAGCTGAATTTGGAGAGCCTGGACCAGAGCACCAGCCCTAAAAAGTTCTGCGTGCCCAGCATCAATATCGATGGCGTGGACTATCCTCTGGACGAGAACAAGCCCCTCAAAATCGCCAGTGACGCCACCCGTATTACCTACAAGGCCTATGTGCTGACCAATACCTTAAATAATGTGATCATGTCCACCTATCTGGAGGGCTTTGATCGTGATGTAGAAAAAATCAGCCGCTTCGAGAATAAGGAGCGCACCTATACCAACCTTGCCGGTGGCACCTATAAGCTTCACGTGGGCATTTATGATCAGCGCACTGGCAGGCTGAGCCAGGAAAAGGTTTATACCTTGATTAAGGAAAAGAAGCTTTCCGAATATCCCGCCTTTTTCCTACTGCCCTTGGGGCTAATTATAGGCCTGCTCTTTGGCAGCTACCGCCTCTATATGCGGCGGCGTTTGCAGCAAATTCAGGCTAAGCAAAGGGAAACCGAAGAATTCCTAGACCAGGTCATCGGCTCCTTTGCCAAGGCCATTGACCTTAAAGACCACTATACCTGCGGTCACTCCGCTCGCGTGGCCCAATACTCCCGCCTTTTGGCCGAGGCTATGGGCTGGAGCAAGGAAAGAGTGGATAATCTGTACCGCGTGGCCATGCTCCACGACGTGGGCAAGGTGGTTATTCCCGATGAGATTTTAAATAAGCGCGGTCCCTTGACCGATGAGGAATACGCCAAGATGAAGGAGCATACCGATATCGGTAACGCCATTTTGGAGGAAATTTCCCGCTTCCCCCTGATTGCAGTGGGCGCCAAGAGCCATCACGAGCGCTATGACGGACGTGGCTATGGACACCACCTGGCGGGCCACGATATTCCATTGGAAGCACGTATTATTGCGGTAGCAGATACCTTTGATGCCATGAATTCTACCCGCGTGTACAGGCCCCACCTGACCAAGGAAAGAATTTTAAGCGAGCTGGAAAAGGCCAAAAATACCCAGCTGGATGGGGAGATTGTGGACCTTTTGCTGCGCTTAATAGCTGAGGGCAAGGTACAAATAACGACCTGTGACGAAGAAATATAGCTTTCAGTAGGCAAACCTTGATAAAACGGCCACTTTTTGGTGAATGTTTTGTGAACATAGCTAAACTTTAAGAGATTTTGTGATATAATAATTAACAACATCATGTAATGTCAGGAGTGATTGCTATGACAAAGCAAAAAATTTTGATTGCTGATGATGAAGCGCAGATTCGTGAGATTTTGAAAATCTATTTTGAAAAGGAAGGCTTCGAGGTGATCGAGGCCGAGGATGGCGCTGCTGCTATTTTAAAGGTGCAATCAGAAAAACCCGATATTTTGCTTTTGGATATAATGATGCCTGTGCTTGATGGCATCGAGGTATGCAAGCAGGTACGCAAGATTAGCGAGCTGCCCATTATTATGGTTACTGCCAAGGATGATGACGACGACCGCATTCTGGGTCTGGAGATTGGCGCAGATGATTATATCACTAAGCCCTTCAACTCCCGTGAGGTTGTGGCCAGGGTCAAGGCAGTGCTTCGCCGGGCCGGCACCCAGGAGAAAAAAGGTGACTCCTCTCGCATTGTCTACGATGGTCTCGTCATCGATATGGACCAATACCAGGTTACTGCCTTTGGCAACAAGATGACCTTTACCACTAAGGAAATGGAGCTCCTCTGGTGCTTAGCCTCTAATCCGGGCAAGGCCTTCAGCCGTAACCAGCTGCTAGAGACCATCTGGGGTTATTCCTACTACGGCGATACCCGTACCGTGGATACCCATATTAAGCGTATTCGCCAAAAGCTCAATATTCCTGAGAACTCCAAATGGGATATTACCACAATTTGGGGCGTTGGCTATAAGTTTGAAATCAAGGATAAATAATTTAGCATGAAAAAGTCCCTCAGTACCCGCCTGATGTATAGCTTCATGGTTATTATAGTCATCGTGGTGGTGGGAATTACGGCAGGTATTTCCTATTTGATTGCTGACTATTTCTTTGAAATCAAGGAGCAGGAGCTGACCGATAAGGGGCATGAGATGGGTGAGACCATTGAAGCCTTTATTCGCATGGACGATAAGAATATGCTCTATCGCTATATTATCGCTGTGGACCGCCTGGTCGGAGCTCGCATCTGGCTGTTTGATGATAATTATGAGCTGATTGCGGCCTCCTATTATGATGGCCCGGAAAAGGCCGACGAGCCCGATTCCTTAAGGCAGTTTATGAAGTATGGCGTGCCTTCACCCAGCGAGCTCAAAAATAACGCTCAGAAGCTGGATAAGGATATTAAAGAAAGTGGCATTTCCTATCGCATCAGAATCATTTTACATGATATATACGCAGGCCAATCCTTTAAATCGCAGATTTTCCATCCCCATTACAAGGAGCAGGTTATTTTAGTGGGCGTGCCCTATAAAACCGCCAACGGTAAGACAGGCGCCATTTTAATGATTGAACCGCTCAGTGGCTTTGAAAAATTCCTGCGTAATGTTTACATTTACATAACAGCTGTGGGCATTATTGCCCTTTTAATAAGCCTCTTCCTGGTGAAGAAATTGTCCCGCAAGATTATTAAGCCTGTGCAGGAGATGAAGGATAGCGCCATGGCCATGGCCTCCGGCGACTACAGCCGCAGACTCCTGGTGCAGGGCGAGGATGAGATTGCCGAGCTGGCTGGCTCCTTGAACTCTCTGGGCAGCGATTTAAGCGCCTACATTGCCAAGATGGAGCGCACGGAAAAAATCCGCCGCGACTTCGTGGCCAATGTATCCCATGAGCTGCGTACGCCCATCACTATTATCCGTGGCTATAATGAGGCTATCAGTGATGGCATGGTGACGGACCCTGAAGTGCTACAGCGTTATCGTACCCTGATTAATGAAGAAACGGTGCGCCTAGAGCGCATGGTGCGGGAGCTGTTGGATATCAGCAGACTGGAATCCAGTGATCCCCTGGATACTAATAATATGGATGAGCTGCCCCTAGCCGTTATCATCCGTAATGTGGCCGAAAAATTGAGCGTGAAGGCAGTGAAGCGCAAGGTTATTTTTAACGTACATGCCGACGAAAGCATCAAAATTTTGGGCGATGGGGACCAATTGGTGCAATTAATTATGATTTTAGGCGATAATGCCTTGAAATATTCGCCAGAAAATGGTACTGTATCAATAGGCGCAAATAAACTTGCCGATGGCAGTGTTTTGCTCAAGGTTTCCGATCAGGGTCCTGGTATCCCCGAAGCAGAGATACCTTTCATTTGGGAGCGCTTCTACAAGGTAGAAAAATCCCATTGTCGCTCCGTGCCCGGTACCGGCCTTGGCCTTGCCATTGCTAAGGAGATTATTCGTGTCCATGGCGCTAGCGCCGAAGTAATAAGCAAATGTGGCTTAGGAACCACATTTGAAATAAAATTTCCAAAGGATAAGGTAGTATGATTTTAAAGTATGTTTGTCCCGATTACAGAGTAAAAAGTATTTTTGACATTTCTCCCAAATGGTTAAAGCGTAATGGCTACATGAAGATTGTTGTGGATATCGACAACACTCTGCTGCCCCGCGATAAGAATTTAGTAGGTCCTCGTGCTATGACCTGGATTCGTCAGCTGCATCAGCTGGGCATCAATGTAGCCTTGATTAGTAATAACGGTGGCGACCGTATTAAGGCTATAACCCGCCAGACCAATTTGGGTACCATTATGCGTGCAGCAAAGCCCATGCCCATGGCCTATAAGCAAATCACCAAAGCTATGGGCGGCGGCAAAATCCTCTTCATCGGCGATCAGCTGATGACGGACGTTTTGGGTGCCAAGATTGCTGGTCATCCCGTTGTTTGGGTACAATCCCTGGGCGGTAAGGAGCATTTTATTACCCGCTGCACTCGCAAGCTGGAAAAATTCTTTGCAGGTCGTTTAGTCAAGAACAATATGATGCCTAAGGAGCGCGTATTATGAAAATTGCCCTGCTGCAGCTAGCTATTCTCGAAAAGAATAAGGAAGCCAATGTGGCTCACGGTCTGCAGCTGGTGCGTGAGTACGCGCCCGAATACGACTTACTGGTGCTGCCGGAGGTGTGGACCACGGGCTATAGCCTGGGCCATCTGGACACCGAAGCCGAAACGGAGGATTCACCGGTTTTGGCCGAGCTGCAAAGGCTTGCAGCGGAGCACAGCTGCGCCATCATTGCCGGCTCCGTGCCCATGCGCAGGGAGGGCAAGGTGTACAACACCTCTGTAGCCATCGATAAGTCCGGCACCATTGTGAATATGTACGATAAGGTACATCTATTTGGCCTCTTTAATGAGGAGCGCTTTTTTGCTCCGGGCAATAATTTTAAGGCCTATGATTTAGATGGTGTGTGCTGTGGCTCCACCATTTGCTACGATATGCGCTTCCCTGAATTATTCCGCCATCTGGCGCTGCAGGGAGCGCAAATCATCTTCTGTCCTGCCGAATGGCCCACGGCCCGCGGCGATATCTGGCGCCTGTTGGCCCAGGCTCGCGCTGCAGAAAACCACACCTTTGTGGTAGCCGTAAACTGCGCCGGTGTCTTTAAGGGTGCGCCCTTTTATGGTCATTCCATGGTCATTGCTCCCAGCGGTAAGATTGTGGCTGAGGCTGGCAGTGAGGAAGAAATTATTTCCTGTGAGCTTGATTTGGCAGAGATTGCCAAGGTGCGCGCAAGGCTCAACGCATTGGCCGATGTGCGCAAGGAGTTGATTCACTAATGCATTATAAAAATTTGCTGGCCGGCTTGGCAGCCGGTCTGCTTTTGTGTGCCCAAGCAGGCCTAAGTATGGCCCTGGCAGCGGTGCCACCGGATGCGCCCAAAGATGTGAAGCATATTCTGGGCTTTTATTATGGCAATGGGGAGAACATTCTCATCCGCGAAAAGGGTGGTCGCTTAGAGCTCTTGTATCGCTATACCAATCAGGATAAAGCCTTTGGTGGCGCCAACGTTTATCCTCTGGTGAAGGAGCATTTTGACTCCTATACCTTGAACGAGGCAGGCCCTATGACCAGCTCCGAGTCCACGGTGCGCTTCGAGCGCGACGGGGACGGCTATGGCATAGCCTGCCGGGTGGGCGGGCATGTCTATACCCGCGCCTTTATGGGTAGGGGCACGGGTGAGAGGGGCAAGGCTTTGCGCTTTGCGCCGCACTCCGAGGCGGAGTGGAACCAGCTGCGGGCGCAGGCCGCAGCGGCACCGATGCCGGCAGCGCTGGCCGCAGGCCAGCAGGTGGAGCTAGTGGATGCTAGCACTATCGCCGGGGTGCAGGTGGACTCTCGCTATGGGCGTAGCGATAACTGCTTTGGTGCGCCTTTATATACGAGCGTAAAGCTTTATGTGGGCCGTGAGGCAGCCGCAGCCTTGGACAAAGTCCAGCGGCATCTGGCGGCCTATGGCTATGGCCTAGTGCTGTGGGATGCCTATAGGCCCTGGAGCGTCAGCAAGCTGGCCAATTTGGCCCTGCCAGCTGACAAGAAGGGCCTTTTGGAGGACCCTGAGAAGAAGGGCAGCGCTCACAACACCGGCAACGCCGTGGATGTGAGCCTGTATGATTTGGCCACCGGCGAGCAGCTGGAGATGATCTCGGAATTTGACGAGCCCTCCTTTAGGCAGTTCGCCAGCTATGCTGGCGGCACCAGCCGACAGCGCTACCTGCGTGACCTTCTGCGTGATGTCATGGAGCTTTACGACTTCAAGGGCATCGAGATGGAATGGTGGCATTTTGATTATAAGCCTAGCACCAGCTGGGCTCATTTAAATGTGAATATGTAATTTTTTACGAGGTGACAAAAATGAACGTATACGATAACGCAAACGAATTGGCAAAGGCAATGCGCGAAAGCCATGAATTCAAAAAGTTAAAGGAAGCAACTGCTGTTTTAAATAAGGATGAAAACGCCAAGAAAATGGTCAACGAATTCCTGTCCTTGAACCAACAAGCAGAAATGGACAAATATCAGGGCAAGGAGCCTAGCAAGGAAACCACCGACAAGATCCAAAAGCTCTATGGCATTCTGTCCCTGAACCAAGATGCTATGCAATATCTGAACTCCTTTATGCGCTTTCAGATGATGCTGGCTGATGTAACCAACTCCATTCAAGACGTTGTGAAGGAAGCAATGGGTGAAAAATAATGGATTTTGAGGCTATTTTTGCAGGCTGCACGGCTCGGCCATTATTATTGGCCGAGCCCATGGCCAAGCACACCTCCTTTCGCATTGGCGGCCCTGCAGACGCGCTGGCCCAGCCTTCCGACGAGGCAGAGCTGGCAGCGCTGCTACAAAGGGCCGCAGAGCACGCTGTGCCCGTGACCTTAGTGGGCAATGGCTCCAACCTTTTGGTGCGGGACAAGGGCATTCGTGGCCTTGTCATCAAGCTGAGCAATGCCTTCGCTGACATTGCAGTTGAGGGCAATACTATTACCTTTGGCAGCGGTGTCTCCTTGGCCATGGCTTCCAAAAAGGCAGCTAGCCTATCCTTGAGCGGTATGGAGTTCGCCGTGGGCATTCCCGGAACCATTGGCGGTGCAGTGTATATGAATGCGGGCGCCTACGATGGGGAGATGGCCAAGGTGGTAAGCTCTGTGCGTGTTATGGATGGGCAGGGCAAGGTAAAGGAGCTGGCGGCTAGCCAGCTGGACTTTGCTTATCGCCATACAGCATTGCAAAATAGTGGTCTTATTGTGACCGGTGTAACGGTGTGCTTAAAGCCCGGCGAAGCCGAGGCTATTGCTACCAAGATGGCCGATTTTAGCCAGCGTCGCATAAGCAAGCAGCCCTTGGAGCTGCCCAGCGCCGGTAGTATGTTCAAGCGTCCGCCTGGCTATTTCGCAGGCACCCTTATTGAGCAGACGGGCCTGAAGGGCTACACTGTGGGCGGGGCCCAGGTTTCTAAGAAGCACGCGGGCTTTGTGGTGAATATTGGCGGTGCTACCGCTAGCGACGTGCTGCAGCTCATCAGCGACGTGCAAAATAAGGTTTTTGCAGCCCACGGCGTGCATCTAGAGCCAGAGGTGCTGGTTTTAGGGGAAGAATAAGGCGTAAGGGAGAAGTTTACGTGGATAATTTATTAAACGATCAGGAAATACATATGCTGGGCCTGCAGGCCTTAATTCCGTGGCTGGAAAGTCATAATTTCGTAGTGGATTATGTGCAACCGGAAAAATGCGCTGTGCCCCATGTTTTTGCCAAAAGCGGGGAGCTGCTCACGGTGATTGTGGCTGCTACGGATATGTATCCTAAAAAAGGCATGGTTACTGAGGCTGATAAGGCTGCTGCTTTGAAGGTGGCTAACGAGCTGCAGGGCTTTTGCGCCGTGGCCTCCATTGGCCTCGTAAATGTGGATGGTATCGAAGCTGGGGATAAGGATTTGATGGGCAAGGCCGCTAGAGATGGTCATTATAAGGCTGATTTTAAGGGCCTGGAATACATCCAATTTGAGAGCTGAGGTGTGTGACTATGGATTTGCTAACCGTCGATACTAGTAAATGCTTGCGCTGTGGTATTTGTGTGGAGTGCTGCCCTTCCTGCATTTTGACCTTGGGCGAAAATGGCCCCGAATGCCATTTTGACAGGGGCTGCATGAGCTGCGGCCAGTGCGTAGCCATTTGCCCTGTGGGCGCCCTTGATAATAAATATGCACCCCTGGCAGAGCAGCGTCCTGTGACCATGCCCGTGCTGGAGGCGGAAACGGCCTACGAATTCCTCAGAATGCGCCGCAGTGTGCGCACCTTTAAGCCCCAAGCTCCCACCGAGGAGGAAATTACCCGCCTTTTGGATGTGGCTCGCTATGCGCCAACCGCTGGTAATTCCCAGGGCATGTATTATGTGGTCATCCGTGACGCAGCCAAAATCAAGGCTATTGCGGACGCAGTGGCCAATTGGATGGAGGACGAGGTGGCCGCCGGTACGGAGAATAAGCGTTATTTTATGACCGTGCTGCGTGCTTATCGTGAGCGTGGGCAGGATATTATTGCCCGCCATGCGCCCTGCTTGATTTTTGCTTTGGCTCGCCGTCTGAATATCACCGGCGTTTCCAATGCGGAGCAGAGCTGGGCTTATGCGGAGCTTTTTGCGCCCACTATTGGCCTGGGCACTACCATCGCCGGCTTCATTCAAAGCTGTGGCATCGCTGGCTACCAGCCCCTGCTGGATTTGGTAGGCGTGCCTGCTAAGCAAAAAATCGTGGGTACCCTGATGGTTGGTTATCCTAAATACAAGTTCAGACGCATGCCTGAGCGTCAGCACCTGAAGGTGGAATTTCAGGAGTAGCCTTTTTTGGCAAGCAGCGTGACTATCGCTAAGGATAGCATGCATGTAAGGAGGAAATTGAATATGAAAAAAGAAACCGGTGTATTGGCCCTTTTGAGCCAGGTAAGTGCCTTCCTGTCCAGGTATTTTGCGGTGATAATTGTAGTCACCAGCGCTATTGCCTTTGTACAGCCGGAGGGCTTCAAGTGGATTCCCCAGTACACGGCACTTTTCTTAGGTACGGCTATGTTTGGCATGGGCCTCACCATTAAGCGTGAGGACTTCCAGATCGTCTTTTCCCGACCTAAAGAAATTTTTGCCGGTTGCATCCTGCAGTACACCATTATGCCCTTTGCGGCCTATCTTTTGGCTGTAGTCTTTAATCTGGATGCAGATTTGGCTCTAGGCGTGATTTTAGTGGGCTGCTGCCCCGGTGGCACCGCCAGCAATGTTATCGCCTATATTGCCAAGGGTGATGTGCCTCTTTCCGTGGGCATGACCATTGCTTCCACCCTGATTGCGCCCATCGTAACGCCTTTTTTGGTGTACGTATTGGCCGGAACCTGGGTTGAGGTAAGCTTTTGGGCCATGGTCATGAGCGTGGTAAAAATCGTGCTCCTGCCCGTGCTCGCCGGTATTGTTTTAAATAGCCTGTTCCACGACACCATCGTGAAGCTGGGTAGTGTGCTGCCCATCGTGTCCATTGTAGCCATCGTCATGATTATCGACGGCATTGTGGCTGTAAGCGCTGGCAAGCTACTTAGTTGTGGCCTGATCGTTATGGTTTTGGTGGTGCTGCACAACAGCATTGGCCTTGCCATGGGCCTGTTTATGGCTAAGGTGATGAAAGTAAATTACGCTAAGGAAACCTCCATCGCCATTGAGGTGGCTATGCAAAACAGTGGTCTTGCTGTAGCTCTGGCAACTGTCAACTTTGCGACCAATCCCTTGGCTAGTCTGCCAGGAGCAGTGTTCAGCGTGTGGCACAATGTATCCGGCTCCATGTTTGCCAGCTACCGCCTGAAGGGTCTGGAGGAAAAGGATGGCCAAGCTGTTACCTCCATGTAAATGACTTTGATTTCTAAAAAAGGCAGGTTCTACCTATGCTTGCTTCAATCGGGAGGAGGAGCTTTTATATGCCCTGGACCCCAAGGAAATGCGGGAAGCCGTCATTATTTACAATGAAAACACGCGCAAGTTCTTGCCGGAGCAGCAAATTGAATATTATATTTAAAATGAGCGTAAAAAAACGCGGACAGTGTGCTTTACACATTGTTCGCGGTTTTTCTTTTTTCTAGATAAAAATGAACTGTACTAGGAGCATGTAGGCGATGGTGCCTCCGGCGATGGTCAAAAGCAAATTCTTCAGGACTAGCTGCAGTGCCACTGTAAAGGCTACAGCAAGAACCTCCGGTAAACCATGGGTAGTCCCTAAAAGATAAGTATCCTTCGACACATTTTGGCTTTTTCCTGCATTGATGGCACTCTATTCTTTTGGCTCGTCTGGGGAATTGGCTTTTGACTCTGTAGTATAAACGCCTGTTTCCTACCGCGTTTGGGAGTAGGAGTTTTTTTCAGTATAATTGTAGTTGTATAGTAGACAAATTCAGTATGCGCCCAGACACTTCTGTGGAGCTGTAAGTACAAAAAAGCTGGACAAGGGAGCTTTTCCTTGATATAATAATTCTGAACAGTCAACGAGGACTTTTTTAAGACGGGTGAAAGTGTGCCCTGCTTGAAAAAGTCTTTTTGTTTTTCTGGCGTTTATTTAGGGAGTATTGAGAAAGGAGAGCGGCCCTAGGCTGCACACAATCATGAATAATAAGGAATTATTGTATGTAATTAAACCTGAACAACAAAATGAGCAGGATTTGCGCACCATTCTGTCCCTGCATCCGGAGGTAAAATTTGTCTCCTTAATGGGTGTGGATTTTGCCGGTAACGATACCGACGAAAAAATCCCCATGAAGATTTTCCTGGAGGATATGGAAAGCTTCCTAGAGGGCAGCGCTGCCCAAACCGACGGCTCCTCCGTTGTGCTCACCGGCATTGCCACCTTGAACAATGCTCGTGTAGATATGGTTGTGGATAAAACTGTCAACTGGTTTGTTGACTATAACTATGAGCATTTTGATGCAGCTACCGGCAAAATGATCGGCACCCTGCGCATTCCCTGCTATTTGCTGCACAATGGCAATTTCGTAGACTCCCGTTCTATTTTGAAAAACACCCTTGATTATGTGGAGGGCGAGATTATGGAGCTTTTCAAAAAGCATCCTGTCATCCCCGGCCTGGAGCATATCAACGGTAACGATATTGAAAAATTGATTTTTACCAGCGCTACTGAGCTGGAATTCTGGGTAAAATCTCCCCGCGAAGACGCTCCCATTGAAGCTTTGAGCTCCTCTCAAATGATGCAGGAGCAATATTGGCAGCGCACCCGTGGCAATGTGCGCACTGCTCTGGAGCAAACCGTGGAGACCTTGGACTTGTACGGCCTGGAGCCGGAAATGGGCCACAAGGAATGCGGCGGCGTTAAAGGTCAAATCGACGGCGCAGGCCACATGACCCACGTTATGGAGCAGCTGGAGGTGGACTGGAAGTTCGCCAGCGGCGTACAAACAGGCGATAACGAAATTCTGGCCCGCATTCTTGTCAAGGAAGTCTTCCGTATGAACGGCCTTGAGGTTTCCTTCCAGGCTAAGCCTATTCCGGGCGTAGCAGGCAGCGGCGAGCATACCCATGTGGGTATGGCTGCCAAGCTGAAGAATGGCAAAATCGTTAACCTGTTCTCTCCCAAGGATATGCATAAGGAATTCCTCTCCGCCATCGGCTACGGTGCTTTAATGGGCCTCCTGAAAAACTACGAGGTTACCAATCCCTTCATCTCTTGCACCATCGACTCCTTGAATCGCCTGAAGCCCGGCTTTGAAGCACCTGTGTGCATCGTTACCAGCCTGGGCATGAGCCCGGATAACCCGTCCCGTAACAGAACCATTCTGGCCGGCCTGATCCGCGATTTGGATAATCCTAAAGCTACCCGCATTGAAATGCGTTCTCCCAACCCCTATACCAATACCTATATTGCCATCGCTGCCTTCTATCTGTCCTGCCTGGACGGCATCAAGGCCTGCGTAGAATCCGGCAAGGATTTGGCTGCATTGGAAAAGGAAATTTCCAAGGCTGCCGGTGAAGAGGGCTTCTATTTAGAAAAGGACCGTCAATATCGCACCGAGGACGATGTTTTCGAAGACTTCACTGCGGAAGAACGCAGCAAGCTCTTTGGCGAGCCCCCTGCAACCGTGTGGGAAAACCTGAAGGCCTTCGACCAATATCCGGAAAAGGTAGCAGTGCTCACCCAGGGCAACATCCTGCGTAAGGAATACATTGAATCCTTCCGTCAGGGCGCTTTAATCCGCTGGACCACCGAGCTCTTGACCCGCTTGATTCCCGAATACTATCAAGCAGTAGTGGATATGAAGAAGCTGCACAGCCCCGAAAGCTCCACCGACTGCGATTTGGCTCTGTGGCATAAAATCCAGGTGCTGCGTGCCCGCCTTGCTAAGGACTCCTTCGAAGAAAAGAGCATCTTTACCAGCATCCGCAAGGCTATAGCAGCAGGGGACTATGACGCAGCCTCCAATTTGAAGATTGAAATGTGCGCTGTGATGGAGGAGCTCAAGGCACTCTATCATGATTATAAACAAAACATTATTGACTGATTAGTCACTTGAAGTGAATTATCAACAGCAAGGGGCTGAAGGGAAAGTAAATTGCTTTCCTTTCAGCTCTTTTTTTGCATAAAATTGTTGAGTTAATTGTCAAATTGTGGTAAAATAACGGAGATATAATGACATAAGTATTTGCGTCCGATGGAAAGAAGGCGATGGCTTTGGTGGAACAGGTAAAGGATGTTCCTGCCTATATTCGCAAAATGTATGGTTATAACTCCTTTATGAACAACTTTGGTGTGCATATTGACGAGATAACCTGCGGTGGGGCAGTGGTAAGTATTGATATTGACCCCATGAAGCATTTTAATCATCGCGGTATATGCCATGGTGGTGTCTTTACAGCGTTGGCTGACTCTGTTTTGGGAGTTACTGGCGCCAGTGTGGGTGCAGCAGTAGCCACGCTGAATTTCAGCATGAATTTCATTAGGAATGTACATAGTGCGGGTCGGGTCTACGTGAGGAGTAGGGTCCGTCATCATGGACATACAACGATGGTAATTGAAGCTGAAATGTATGACGCGGAGGAAAGATTGATGGCCACGATTCTGACAACCATGTTTATCGTGGGACGCTTTGAAGAAATACCCGCCAAGTGGTGACTCACGGGTTAATTTGGTAAGGGAGAAGATTGCGGTAGCGCAAGGCGATTAAGGAGGACAAGATGGATTTTGCATTAAATGAAGAACAATTAGAATTACAGGAAATGGTGAGGGAGTTTGTAGAAAAGGAAATTACTCCCTATGCTGCTGAAATGGACGAACAAAACCATTGGCGTGATGGCCTGATGGAAAAGGCCAACGAAATGGGCCTGTTGAATGTTATCGTTCCGGAAGAGCTGGACGGCCCCGGCCTGGACAGCGTTGCCATTGCTACTATTTATGAAGAGCTGGGCAAGGGCTGTGCCGGTGTTGCCACCTCTTTGGCTGCTAACAGCCTGGCAACCGTGCCCGTACTGCTGGCCGGTACCGACGAACAAAAGAAAATGTACTGCGATGTGCTGAACAATGGTGGCCTGGCTGCCTTTGCTCTGACCGAGCCCGGTGCAGGCAGCGATGCCGGCGGCGTTTCCACTCGCGCAGAAAAGAATAAAGAGAATGGCACCTACACCCTGAACGGCACCAAAATGTTCATCACCAACGGTGGCTTGGCCGATATTTTCCTGGTATTTGCTAATACCCGCAAAACCGGCGGTATCCGTGGCTTGACTGCCTTTATCGTTCCCAAGGACACCCCGGGCTTCAGCGTAGGTAAGAAAGAAAACAAGATGGGCATCCGTCCCTCCAATACCTGCGAGCTGGTGCTGCAGGACGTTGTTATCCCTGAGTCCTATCGCGTAGGACGCGAGGGTGAAGGCTTCCGTATCGCTATGAATACCTTGGACAGTGCTCGTCCATTCGTTGGTGCTGTATCCGTGGGTATTGCTCAAGCTGCTCTGGACTGCGCTGTAAAATATGCTAAAGAGCGCCGTCAGTTTGGCCAACCCATTGCTTCCTTCCAAATGGTACAAGCAATGCTGGCTGACATGGCTATGAAGGTTGAAACCGCACGTCTGTTGGTACAAAAGGCTTGCTGGATGCGCGACCAAGGCATGGAATTCTCCAAGGAAGCTGCTATGGCTAAATGCTATGCTGCTGACGTAGCTATGCAAGTAACCACCGATGCTGTACAAGTAATGGGTGGCTATGGCTACACCAAGGAATACCCTGTTGAGAAGATGATGCGCGACGCTAAGATCATGCAAATCTACGAAGGCACCAACCAAATCCAACGTTTGGTTATTGCTAACAAGCTGCTGTACTAATACTAGTGTAGTAATTGATCCTCCATCTGTAAAAGGGTGGAGGATTTTTTATTAAGTTTTCGTGAAATCTGTATTTTTATACTACAGATATGGTATAATATATTTGTATAAATATCTAAAAAAGCTGGCATGACCAGCGTAGGAGTAAGGTAATGGTATATTTGTTGGTGGCTTTGGCAGTGGTGGTTTTGGACCAGCTGACGAAGCTCTATGTGGTGGCACATTTTTATGAGGGGGAAAGCGTGCCCGTAATTGAAAACATTTTTCACTGGACCTATATCTTAAATCCAGGTGCTGCTTTCGGCATGCTGGAGGGCAGCAGGTGGCTTTTTGTGATTATCGCTTTGGCTGTGATGGTGGGCATCTGGTACATGCGGCGGGAAATAGCTGAGTATGGTCCCTGGTGTACCTATGGAGCAGCCTTATTTGGCGGTGGCGCCATCGGTAATCTTATTGACAGGGCGCGGCAGGGTCTAGTCATCGACTTTTTTGATTTTCGCATCTGGCCCGTGTTTAACGTGGCCGATATTGCAATATGTGTAGGAGTGGGTTGTATTATATGGAGCATCTTATTGACGGAGTGGCAGGAGAAGAACAAGCACGCTTAATGATTACCGAGGAGCAGGCAGGGCAGCGGGCCGACGTGGGCCTAGCAGCTATGCTGGATATTACGCGCTCAAATATGCAAAAGCTTTTAGAGGATGGGCGCGCTGTGAAGGGCGCCAAGGTTTTAAAGGCTAATTACAAGCTGCGGGTCGGGGACGAGATTGTGGTTACTTTGCCGGAGCCCCAGCCCTTGGATGCCCAGCCGGAGAATATTCCCATAGATATTATCTATGAGGATGACGATGTAATCGTGGTAAATAAGGCTCGTGGCATGGTGGTGCATCCGGCAGCGGGCAATTACAGCGGTACGCTGGTTAATGCGCTGCTGTATCACTGTAAAAATTTATCCGGCATCAACGGAGTTATTCGCCCCGGTATCGTCCATCGTTTGGATAAGGATACCAGCGGCATTATGATTTGTGCTAAAAATGACGAGGCGCACTTATCCTTGTCCCAGCAAATTCAGGCCAAAACGGCTCAGCGTACCTACCTAGCGGTGGTGCGTGGTAATATTAAGACCGATAGCGGCACCATTGAAACCCTCATCGCCAGGGATAAAAACGACCGCCAGAAAATGGCTGTGGTGAAGGAAAATGGGCGCGAGGCTATTACCGATTATGAGGTGGTGGAGCGCTTTGGCAAATATACCATTGTGCGCTGCAAGCTGCGTACCGGCCGTACCCACCAGATTCGCGTGCACATGGAGTATTTGGGCTATCCTTTAGTGGGTGACCCTAAATATTCGCCTATGAAAACGCCCTTTGCTATTAAAGGACAGGCCTTGCATTCCCAAACCTTGGAATTTACCCATCCCCGCACAGGAGAGCGCATGCAGTTTGAGGCGCCCCTGCCGGAGGATATGCACAAGATTATTACCCGCCTGCATTTGGGCCAATTTAATTAGTTACATAGCTCTAGGGAGCTAAAATAGATTATCCTAAGCAAATTTTTTAGTTAGAGGTGACTATATTATGAGTAATTTTGTTAAGAAGAATGTGATTATGGATGCGGACGCTATGCGTCGTGCCATCGTGCGTATTGCTCACGAGATTATTGAAAGAAATAAGGGCGTTGACAACGTGGTTTTGGTAGGTATCCGCACTCGTGGTGTGCCCATTGCGGAGCGCTTGGCTGCTGCCATTAAGGAGATTGAAAAGGTGGAGCTGCCCGTGGGTATGCTGGACATCACCCTCTATCGCGATGACCTGTCCACTTTAGCTTATAACCCTGTATGCCATGGCACCGAAATCGATTTTGATGTGGATGGCAAGACTGTAATTTTGGTGGACGACGTGCTTTACACCGGTCGTACCATTCGCTGCGCCCTGGACGCTATTATCGATATGGGTCGTCCTAAGGCTATCCAGCTGGCCGTATTAATTGACCGCGGCCACAGAGAACTGCCCATCCGTGCCGATTTCGCCGGTAAGAATGTACCCACATCCCATAAGGAAGCCATCGAGGTATATCTGGCTGAGCAGGACAGCGTGGATGAAGTTGCCATTGGTGATGTAGAAGATTAAGCATCTAGCACTTAAATAAAAGCAAACATACATTTCGAGTAACGTTTCGTTACTCCAGTGAATAAGGTAAGTATTTTTCGGGATATTGTAGCTACCCATAAAAGTGAGGTAATCAGTATGGAGCAAGCAGAAGTATTACGCAACCAGCTTTTGGGCGAGACTTTGATTAAGAATTTAAATAAACGCGGCATGGCTGCCTATTATTGCGCTACCAAGGAGGAGGCTGTGGGCAAGGCCTTGGAGCTCATTCCGGAGACCGATGTGGTGTCCTGGGGCGGTAGCGTTTCCATTAAGGAAGTGGGCCTTTTGGACGCTATCAAAAAGCGCAATCCTGTTATCGACAGGGAAATGGCCGATACCCCTGAGGAAAAAATGGAGCTCATGCGCAATAGCCTTTTGTGCGATACCTTCCTGATGAGCAGCAATGCTATCAGCAAGGACGGCCAATTGGTGAATATCGACGGCAATGGCAATCGGGTGGCTGCCATGATTTTTGGACCCAAGCAGGTGGTTATGGTAGTGGGCATGAACAAGATTGCCGGTACCTTGGAGGGTGCTATTGATAGGGCTCGCCACGTGGCTGCGCCTATTAACGCAGCTCGCTTTGCAGGCCTAGGTACTCCCTGTGCTAAGCTGGGTACCTGCGCTGATTGCACCTCCCCTGACACCATTTGCTGCCAAATGGTTATTACTAGAATGAGCAGAGTAAAGGAAAGAATTAAAGTTATTCTAGTAGGAGAAAACTTAGGCTTCTAGAACGTCTTAATTTATTAGGGAGAAAAATTATGCGTACTATAATTTTACTCATGGATTCTTTTGGTATTGGCTACGCCCACGACGCTGCCAAATATGGCGACGAGGGTGCCGATACTTTGGGACATATTTGTGCGTGGTTTGCTGCCAAGCGCAAGGATGCTGAGGGCAAGGCAAGGCCCCTGCATCTGCCTAACTTGGCAGCCCGTGGGCTGGCCAAGGCGGCCGAGCTGAGCAGGGGCTGTGCCTTGCCCGCATCCTTGGGCGCCGAGCATAGCGTAGGCGCTTACACCTATGCGCAAGAGGTGAGCCGGGGCAAGGATACCCTGAGCGGACACTGGGAAATCGCGGGAGTGCCCGTGGATTTTGATTGGGGATATTTCCCCAATCAGCCCAAGTGCTTCCCTGAGGAGCTGGTGCAAAAGCTCATTGAGGAGGGCCATTTGCCGGGGGTTCTGGGTGAATGCCACGCCTCTGGTACGGAGATAATCAAGGAGCTGGGCGAGGAGCATGTGGCGACTGGCAAGCCCATTATATACACGTCAGCGGATAGTGTGCTGCAGATTGCAGCACACGAGGAAGCCTTTGGCTTAGAGCGCCTGTACGAGCTGTGCAAGCTGGCCTATAAGCTGGTGCAGCCCTATAATATTGCGCGCGTCATCGCGCGCCCCTTTGTGGGGAGCTGCGCCAGCGATTTTAGCCGCACTACTAACCGGCACGACTACGCCGTGCCGGCACCGGAGGCCACCCTTTTGGACAAAATGGTGGCTGCTGGGGGCAGCGTCTATGCCGTAGGCAAGATTGCAGATATTTTCGCTCATCGGGGCATTACTAAGCATTATGCTGCTGGTGGCTTAGATAAGCTGGTGGATGCAACTATCGAGGCTATCAAGGACGCGCCGGATAAGTCCATCGTTTTTACCAATTTTGTAGATTTTGACTCCAGCTACGGCCATCGCCGCGATATCCAGGGCTATGGGGAGGCCTTGGAGTATTTCGATAGCCGTCTGCCGGAGATTACGTCCCTCTTAAAAAAGGATGACTTGCTGCTCATTACGGCTGACCACGGCAATGACCCCTCCTGGAGTGGCACGGACCACACTAGGGAGAAAATTCCCGTACTCTTCAGCGGCGCTGATGTGAAGCTGGCGCAGCTGGAGCCCATGGACACCTTTGCGGATATCGGGCGCACTATTGCCGACTACATGGGCATTGAGCCCACCTTTACAGGTATGCCAGCAGCTTATGTGGATGTGGGATTGAATGAGGATAAATGAGGAGGCGACTCCGATGGAAAAGCATTACGCAAGTGAAAATGAGGTTTTGTACCACGTGGGCTTCGCAAAGGAAGCCCTCAAGGGTGCTACTATAGCAGTGCTGCCTGGTGATCCGGGCAGGGTGGAGCCCTTGGCACGGCAGCTAGGCGTGGAGCCTAGCTTTATCGCCTGCCATCGGGAGTACACCAGCTGGCTGACCCACATCACTGGGCAGCCCGTTCTCGTGTGCTCTACCGGCATGGGCGGTCCCTCCGTGGCGATTTGCCTTGAAGAATTGGCGCGCATGGGCATTACCCAAGTAATCAGAGTGGGTACCACGGGCACCATCCAAGAGTATATTAACCCCGGTGAGGTCATCATTAACAAGGCCTCCGTGCGTCTGGATGGCACCTCCCATCATTATGCTCCCGCAAGCTTTCCCGCTGTGGCTAGCTTCACGGTGACGGGAGCACTGATCGAGGCTGCCAAGGCCTGCGCAGCACCCTATCATGTGGGTATTGCGGTGTCCAGCGACACCTTCTGGCCCGGTCAGGAGCGTTATGACAGCTTTACGGGTTATGTGCCCTTGGCCTTCCAAGGGACCATGGCCGAGTGGCAACGCCTGGGCGCTTTGAACTACGAGATGGAAACCTCGGCTCTATTTGTGACCTGCCAAGCCTTGGGCATTAAGGCAGGCGCTGTCTGCGGAGTGGTAGCTAAGCGCACCGAGGGCGAGGCCATTGTGCCCAAGGAGCTCTATGACCAGGCATTGCAATACCAAATCGCCATTGTGCGCGGTGCGGTGGAGCGCTTGAGTAAGTAATTTTTTAGGTTAAAGCTTAAGCCCCTTTGCTTTTTGGCTTGAGTAGTTTTTACTTGTGAGCAGAGCGTGCTCTGCGAGAAAGGTGGTAAGATTATGAAAAAGCTAATGCATTTTTTGGGCTGTTTATTGATGGTGATGGCTATGGCGGTAACGGCCCTGCCCCGCGATGCGCGGGCAGAGTTTCCTGAGCGCCCCGTGGGCTTTGTAGTTATCGACCAAGATGGGGATGTCGATGGTAACGTTTACAAGACTTGGCGACAGGTTGTGAAATGGGCTTATCATTTCCCGTACTATCAGATTATCGATGGGGGCGCTCCCCAGGAGCTGGTAAGCGACGCTGTGAGCACTGGTGGCAAGCTGGAGCAGGCTAGTCTGAAGGCTTTGGCAGAAAAGAGCAAGGTGGATGTGCTGGTAGTAGCTCGTGTTTACGAGCTGGACGAGTACATTGTTAATAGTGGTGTTTTCAGGGATGATGCTGATACCTATGTGAAGACCTCTGCCTGTGCAGATTTATTCGTCTATAAAAAGGATGGGGACAAGTTCCTGAAGAAGAAGCTCCGTGAGCGCCATCTCAGAGAGATGGGCAATGTAGAGCACCCTGAGGAAACCATCAAATGGGAGCTGTCCAAAATCGTGAATACCATGGAGGGCAGACCCATTATCGGAGCCTAAGCATCGATTTTGGTAGCTTGGCTTCATGAGCATAAAAATGAGGGCGTCGCGGTGGCGACGCCCTTTCTGTGTTTTAGTATGCTTAGGTATTCAATTGGTTTAGGCTAAGTCCACAACCTCACCGGGTTTAACGATGAGAACCTTGCTAGAGGTAGTTGCTTCCACGTCAGCCTTGTAGGCTTCCACATCCTGGGCAATGGGAGGCCAGGTGTTGTAGTGGATGGGGATAACGGTGGGAGCTTTGAGAAAATCTGCAGCGATAGCAGCGTCCTTGGGGTCCATGGTGAAGTTGCCGCCGATGGGTAATACTGCGTAATCAAAGGGATCCAGCTTGGGCAGCAGCTGCATATCGCTGAAGAGAGCGGTGTCGCCAGCGAAGTAGAGCTTGGTGCCGTAGAAATCAACTACGAAGCCACAGGCGTGGCCGCCGGCCACGCCGGAGCCATGGAAGGCTAGGGTTACGCGCACCTTGCCAAAGGGGAACATATAGGTGCCACCTAAGTGCATGGCATGGGCCTTACAGCCGGCTTCGCCGGCCATGCCGGCAATTTCTGCCGTGGTGATGATGGTTGCATCACATTTTTTAGCAATCTCAAAGGCGCTGCCCAGATGGTCAAAATGAGCATGGCTGATGAAAATATAATCCACCTTAATATCGTCGGCGGTCAAGCCTTCCGGATTGCCATCCAGATAGGGATCAAAAATAATAGCAGAGTCGTTTTTAGCAACTACAAAGCAAGCATGGTTAATATAATGGAATTTGGCAGTCATAAGCGTTCCTCCTTTTGCTGACGGCTCCGGGGCCGCCCTTTTCTTACTTTATATTATACTAGAAAAAAGTCTCTTTGTGAATTATCTAGAAGAATAGTGGGAAAAACTTTACAAGTACTTGGGTTATAGGGTAAAATTGTAGCTATAGATTGTAAAAGCAAGGATTTAGGAGTTGCGATTAATGAAATATAAAAGTATAACCGCAGTAGCTTTGGCCTTGGGCTTGTTTTTGACTATGCCTATTGCCGATGCTGCCAATGATAAACCCACGACTATGACGCAAAAAGAGCTGCAAAGGCTCTTAAAAAAGAGCAAAAATAGCCCCACTATGACTGTAAAAACTGGCTCACGCGGTGGTGTGCGTGTGGTTACATCCAAGCAAGCACCTGTTCTAAAAGCTGATGCCAAGTCGGCTGAGCCTAAAGTAATCAAGGTTGCTCCGGCTAAGCCTAGCCAAGCCAAGCCTGCTGCTCAGAAAAATACCATGCTGGTGGAAAAGGATGGCAAAAGCTATTTTTTAGGCACGGAGCTGCCTGCTGATTATAAGAATATTAGCATTTATGGGGAGGCCGAGGCTAGCAAGAAGCAGGCTGTGGCCTTGATTAAGCAAAATAATCCTAAGGTAAGGCTGGCCTGCAGCGTGGAGGAGCTGGTGGACCTCTATTGGCAGGAGGCTGAGCGTGAGGGCGTGCGCCCTGATTTAGCTCTGTCCCAGTCCCTAGTCGAAACAGGTACCTATGCCTACGGTGGCGATGTACAGCATCACCAGAACAATTTCTGCGGTTTGGGTACTACGGGCGGTGGCGTCAAGGGCGCTACCTTTAAAACACCGGAGCTAGGCGTGCGGGCTCACATCCAGCATCTTCTGGCCTATACTCAAAAGAAGCGGCCCCAAACTAAGATTGTGGACCCTCGCTATGAGCTGGCTCATAATATTCGCATGGAGCGGGGTATGGTGGATACCTGGTATGGCCTCAACGGCACCTGGGCCATGGGCTCTATGTATTGCGAAAAAATCATGGCTACTTATCAAAAAATGCTGGCTATGCCAGGTGGCTTAGAAAAGAAAAAGGATAAGAAGCAGGATAAGCAAGCAGATAAGCAAAAGGATAGCAAGAAGAAAAAGAGCATGCGTCAGCGTTTAGAGGAGCTCAAAAAGGAGAAAAGATAATGCATATTGTATTGGTTGAACCTGAAATTCCCGGTAATACCGGTAATATTGCCCGCTTATGTGCTGCCACTGGCTGCCATTTGCATCTGGTGCGTCCCTTGGGCTTTTCGGTAGAGGATAAGTATTTAAAGCGTGCGGGACTGGATTATTGGCATTTGGTGGACATTCATTATTACGACAGTGTGTACGAGGTTTTGGAAAAATATAAGGATAACTCCAAATTCCTTTTGACTACTAAGGCTCATAAGTCCTACGCCGATGTCAAATATGATGCGGATAGTCTCCTGATTTTTGGTAAGGAAACGGCGGGACTGCCAGAGAAGCTGCGCCTGGAATATGCGGACTCCTGTGTGCGCATTCCTATGATTGAGGAAGCGCGCTCCTTGAATTTGTCCAATTCCGTGGCTATTGTGGCCTATGAGGCCCTGCGTCAGGTGGATAATTTTGCAGGTCTGACCTTGTATGGAGGGGAATATAAATGATTATCATTAAAGAGTTTGATTTTGATGCGGCCCATTACCTGCCGGCTTATAACGGCAAGTGTGAGCATCTGCACGGGCATACCTATAAGCTGGTGGTGAAGGTGGAGGGCACGCCTGACCACGAGGGTATGGTTATCGATTTTATTAAGCTGAAGAATTTAGTAAAGCAAGAGGTTTTGGTGCATCTGGACCACGCTTGCATCAATGATCTTATTCCTGTTCCTTCCGCTGAGAATATAAGTGTCTGGATTTGGAATAAATTAGAGGGCTTACTCAAGAGCGACCACTACCATCTGTATGAGGTAGAGGTATGGGAAACCCGTACCAGCGGCTGCATATATCGAGGTGAATGACGTGAAGGACGTACAGAGTGAAAAGGATTTGCGCCGTATTCCCTTAAAGCACGTGGGTATCAAGGATTTGCGCTGGCCCATCGAGCTGCGGGATCGGGAGCGCGGTACCCAGCACAGCGTGGCCAGGGTGCTTTTGGCTGTGGATTTGCCCCATGATATGCGCGGTACCCATATGAGCCGCTTTGTGGAATGCATGCGTCAGCTAGGCCCCGTGGGCTTGGGTGAAATCGAGGGCATTTTGGATAAGCTCAAGGAGCATTTGCAGGCGGAAAAGGCGTTTTTGCAGCTGGAATTTCCCTATTTTATTACGAAAACTGCGCCGGTCAGCGGTATGACTGCGCCCATGGATATAGATTGTGTCTATAAGGCAGAAAAGGGCAAGGATTTTAAGCTCAAGATCAAGGCTGTGGTTCCTATGCAAACCCTGTGCCCCTGCTCCAAGGAAATCAGCGACTATGGCGCCCATAATCAACGGGCTTGGGCCAAAATCGAGATTGAGGCCAATGAATTGGTATGGCTTGAGGAGCTGGCAGAGCTGGCTGATGCGGCAGCCAGTGCACCTGTTTATGGACTCTTAAAGCGTCCGGACGAAAAGTTTGTGACGGAGCATGCTTATGAAAATCCTCGCTTTGTGGAGGATGCCGTGCGGGAAATAGCTCTGCGCCTAGAGGCGGACAAGCGCATTACTTGGTATCGTGCTGAGGTGGAGAGTGTGGAGAGCATCCATAATCACAACGCCTTTGCCGTGGTAGAAAAGAGTGAAGTCTAATGTTGTTAAAAATTAATCATGAGCTTTTGGGTGAGGCCATGGCTAGCATAGGGGCTCATCCTGCTAGCCTACCTATTTTTGCTCATAAAGCGGAAATTATTCCTTACAAGCTGCTGGGAGTGCGCACCCCGGCGGCTAATATTTTGAAGCAGGAAATGCTGGCCGCAGGTGGGGATGCCGTGGTGCCCACGGGCTGCATTGTGAATGCGGATAAATATGTAGATGTGCTGCTTTTGGGTACGCTGAAGCAGTATAAGCTGCTTTTAGCGAAGCTGGAGCAGATGCAATATTTTGGCCTGAAGCAGGTAGCCCAAGAGCTGCAAGAGGCTGTGCAGGCTGCCCTGGAGCCGCCGGTGCTGAAGACGACCTTAGCCGATGGCAGAGTATTGACCTACGACAAGATGTGCGTCATGGGTATTTTAAATATTACGCCGGACTCCTTCTATGCAGGCAGTCGCGTGCCCGTGTTAGACGATGTAATAGCCAAAGCTGGCCTCATGCTGGAGCATGGTGCGCAAATTCTGGATATTGGTGGTGAGTCCACCCGTCCGGGCAGCGATAGCGTGGACGGGGACGAGGAGCGGCGGCGGGTGCTGCCGGTAATCGTGGCTCTGCGCAAGGCCTATCCGGAGGCCGTGCTTTCAGTGGACACCTATCGTGCGGATACGGCTGAGGCAGCCATAGACGCCGGCGCGGATATTATTAATGACATCAGTGCTATGGAAGCAGATAAAAATATGCTGGACGTGGTGGTGCGCACTAAGGCGCCGATTATCCTGATGCATATGCGAGGAACGCCCAAGAATATGCAGCAAAGCTGTCAATATCAGGACGTGGTGCAGGAGGTTGCTGTGTATTTGGCTGAGCGGGCCCAGCTCCTGCGTGAGCAGGGCGTGGGCCGCGAGAAGATTATCCTGGACCCGGGCATTGGCTTTGCCAAGGATGTGGAGCAAAATCTGCGCTTAATGCGTGATTTGCACGTCTTGACTAGCTTTGGGTACCCGGTGCTGCTGGCAGCATCCCGCAAGAGCACCATTGGTGCGGTGTTGGGAGGGGTGCCAGCGGAGGAGCGTTTAGAGGGGACCATTGCCACGAGCTTACAGGCGGTGTACGCGGGGGCGCAGATGGTGCGCGTGCACGACGTGCAGGCGAATGTAAGGGCGATTCGTACCTTGGAGGCTATCCTATGTCCCAAGCAGTTTTAGAGAAGCACACTGCCTACGTTGCCTTAGGAAGCAATCTAGGAGACAAGGAAGGCAATCTACGCAGTGCGTTGGAGCTTTTAGAGGAGCATGGGGTGGAGGTTGTGAAGGTTTCCACGTTTATTTGCACGGAGCCCTATGGGGTGACGGACCAGCCGCAGTTTTTGAATGGGGCCTGCGAGGTGCGCACCAGCATGACGCCACTTGCGCTTTTGCATACCTTGCTCAAGATTGAGCAGGAGATGGGCAGGGTGCGCTTGCGTCACTGGGGCGAGCGCAACATCGACCTCGATTTGCTATTATATGAAGATGTAATCATGGACACGCCAGAGCTCAAGCTCCCACATCCAGATATGCAAAATAGAGATTTTGTGTTGCTACCTTTAGCCGAAATTGCATCAGAATTTATACATCCAGTGCTACACAAGAGTATAGGCGAATTAAAAAAGAACTTGGTTTAAAGATAGATGTTCAAGCGGTAATTAGCTATCAGCTCATTGATAAGCTAATTACAGATTTCACTAACTTCTTGAAAACGTGATACGAATTTCGACACTTAATAAAAAAGGACAGCTTTACGGCTGTCCTTCATTTTTACGCAAATTTAATTTAATCCCAGCGCTTGAGCATATCCTCGATGATTTCTTTATTGGTCTTGCGGCGCTTCTTCTCATAATTGCGGAAATTATTGTCGCGGTGGTCCGTGGAATAATCAGCGTAGTCAAAATCATCATAGCCCCTGTCGTAGCTGCGATTGTAATCCCCGTGGCCATCATCACAAATTAACGGTAATTTAGTTGCATAAGCATAAGTAAAAGTGTACATAATTCCATCCTTTCTTGCCTTACATTATAAGCGCGGGCCTGCATTTTGTCAAATCCCCATAAGAAAAGAAAAATTTGTAAAATCTGTGTAAAAACCCTTGAATATGCTTCGCAGATGTGATATAGTATACACTATATTAAGGAATGACCTCTAAATTAAGTATAGTATTTTACAAAAGAAAAAATTTAAAGGAGCTAAGAAAAATGGAAAAAGACAAAGCATTCTTGCTGTGGTTTGACCAACTGGAAAGAAAAGACGTAGCCATCGCTGGTGGCAAATCCTCCTCTTTGGGTGAGCTGACCTCCCATGTGGATGTTCCCGTACCTTATGGCTTTGCAACCACCGCTTGCGCTTACAGATACTTCTTTGAAAAAACCGGCCTCTATGAGGAAATCAAAAACCTCATCGCTGGTCTGGACGTTGACAACAGCGCTCAGCTGCGCGAGGTGTGCGCTAAAATCCGCCAAGCCATCATGGACAAGGAAATGCCCCAGGACCTGCAACAACTGATTGCTGAAGCTTATGAAGAGCTGGGCAAAAAGGTGGGCCAAGCTGATCCCTTCGTAGCAGTTCGCTCCAGCGCTACCGCTGAGGACCTGCCGGATGCTTCCTTCGCTGGTCAACAGGATACCTATCTGAACGTTAAAGGCGCTGCTACCATCGTTGCTAAGGTTAAGGAATGCTATGCTTCCTGCTTCACCGACCGCGCTGTATACTATCGTGAAAAACAAGGCTTTGACCATCTGGATGTAGCTCTTTCTGCAGCAGTGCAAATGATGGTTTTCTCCAAGGCTGCTGGTGTTATGTTCACCGTTAACGTTGCTACCGGCGACGACAAGAACATCCTCATCGAAGGCGCTTGGGGCTTGGGCGAATATGTAGTACAAGGCACCGTAACCCCTGATAACTATACCATTAACAAGGCTTCCGGTGAAATCATCGAGAAGAACGTTAATGCTCAGGATATTAAGCTGGTGCGCAAGGCTACCGGCGATTGCGAAGAAGTAATCGTGCCCTTGGATGAGCAAAACGAGCAAAAGCTCACCGATGCTCAAATCAAAGAATTGGCTGAATGCGCTAAGAAAATCGAAGCTCACTATGGCTGCTACATGGACATGGAATGGGGCGTTGACGAACGCGACAACAAGGTTTACATCCTGCAAGCCCGTCCGGAAACCGTATGGAGCCGTCGTAATAAAGAAAATGGTGGCGCACCGAAAGAGGAGAAGAAAGTGACTACTGACCGCAAAGTAATTGTAAAAGGCTTGCCTGCTAGCCCTGGTAATGTGGCTGGCCGCGTACACGTAATTTTGGATCCTTCCCGCATTGATGAGTTCAAGGAAGGCGAAATCCTGGTAACCGAAATGACCGCTCCCGACTGGGTACCGGCTATGAAGAAGGCGAAAGCCATCGTAACCGATAGCGGCGGCATGACCTGCCATGCTTCCATCGTATCCCGCGAGCTGGGCATCCCCTGCATCGTTGGTACTAAGAGCCGCGGCGAAGCTGCTACCACTACCATTCCTGATGGCATTGATGTAACAATTGACGCTACCCATGGCGTTGTTTACGAGGGCATTATCGAAGAGCCCAAGGCTGAACAACCGGCTGCTCAACAAGTTGTAGCTGCTGCTGAATATTTCCCGCCCACCGGCACCAAGATTTACATGAACTTGGGTGACCCTGAGCTGGCTGAAAAATACAGCACTCTGCCCTGCGATGGTATCGGCCTGATGCGCGAAGAGTTCATCTGGACCACCTACATTCATGAGCATCCCCTGTATTTGATTAAGATTGGTCAACCGGAAAAGGTTGTGGACCAATTGGCTGAAGGCATTCGCCAAGTTTGCCAAGCTATGGCTCCCAGACCGGTTACCCTGCGCTTCTCCGACTTCAAATCCAGCGAATATCGCGATTTGAAGGGCGGCGACGAATTCGAGCCCTATGAACCCTCCGCTCTGCTGGGCTGGCGCGGTGCTTCCCGTTACTATGATCCTAAATATATCGAAGCCTTCAAGCTGGAGTGCATGGCTGTACGCAAGGTACGCGAAGAGTTCGGCCTGAAGAACCTGAACGTAATGATTCCTTTCTGCCGCAACGTAGAGGAATGCGAAAAGGTTGTAGCTATTATGGCTGACTGCGGTCTGCGCCGTGGCAAGGACTTCAAGGTATGGCTGATGGCTGAAATCCCCTCCAACATTATTTTGGCCGACCAATTCAACAACTATGTTGATGGTTATTCCATTGGCTCCAACGACCTGACCATGCTGGTACTGGGCTGCGATCGTGATAACGATACCGTATCCCATATCTATGACGAGCGCAACTTGGCAGTACGCCGTGCTATCCGTCACCTGATCGAGGTTGCTCATAAGGGCGGTAAGACCGTATCCATCTGTGGCCAAGCTCCCAGCGTATATCCTGAATTCTGCGAATTCTTGATTAAGAGCGGCATCGATAGCATGTCCGTAAACCCTGACACCGTGAAATTCACCAAGAAGCTGGCTGCCCAAATCGAGCAACGCATTATGCTGGACGCTCTCACCGGTCGTGGTCGCCAAGACGTAGAGGATCTAAACTGGTAATTAAATTTCAAATGAGAATTTTCTAAAAACTATTGACAAATTGGCATCAGCGTTATATACTAGTGTCAACAACAGAAAATAGTGAAGAGCTTTGAGGCTCCTGTATTGCAGTATGTAGTACAGGAGCCTTTTTGTTTCCAGCTATTTGGGACAAGGAGTTGATGCTATGGATTATTATTTGCTGGCTTTAGGATTAGGCTTAGCCAGGCATTGCTATACTGATTGTCGTTACTATCTGCTCTACGATAGCACCAATGCCTTTTTAATGGCTGTGGGTTTAGTCCGTGGCTGGTGTATGGGGCTCTTAGAGCAGTCCTGGCAGGGCTTTTTGCTGCTAGGAGGACTCATGGTACTCGTCTATTACGCTGCTAGAGGCGGTATGGGCGAGGGAGATGTGAAGCTAGCAGCTGTTTTAGGGCTGTGGCTAGGAGTGGAGCAGGGCTTGGCCTGTTTGCTGTTAGCCTTTGTCAGTGGTGCTGTGGTAGGCGGCGTCATGCTTTTATGGAAGCAGGAGCAGGGCAAGCAGCTGCCCTTCGGGCCTTTTTTGGCAGGCAGCGGTATAGCTTGTTATGTTCATGGGGCAGATATGTTGGCTTGGTATTGGCAGTTTTTCAACTAAATCTGGGCTTGGAATTGTAAATTTTTACCATGCTTTTGGCGGTTTTAGAAAATTTTTTTGAGGAGATGAGCGTATGCAACAGCAAATTAATGCATTGGACGGTTTGAGAAGGCTACGCAGCCGTTGGCAGCAGGAGCAGCGCAGGAGAAAGCAGTTAATACTGCTGGGACTCAGTGCAAATACTGTAGAGATTAGCTGCTGGCAGGCTGATTGCTGTCTGTGGCAGAAGGAAAAGATTCTCAAGGTAGCGTGGGACAAGGGGAGCGCTGCTTGGTGGGAGGAGCTCAAGGAAGCATTAGTGGATGTTTTTCTTTGGGCTAGAGTACCGGAAAGGGTGGATGCCATTTTTGTGCTAGATGAAGAGCTGGTTTTCAGCGAGCAGCTAGATTTGCCCAAGCTTGGTGAAAAGCAGCTGCTGCAGGCTCTCCCTTGGGAAGCAGAGCAGCTGGTGCCATGGGAGGAGGGTAGCTATCATACGGCCTTCGCTGCAGGAGAGGTTGGCGAGGACAGGATGTCCGTTCAGCTATGGGCCTGGCCCAGGGCACAGGTGGAGCAGGCTGTGGCGTTAGCTAGGAAAATGCACTTTCATTTACAAGGCATCCTAGTGGGCATGGGCAAGGAAAAGGTACAGCAGGCTTGGTACGGAGGATATAATCTCCAGCATTGGAGCTTGGCGGAGGGTGCCTTTACTTGGCAGCGGCGTGCAGAGAATTTTCTAGAATCTGACTATCCAAAGAAGCTTTGCAAGGCCAGCATAGCGCTTAGCCTAGCCTTATACGTAGCGGCTCAGTCAGGGTGCTATTGGGCTTGTAGAAGCTTGGAGGCTACGCAGCAGGAGCTAGTGCAGCATGGGGTGTGGCAGCAGCGTCTGGAGCGCAGCCAAAGGCTGGAGGCGGATGTGCAAAAATATCGTCAGCTGGACAAAAGCTTGCAGGCCCATGCCAGCCACATGGCTGGCATGGTAGCAAGATTGGGCCAGCGAGTAAGCGCAGGCTGCTGGCTGGAGCTGCTGCGCAGTGAGGCTAAAAGCAAGGAGTGGCAGCTGGAGGGGGCCTGCTATGAAGCAGCAGCCATGCATAGAATGCTGGAAAATATGGAGCAGGACCCCAAGTTGCAGCAGGTGCGGCTGCTCAGCAGCCAGCAGCTGGGCAATAAACAGCTATTTAGCTTGCTGGTAAAGGAAAAATAGCTATGGCGAGGATGGAAAAGCTACATGAGAAAATAGGTACATACAAAGGGAAGACGCTTAATGGGATAGCTTTACTCTGCGGCTTAATGGTGCTAGCTTGGACAGGAGTGGCAGTGGTTATGCCAAAGTACGAGGAAGGGCAAGGGCTGTGGCGGCAGCGTCAGCAGCAACAGCTCAAGCTGCAGCAGCTGCTTGGCTTTGCTGCGAGGCATGCTGACTACGCCGCCTATGAGGAAGCACGCTTTAAGGAGCTGGTGAAGCTTAAGGAAGGGGTGCAGCAAGCAACGGATAGCAATCAGCTGCAGCAGCTGCTGCAGCTGGGGGCGGCTAAAAATAAACTGTTGGTGAAAAATATGCAGGTTGTGACTGGCAATGATGGTAAAAGCGATAGCAAAGCTGAGGGGAAAATGCCTGCGCCTCAAGCACAAGCTAGCCTGAGCATGAGCAGCGTCCAGTTGAAGCTGGAGCTGGTGGGAGAATATTTTAACCTCCTGCGTTGGCTGAGGCAGGTGGAAAAGCAGCGTATGGCCATCCAAAAAATTGAAATCAAGGGACAGGGCATGGGCCTTGTGTCCGCTAATTTAGTAATAAATTGCCTCGTAATGCAGGCCAAATAAAAACGCCACCCTAGTGGGTGGCGTAGGTTAGCTAGATAGCTAGATTTTAGCAACGTTCAACTTGAGAAGATTTGAATAAGGCTTTAGATTTAGCTATGCTTTTAAAGCTTACTTATCCAGCTTAGCATTATCCATAAAGGCAGTGCCGAAAATAGTGTACTTCATCTCGGCGCCACGCAAATCCGCATTTTCCAGCATAGCGCGGTCCAGCAGGGCCCTGCTAAGCTTGGCCTGCTGCAAATCGCTATGGCCCAGCTTAGCGCTGCGCAAATCAGCATGGGTCAAATCGGCCTTGGTCATATGTACGCTGTACATATTGGCGCCATAGAAGCAGGCGTTGGGCAGGCTAGCCTCACGCAACCAGCTATAGGGCAGGCTGGCATAGCTAAAATCAGCGTAATCGCCCTGGACCTTGTCCAGCACAGCCTCTTGGATGTGCGCGTATTCCAGGCTCACATTGAGGAGCTTGCTGCCCTGGAGCTGGCTGCGATAGAGGGTAGCCCTGGGCATTTTGGCATTGGTAAAGTCCGCCTCGGTGGCTTGCACATAGCTCAAATCAGCCTCGGATAAATCTGCATCCCTAAGGCGGCTACGGTGCAGGATAGCACTGCGAAACACAGCGTTGTGCAGCTGTGCCTTATCCAGATTGGTGCCATCTAGGCGAGCCTCGGTAAAGTCCGCACCGGCAAAATCGCGACCGGCCAGGTTATAGCCTGATAAATCGGCACCGGAAAGGTCGCCACCGGGGCAGCTGGCTCCCTTTTGCACGGCAGCCAAATCAGCATTATTATAAGCTAGAGCCGGCAGGGTGAGCAGGGATAGAGCCAGACTCAGCAGTAAAAATTTATGTTTCAGCATTCTTAAACACCTGCTTTCCTTTTAAGCTTGGGTTGCGTCCAACATTTTTTCCAAGTCACGGGGCTCATCCGGCAAGGCATCGATAATTTTCCAGGGCTGGCAGTCCGCAAAATCCTCCCGTTTATAGCCTGAGCCATCCAGAACCACGAGGCAGCGAGCGCCAATAGCTTGGGCGCATTTTACATCGTTAGGCGTGTCGCCGATAAATATCATCTGGTTCGGCGTAAAGCTTTGGTTATGGCGCATGAAGAAGCGGGAAAAGGCAATCTTCGCCAGCTCCTCTCTGTTCTCGCTAGCTTCGCCGAAAACGCTATCATCAAAGGAAAAATACTTGTCCAAGCCGTAATAGGCTAGCTTTTCCTGGGCACCGCTGCGGATATTGCCCGTGAGCAGGCAGTTTTGGTACTTGCTTTCCGGCTGGGCAAAATAAGCCAGCGTTTTTTCCACATTTTTCAGGACCCTGCCCTGATGCAGTGGGAGCTGCTTGGGCAATTCCATTTGGTAGCGAATTAAAAGTCCCGCAGCCTCGGCGCTGCTGCAGCGACCTCTGAGCCTTGTGACCACGGATTTGATAATATCCGAGTCGGTGCGTCCCGCAAGGGAACGGGTAAAATCAAAGGCATCTAAAAAATAGTAATCCTTAATAACATTAATCATGGCGTCCTTGCCGGCGCCACCGGTGAGCACTAAGGTGCCATCCACATCCCACATGAGATATTGCATGTCTTAAACCTCCCTTAATTTGGGGAATGAAGCTTAGCGATAAAAAAAGCTGCCACAGGGGCAGCCTTTTGGGTTCAACCACCAGCTTTATATGGAGCGAGGCTTCATCATCATCTTTTTCAGCTTGCTGCCCATGTTGCTGGTCACATTTTTGGTGCGGCGGATGAATTTAATCTTGGAGCGATGGGTGGGCTTCATATCATTCTTGCTGCCGAAATCGCCACGGTCCAGAAGGGTAATCTTGGATTTGTCCGCATCAAAGGCTTCCCGCAGATAGCGAGCCATAGCCGCCGGATCAGCATCGGCAAAGCAGCTAAAGATATCCGCGGTCATAAAGCCCATTTCCGGATAAATGTGCAAAGTTACATGGCCCTGCTGGCAGATGGCGAACAGGGAGTACTCCTTGGCACCATCCTCCTGGTAGCAGACAATCTGCTGGCAGCGCATGGAATATTCCTCGCAGCCCTGGCGCAGCTTTTCCTCAGCTACGGCAGGAGTAGCGACCTCTTCGGTACCACAATTATACATATCAACGGCAATTAATTTACCCAGAAAGCTTTTTTGTTTCACGTTTACACCCCTAAAAATAAAATAAGCAAATAGCGGCCCTCCTGGTGGCTTGCTTCATACCTCGGAGGCTCGCTTACTCTTATATTATAGCTAAATTTTTAAAGCCTGTAAAGCTAAATGCTCCACGAAAGCGCTTTTTCGTGCTATAATATGAATATATTTGAAAAACAATTGTTTCGTAGGTAATGGAAAATAATACTAGTGGTGGTGAAGCTATGGAAAAGCAAGAGGCCGTTGTAGCCGACATCGTATTTCAAAGTGATGATGGTATGTACAGCGTGCTGCGTGTGGAGAATAAAGCCTTGGGCAAATTCACGGTGGTTTACCGTGGCCCGGCTCCCTATTTAGGCGAGCAAATCAGCCTGGAGGGGGAGTGGGTGGAGCATGCCCGCTTTGGGCAGCAGTTTAACGCTGCTTCCCTGCAGGTAATGCAGCCCACCTCTGCAGCTGGCATGGAACGGTTTTTGGCCTCCGGAGCTTTGCCGGGTGTGGGCGCGGTAACGGCAGCGCGGATTGTGGAGATGTTCGGCACGGATACGCTGCTGGTGCTGGAGCAGTATCCGGAGCGCTTGGCCAAGGTGAAGGGCATCAGCGCGAAAAAGGCTGTGGCCATCGGCGAGGCCTACCAAGAGCTGTCAGGGCTGCGAGAGCTGATGCTGTTTTTAGAGTCCAACGGGGTCTCCAGCGGTTATGCGGCTAAGCTGCAGGCCGTGTATGGCAACACTGCCATTACGCGTTTAAAGGAAAATCCCTATAGCTTGGCTCAGGATATCGATGGTATTGGCTTTAAAACTGCGGATAGAATTGCTATGGCCATGGGTATGGAGCACGATTGTCAGGAGCGGCTCATGGCAGGAATTAGCTATGCGCTGGTTTCCGCAGCGAGTGCAGGGCATACCTGCGTGCCGGAGGAGCTTTTGGTACGGGAAACGGCCCGCGTGCTAGTGGTGGACCGAGAGGCAGTACAGCAGGTTTTTGACGAGCTTATGGAAAAGGATCGCCTGCGCAAGGAAGAGGTCGGAGGCGTGCGCTTTATTTATCCCGAATATTTATATCGGGCGGAGGTGCAGACGGCTAGGCGCTTACTCTATTTGCGTGACCAGGCCAAGCCCATCACCCGTGTGAACGCGGACGATGTGATTGCTGCTTGGGAAAGGGAGGCCGGTATTCATTTGGCGGAGGCCCAAAGGCAGGCCATTTATACTAGTCTTGAGCACGGTGTTTTCGTGCTCACGGGCGGCCCCGGTACCGGTAAAACCACGGTTGTAAAGGGTATCTTGAATGTTTTGGAAAAGGCTGGCTGTCGCATTCTTTTGGCAGCGCCCACGGGCAGAGCAGCCAGACGCTTGGCGGACTCGGCTGGGCATCCTGCACTGACGGTGCATCGCCTTTTGGAGTTCCAGCCCAGCGGGGATGGACTCTATTTTGGCAAAAACGATGAGGATCCCTTGGATGCGGAGGCTATTATCATTGACGAGGCTTCCATGCTGGATATAAATCTGACCTATCATCTTTTGAAGGCCGTCAAGGGCGGTTGTCGCTTGATTTTCGTAGGTGACGTGGACCAATTGCCCTCCGTAGGCGCTGGCTCGGTGCTGCAGGATATGATTCGCTCAGGAAAAATGCCCGTTGTGCGATTGGAGAACGTGTTCCGGCAGGCTGAGGTCAGCCCCATCGTACTGAACGCTCATAAAATCAATCATGGGCAGATGCCGGAATTTATACCTGGGGTGGGCAGCGAATTTGCCATCCAGGAGTTTTTAGATGAGCCTACGGCGGCGGAATTTGTAGCACGCACCTATGCTGAGATGACGAGGGATGGGGATTGGCGACGTGTGCAGGTGCTGAGCCCCATGCATAAAAGCCCCTGTGGCGTGCAAAATTTGAATAAGCTTTTGCAAAGCTACATTAACCCACCCAGCGCCACCAAGCCAGAGGTAAATATTCCTGGCAATGTGCTGCGGGTAGGGGATAAGGTGATGCAAATTCGCAATAATTACGAAAAGGATGTTTTTAACGGCGATATTGGCCGTGTGTATAAAATCGAGGGTAAGACGGTGACGGTGGCTTATCCTGAGCGTCCTGAGGGTGATTTTGTTTCTTATAGCCAGGGCGAATGCGAGGAGCTGCAGCTGGCCTATGCTATGAGCGTGCACAAGTCCCAGGGCAGCGAGTATCCCTGTGTGATTTTGCTCATGGTGCCCAGTCATTATGTGATGCTGCAGCGCAATTTGCTCTACACCGCTGTGACGAGGGCAAAGCAAAGGGTTTTAGTTGTGGGCTCCAAGCGGGCGGTGCTGACGGCGGTGGAGAATGATAAAACACGGCAACGCCATAGCCTGCTGGCGGAAAGGCTGCAGGAGGATGCGGAGGTTTTCTAATGCTCAAGGAATATATGCGAGCAGTTAATTATTATACGCGTGTGGTGCGGGAGCTGATTTTCCCGCGCCATTGTGCTGTTTGTGGCAACGTTATCGACAATGCTTATCTTTGTCCTGACTGTCGCAAGGGGTATTTGCTGCAAAAATATGTGCAGTACGAGCCACGGGAGGAGTATTTGGCAGGGCAGGCGGAGCCTGAGGCCTGTGATGTGTTGAAAAGTGTGCTGGTGCTTTATAAATATGAGGGCATCCTTAAGGATGCCTTGCACGAAATCAAGTTCAACAGTAATACAGCTTTGCTACCGCTACTCAGGGAGGAGGCGGAGGCAGCCCTGCCCGCCGCCAAGCTGCGCTGGCTGGGGCAGTACGATGTGATCACCTGCATCCCCACCAGCCCGGAGCGCAGAGCGCGCCGGGGCTTCGACCTGCCCGAGGAAATCTTCGCGCCGCTCCTAGAGCAGCGCGGCGGTGAATTTCACGCTGGAGTACTCGCGCGTGTGCGCAGCACCGCGCCCCTCTTCGAGCTGGCGCCCTTGGAGCGGCGCAGCGAGCTGGCCGGCTGCTTCGCGCTGGGCCCTGGGGCACAGCGGCTCATTGCCGGCAAGCGCGTGCTGCTGTGCGACGATATTTACACCACCGGCAGCACCATGGCGGAGGCCGCCTCGGTGCTGCTGGGGGCGGGGGCCAGCGAGGTGCATGGGTTAGCCTTGACAGCGCCGTCGTACTGATGAACGCGCGCCATAAAGGGCCATCTGCTTCACAATGGCTCCTAGGAGTATTATGCATACGCCGTCGTCGCCATTGCTCGCATCTGACCCTTTCTGACGCACGTTATTGCACGCCTAAAACAAGGCCATCTGCTTCATAATGGCTCCTAGGTTATAATTTATTAATTTGGGGATAGTGAATTGTTAACTAAGCTTAAACAATACTTTAAACGAGAAACGGTGCTGTGCGTGGCAGTGCTGCTAGCTGTGGGCTCAAGTATTTTTGCGCGGCCTAAGCTAGCCTATATCGATTTTGCGGTACTCAGCATTTTGCTGAGCCTGATGCTGGTGGTGGCCGGACTCAAAAGCGTTAGCTTTTTGGACTATGTGGCGCGTCAACTGCTGAAGCGCTGCGCCAGCTGGCGCAGCGTGGTGCTGGCTTTGGTGGGCGTGACCTATGTGTCAAGCATGTTCGTCACCAATGACGTAGCTCTCATCACCTTCGTGCCCTTGGCCTTGATCATCGGTAGGGAGCTGAAACGGGATGTGGCGCGGGTCATCATTTTGCAAACCTTGGCTGCTAATTTGGGCTCCATGGTGACGCCGCCAGGCAATCCGCAAAACCTTTTTCTTTATGCGCACTATAATTACACAGCTACCAGCTTTTTCCAGGTTATGGCTGTGCCAGGACTGCTTTCTATAGTGTTTTTAGGTGTGCTCATCTGGCGTGGCAGGAACGCAAGGCTGCAGCTAACGCTGCCGGAGCAGGCTCGTCCTGATATGCTGCAAACAGCTTTGTTGCTGGGGCTGCTGCTACTGAATATTGCCGCTGTGCTACATTGGCTGGACAAAACAGTCGCTTTATTGATAACGGTGGCTTACATACTGCTCAGTCAGCGGCGTTTGCTGTTAGCTGTGGATTATAGTCTTTTGGTGACCTTTGTGGGCTTTTTTATCTTCATCGGCAATATCAGCCAGACAAGCCTAGCCTTGTATCTCAAGCAGTCCCTTTTAGGAACCGCAGTAGGAACCTATGTGGCAGGCGCATTCGCCAGCCAATTTATTAGTAATGTGCCCGCAGCCATGCTGCTGGCGGGGCTCACATCGGAAGCAGATGCCTTGCTTTTAGGCGTCAATATTGGCGGTCTAGGAACCTTGATTGCTTCCATGGCCAGCGTTATTTCCTACAAGCTTTTTGTGGCTGAGCATCCTTATCAAGCGGGGACCTATCTGCGTACATTCTTATACTATAATTTTGCTGGTCTAGTGCTCTTAGGAGGCTTGACCTATCTATTAGTTCTGTAAAAGTTTCAAGTTCCTCTATAATCACATATGAGTTGGATAGGTGAAAAGCAATTTATGTTAACTGTTATCTAATTAAAGGTTGACTAAATAGCATGGCTGTTTTATAATATCCTACATGAAAGGATGTTAGAAAATGTTAGAGCTTGCACATAAACTGGCGGATAGCGATACTAAATTTTTCGGCGGCTGGGTTTTGGCAGGCGTGGAGGCCCATATTCACGGGCAGGCCACGGTGCTGGCAAACCGAGTACTGCTGGAAAAGGAGCGCAAATGCATTATCCAAGTGTTGGGTACTGCTGCTGAGCAAATAGTGAAGGAGCTGCGGGTATTTTTGGTTTTGCCCAAAAATAAGCTGGGCTCCAGGCCTAGAGTAGCAGAAGCACCCCAAGGGAAGCTGCTTATTGAGCACGTTTTCACTGTACAGGAGGTACGTGATTATGTTGCCTATACCGGAGATGAAAATATCATTCATCAGGGTGAGCATCCCATTGTGCCGGGGCTGTGCATGGCGGCATGGCTGCAGCAGGCTTTGCAGCTAACTGAGCTAGATTGGCGCATTAGCTTTTTAGCTCCGGTCTACACTGGAGATAAGCTTGTGGTTTACGCTAGTGAGCAAGAGCTGGCAGCTTATGTGGATGGCTTTAAGGTTTTCAGCATTAAATTATAAACGAGGCTGGTGCTTTTTATGACGACTAATAATCCCAATGTAAATAAAACTGCGGAGATGACGAAAATGGCTCTGATGGTTGCCATGAACTGCATTTCTGCTTATATCATCATTCCCTTGCCTTTTTCTCTGTCACCTATCGCGTTGCAGACCTTGATTGTTAATTTAACGGGCTATGTGCTCAATGCCAAGCAGGCCTTCATGACCATGCTGGTGTATCTTTTAGTCGGCCTTGCCGGTGTGCCGGTGTTCACAGGCGGTACGGCAGGTCCGGGCAAGCTTTTTGGCCCTACCGGCGGCTACATTATTGGCTTCCTGTTTACAGCAGTTTTCTTGGCAGCTACCCGCGGTGAAAAATATAATTTTAAACGTTATGCACTGCTGGGCTGCATCGTGGGCATTCCCTTGATTTATCTCTTCGGCTTTGTGCAACTGAAGCTAGTAACAGGCATGCCTTGGGATAAGGCCTTTATGACAGGCGTTTTGCCCTTCATTCCTTTGGATATCGTGAAATGCTTGGGCGCAGCCTTCTTGGCAGGCCCCATTCATCGAATTTTTGATCATAAATAAAAATGCTCCCCGTATTTGCCTGTGCTAGCGTGAATACGGGGTTCTTTATAAGGTGGGAAATATGGATAAGGTTTATCTTCTAGGGGGACTGCGCAGCTTCGTGGGCGTGGTCAATGGCATGTATCGCCATGTGCCGGCGGAAAAGCTGGGTGCAGCGGTGCTACGTCAAGTTATGGATAAATATGGTATCGAGCAGCCGGATTATATTATTGCCGGCAACGGCGTGGGCGCCGGGGGCAATATTGCACGGCTGATGGCCTTGGAGGCCGGCGTGGACACGGCTGTGCCGGCCTTTACCATTGATGTGCAATGCGGCAGCGGGCTGGAAAGCATTGCTGTGGCGGCAGCCAAAATCGCTAGCGGCGAGGCGGACTGCATCATAGCCGGAGGCTTTGAGAGCAGCAGTACCCAGCCACGCCGCGGTTATAACGCCAACCATCCGGACTATGCCGTGGAAAGCTGGTACAGTGTAGCTAAGTTTATGCCAGGCATTCACCGTGAAACGGTGATGCTGGAGGGGGCGGAGCTGGCCTGCCAGCGGGAACAGGTCAGCAAGGCTGAGCTGGACGCGTGGGTGCTGGGCAGCCACCGCTTGGCTGCCCAGGCGCAGCAAAAGGGCAGCCTGCAGGGAATTATTGCGCCCTGCTTTGGCGCGACTAAGGATGAGGGCATTCGCCCGCGTATAAGCCAGAGGCTCTTGGATCGCCTGCCTAAGGTTTTGGAGGGCGGGGAGTTTATTACAGCGGCCAACTCCTGCCTTATTAACGATGGTGCTGCTTTCGTAGTTGTATGCTCCGAGGAATATTTGCTTAGACATAATTTGCAAGCTCAAGCAAAAATTCTCGGCTCCGTAGCCTGCGGTGGTGACCCCTTGGTGAGCCCCCGTACTGCAGTGACGGCTTTAGAAAAGCTTTTGGCTAAGCATAAGCTGACGGAAGCGGACATAGATGATTTTGAAATCAACGAAGCCTTTGCGGTGATTGATGTGCTCTTTGGGCGCGCTTTTCCGAGAAGCGTAGATAAATATAACGCCTTTGGCGGAGCCTTGGCCTATGGGCATCCCTATGGCGCCTCCGGCGCCATTATTACACTGCATTTGTTAGAAGCTCTTAAGCGTTGCGATGGTCGCTTGGGCTGCGCCAGCGTGGCTGCAGCCGGGGGCATTGGCACAGCACTTTTGCTGGAAAGGGTGGAGGCGTAACATGGCATACGGGATTTATCAAGATTATTTGGCTATGCTAGCAGCTCAGCCCCAGGATAAGCTGGCCTTGGTGGATGATGAAACTAGCTTCACTTATGGTCAGCTGGTGAGCGAGTCTGCTAAGCTGCGCTCTGCCGCAGCTATGAGTGAGCCTGCAATTTTCATTCACGAGGATACTATTGCTAAGCAGCTGCTGCAATTTGTGGCCTATAGTGGTACGGCAACGAGACCTATCATTGCTACGGAGCTGAGCAAAAATCAACAGTTTGAGATAGGGCACGTTCCGGAGCGGGCCTGCATGGGTGTGATGACCAGCGGCAGCACCGGCAAGAGCAAGCTGCTCTGGCGTGATTACCACAGCTGGGCAGACTTTTTCCCAGAGCAGAACCGTGTTTTTGGTGTGGATGAGCATACAATTATTTTTTGCCAAGGGAGCCTAGCCTTTACCGGCAACCTCAATATTTATATGGGCGTTTTGGCTGCAGGTGGCACCTTGATCGTTACAGAAAAATTTCGTCCCAAGCATTGGCTACAGCTGATGCACCAATATGATGTCAATACCTTGTATCTAATTCCTTCTAAGCTCATGCTGTTGCCCAAATTTATGAGTACAGCCAATGAACGCATCCGTTATATTATCAGCGGCTCCCAGACCATGGGGCGCCAGGAGGCGGATAAGCTTTTGGCAGTGTTCCCCAAGACGGAGATTACTCTTTACTATGGTGCCAGCGAGCTGAACTATATTACCTATATCAAGGATAAGGATATGACCGAGGATAGAACGGTGATTGGCAGACCCTTTAAGGGTGTGGACATTACTATTCGCCAGGAAGAAATTTTCATCGACACGCCTTATCATGTGGAGGAAATTGCCATGCCCTTTTCTTTAAAGGATAGGGGCTATGTGGATGCAGAGGGTTTGCTGCATTTTCTTGGACGAACAGATGATATTTGCAATGTAAACGGTCGCAAGGTGAGCTCAATAAAGGTGACCACAGCTTTGACAGATTTGCCTGGCGTGGTGGAAGCAGCTGTGCTGTCTCGCCACGAGGGTGATGCGGATGTGCTAGTGGCCTTTGTAGCTGCTACGCAGGAATATAGCAAGCAGGAGCTGGTGAAGCTGCTGAGAGCAACGCTGGAGGACTACGAGCTGCCCAAGCAATTTATCTTTCTCAAGCACCTACCTCGCAACGAAAGCGGCAAAATTGACAAGCTGGCTCTAGCTCAGTGGGAGCTGTAATAGGAAAAACAGGATTTAGAGCGTTTACTGTGCACTAAATCCTGTTTTCTTTACTAGTGATTTGAATATAAAATAAGAAAAGCCTGAGCTGCTGCTCAGGCTAGATTTCTTGGCAGGGGTACTAGGACTCGAACCCAGATCGACGGTTTTGGAGACCGGTGCTCTACCATTGAACTATACCCCTATGGAGCGGAAAACGAGATTCGAACTCGCGACCCCCTCCTTGGCAAGGAGGTGCTCTACCACTGAGCTATTTCCGCATTGGCGACCCGGATGGGACTCGAACCCACGACCTCCGCCGTGACAGGGCGGCATTCTAA
>JAXDZG010000019.1:0-10605 GCA_034086985.1 Phascolarctobacterium sp.
GTAGTAGGCGCTCTGATTTGCGTACTGACCGGCTGCTTGACTGAAAAACAAGCTTATGCTTCCATCGACTGGGTAACCATCTTCCTGTTCGCAGGTATGATGCCTGTATCCAAAGCTATGGACGTAACCGGCGCTGGCAAATTGATTGCTGACTGGACCGTATCCCTGATGGGCGGTTCTCCGTCTCCGTTGGTTGTAACCGCAGTTCTGTTCATTCTGTCCTGCGGCCTGACCCAATTCATGTCCAACACCGCATCCGCAGCTCTGCTGTGCCCGATCGGTATCGCTATCTCCAAGAACCTGGGCGCTGACCCGAAGGCCGTTCTGATGGCTATTGCAGTTGCAGCTTCCTGCGCATTTGCATCCCCCGTTGGTACTCCTCCGAACACCCTGGTACTGGGCCCTGGCAACTACAAATTCATGGACTATGTAAAAGCTGGTACTGGCTTGATCATCGTTTGCTTCGTAGTTTCCTTGGTTGTTATCCCCATGGTATGGCCGTTCTTCCCCGGCAAATAATTGATACCATTTAAAAATAGTCCCTAAGAAAATAAGCCTCGAGGCTCTGCCTCGAGGCTTTTCTTATTGTCTATTTATCTAATATACTGCCTACCCTTTTGAAGCCAAGACCCATCTTCTCGCAAACCTAATGCCGCGAAAACGTGTTGGTCATGCTAATCCCTTGAGGGACAATGGTAGGTGCCGAGCTTGCCAGGCAAAGGGGTTCACTCCTCGTCCTCCAGCAGCTGCTCCAGCGTATGCCAGCCCAGCACCGCGCATTTTACGCGAGCAGGCATGTGGCTCACATCCTGCAGCACACAGGCCTCCTCCAGCTCGTCGATTTCCTCCTCGCTGGCACTGCCCTTAATCATGCGCAGAAAAATATCACTAAGGCGCAGAGCCTCCTCCTTGGACTTGCCGATAACCAAATCCAGCATCATGTCAGCGCTGGCCTGGCTAATGGCGCAGCCACTACCGGTGAAGGCGCCATCCACGACCACGCCCTCTGCGACCTTCAGTCGCAGGGTAATGTCATCACCACAGGTGGGGTTATAGCCACGCATTTCCATATCCGCATCGGGCAGCTCATGCTTGTGGGCCGGATGCATATTGTGGTCTATCAAAATCTCGTTATAAAATGCTCTATTATCTGCCATAACCCATTCTCTCCCTTATGGTACTCAGACTAGCCAAGAAACGCTCCACATCGGCCACTGTGTTATAAAATGCCAAGCTCATACGCGCCGTAGCGCCTGTGCCAAGATGATCCAGCAGGGGCTGTGCGCAGTGGTTACCGGCGCGAATATTCACGCCGTCCGCATCAAAAATAGCGGCAATATCGTGGGGATGTACACCCTCGATAGTGAAGGTGATGATGCCCTTGTGCTCCTCCCATTTATCGGAGCCCATAATATGCACGCCCTCGATTTTTTGCATGCCCTCAAAGGCGATTTTGGTCAGCGCCGCTTCCCGGGCTTCTATCACCTCAAAGCCCACGCTTTGAATGTAGTCGATGGCGGCATGCAGGCCTACGGACCCCGCCGCATTGACAGTACCAGCCTCGAACTTGTGGGGCAGGGGTGCGTACTCTTGGGTCTCACGACTAACCCAATTAATCATCTCGCCACCATACAAGAACGGAGGCATTTTTTTCAGCAGCTTCTTTTTGCCATAAAGCACACCAATACCCATGGGCCCGAACATCTTATGTCCACTGAAGGCTAAAAAGTCCGCATCTAAAGCCTGCACATCCACCGGCATGTGTGGTACGCTTTGCGCGCCGTCGATGACGGCCACCGCTCCCACGCTATGAGCCAACGCAATAGCCTTTTCCACAGGGTTCATACGACCTAACACGTTGCCTACCTGAGCCATGGCCACAATCTTCGTCTTGGGCGTAATAGCTTGCTCTAAGGCTTCGTCGGTAATGCTGCCATCAGGCGCGCACTCGATATACTTCACTACCGCCCCAGTCTTTTCTGCAACCATGCGCCAGGGTAGCATGTTGCTATGGTGCTCCATAATAGTGGTGACGATTTCATCGCCAGCCTGTAAATTGCTCAAGCCGTAGCTATAAGCAACCAAATTCAAGCTTTCGCTAGTGTTACGGGTGAAGATAATTTCTTCTTCGCTCTTTGCGTTGATGAATTTTTGCACAGCTATGCGAGCGTTCTCATAGCCATCCGTAGCCTCCATGGCCAGCTGATACAGGCCACGCAGGGGATTGGCATTATGCTTAAGATAAAACTCACTCTCAGCATCTATGACGCACTGAGGACGCTGGCTGGTAGCAGAGTTATCTAGATATGCCACATCTAGCTGGGCCAGCAAAGGAAAATCCTTTTTATAATCTATTGCCAAGATATCCTCATTCACCATCGGCAATTACTCCTTCCAAATAACGCTCCACCAATTGGACCGTTTCCTCATCCTCAATACGACGGCAAATGCCTTCGATTTTGGCCTTAGCCATCATAGCAATGGCATCGCTCTCGCTGAAGCCCCTGCTCATCATGTAGAAGAGCAAGTCCTCATCCAACTTGCCGATGCTGGCACCGTGATTACCCTGCACATCCTCCTCGCTGCACAAAATCAGCGGAATGGACTGGTTCACCACGTCATCGCTCAAAAGCAGCACGGTTTCCTTCTCGTCACCGAGAGCACCGGCACTGCCATTTTTGAAATCTATGGTACCACGGTAAATTTTGAAGGCTCCCTGCTGCAAAACGCCATCAGCAGTCATATTACAGGTAGTTTTTTTACCATAGTGATTAGCGATAAAATTCATGTCAATGCGCTGGCTATGGCGACCATAGTAAGCAATAGCTGCGTCAAAATTGGCACCATCGCCGGTGAGCTCCGTGCGCACGCCGTTATAAATCTGGGCTCCGCCCAACTGCAATTGCAGAATTTCAAAGCTGGCATCCGCTGCCAAATCAGCTCCCACATCGTTCAAATGCAGGAACTCATGACCTAAAAGCTGTACCTGCACCAGCTTAACCTTGGCGTTTTTGGCAGCGGCGATTTTAGTTTGCACGGCGGCCATACCCTTGGCAGAAGCAGTGGAGATATAGGTCATAAATACAGTCAGTTCGCTGCCCGGCTTAGCTTCAATCTCCAAGCGATTATAGCACTCTTGGCCATCGTCGTAGCGCAGAGTCACTGCCGCAGTGCTCTTACCGGCGTCAGCTACTAAATGAATGCGCTTGCCCTCGCCCAACCGTGCCATCTCAGCACCCATACCTGTGGGCATAGCTGTAAAATTCATGCTGTTCACGGGGCAAGTGGCCATTTGCTCGCAGCCACAGCAGTTCTTGCCAGGGATACGAGTGCTTTGCTGTTTATTTAAGCATACGCTGCCCTGCAGAGCCACCTTGGGCTCGCACTCATCCTTGGGAACAGCCAAAGCTACACGACTTTCATTCATGCGTAGGCGATTCCAGGTGGGTGCAGGCAGCTGGTTAACGATTAAGTTTAGATTTTCCATTTTTCTCTCCTTACCCGATGCTGCCTTGCATCTCAAGTCTAATCAAATTATTCATTTCTACGGCGTATTCCAGTGGCAGTTCTTTAGAAACATTATCCGCAAAGCCGCTGACAATCATGGCTCTGGCCTCTTCCTCGCTAATGCCGCGGCTCATAAGGTAGAACACAGCGTCATCGCTGATGCGACCGATCTTAGCCTCGTGACCGATATCCGCATCCGCAGTGCGCACATCAATGGCGGGAATAGTGTCGCTGCGGGAAATATTATCCAGCATCAAGCTTTGGCAAGAAACGGAGCTCTTGGCATGCTTAGCCTTGTTGGTTACTACTACGCTGCTGCGGAAGGTGCTGATGCCACCGCTTTTAGAAATGGAACGAGTGTTAACTAAGCTAGTTGTATGAGGCGCATTGTGTACTACCTTACAGCCCGTGTCCAGATTTTGGCCGTGGCCTGCAAAGGTTACGCCGGTGAACTCGCTGTGAGCGCCCTCGCCATTTAAAACGCTCATGGGATATAAATAGGAAACGTGGGAGCCAAAGGAGCCGGATACCCATTCAATGGTTCCACCCTCAGCTACCAAAGCGCGTTTCGTATTCAGGTTATACATATTCTTGGACCAATTTTCAATGGTGCTATAGCGTAGCTTGGCATTTTTCGCAATAAAAAGCTCTACGCAGCCAGCGTGCAAATTGGCCACATTATATTTGGGAGCGCTGCAGCCCTCAATAAAATGCAAATCAGCACCCTCGTCCACGATAATCAGGGTATGCTCAAATTGGCCTGCGCCCTTGGCATTCAGTCGGAAATAGGATTGCAGGGGAATAGCAACCTTTACTCCCTTGGGAACATAGACAAAGGAGCCGCCGGACCAAACTGCACCGTGGAGCGCTGCAAATTTATGGTCCGTAGGCGGAACCAGCTTCATGAAATGCTCCTTGACCATGTCCGCATAGGGACCGTTCAAAGCGCTTTCCATATCGGTGTAGACAACGCCCTGCTCCTCAACCTCCTTGCGCACATTGTGATACACAAGCTCGCTGTCGTATTGAGCGCCTACACCGGCTAAGCTGGTCTGTTCTGCTTGGGGAATGCCCAAGCGCTCGAAGGTATCCTTAATATCGTCGGGGACATCCTCCCATTTGCCCTGCATTTTGGTGTTGGGGCGTACATAGGTAACAATGTTGTCCATGTTCAGACCTTCAATGGAAGGACCCCACTGCACCATGGGAGTGTTGTTATAAATCTCCAAGGACTTGAGGCGGAACTCACGCATCCATTCCGGGTCATGCTTCTCGCGAGAAATTTGCTCAACGATGTCACGAGTCAAACCCTCCTCGATGCGATAAGCGTCCTTATCCTCATTGCGAAAGTCATACAGACTTCTATCTATATCTTCAACATAAGTTTTTTCTTCCATAGTTCACTCCAAAAGGTCGCTTATTTTTGCAGGAATTGCTCAAAGCCATGCTTGCTGATCTCTTCAACCAGCTCAGGGCCTGCATTTTTAATAATACTGCCGTTGGCCAAAATATGGGTTTTATCCACATGCAGCGCTTCCAAAATTTTCGTGTTATGGGTGATAATCAAGAGCGCACCGTTGCGATGCTCTTGGAAGGTTTTGATGCCCTGGGAAACAATCTTTACTGCGTCCACGTCCAAGCCGCTATCGGTTTCATCCAAAATGGCCAGCTGCGGATTCAGCATCAAAAGCTGCAGAATCTCGGCCTTTTTCTTCTCGCCACCGCTAAAGCCGGTGTTCAAATCGCGCTCAGCGTATTTATTATCCATTTGCAAAAGCGCCATGGCTTGACGAAGCTCCTTGCGGAAGTCCCAGGCTTTAATGCGCACACCGCGCTGCTGTTCGAGAGCAGTCTTGAGGAAGCTGCTCAGGCTGATGCCGGGTACCTCCAGTGGGTTTTGGAAGGACAGGAACATGCCTGACTTAGCACGCTTATCCACGGATAATTTAGTAATATCCTCACCGTTAAAAAGAATGCTGCCACTGGTAATGGTGTATTTGGGATTACCCATGAGAGCATAGCCTAGAGTGGACTTGCCGGCGCCGTTGGGACCCATGAGCACATGGGTTTCACCGGGTTTGATATCAAGATTAATGCTGTGCAAAATTTGCTTATCTTCTACATTGACCTCTAAATTCCGCACCTGTAATAATTCTTCAGCCATATTTATCCTCCAATCGCCTGCTAGACAGGCACTAAATTCCTCCATAGAATGCTTTTGTCAACTTTTTGAACAGCTTTTAAGCTAGCTTAGTGACTAAGCATTTAATTCCCATTTATTTAGTATGAATTCACACTCCTATTATAGAAGTATTTGCCCACTAATGCAATAGGCAAATACTGTATTTGCCTTTAATTTGCAAAAAATTCGCAGGCTACTCACGGAAAATCCACATCACTTAATTATATACTAAATCTTAATTTTTGGCTATAAAAAAGCAGAACCTTATCCGCTGATTAGACAGCGAGTGGTTCTGCTTTAAATTACTAATTGTTTAAAACATGCACCTATTTGTTATCTTTTAAATATAATTTGCTATTTTTTAAACACAAAAAGATACTCATGTGCGATCAGGAGAAAGTTATACTTTACACTATTGGTTTTCCAATATCCTGTTGCTCTGCAATTATGTTGTTGTTTAATTATAAGCTCATTGAGTTTGAAGCCAGCATCTTGAAAAATCTTCATTACTTCAAGGTAATTATGGAATTTTACTGTATTTACCTCTCCCATTGAACTCAATAATACCTTTGTCACGCAAAAATTGTAATTGCTGTCTAATCTTATCACGAATATGGTGATTACTAGGGTGTTTTTCAGCTAGAATGTCTTCAAAGGCATATACTTGATCAAGCGTAAAATTTTGAGTCTTAATGCTATTTATGCAATTAAGCACATCCAGTATCCATCCTCTTGCATCAAGCTTATATTGCTTAATAAAGTTGGTACGAATAATTTTGCTTATAACTGCATCAACAGGCTGTTCTTGTTCATCTTTAATAATATAAATCAGTCCATCCTGTGGTATTCTTTTTAAAATTATATTGCAGCCAACCCATCCAGCCCTCTTGGCTGTTGGGGCTAAAGGTTTTCTTTTCTCTATAATTTCAGGAACAAAGAAATACTTTGGTACAACAATTAAATTCTTAATCAATAGCTCTCTTCTTGAGTATTGTAAAAAGAAAAAGTTGGGGTTGTTAATAGACTCAATTCGTTCAATCATTGTTTTATAGGCTCCATCATTAACTTTGTTTGCAATAGAGCCATTCTTACTTTTTAGCTCATACTCTTCTGCACAATGTGGACAGTAAAAGTCGGCTACAGGTCTATTATTAGCAAAATGCTCAATATAAGCATTGCCACAGTACGGACAAAACATATTATCCTTTGCCCAAGCCTCTGTTAGAACTCTTATCTTTTGGGTATTACTATTATAGTTAGCTGCCAACTCACTGTTCATATGCAGATTCATAGCTTTAATTCTCCATTACTGTATTGAAAGATAAATTATTATGTAACCTATTCCTTATTATTTCTATATTTTTATGTAAAATCTCTATTAGAATACAGTTACGTTTGATATTCAAAGCTGCCTCACCAATTGCACCACTACCAGAAAAACTGTCTAAAACAACTTCATCCACATATGTTACGAATACAAGTATTTTCTCACAAAGGGCTACAGGTAATTCACTTTGATGAATCCTATTATTTTTGGGGACTGGTGAAAAATCAAACATTGCAGGTAACATACCATTGCATCCACTCATATAACATGGTACTCCTTTAATATCTGATTCCTTTTTATTATACCGCATATTACGAGCTTTGCCTTTAGAAAATATCATAATATCTTGTGTGTTTTTTGCTTTTCGTCCCGTGTTACTGATAAAATTACCTTTTTCCATGCAACCTTTGAATAATATTTAAAACCAGCGTTCTTTGCAAATTGTTTTATCTGAAAGAGATACTCGTAATTATTCTCGTTCTCCGCTGGCAAAACCTCTACTAAAAAACATCCTTCTTTAAGGACTCTCGCCTTTTCAAAAAAGTCCTCTTGGGTATATTTGAAGCATGTATAATCTGCAAACGAGCGAGAACCACCCTTGTTTGATTTTGTATCCAACCAAGGATGGTCAGTAAAAATACAATCTATACTATTATCTTTCAGCATGGATAAATCTCTTCCATCGCCCTCCAATACTACGCAGGATGATTCATTATCAAGTGTCCTATAAACACCTTTCGCTATTCTCTTAAATTTAATGCCTAAATTATCATAAATCCTTGCTCTTACAGTTTCTTTTGGTTTGTCTTCATTCTTTTCGTATGCATCTTGTAGTGTAAAAGATTCATGATCTTTAAAACACAGTCGTATCTTGTCAGCCAATGTCATGATAAATACCTCCCACACAATTAAATGGATCTATATTCTATCACAATTTGCTTTTAAAAGAAAGTATTTTTGCTTTTTCGTATATTCATAATAGAAATAGCACCAAAGCTATTTTAATAAAGATATCCTAAAGATTTGTACCAAATTTTTAAGACCACCCTAAAAGGTAACTTGAGTATTATTTAGAGTTCTAAGTATAGAGTTAAAAGCAGTATCTACAATCAAAAAATCTACCGACCGAAGCCGAGGGAGCTGGAGAGACAATGTTTGGGTTAGGCTATATGATTGGACAAAACCACTCTAACAAACAGTAACGACCGCCATGCCTCGAAAACAGTGCGGTCGTAACTTGATCAATTTTGATATTTGAGGTCAACCGTCTATCGGTAGCACTCTTTCTATGCTTATTATACTACTATAATGAATATGTTATAAGAAAATAAATCTGAACTGCCAAGGATATTGCTCCAAAGTTCCAAAATGGCACTTTAGAATTATCCATAGAGGAACTGGCCCTTTTAAAGTTCATTAAGAATAATCCTACTTTTTTCTGGCGAACATTCTTTTCGGTAACTACAGGTTACCCATAAAAACATACTATATTTGTAGCTACACAGTGGACAGAAAGAAATATCCTGCGGTGGGCACAGTGTTTTTGGTGGCTGTGGGGTGTTTGTTGTTTGCGTGAGAAAAGGCGGCCTAGTTAGCGAATAAAAATGTTACAATTTGTTCGTAATATAAACATTTGTGTAAAATAAAGAAAAGTTGTATAATATATATAGTTGCAGCGGTAGCCTTGCAGGCACAGGCTTTGTGCGTGTAAGGAGCTTCTGCCCGGGCGTGCGGTCCGGTTGGCACCTGTCAGAGCTTGACAGGTGCTTTTTTTACTATAGGGGTGAATTTTAAGATGTTGGGAGGTGATTTCATTGGGGGAGTTTTACAAATTTATCATGCAAGAAGTAAGAAGATTATGCTATAATTAAGGAGGAGAGAAGATGAGCGAGACTAAATTTGAAGATTTAACAATCAGTAATGACTTTATGTTTAAAGAGGTCATGAAGAGTAATAAGGGCTTGTGCAAGCGGCTAGTAGGCAGTATCATGCAGCAGGATATTGAAGATATTATTTACATCGACACCGAAAAGACGCTGCAGCCTTATTATGACAGCCGAGGCATCAGGCTAGATGTGATATTGGCAGATAAAGATCACACTAGGTACAATCTTGAGATGCAGGCTAAGAATGTGATTGGAGATACAGGAGAAGCGCTCTTGCCTAAGCGGACGCGTTATTATCAATCGGTGATTGATATGGATATGCTGAAAAAGGGGCAGGATTTCGATGAGCTGGATCATTTGGTATTGATTTTTATTTGTACTTTCGATTTGTATAAAGAGGGCAGGTATGTATATACATTTAAGAGCCGCTGCTTGGAAAACTTGGAGCTTGAGCTAGCTAATGATGTGACAGTTAAGCTTGTGAATGCCAAGGGTAAGCATGGGCAGGTAAATACTTTGCTCAAGAATTTTTTGCGATATGTAATGACAGATGAGCCTGTTGACGAGTTTACGGAAGATGTGGCTCGTCAGATAGTGGCTGTGAAGAATGACCCTATAGCGAGGAGGGATTATATGGTACTGGCAACTAGAATAAAGGATGCGAGACGGGCAGGCTATGTCGAAGGCGAGGCAAAGGGCCGTGCTGATGGCCTTGCCGAAGGCGAAGCAAAGGGCGAAGCAAAGAAAAGCAGGGAAACAGCTATTAAGATGTTAAAGAAACATAAGCCGTTATCAGAGATTAAGGAATTTACTGATATGTCAGAAGAGGAGATTGTGAGACTTGCCAAGGAAAATGGTCTTGAAGTGATTAATGGATAAGTACATTTGAAATATTAACGCCCCAGTGCGGCGAGGTGATTGTGGTAATCATTTCTCACTACGCCGGGGCGTTATTTTGTTTGCAATTTAATTAGCAAGGCCTTATGCATTGTGCTGTGTTTAACGGCCCTAATCTTTCTGATAGTAAACACACTCAGCGGCGGTGATTGTAGTGAAGAATATATTTAATATAATTTGCGTGCTGTTCTTTTTGTGGCAGCTCTTTTGCGGTGAGGGCTGGGCCACAGTTTTTTGCCGGTTTTTGGTGGGTGTCTGCGTGGTGTATTGGCTAGTACACAAATATAGGTTGAACAAGCAAGAGCATGAGCAAGCAAAGCTTGGCAAGGAACAACCAGCCGCTCATTGTTTTTAGCGAACATTCTTTTTGGTAACGTTTCCTTAGGTGTAAATTTTTAGTATAATCGTCTCTTCTTAAGAGTATACAGTAAAGATCCACCCGCATAGCGGGTGGCTTTTCTTTTTCGGGCATAGCCCTAATACTACTAGCCATGCATTGGTTACTTGCTACCCGTGAACAGGTCTCTAGGATCGAATAGTGCTAACTGATCAGATTCTTTTTCTCTCTTTAATTGATTCGCTATATATTCCTTTATAGCTTTCGTCTTCTTCCCTACTGTGTCAACATAGTATCCCTTACACCAAAATTCGCGATTTCTATATGCAAATTTCATATTGCCATACTTTTGGAATATCATTAGGCTGCTTTTGCCTTTGAGATAGCCGATGAAATACGAAATGCTCATTTTGGGCGGGATACTCAGCAGCAGGTGTACATGGTCTGGACAAATTTCTCCTTCAAGAAT
>JAXDZG010000020.1:0-34977 GCA_034086985.1 Phascolarctobacterium sp.
TTCATGACTTTGAAGGTATTCTTCTACAACATTAACAATAAACTCTGGAGTATACTTTCTCTTGACCATGATGGAGTCCTCCTCTAGTAGACTTTTTATATTTGCTATGTCTACTTTAGAGGTATCATACCAGTTTGCGAGCAGGAGTCTAAATCGAACCGATTGTGCAGTGACAGTGAACAAAATATGAGTAAAAATCAGCACCCCGGTGCGGCGAGGATGAGATTAAAAGTAATCACATCGCTTTCGCTGCGCTGGGGCGCTGTTGTTGTAGAGTTGGGGGAGCCTCACTAGCATCGTACTGTATTATATTTCGCGAAAGAAAATGTTACAATTTGTTCGCATCATAAACAGTTGTACTAAGTAAAGAAAAGCTGTATAATATATGTAGTTGCAGCGGTAGCCTTGCAAGCACAGTTTTTGTTGTGAGTGCAAGGAGCTTCTGCCCAGTCGTGTGGATTGGTTGGCACCTGTCAGAGCTTGGCAGGTGTCTTTTTTGCTATAAGGGCGGATATATTGCAACTAAAAATAGTTGCAATATATAGTTTTGGTGATATAATTAAAGGAGGAAAGAATAATGGGGCAAAAAGAAAAATTAATAGCAAGGTTGTTAAGCAGGCCAAAGGATTTTACTTTTTTGGATTTGGAAACACTTTTAGGGTATTTTGCATATAAAAGGAATGATAAGGGCCGTACTAGTGGCTCTAGAGTAATGTTTATAAATGATAAGTATGCATCAATAATGTTGCATAAGCCTCACCAGAGGAAAGAATTATTAGATTACCAAGTAAAGCAAGTGATTGATGTGTTAAAGCAGGAGGGACTCGTATGAAGAATACTATGGAGTATAGAGGTTATACAGGCAGTGTGGAATTCTCTACAGAGGATAAGGTGTTTTTCGGGAAAGTGTTGGGGATTAGAACCCTATTGTCATATGAGGGGACTAATGCCGACGAATTACTAAGGGATTTTCATGGAGCGGTGGATGAGTATTTGTCATATTGTGTTGATAATGGTGTAGAGCCTGAAAGAGCATATAAGGGGAGCTTTAATGTGCGTGTGTCTGCGGATTTGCATAAAAAGGCAGCAGTATATGCCATTGAAAATAATATTTCTCTAAATGGTCTTGTAGAGAAAGCAATGGAGCAGTTTCTTGTTGCACATATGTAGTGACTAATGAGCCAATAGACGAGTTTACTGAAGATGTGGCCCGTCAGATCGTGGCTGTAAAGAATGACCCTATAGTGAGGAGGGATTTTATGGTACTGCAAGCTGAATTAAGAGATACAGAGATTATAGCTTTTGAAGCTGGCGAAGCTAAGGGGCATGCAGCTGGCCTTGCAGAGGGTGAAGCAAGGGTACATGTAGATATAGCACTCGAAATGCTCAAGGATAAGAAGCCTTTGAATGAAATCATAAAATACTCCAAATTGCCTGAAGTAGATATTGAGTCTTTGGCTGAACAGTATGGTTTTGAGGTAGTCAGGGCTTAAGTGAGTTTGATATTGTAAAATTTTGGCGCCTCAGCGCGGAGAGGATAAGATTGAGAGTAATCACATCTTCGCTGCGCCGGGGTGTTGTTGCATTATGAGATGTTATTATTTTCCTATAGTTAGTAATATTCGGGCTTTATCTTGACGAAATTATTTAACTTGATATATAATATTACGTAAGGTATGCAATAATTTAGAGAGGTGACGATTATGTTTTTGCGTAAGCTTGGCAAGCGTGGTGTGGCTATGACAGAGTACGCAATTTTGTTGGCGTTTGTGGCTGCTGTAGGTGGTTCTTTTGCGTCAGATAATGGTCTTGCCGGAGCTATTACGGATGCAGTAGGTAAGGCAACGAATGCTATTAATCTGGTGATGGGTGAGAAAAAGAATCTCTTAGTGAACTGGGTAGTGGGCACAGCTTCTTGGCATCAAGGAAATCTTAAAACTCCCAATAATCTTACTACTAATCGTTTGCATACGGATAAATTTGCTATAGAGCCAAATACAGAATATGAAATCAAGGTTGATTTAAATAAAATTTCCCTTGGACAGGGTAACAATTTCGAATTAGGCTTTATGACGGCTGATGATGCGGGGAATTGCAGTAATGGTAGTGTTGGCATTGATTCAGGCTGGATTACCCCAACACAAACAGTGGATAAGCTTGCAAAAAATGGTTATATTTGTAATTATGACAGCGCGACTAATACAGCTACCATAAGCTTTACTTCAAAGGATAATAACACAAAGCTTGCTATGAATTTTAGGGCTAATAATGATAGTAATTCAATTACTGCTGCAGGCGTCGCAGACCAGTTAAAGGACGCCATTACTATGACTAAAAAATAGTTTTCAATACTCTAATGAGAAGCAAAAAATAATCCCCCGATTGTAAGCAGTCGGGGGATGTTTTGTCTTGATATGGGAGCTGTTATTGTTGTTTCTTGGTCATGGTAATGGCTTGCTTGATTCTATTCTCAATGTCAGGATTGTCAGCGAACTGCGTAGAATTATCAAGGTCTCCAAAGTTCATGGCAAATTTAGTATTACCTTCCTTAGACGTGAAGGTTATGGTAGCCATTTGAGTCTCTTTGTCATATACCGTAGTGTATTTCGCATCGGTAGTGTCTATTGTAGGATTGATACGACCAGAGTCAATACCAGTATTTTCAGCTCGACCACTTCCATCAGTTGAAAAGAAGCCGAGCCAAAATTTTTTGTCATTCTTTAAAGTGAGCTTGCTCATATCAACCTTAAGCTCGTAGGTTGTATTGGGTTCAATGGCAATGATGTCGGAGTGCAAAAACTTTTTATCGTCATCTGCATTAGTAGAATTATTGACTATCCCTTGATGCCAGGTGCTAGGACCTAATCCCATATTCGCTAAGAGATTTCCATTCGAGCCTTGGCTAACACCGGTGATAGCAGCAACGGCCTTGTCAATGGCACCGCCAATGCTCTGCTGCAGCCCGTTGCTACCGGCGAAGGAGGCAGCCACTGCTGCTATAAAGGCCAATAAAATTGCATATTCAGTCATGGCCACGCCACGTTTTAACATTTTCTTGTACTATAAAGGTTTATTCATGGATTACACCGCCTTATGTGATAAATAAGTCAAGATTATTATATATCAAAATTAGTAAAATTTCAAGAATTTTAACTTCAGCGTGTGCAGATAATCCTTCTGCTCCTCATAACTTAAGCTTGTTGAAAAGGGCTTTTATTGCTATAATAGAAGCTGCAAAAATTTATATGTCTAATTCTGTATTTACAACTGTCAATCCTCAAACCAACAAGGAAATTACTATGCGTCTGGAGCGCCCTGAGGAGCGTTGTGGTGAGGATAATTTTAACAAGGAGTGATAAACATGACTACTGCATTAACCGGTCGCAACGTGGGCAAAACCTGCCGCGTGCACTATAAAGGAACCTTTAACGATGGCACCCAATTTGACTCTTCCTATGATCGTGGCGAGCCGTTGGAATTTGTTTGCGGCGCTGGCCAAATGATCAAGGGCTTCGATGCTGCCGTAGCCGACATGGAGCTGGGCGCAGAGGTGGACATCCATCTTATGCCTGCTGAAGCCTATGGCGAGGCTAATCCTGAGGCTATCTTTACCATGCCCATCGCTCAATTGCCGGGCTCTGAGACCCTGGAAGTAGGCCAACGTGTGTACCTGCGCGACAATTATGGTCGTCCCGTACCTGTTCTTGTAACTGCCAAGGATGAAACCAATATTACCTTTGACGCTAACCATGAAATGGCGGGCAAGGAATTGAACTTCCACATTGAATTGGTAGAAGTAAAATAAGTATATTTAAGCAAGCGAAGAAATTTAAGCGACCTGACGAAGGAGTGAAGCATGGAAACAAGGGAGCAACACGAGGTTAAGAAGGCTGAGCGCTATCATTTTATTGACTCCCTGCGGGGACTGGCCATTAGCGGCGTGGTGCTCTATCATTTGCTCTATGATATTTATCATGTGTACGGGCGCAATCCCCAGTGGGCCGAGCAGCTCTACTGCCGCATTTGGCAGCAGGGCACCTGCTTCCTCTTTATCGCTATGGCAGGCTTCGTGTGGCGCTTGGGCGGTAAATCTAGCCTGCGTCGCGGCCTGGAGCTCAATGTATTGGGCTTAGTGATTACCCTAGTCACCCTGCTCGTTATTCCTTCGGAAAGCATTTGGTTTGGTATCTTGAATTTTATGGGCTGTGCCACCTGGCTGGCAGGCCTGTGCCATCCATTAGCCCAAAGGCTGCCCTCTGTGTGGGGCATGCTTGTGGGCTTAGTGGTGTTTCTGACCTGTCGCGAGCTGGGTAATGGTCTGTGGGGTCTTGCCGGACTTGGCACGGTGGCGGTGCCGGAAGCGTGGTACAGCAGTAATTGGCTGGTACCCTTGGGCCTACCTCCGGCGGATTTTCGCTCCAGCGATTATTTTCCCCTGCTGCCCTGGCTGGGAGCCTATTGCTTTGGCTATTATGCCTACGCTTTTTTACAGGAGCGTGGCTGGCTGGGCGGTATTTTGCATTGGCGCGTGCCCCTGTTTTCCCGCTTGGGACTGCGCAGCTTGGAGATTTATTTATTACACCAGCCCATATGCTTTGGCTTGGTGACACTGTTTTTAGGCGCGTGAGGTGAGACGATGGAGCTGATTTTGCAAAAATTACAGGAGCTTAGTGACCTTGGCTATCGTGATTTTCAGGCGAAGCTTATGCCCACGGCGGCTAAGGAAACCATTATCGGTGTGCGCACACCTGCCATGCGCGCCTTGGCTAAGGAGCTGAAGGGGACGGAGCTGGCGGCGGAGTTTATGAAGGAGCTGCCCCATCAGTATTTCGATGAAAACCAGCTGCACGCTTTTCTTATCAATGAGCTGAAGGATTATGACGAGTGCCTGCAGGAGCTGGAGCGCTTTTTGCCCTACGTGGATAAGTGGGCTACCTGCGACCAGCTCAGTCCTAAGGTGCTGAAAAAGCAGCCTGAGGCTACGCTAGAAGCTATCCGAAAATGGATGGCCAGCCAGCACGTTTACACCATCCGCTTTGGCATGGAAATGCTCATGAGCTTTTATCTGGACGCTTGGTTTAAGCCGGAGTATCTGGCTTGGGTAGCTGCGGATAGAAACGATGAGTACTACGTGAAGATGATGGTGGCTTGGTTCTTCGCCACCGCTCTAGCGAAGCAGTACGAGGCTACGGTGCCCTATCTGGAGCAGCGCCTATTACCTGAGTGGAGCCATAAAAAGGCTATCCAGAAGGCCTGCGAAAGCTACCGCATTACTAAGGAGCAGAAGGAATACCTGCGGACGCTGAAGTAAAAATAAATCTAGGCACATAAATTTAACCGACAAGGGTTGTGTACAAGCAGCCTTTGTCGGTTTTCTTTATATTTCCCCGCACTTTGTCACTATTTTGCTACAAAAATGTAAGCAGTATATTTGTCAGAAAGGGATTCTTAGTGTATAATATAGTGGAGAGTATGTGTGCGGACACAGTGTACCCTAAAATAAAAAAGCTTTAACATTTGTACGGATATAATGTAAAACAAAAAATTGGAGGTGTATTTTTTTTGGGAAAATTTCAAAATAAAGTACAAATCATTCCGTTAGGCGGTCTAGGTGAAATCGGTAAAAACATGACCGTCTTTCGCTATGGTGATGATATGATTTTAGTTGATGCCGGCTTAATGTTCCCTGAGGACGATATGCTGGGCATCGATTTAGTGATTCCTGATATAAGCTATTTAATCGAAAACCAAGACAAACTAAAGGGTATCTTTTTGACCCATGGCCACGAGGACCATATCGGCGCGCTACCCTATGTCATGAAGCAGATCGACTGCCCTGTCTACGGTACCGCACTTACTCTAGGCATTTTGCAGGGACGTTTAAAGGAAAATGGCGTCAGCTCCGAAAACCTGCGCACCATTAAGCCCGGCGACAAGATTATGGCCGGCGCCTTTAAGCTGGATTTTATCCGCGTAAATCACAGCATTCCCGACGCAATTGCCATCGCTATCAACACGCCCATTGGCACCATTATCCATACGGGCGACTTTAAAATTGACCACACCCCCGTGGATGGGCAGGTTACAGAGTTTAATAAATTTGCCGAATACGGCGACCGCGGCGTGCTGGCCCTTTTAGCCGACAGCACCAATGCGGAGCGTCCCGGCTTTACTCCCAGTGAGAAGATGGTGGGCAAGACCTTTGATGACGAGTTCCGCTATGCCAAAAACCGCATTATTGTGGCCACCTTCTCCAGTAACGTGCACCGCATTCAGCAGGTTATTGACGCGGCGCTGAAATACGACCGCAAGGTGGCTGTCATTGGCCGCAGCATGGTGAATGTAGTGAATATTGCCAAGGAGCTAGGCTATCTGAAGGCTCCCGAGGGCGAGATTATCGATATTGACGAGACCCATAACTATACGCCGGATAAGATTGTCATTATTACCACCGGCAGCCAGGGCGAGCCCATGAGCGCTCTGACCCGCATGGCCATGAATGACCACAAAAAGGTGGACATTATGCCCGGTGATACGGTTATTATCTCGGCAACGCCCATTCCGGGTAATGAAAAGCTGGTGTCCCGCACCATTGACCATCTGTACAAGCTAGGCGCGGATGTGATTTATGAAAAGAGCAATGGCGTGCACGTTTCCGGCCATGCCAGCCAGGAGGAAATCAAGCTGGTGCATAATTTGGTGCGCCCGCAGTTCTTCATCCCCGTGCACGGCGAATTCCGCCATTTGATTAAGCATGCCAATCTGGCCCAAAGCCTGGGCATGCCCAAGGAAAATATCGTTATTGCCGAAAATGGCAGCGTTATTGAGATTACGAAAAACAGCATTGGTATTAACGGCAAGGTACAGGCCGGCAAGGTGCTGGTGGATGGCCTTGGCGTAGGCGACGTGGGCAATATTGTGCTCCGCGACCGTCGTCAGCTGTCCCAGGACGGCATCATGATCGTGGTAGTGACCATTGATAAGGAAAATTGTCATGTGGTCTCCGGCCCCGATATCGTCTCCCGCGGCTTTGTGTATGTGCGCGAGGCAGAGGGCCTCATGGATGAGGCTCGTGACAAGGTGCAGATGGCTCTGGAAAAATGCGAGGAAAATGGCATTTCCGAATGGTCCGCTATTAAATCCACCGTGCGCGACAGCTTAGGTCGCTTCCTCTATGAGCGCACCCGTCGTCGTCCCATGATTTTACCCATTATTATGGAAATCTGATAAAAATCTAAGCAAAATCTGCTTGTGTTAGGAGTATTGACTTGGCTAATAAAAGAGTAAAAAGAAAGCAACAACAGCATACTGAATCCCATACAGCAGCTTATGTAGCGGGCTTCTTTTTGCTGCTGGGCCTGCTGACCTCTGCCAGCTTATTTATGGGTGAGGGAGGCGCTTTAGGCTTTGTGGCCAAGTGCCAGCTCTATCTTTTGGGTAAGGGCAGCTTTGTGCTGCCTGCAGCCTGCTTTGTGCTGAGCTGGAAGCTCTATGTGGAGGGCAAGCTGGCTCTGTGGCAGAAAAAAACACTGGCTCTTTTTTTGGTGATGCTGTGCCTTTTGGGCACAGCTCATCATGTTTTTGTGCCTACAAGCCAGGAGCTGACGCCCCACCTGTTGCCGGAGGGCGGCGGGTTAATTGGTGGGCTTATCGTGTTGCCTCTGCATCGTTATTTGGGTGGGATTGGCAGCCTGCTGGCCTTAATTTGCGGCTGGCTGTGCGCGCTGGGCCTGTTATTTCCCGTGGGCATCATCTGGAATTGGCTAAAGGATTTAGTGGCCGATATTATGGGCACATCCGATAAGGAGCTGGAGGCTGCCTTAAAGATGGAGCCTGAGGAGCCCAAGAAGAGCACACCTAATATTTTTAAGCCCATTGTGACCAATAAAAATAGCACCACCAATAAGAGTCAGCAAGCTCCGAATGTGGCTGCGCAAAAGGCCAAGAATAAGGACAGTATTACTAAGGCTTATCGCAGCGGCGAGTTTGGCAGCTTTACGGAGGGCATTGAAAAGAAGTCCTCCTTTAAGCGCATTCTAGGCGTGGTGGATAATCCTTATGAGAAGGAGCCTGTGAAGCAGGAGCTGGAGCAGGATCCTATTCAGCTGCCGGAATGGCAGGATAATCAGCGTGGGCGTGATTATGATAGGGAGCGCAATATTGTGCTGCGCCCGGTCATCGATTACGACAGCAGTGATGAGGCAGCCCCCATGCCGGAGCACCGCTTCCTAGACGGCAGCGTTCCTGCTCCGGAGGCAGAGGTGGCAACCCCAAATGAAAATTTCTCTATAATCCACAATGAGTATCGTGAACCTAAAAAGACGGTTAATCCTGTATCAGATGAGCCCATACCTAAAAAGGATTTTGACTTTGAGGTGGAGGAACCAGAAGAACGAAAAATAGCAATTTTTGATAGTGCAGATAAAATCCAAGGTGCAGAAAAAGAAGATGTATCTGTTAGTGTTGAAGAATCTAGTGTCAAAGAAGAGTCTGCAAAAGATACAGCAACACCCGTTAGTGTTTACACGCTGCCCCCGCTGGAGCTTTTAAACAGCCCCAAGGTCAGCGACCCGAACAGCTACCAGCGCGACATCATGGAGCAATGCGCCATTTTGGAGCAAACCTTGGCCGACTTCAAGGTGCGGGCCAAGGTTATCGCCGTCACCCGCGGCCCCTCCGTCACGCGCTTCGAGCTGGAGCCGGCTCCCGGCGTGAAGGTCAGCTCCGTAGTGAACTTAGCTGACGATATCGCCCTGCGCCTGGCGGCGCCCGGCGTGCGTATCGAGGCGCCCATCCCCGGCAAATCAGCCATCGGCATTGAAGCGCCCAATACGAAAAATGACACCGTCTGCTTTAGAGAGGTAGTGGAGGACCCCAAGGTGCGCCTCGCTCCCTCCAAGCTGTGCATAGGTCTGGGTAAGGACATCAGCGGCGATATTATCTCCGCCGACCTGTCCAAGATGCCCCACCTTTTGGTGGCAGGCTCTACCGGCAGTGGTAAATCCGTGTGCATCAATACCATTATCGCAGGCATTTTATATAAGGCCCGTCCGGAGGAGGTAAAGCTGATTCTGGTGGACCCTAAGGTAGTAGAATTATCCAACTACAACGGCATTCCCCATTTGCTGACCCCGGTAGTAACGGAGCCCAAGAAGGCGGCCTCCGCCCTCCACTGGGCCGTGGCCGAAATGGAGCGACGCTACAACTGCTTTGCCGAAAGCCATGTCCGGGAAATCAACAGCTATAACGCTCAGGCTGAGGAAAAAATGCCCTTTATCGTCATCATCATCGACGAGTTATCCGATTTGATGATGGTGGCCAAGGTGGACGTGGAGGACGCTATTTTGCGTCTGGCCCAAAAGGCCCGCGCCGCCGGCATTCACTTGATTTTGGCTACCCAGAGACCCTCCGTTGATGTTATCACCGGCATCGTCAAGGCCAATATCCCCTCCCGCATTGCCTTTGCGGTTTCGTCCCAGACGGACTCCCGCACCATTATCGACATGGGCGGCGCGGAAAAGCTTTTGGGCAAGGGCGATATGCTCTTTTATCCCATCGGCTTTAACAAGCCCGTGCGCGTGCAGGGTGCCTTCGTCACCGATGACGAGTTGAATAAAATTGTGGACTTTATTGTGCAGCAGTCCATTCCTGTGAACTATACCGAGGAGGTAACGGAGCAGGAGCTGGAATGCGACAGTAAAAATAAAAATAGTGGTGGCGAGGAAGCTGAGGGCGACTCCGCTGCCGAGGATGAATTGTTTGCGGATGCTTTGAGCCTAGTCCTGGATATGGGTCAGGCATCCAGCTCCATGCTCCAGCGGCGCTTCCGCATTGGCTATACCAGAGCGGCGCGGCTAGTGGATACCATGGAGGAGCTGGGGATTGTGGGCCAGTCCGTTGGCTCCAAGCCCAGAGAGGTTATTATGTCGAGGCAGGAGGCCGAGGAGCGCTTCCTGAAGCGAGAATAGGTGGAGGTACTGACAATGGATACTGAAAAAAGCGTTGGTACATTACTCAGAGAAGCGCGCCTGGCCAAGCACATTTCCTTGGCTGAGGCCGAGCAGGCAACCAGCATTCGTGCCCGCTATCTTGAGGCTATAGAAAAGGATGAATATGAAAAGACCCCCGGTGAGGTTTTCCTCAAGGGTATGCTGCGCAATTATGGCAATTTTTTAGGCTTGGATGGCTTAGAGCTGGTGCATATGTATAAAGCCACTGCGGCAGGTAAGCCCAAGGATGCTGTGAAGGGCGCCGGTATCCGCGAGGTGGATAAGGTAAAGATGAATATCCAGCTGAAAAATCCCCGTGATGTTGGCAGCGGCACCGGTAAGCTGGAGCTGCCCAAGCTGCCCAGCTTTGATATGCGTCAGGTTCTGGCTGGTGTGGCGGTGCTAGTGGTATTGGCCGGCGGCTATTTTGCTATTCCTAAGGCCATTGATTATTTCCAGAACCGTCCTAAGGCTGTTGCTAGTGTGGAGAAAAAAGAGGAGCCTAGCGCTAAAAAGCCCGCGGCAGCCTGGGATAAGGTGCAGGTAAATTTGGAGGCCACCGGTGACTGCTGGCTGGAGGTGCAGGCCGAGGGCAAGGAGATTTTTGCCGGTATGCTCAGAGCCAAGGATAAGAAAACCTTTGAGGCCAAGGAAAAGCTGATTGTGAAATACGGAAATATTGGCGTAGTTAAGATCGTTTTTAACGGCGAGCCCGTGGATTTACAGGGCCAGCACGGCGTACAGGTGAAGACTTATACCCTGCAGGGCACTCAGGACGATAGCAAGTATGCTCCCCCTGCCAAGCCGGAGGCGCAAAGCAGCGTGCAAGAGAAGACTAAGCCTACTGAAGCTAAGGCAGAGAAGGCTGAAGCAGAAGCTGCTAAGCCTGCCGAGACGAAAGCAGCAAAGGCTGAAGCAGAAGCTGCTAAGCCTGTTGAAGCTGGACCTGCCGCAGCTAAATCTGCCGAGTCTAAACCCGTTGAAGCTAAGCAATAAAAGAGACTTTTAGGAGCTTTTCATGAATAAATTTTTACCTATTTCCCCAGAAGAAATTGCAGAGCGTGGCTGGGAGCAGCTGGACTTTTTGTTCATCAGCGGCGATGCCTATGTGGACCATCCCTCCTTTGGGCCGGCGGTCATCTGCCGCGTCCTGGAGGCCCAGGGCTACAAGGTAGCCCTGCTGTGCCAGCCTGATTGGACTAAGCCGGAAAATCTAGCCGCTCTGGGCAAGCCCCGTTTGGGCGTGCTGGTGAGCGGCGGCAATCTGGATTCCATGCTGTGCCATTATACAGCAGCGAAAAACCCTCGCTCCGTGGATAAGTATACCGCCGGAGGCCAGGTGGGCCAACGGCCCGACCATGCCACGGCGGTGTATGCAAGGCTGGCGAAGCAGCTGTGGCACGAGCTGCCGGTGATCATCGGCGGCATCGAGGCCAGCTTGCGCCGCTTTGTGCATTTCGATTATTGGGAAAATAAGCTGCTGCCCTCCATTTTGGAGAGTAGCGGTGCGGACCTTTTGGTCTACGGCATGGGTGAGAAGCAGATTGTGGAGATTGCGGACTACCTTGCTGGCGGCGCCAGCATGGAGGATATGCGCTATATCCGGGGCACGGCGTACGCATGCGCAGACCTGCCCGAAGGGCAGGAGTACGTGAAGCTGCCGGGCTGGAAGGCCATTCGCGACGACCGCAAATTTTTCGCTCAGGCCTACCACTTGCAGAGCAGGGAGCAGGATCCCTTCTATGGCAAGCCCGTAGTGCAGCGTGGTCAAAACAAGTTCATCGTGCAAAATCCGCCGGTTTTTCCTCTTACCCAAGAGGAAATGGACGCTATTTATGATTTACCCTATGTGCGCCAGTGGCATCCTAGCTACGACGCCAAGGGCGGCGTAGCCGCCCTAGAAGAGGTACAGTTCAGCATCGTCAGCTGTCGTGGCTGCTTTGGCAGCTGCGCCTTCTGCGCCATTCACGCCCATCAGGGGCGCATCATTCAAGCTCGCAGCCACGAGTCCATTATCCGTGAAGCGAAGATTATTTCCCAGCTGCCTGGCTTTAAGGGGTATATCCATGACGTAGGCGGTCCCACCGCCAATTTCCGTCATCCCTCCTGCGCCAAGCAGCTAAAATACGGTGTCTGCAAGGATAGGCAGTGCCTCTTCCCGGAGCCCTGCCCCAATCTTGATGCGGACCACAGCGATTATATCGAGCTTTTGGCCAAATTACGGGCCCTGCCGGGCATCAAAAAGGTGTTCATCCGCAGCGGTATCCGTTATGATTATCTCCTTGCGGACAAAAAGCAGGAGTTTTTAGATGTGCTCTGCCGCCATCATATTAGCGGCCTACTCAAGATTGCCCCTGAGCACATTGCGCCACCGGTTTTGCAGCGCATGGGTAAGCCTGGCAAGGAAGTGTATTTAAAATTTATGCGGGCCTACGCTAAAAAGAATAAGGAATTAGGCCTGCCCCAATATTTAGTACCCTATTTTATCAGCAGCCATCCTGGCTGCACCTTGAATAACGCTATCGAGTTAGCGGAGTTTTTGCGTGATATTAAGCACCAGCCGGAGCAGGTGCAGGACTTCATTCCCACCCCCGGCAGCGCTGCTACGGCCATGTATTACTCCGGGGTTGACCCCGCCACGGGGCAAAGCGTGTTCGTAGCACGCAATCCCCATGACAAGGCCATGCAGCGGGCCCTCATGCAGTACCGTGCGCCCCGCAACCGCCAGCTGGTGCTGGAGGCTCTGCAAAGGGCCGGTCGCATGGATTTAGTGGGCACGGAGCCTAAATGCCTCATTGGGCCGGAGCGCAGGGGCGGTGGCCCTCGCGTAGGCGCTCAAGGTAAGGGCGGTGCTGCTCGTCATAATCATGCTGGCCACGCCGGTCACGGCGATGGCAAGAATGCCAGAACTGCTATGAATAAGGGCGGTTCTGCCAAAAAACGTCGCTCCTAGGAGCGGAGGTTAAACTATGTTGCGTTTCTTATTTCTGGCGCTGGTGGCGCTTGCCACTCTGCTAGGTGGCTGTGGCTCCGACAAGGCTGCCGGTAAGCCGGGCGAGCCCAAGCTCCCAGTCGCCAGCCGTACGCTGTGCCTATATTCGGAGCTGGACAGCAAGTTCACCCGGGATTTGGTGCAGAGCTTTAATCAACACAATAAGGATGGCTTGCAGCTGCGCTTTATCGGGGAGCTGAAGGAGGGCGAGCCGGTGCCGGATTTAGTTTTGGCGGAGCAGCGCACTCTGTATGGCCTCAAGCAGCAGGGGCGCCTGAAGCCTGTGCAGCTGGAGCTGGCAGCGCAGCTGCCTAGGAAGCTGCAGGATGAGGAAGGCCATTGGTATGGGGTTTTCTATGACCCGGCAGTGCTGTTGGTGAACCAAAGCTTTGCGCGTACCATTGGCCAAAGTGCCATGCAGGGCTGGACCGATTTGGAAAATAATGAGGGTCTGCGCATTGCCATGGAAAATCTCTCGGACAGCAATAGTACCCAAAATTTTTTAGGAGCCTTTGCCGATACCATAGGCGAGACCACTTCCTTAAATTATTTGTGGAATATCAATCGCTTTGTGGGACAATATGCCAAATTTCCCTTCACCTCCATCCGCATGACGGCGGTGGGGGACGCGGATGTGGCCATTACCCGCCAAAGCTATGTTTTTAAATATCTGGAAAATAAATTTCCCGCCTACGTGGTGCACCCTCGTGAGGGTAGCCCGGTGAATCTGTTTTGCGTGGGCGTGTTTAGGGAATGTACCCAAGTGAAGGATGCGCTGCAGTTTATGGATTGGCTTCTGACCAGTGACAGGGTGCAGGCCGTGGCCCAGACCGATAATACGGGCTATATGTTCATTTTCCCGCGAGGCTTGGCCAAGGGCCCTGTGGATGCCAAGAAGCTGTGGCTGAACACCAGCTATTTGGAGCCTGCCAAGCAGGAGACCTTGACTAAGAGATGGCTGGAGCGTGTACGCTTTAGTAAATAAAAGTGTTTTCGTAGACTGAAGAATTGTTTATATATATATAGAGGAGGACGAGCGATGAAGATAGGTATGGTCAGCCTGGGCTGCCCCAAAAATCTGGTGGATTCTGAGGTTATGCTGGGCTTGATTCGCGAAAAGCAGCTGGAGATTACCAATGACCCGGCGGAGGCCGATTTGATTATAGTGAACACCTGTGGCTTTATTGAAAGTGCCAAGGAGGAGTCCATTAATACGGTGCTGCAAATGGCCGAATATAAGCAAAATGGCAGCTGCAAATATCTGGTGATGACGGGCTGCCTGGGCCAACGTTATGCGGACGAGCTTTTTGAAAGCATGCCCGAGGTGGATGCCATTGTGGGCACCGACTGCTTCACGGATATCGGCTGGGTAATTGACCAGGTTATGGCGGGCAAGCGTCTGAAGCATTTAGAAAAGCTGGAAAGCAAAAATGTGGCGCTGCCTCCGCGCATGCTGACCACTCCCAGCTATATGGCCTATCTGAAAATCGCCGAGGGCTGCGATAACTGCTGCTCCTACTGCATTATTCCCCAGCTCCGCGGTCCCTATACCTCCCGTCCCTATGACGAGGTTATGGCCGAGGCGAAGGCGCTGGCTGAAGGCGGTATCAAGGAGCTCATTGTAGTGGCTCAGGATACTACTCGCTACGGCGAGGACACCACGGGCAAGCTACTGTTACCCCAGCTGCTCCGTGATTTGAATGCTCTTGAGGGTATCCAGTGGATTAGGGTGATGTACCTATATCCCAATAATTTTACCGACGAATTGATTGAAGCCTTTGCTACCTTGGACAAGGTGTGCAAATATATCGATATTCCCCTGCAGCACGCCAGCGATAGACTTTTAGACAGCATGAACCGCTTTGACACTCGTGAGCAGGTGGAAACCTTACTCAATAAGCTGCGCACTCGCATTCCGGGCATCACCATCCGCACTACCTTCATTGTAGGCTTCCCCGGTGAAACGGAGGAGGATTTTGAGGAGCTGAAGGACTTCGTAGAAAAGCAACGCTTTGAAAACGCCGGTGTCTTCCAATATTCTCAGGAGGAGGGCACTGTGGCCGGTGAGATGGAGAACCAGATTGCGCCGGAAATCAAGGAAAATCGCTACCACGAGCTCATGGCTCTGCAGGCCGGTATTTCCGAGGAAATCCATCAGGAGCGCGAGGATGTGGAGCTGGACGTATTAGTGGAGGGCTTTGACGAGGATAAGCTGGCCTACGGTCGCAGCACTCACGAGGCACCGGATATTGATGGCACCATCTTTATTGAAAATGCCGAGGGCCTTGCGGTGGGCGATATGGTCCGCGTAAGAATTTTGCAGGGCTTCACCTATGAGATGGTAGGCGAAAGAATATAGGGGAGGCTCTTAGGAAGTAGGAGTTGATATAGATGAAGGTTGAAATTGTAACCACGGGCACGGAGCTGCTTTTGGGGGAAATCCTCAATACCAACGTTCAATACCTGTCCCGCAAGCTCAATAGCATGGGCTTCGACGTGCTCTACCACACCACCGTGGGTGATAATCCTGCCCGCATGAGCGCTGTGCTGGAGCATGCCATGGAGCGTGCCGATATCATCATCACCAGCGGTGGCTTAGGTCCCACCCGCGGCGATATTACCAAGGAAACTGTCATGGAAATTACCCACACGGACAGCTATCTTGATTTGGACACTTGGGGCCGCATCGATGCCTATTTGCGCAAGCGCACCGGCCGTGCTCCCAGCGAGAATAATGAGAAGCAGGCCTATGTGCCCCTGGGCGCAGAGATTTTGCAAAACGAGGTGGGCACGGCGCCGGGACTGTGGCTGGAATACAATGGAAAAATCTTCATCCTTTTGCCGGGGCCACCCTCGGAGCTGATGGATATGTGCGAAAAGCAGCTCTTTCCGCGGCTGCTGCAGCGCTTTGCCGACCACGGCATTATCCTGTCTCGCACCCTGCATCTCAGGGGCGTGGGCGAGTCCCGTGTGGCGGAAATTTTAGACGATGTGATTATGCATCAGAGCAATCCTACGATTGCGCTCTATGCTCGCTACGGCGAGATTTTAATCCGCATGACCGCCAAGGCCGCGGATGGCGAGGCAGCTACCAAGCTGCTGGACGCCTGCGAGGCCCAGGTGCGGGAATATGTAGATGAATATGTTTATGGTGTGGACGATGCTAGCCTAGCAGCCTGCCTGGGTCAGGAGCTCTTAGCCCAGGGCAAGACCATTGCCTTTGCGGAGTCCTGCAGCGGCGGCCTAGCCAGCAGTATGGTCACCGATGTGCCCGGTAGCAGTGAATACCTGCTGGGCAGCGTGGTGAGCTACACCAATAAGATTAAAAATAAGCTGCTCAATGTGCAGCAGGAGACCTTAGATCGCTATGGTGCTGTGAGCCGTGAAACGGCCTGCGAGATGGCCATCGGCGTGCGCCGCGTTATGGGCAGCGACCTGGGCGTCAGCATCACCGGCAACGCCGGACCCAGCGCCAGCGAGGGCAAGCCTGTGGGCTTAGTCTATATTGCTGTAGCTACCGAGGACGTAGTGTACTGCCAAGAGCACCGCTTTACCTCAACTAGAACAGAAAATAAGCTAAGGATAGCACTGGCTGCTATCTCCATGGCTATTGATAAACTTAAAGAAGAAAAGAAGCAGGCCTAGCCTGTTAACGGAGGAAATTATTTAATGACAATGCAAAAAGAAATGTTTGGTACTCTGGAGCTTGATAAAAAAATCGTTGCTGCTTTAACGGAAATGGGCTTTGAGGAGCCCTCTCCCATTCAAGAGGCTACCATTCCCCTGGTGCTGGAGGGCAATGACGTGATTGGCCAAGCCCAAACCGGCACCGGCAAGACGGCTGCCTTTGGTATTCCCTTGGTGCAGTCCATTGACGATTTTAAGCATATCCAGGCCCTGATTATGTGCCCCACCCGCGAGCTGGCCATCCAGGTCGCAGAGGAGGTGTGCAAGATTGGTCGTGTGCGCCGTGTGAAGGCACTGCCCGTGTATGGCGGCCAACCCATTGAGCGCCAAATCCGCGCCTTAAAGAGCAATGTGCAAATCGTTATCGGCACTCCCGGTCGTTTAATCGACCACATTAATCGTGGCACCATTAAGCTGGACCATATTAAATTTTTAGTGCTGGACGAGGCCGATGAAATGCTGGATATGGGCTTTGTGGATGATATGGAAGAGATTATGAAGGTATTGCCCAGCGAGCGCCAAACCCTGCTCTTCTCTGCCACCATGCCTCGTCCCATTTTGAGCCTGACCAAAAAGTACATGCGCGCTCCTAAAAACGTGACCGTTTCCAAGGAGGAGCTCACTGTACCTTTGATTGAGCAATATTATTTTGAGACCAAGGATAAGGTGGAAGGCCTGTGCCGTCTGCTGGATGCAGAAATCGATGGCAAGCTCATCATTTTCTGCCGTACCAAGAAGGGCGTGGATGATTTGTCCATCGCTCTGTCCAGCCGTGGCTATATGGCTGAGGGCCTGCACGGCGATTTGAGCCAGAACCAGCGCGACCGCGTCATGAAAAAATTCCGCGAGGGCGCATGTGATGTGCTTATCGCTACTGATGTGGCTGCCCGCGGCATCGATATCGATAATATTACCCATGTCATCAACTTCGATATTCCCCAGGACCCGGAAAGCTATGTACACCGCATCGGTCGTACCGGTCGTGCGGGCAATACGGGCGTAGCTATGACCTTCATCACTCCTCGTGAGTTCCGTCAATTGAAGCTCATCGAGCGCATGGTGAAGACCAAAATCCAACGCCGTCAGCTGCCCACCGCAGCCAACGTTATTGAGCGTCAGCGGGACCAAATCATCAGCAAAATGCAGACCGTGCTGGAGCTCAATGCATACCATGATTACATGCCCATTGCTGAGAGTCTTTTGGACGACTACAGCGCCGAAGAGGTGGCTGCAGCAGCTCTGAAGCTGATGCAGGAGGGCGTGAAGGCTCTGGAGGCACCTCAGGAGGATGTGCTGGCCAAGGATTTACAAAATACCGGCGGTCGTCCCGGCATGGTGCGCCTGTTCATGAATGTGGGCCGCAGCCAAAAGATTATGGTGAAGGATATTGTGAGCACCATTGCCATTGAGGCAGATATTCCGGCTCGCGATATTGGTTTGATTAATATTTATGACAAATTTACCTTTGTAGAGGTGCCCGAGGATGTGGCCGAGAAGGTTATTGGCGCGATGCACAAGAACTTTATTAAGGGGTACCGCGTAAATATCGAGCCCGCAAAGGTAAGAGAGAGAAGATAATAATGTAATGAGGGGAGGTGCCCCCAATGGCACAGAATGAAATTTACGGCAACCTGAAGGGTATCCGTAATTCCGTAATCGACGAACTGAAAACCTTTTATGATATACGCTTAGAAAGCGGGCAGCTGCTGACAGCGGAGCTGGCAGCGCGTATGGCCGACGTGACGGATTTCATCAACCGTGAGGTGAGCGTCTATATTAGTCGGAGCGGCCAGATTTTGGCCGTCGCCGTAGGCGACGACCAAAGCGTGGAGCTACCGGCCATTGATGGCCGCCGGGGCAGCAGCCGTTTGAGCGGTGTGCGCTGCGTGCACACCCATCCCAACGGCAACCCGGCGCTGAGTGGCGTGGATATCAGCGCTTTGAAAAATAAGCGCTTCGACGCCATGATTGCCATTGGCGTCGTGGCGCCTGATTTTGCTCAAAGCGCTATTACCTTTGGCATGATTACCGGCATGGACGAGAACGAGCAGTACACGGTGGAGTGCTACGGGCCTGCCTCGCTAGAGCAGGCCGAGGGCATCTTCTTCCCCAACTTAGTGGCCATGGTGGAGCGCATCCTGGACAAGCAGGCTGGCACCTCCAGCTTGGCGCAGAGCGCCGAGCGTGCCATCCTTGTAGGCATGGAGTACGCCGGCGGCGCCAGCAGCTTAGGCTGGACGGCGGAGGACTCCTTAGAGGAGCTCAAGCAGCTGGCGGACACCGCCGGCGCGGAAGTGGTCGCTAAGTTCCTGCAAAAGCGACCCAAGCCTGACCCGGCCTTTTTCATCGGCCGAGGCAAGGTGCAGGAGCTGGCCTTATATGTGCAACAGGAGAACGTGGACCTGTGCATTTTTGACGACGAGCTCTCGCCGGCCCAGCAGCGCAATATCGAGCAGGCCATGGGCGTGCGGGTCCTTGACCGCACTGCCCTGATTCTCGATATATTTGCGCAGCGGGCTCGCACCAATGAGGGCAAGCTCCAGGTGGAGCTTGCCCAGCTGCAATATACCTTGCCTCGCATCATGGGTAAAGGCCTTGCGCTGTCACGTCTAGGCGGCGGTATCGGTACCCGCGGTCCCGGCGAAACCAAGCTGGAGGTGGACCGCCGCCGCATCCGTGACCGCATTGCCTTTATTAAGGAATGCATCGGCAAGGTTAAAAATGTGCGCACCCTGCATCGTGCAGGCCGCGCCAAGGCCAGCGTGCCCACTGTGAGCCTGGTTGGTTACACCAATGCGGGCAAATCCACGCTGCTCAATACCTTGACCAACTCCGATATCTACGCCAAGGACCAGCTTTTTGCTACCCTTGACCCCACTACGCGCCAGCTTGATTTGCCCCATAAGCAGCAGGCTATTTTAACCGACACGGTTGGCTTTATCCAGCGCTTGCCCCACCAGCTGGTGGCGGCCTTCCAGTCCACCTTGGAGGAGGTAGTGGAGGCGGATGTGCTGCTTCATGTGATTGACGTGAGCCACGAGCTCTACAAGGAGCAGAGCAACGCTGTATATCAAGTGCTCGACGAGCTTGGTGCCAAGGATAAGACCATCATCACGGTCTATAATAAAATCGACAAGCTACCTGCGGACAGTGCTTTGCCTGCCCGTTTGGCCAAGGAAGAAAACGCTATTTGCATCAGCGCCAAGGCGGGCCTGAATCTGGATGGCCTCTTGGAGCTCATTGCCGAGAATTTGAAAATGAAGGCCGTGGAGGAAAGCTTCCTAGTGCCTTATAGCGACTCCGCCGCTGTGTCCCGCTTGCACGCCGCCGGTACGGTGCTGGAGCAGGAATATTTGGCCGAGGGCACGCTGCTGAAGGTGCGCATGGAGGCCGAGCAGGTAGCAGAATTTGAGCAATATCTAAAAAAATAAATTGTAAGGTGAATGATTTGACAGAAACAATAGATTATCAAGCAATAGAAGCATATGCCTTGGCCGAGGTGGCCAAGCACGCCCCGGAGCTGGAAGCAGCAGCTCTCATGAATACAGAAAAGGTTATTACCGCCTTCCGCAATAATATGGTCAGCGATTACTATCTCAAGCCCACCACCGGCTATGGCTATAGCGATGTGGGTCGCGACACGCTGGATTTGATTTATGCGGAGCTTTTTAAGACCGAGGCAGCTCTGGTGCGCTCCCAATTTGTTAGCGGTACCCACGCCTTGGCAGTGGCGCTGCTGGGCAATTTGCGCCCCGGCGACGAGCTCATCGGCCTCACCGGCACTCCTTACGACACCATGCAATCCATTATCGGCTATCCCGTAAAGACTAAGGGCAGCCTGGTGGATTTGGGCATTAGCTATAAGGAGCTGCCCATGAGCGGTGAGCATGTGGATCTGGAGGCAGTGAAAAAAATCGTGACCAAGAATACGAAGATGGTGCATATCCAGCGCTCCTGCGGCTACAGCAGCCTGCGCAAGACCATCAGCGTGGAGGAGATTGGCCGCATTATCGCTGCTGCCAAGGAGGCTAACCCCGATGTGATTGCCTATGTGGACAATTGCTACGGTGAGTTCATCGAGAGCAAGGAGCCCACGGAGGTGGGCGCGGATATTATGGCCGGCTCTTTGATTAAGAATTTGGGCGGTGGCCTTGCTCCCACCGGCGGCTATATTGTGGGCCGTGCTGATTTAGTGGAGAATGCTGCTTATCGCTTGACGGCGCCGGGCTTAGGCGGCGAGATGGGTGCGACCTTGGGCGATACCCAGCGTGAGTTCTATCAAGGCCTGTTCTTAGCGCCCCATGTGGTGCTGCAGGCTGTGAAGACGGCGATTTTTGCAGCGGCTGTGTTCCAGAAGCTGGGCTATGAGGTGAAGCCCCTGCCTCAGGAGCGTCGCAGCGATATTATTCAAGCGATTAAGCTGGAAAGCAAGAAACGTTTGTGCGATTTTTGTATCGCTATTCAAAGTAATTCCCCGGTGGATGCTCATGTGGAGCCGGTGCCGGCACCGCTGCCGGGCTATCAGGATGATATCGTGATGGCAGCGGGTACCTTTGTGCAGGGCGCGTCCATTGAGCTTAGCGCTGATGGCCCCTGCCGCGAGCCCTATAATGTGTTCTTCCAGGGCGGTCTCACCTTCGAGCACGGCAGATTGGCCATCATGGCTGCTGCTAAGAGGGTAGGGCCTAACTTATAACTCTTTCTAAGGAGTTGTTGATGATGAATAATATGACTATTTGTAATTATATCGTGGGTGTTGTGGGGATGGTGCTGGGAGCACTTATTATGAGTGCTGCAGCGGCGTTCCCCATGCAGTTTACGGAAAACGGCCCCGGCCCGGGGTTCTGGCCCTTTAGCCTGGGCTGTGCCCTTGCGGTGGCGGCGGTGGTACTGTTAGCCTTTACCTTTACTAAGCGTGCGGACCTTTCCGGTCAAAAGGTAAATTTAAACACTCCTGCCAACAAACGTGTCTATATTATGATGGGATTAGTGGTAGCTTTCTGCGTATTAATCAATTTGCTGGGCTTCTATCCTGCGGCGGCAGTGCTGATTGTGGCAACTATGAAGCTTATGGACTACCACAATAAAAAGGGAATTTTATTGACCACGGTCTTGACCTTGGCCTTTATCTACGTTGTTTTTGGGGTGCTGCTGCATACGAAAATGCCCCAGTCCATCTTTTTATCCTAGGAGGAAATTACCATGGCAGATATCATCAGCGCATTAAATATGATTATGGTGCCCTTGAACCTGCTGGGTCTTGTGATGGGCGTCCTGGTGGGCATTGCCTTCGGCTGTATGCCGGGCCTGAGCGTTAATATGGGCCTTGCTTTGCTCTTCCCCTTGGCCTTTACCTTCCACGGTATCGGCGGCATCTTAATGCTTCTTGGCATTTACTGCGGCGCTATCTACGGCGGCAGCATTAGTGCTATTTTATTAAAAACTCCCGGTACACCGGCCTCTGTTGCGACTACTCTTGATGGCTATCCCATGGCCACCAAGCTGCGCCAGCCGGGCCGCGCCTTGGGCTTGTCCACGCTGGCCAGCACCTTTGGCGGCGTTTTCAGTACCATTTGCCTGATTTTGCTGGCTCCCCAGCTGGCCAAGGTAGCGCTGCAATTTTCCAAGCCGGAATATTTTGCTTTGGCGATTTTTGGTCTGAGCATTATTACCAGTGTTTCCAGCGGCAGCGTGGTGAAGGGCATTATGGGCGGCTTCATCGGCCTCTTTTTGGCCACGGTGGGCATCGATGCCATGACCGGCACCATTCGCTTTACCCTGGACACCACTTATCTCTTGGGCGGTGTGTCCTTTATTCCGATTTTGATTGGCGTTTTCGCCTTTGCTCAGGTTTTGGGCAGCATTGAAGAATATTATCACAATGAGCGCAGTGAGCAGCATATGGTCATTGACCGCTTGCTGCCCTCCATGGCAGATATTAAACGGGTGTTTATGACATTGCTGCGCTCCTCCTTTATCGGCACCTTCATTGGCTGCGTGCCCGGTACAGGCGGCGATATTGCGTCCTTCGTGTCCTACGACCAAGCCAAGCGCTGGTCCAAGCACGGTAGCAATTTTGGCAACGGCGAGCCTGAGGGTATTTGTGCCTCGGAAGCGGGCAATAATGCTGTGTCCGGCGGTGCCTTCATTCCAGTGCTGACGCTAGGCATTCCCGGCGATGGTGCTACCGCCATTATGATGGGCGCCCTCATGGTGCAGGGCCTCCAGCCCGGACCCCTGCTCTTCGTGGAAAAGGCTCCCGATGTGTACGCTATTTTCATTGGCCTCTTATTGGCCAATCTGATTATGGGTATCATGGGCTTTAGCCTCATTCGCCTGTTTACTAAAGTCGTGAATGTGCCCGTGCATATTCTGCTGCCCATTATCGTGATGATGACCTTTGTGGGTACTTATTCCTATAATAATTCCCTTAATGATGTGTATCTGATGGTCATCAGCGGCTTTTTGGGCTATTTCCTGAATAAATTAGGCTTCTCCATGTCAGCCATCATCATCGGTATTATCCTGGGCGGTATGGCGGAGCAAAATTTCGTCGGCTCCCTCATTATGAGCGACGGCAATTTCAATATTTTCTATACTCGTCCTCTTTGCCTGTTCTTCCTGATTGCAGCGGTGTTATCCCTGCTGTCCCCTGTGCTGGGCAAGCTGTTTAAGAAGGCTTGAGTAAATTCTCGTGTAATTCCCTGTGGAGATGATTTCCATGCGCAAAATTAAGCTAATTATCCAAATGCTGGTGGCCTTCATTATCGCTACCTTTGCCTATAATCTGTTTTACGAGCCCCATCAAGATACGGTGCGCTCTACGGTGCAGGAACAGCTGAGCAAGGTCTCTGCCCAAGAGGGATCCGGCAGTGCCAAGGGCTCCTCCAATGTGGGGGCTATGCCTGAGGGCAAGCTGCGTATTACCATGCTGGACGTGGGTCAGGGTGATGCCATCCTGCTGGAGGACGACAAGCGCAAGGTCATGATCGACGTGGGCGATAATAAAAAGGATAAGCTGGGCTACGGGGGCAGGACTGCTCTGAAAATGGCCCTAGGCAAGGCCGGTGTCCGCGAGAATGTGGATCGCATTAACACGGTGATTATTACCCATCATCATGGGGATCACCTGGGCAATATGCAGTGGCTGGCCGGCAAATACAAGGTCAGCAATATTTATGATAATGCCATGCCTAACGAGAAAAATGCTGTGTCCAATTGGCTTAATAAGGAGCTGCGGGCGGGGCACTACCATAATCGGGTGCTCAAGGCCGGGGACAGAGTGGACTTTGGCAAGGGGTATTATCTGGATGTGTTGGCGCCGGGGGACTTTTTAAGCAAGGAGGATTTAAAGCGCTTTAATAATACCAGCATTGTTATGATGCTGCATTATGGCAAATTCACCATGCTGTTCACCGGTGATGCGGAGGCTCCCGTGGAGGATTATCTGCAGCAAAAATATGGCTCCCAGCTGAAGGCGGATGTGCTGAAGGTGGGGCATCACGGTAGCAAAAGCTCCTCCATTTATAAATTCATCAGTAAAGTGAAGCCCAAGTACGCCCTCATCAGCTGTGGCAATAAGCAGATTTATAACCATCCCAACAAGAACGTGGTGGGCAGCCTTGAGCACCTTGGGGCGAAGGTGCTTACCACCTATGACCACGGCAATCTCACGGTTACCACCGACGGCAAGGGCTTTGAGGTGACCACTGAAAGATAAATTTACTAGACAAAAAATAAATTATATTGTATAATACTCTAGTAACTTCATACAGACAGTTCGAAACCATCCTGTCTTTAAACAAAACTACGGGCGATGTGCTGGCCACGGCCAGTATCTAATTTGTATGTAAAGGATTGCGTCTGTAGGTGCAATCCTTTTTTGATGCGCCTGTTCTTCACCTGAAAGGAGCAACATTATGCAACATCTTAACAATCAAAAGCTTGTCTTTTCCGCTCTGTGCATTGCACTCTATATCGTGGTTATGCTCTGCACCCAAACCTTTGCCTTTGGTCAGTACCAAATCCGCATTGCCACCGCATTATATGGCCTGAGCGCTTTATTTCCCTTTTTAGTAGTGCCCTTTGGTTTGGCCAATGTGATTAGCAATACCGTCATGGGCGGTCTGGGCTTGCCCGATATCATCGGCGGCGGTCTCGTAGGCATTGCTACCACGGGCCTTATCGTTTTTGCTAAGCGTCATGGCTGCGGCAACTGGATCGTGTGGCTGGCTGTAACCTTCGTGCCGGGTCTCGCCGTGCCCCTGTGGCTGGCACCGATTTTGAATTTACCCTATTGGCTCTTGGCCTCCAGCCTTTTAGTAGGCCAATGCATCAGCGGCATCGCCAGCTTCATGCTGGTAACTGCCCTAGAGCGCGTGGGCGCAGGCCGTTTTTTCGCACTTGAAGGAGGTAATAAATAATGACTAGCGGTAGAAGCAAGGAAGAGCTGCAGGGAGTGAGCCTTTTAGGCCACAAGACTGCTTATAAAAGCGATTATGCGCCGGAGGTTTTGGAAAGCTTCCCCAATAAGCACCCCGGCAACGATTATTTTGTCAAATTCAATTGTCCCGAATTCACCAGCCTGTGCCCCATGACGGGCCAGCCTGATTTCGCCACTATCTATATTTCCTACGTTCCTGATGAGCGCTTGGTGGAAAGCAAATCCTTGAAGCTCTATCTTTTCAGCTTCCGCAATCACGGCGATTTCCACGAGGATTGCGTGAACATCATTATGAAGGATTTGATTAAGCTGCTGGACCCTAAATACATCGAGGTCTGGGGTAAATTCTTGCCTCGCGGTGGCCTGTCCATTGATCCCTATGCCAACCATGGCAAGCCGGGTACCGAGTGGGAGGCAGTGGCCAAAAAGCGCCTTTTCATGCACGATATGTATCCTGAAATTATTAATAATAGATAAATAAAAAAGCGTAGTAGTCATGTGACTGCTGCGCTTTTTATATTGGCCGTATATTTTAAAATAAGGACAAATGTTCTCTTTATATGCTTGACCTAGGGCGGGCAATTTCATATAATAAGAATAGGTATGTCTGCGTTGCTATCGTTAAAAAGGTGGCAAGGCATTGGATAAATATGTTTGTAATACGAGAATTTTTGTCAGGATGAAGTTGGAGAGTAAAGCAGGTGCAGCATGGATTTTCAGATTAAGGCTCCCTTTGAGCCGGCGGGGGACCAGCCCCAGGCCATAGAAAAATTAGCAGCAGGCGTGGCAAAGGGCCTGCGAACCCAGGTGCTTTTGGGCGCCACGGGCACGGGCAAAACCTACACCATTGCCCAGGTTATCAATAAAGTGCGCAAGCCCACCCTGGTCATTGCCCATAATAAAACCCTTGCGGCCCAGCTGGCCAGCGAGCTCAAGGCCTTCTTTCCGGATAACGCGGTGGAATATTTCGTTTCTTATTACGACTACTACCAGCCTGAGGCCTATATTCCCCAGTCCGATACCTATATTGAAAAGGATGCTTCCATTAACGATGAAATTGATAAGCTGCGCCACTCGGCCACCAGCGCCCTTTTTGAGCGCAAGGACGTGATCATTGTGGCCAGCGTGAGCTGTATTTATGGCTTGGGCGCGCCCCAGGAATACTACGATATGGTGCTGTCACTGCGCCTTGGTCAAATTATCGATAGGCAAAAGATTTTGCACAAGCTGGTGGAAATCCAGTACGATCGCAATGATATCGACTTCAAGCGCGGCACCTTCCGCGTCCGTGGGGATGTCATCGAGGTTATTCCCGCGGCCTACGGCGAAAAGGCAGTGCGCATTGAAATGTTTGACGATGAAGTAGATAGAATTCTAGAATTCGACGTGCTCACCGGCGAGGTGCTGGCTCAGCGCAACCATGTGGCTATCTTCCCTGCGTCCCACTATGTAACTAGTCGTGAAAATTTAGAGCGGGCTATGGCCGATATTAGGGTGGAGCTGGCGGAGCGCTTGGAGTATTTGAACCATAATTTTAAGGTGCTGGAGGCCCAGCGCTTGGAGCAGCGCACCAATTATGATTTGGAAATGATGAATGAAATGGGCTATTGCTCCGGCATTGAGAATTATTCCCGTCACCTGGCGGGACGCAAGCCGGGGGAGCCGCCCTTTACTCTGGTCAATTATTTCCCGAAGGACTTTTTGCTAGTCATCGACGAGTCCCACGTGACCCTGCCCCAAATCAGGGCTATGTACGCCGGGGACCGCTCCCGCAAGGAGATGCTGGTGGAGCACGGGTTCCGTCTGCCCTCGGCCTATGACAATCGTCCCCTGACCTTTGACGAGTTCCAGGAGCAGATTAACCAAGCCATTTACGTTTCCGCAACCCCGGCGGCCTACGAAATGGAGCAGGCTCAGCAGGTGGTGGAGCAGATTATTCGGCCTACGGGACTACTGGACCCACAGATTGAAATCCGCCCCATTAAGGGCCAAATTGATGATTTACTCAGCGAGATTAATAAGGTGGCTGCGGCCAATGAGCGCGTGCTGGTCACCACCTTGACCAAGCGCATGGCCGAGGATTTAACGGAATATTTGAAGCAAGCAGGCGTCAGAGTGCGCTATCTGCATTCGGAAATCGCCACTATTGAGCGTGCGGAGATTATCGACAGCCTCCGCGGCGGCAAATTTGACGTGCTGGTAGGCATTAACCTGCTGCGCGAGGGTCTGGACTTGCCGGAGGTGTCGCTGATTGCCATTCTGGATGCGGATAAGGAGGGCTTCTTACGCAGCGACACCGCCATGATCCAGACCATCGGTCGCGCAGCTCGTAATGCCCACGGGCGCGTCATCATGTACGCGGACCGCATTACGGATAGTATGCAGCGGGCCATCGACGAGACTAATCGCCGCCGCGAGAAGCAGGAGGCCTATAATAAGGCCCACAGGATTACGCCGAAAACTATTTACAAGGAGCAACGACAGCTTATCAAGCTCACGAAAGTGGCCGAAAGCGACGAGCACGGCGAATACGGCGCCAAGGGTAAAAAGGCCCGCTCCAAGAAGGAGCTCACGGCCTTGGCGCGGGAGCTGGAGCGGCGCATGCAGGAGGCGGCCAAGGCCTTGGATTTCGAGGCCGCCGCGGAGCTGCGTGATCAGCTGATAATCGTAAAGGGGCAGTTAGGACAGAAGTTGGAGCCTAAAAAGCGTACGCGATAAAGCACGCAAGGATAGATTTAGGAAGAGAGAATATAATTTATGCAAGAGAAGTTAATTGTTAAAGGCGCACGCCAACACAATTTAAAGGATATAACGGTGGAAATTCCGCGGAATAAATTGGTGGTCATTACGGGCCTCAGCGGCAGCGGCAAATCCAGTCTGGCCTTCGACACCATCTACGCTGAGGGCCAGCGCCGCTACGTGGAGAGCCTCTCCGCCTACGCACGGCAATTCCTAGGCCAGATGGATAAGCCCGAGGTGGATTACATCGAGGGCCTTAGTCCCGCCATTTCCATCGACCAGAAGACCACCAGTCGCAACCCGCGCTCCACTGTGGGTACAGTGACGGAGATTTATGACTATTTGCGTTTACTCTTTGCGCGAGCAGGCGAGCCACACTGCCCTGAGTGTGGCAAGCTCATCGAGCAGCAAAGTGTGCAGCAAATAGTGGATAGAGTGATGGAGCTGCCCGCCGGCACTCGCTTTATGGTCATGGCACCCCTGGTGCGAGGCCGTAAGGGCGAGCACCAAAGGGTGCTGGACGATATGCGTCGTGCCGGCTATGTGCGCATCTTCGTGGACGGCGAAGTGCGCACCTTGGATGAGGAGATTGCGCTGGAGAAGAATAAAAAGCACAGCCTGAGCGTCGTAATCGACCGCCTGGCTGTGCGTGAAAATATTCACCAGCGCTTGACGGACTCCGTGGAAACGGCCCTGAAGCTGGCCGACGGCTTTGCGGAGGTGGCCGTTTTGGGTGAGCAGCAGGAAATTTTGCTCTTTAGCGAGCATTTCGCCTGCAACGATTGCGGCATTAGCCTGCCCGCCATCGAGCCCAGGCTCTTCTCCTTCAACAACCCCTACGGGGCCTGTCCTGCCTGCACGGGCCTGGGCATGAATATGGAGTTTGATAAAGCCCTGATTATGCCGGACCCCTCTAAAAGCTTTGCAGACCGCTGTCTGCAGGCCTTTAGCAATAATCCTAATTCCTATTTCCTGCGCCAGCTGGCCGTGGTGCTAGCCTCCTATGGCTACAGCTTGGACAATTCTTGGAACGATTTAAGTCCTGAGGTGCAGGATATTGTCTGGAATGGCGCCGGAGAGCGCAAATTCTCCTTCTGGTACGAGAATTTACAGGGGGAGACCAAGCTATATGATAAGGAATACGAGGGCGTTTTAAATATTCTCAAGCGTCGCTATCGGGAAGCCTTTAGCGACGCCATGCGCCAAGAGTACGAGGAGTTTATGACCAGCACTCCCTGCCCCGTCTGCCACGGCAGCCGGCTCAAGCCGGAGGTGCTGTCCATTCTCATCGGCGGCAAAAACATCTGCCAGGTCACCGCACTGACCGTGCGGGATTGCCTGCAGTTTTTTGCCACCTTACAGCTCAGCTACCGCCAGCAAATCATCGCTCGCCAGGTGCTGAAAGAAATCACCGCGCGCCTGCAATTTTTAAACGATGTAGGTCTGGATTATTTAACGCTGGACCGCAGCGCCGGGACCTTGTCCGGCGGCGAAGCCCAGCGCATTCGCCTTGCTACCCAAATTGGCAGCGGCCTGACGGGCGTGCTCTACATCTTGGACGAGCCCAGCATCGGCCTGCACCAACGGGATAACGGCAAGCTTTTGGAAACCCTCAAGCACTTGCGTGACTTGGGCAATACGCTCCTCGTCGTTGAGCACGACGAGGAAACCATGTACGCTGCGGACCAAATCATTGATATCGGCCCCGGTGCCGGTGAGCACGGGGGTCAGGTGGTGGCCCAGGGTACGGTGGAGGAGATTAAGGAAGTGGCAAGCTCCGTCACCGGCACCTATCTCAGCGGGCGCAAGTTCATTCCCGTGCCCAAAAAACGCCGTCCTCTGGACGGACGTTACCTGACCATCAAGGGCGCGCGGGCTAATAATTTGAAAAATATTGATGTGTCCATTCCCTTGGGCGTCTTTACCGTGGTTACCGGCGTCAGCGGCAGCGGTAAATCCACCCTGATTAACGATATTTTATATAATACCCTCGGTGCCAAGCTCAACGGCACGCGCCTGCGCCCGGCGGAGCACGACACCATTGAGGGCTTGGAGCTGGTGGACAAGGTCATCAACATTGACCAATCCCCCATCGGGCGCACCCCGCGCTCCAATCCCGCCACCTATACAGGTGTCTTCGACTTCATTCGGGAGCTCTTTAGCCAGACCAACGAGGCCAAAATGCGTGGCTATAAGTCCGGTCGCTTCAGCTTCAATGTGAAGGGAGGTCGCTGTGAGGCCTGCAAGGGCGACGGCATGAATAAGATTGAGATGAACTTTTTGCCGGATGTGTACGTGCCCTGCGAGGTGTGCCACGGCGCGCGCTATAACCGTGATACGCTGGAGGTGCATTACAAGGGCAAGAACATTGCGGAAGTGCTGGATATGACCGTCAGCGAGGCCTGCGAATTCTTCAAGAATTTGCCGCGGATTTATCGCAAGCTGGAGGTGCTGCAGGATGTGGGCTTGGGCTACATCCACTTGGGTCAGGCGGCTACGACCCTGTCCGGCGGTGAGGCCCAGCGGGTGAAATTGGCCACGGAGCTGTCCAGACGCAGCACCGGTCGCACGGTGTATATCCTTGACGAGCCCACCACGGGCCTGCATATTGCGGATGTGCACAAGCTGTTGGAGGTCTTACAGCGCTTAGTGGAAGGCGGCGACAGTGTCATCGTCATCGAGCACAATCTGGATGTGATTAAGGTGGCCGATTATGTTATTGACCTTGGTCCTGAAGGCGGCGACAAGGGCGGTACCATGGTAGCCTGCGGCACGCCGGAGGAGGTGGCCAAGGTGAAGAAGTCCTACACAGGCCAATACATTAAGCAGGAGCTGGCCAAGGCCAAGCGCAACGGGTGGTATCAATGACTTCGCTAGCAGAGGGCTTTAACGACAATATTAAAAATGCTTTAGCCGTGCTGCCGGATAAGCCCGGTGTCTATTTGATGCACGACGCCGAGGGCAAGGTTATTTACGTGGGCAAGGCCGTGGTGCTGAAGAACCGGGTGCGCAGCTATTTTCGCAATTTGGCCAGCCACACCCCCAAGGTGAAGGCCATGGTGGCCAAGATTGCGGAAATCGAGACCATCGTCACCTCCAGCGAGGTGGAGGCCCTGATTTTAGAGTGCAATTTAATCAAAAAATACCGTCCTCGCTATAATATTAGCCTGAAGGACGACAAGACCTATCCCTATTTAAAGGTGACACTACAGGAGGATTTTCCCCGTCTGCACATGACCCGGCGGCTGAGCCGTGATGGAGCCAAATATTACGGACCTTATGCGGACGCGGGGGCTATGTACGCCACCATGAAGCTTTTAAAGAGCATGTTTCCCCTGCGCACCTGTCGCAAGATGAACCCGGACCGGCCCTGCCTGAACTATCATATTAAGCGCTGTCTGGCGCCCTGCGCGGGCTATGTTTCTAAGGAAGAGTACGGCAAGATGATTAAGTCCGTGTGCATGGTGCTGGACGGGCGCACCACGGAGCTGGAGCGGGATTTGAAGCAGCGCATGCAGGAGGCAGCGGAGGAGTACGCCTTTGAGGAGGCGGCGCGGCTCAGGGACCAGCTGCAGGCGGTGGAGCGGCTCAACGAGTCCCAAAAGGCGGTGACTAATAACGGCGGCGATATGGATGTAATTGGCTTTGCCCAGGATATGACGGGTAACTGCCTACAGATTTTCTTCGTGCGCAAGGGCAAGCTTATCGGGCGGGATAATTTCTTCCTACAGGATGGGGGCGAGGCGCCCCAGGAGGTGTTGACGGCCTTTCTCAAGCAGTATTATAACGAGGCTACCTTTATTCCCCGGGAAATAGTGCTGCCCCAGCTGCCGGAGGCAGAGGAGCAGGAGCTGATTGAGCTGTGGCTGCGCCAGAAGGCGGAGCGCAAGGTGGAGCTGCTCCAGCCCCAGCGGGGCGTGAAGCGGGAGCTGCTGCAGCTGGCCAATGATAATGCCCAGAAGCTCTTGGATGAGCGCCTGCGCAAGGGCAGCTTGTCCCTGAAGAATGACGAGCAGGCGGCGGAGGAGCTGCAGCAGGCATTGGGCTTAGAGCATTCCCTAGAGCGTATGGACTGCTTTGATATTTCTCATACCCAGGGCAGCGAGACGGTGGCTTCCATGGTTGTTTTTCGCAAGGGCAGCATCAGCAAGAAGGATTATCGCAAGTATAAAATCGTTTCTGCCGAAGGCAAGCCGGACGACTTTAAATCCATGCAGGAGGTTGTGTACCGGCGCTACAAGGATTACGAGGACCTGCCCAATCTGGTGGTTATCGACGGCGGTAAGGGCCAGCTGAGCTCGGCCTTGGAGGTTATTCGCGGTCTGGGCTTAGCAGATTTGCCTGTGGTGGGTCTGGCCAAGCGTGAGGAGGAAATCTTTATTCCGCATCAGAGCACCAGCATTCTGCTGGACCGCGACAGCGCGGCGCTGCATCTGATTCAGCGTATTCGTGACGAGGCCCACCGCTTTGCCATTACCTTTCACCGCAAGCTGCGCGGGAAGCGGAATCTCGTCTCGGTGCTGGATCACGTGGAAGGCATTGGGCCCAAGCGCCGGCAGGCGCTGTGGAAGGCCTTCAAGACGCTGGACGCCATGAAGGCGGCCAGCGTGGAGGAGCTGGCGGCGGTGGAGGGCATGAACAGCGCCGCCGCGCAAACGCTTTACGATTTCTTTCGCTTGGAGCTGCCTGAAAAGAAGGAGGCTCTGCGGTAAAGTTAAAAGCAAACATAAGTTTCCTACCGCGTTAGCGAGTAGGAGTCTAAATCGCACTGATTGTGCATTGACAAGAGACAAAAAGCCCACAGCTTTGGCAAAGGTTGCAGCTGTGGGCTTAAGTTTTTTTCATTTATGCAATTGCTTCCAGCTCCAGATACGTTTGGCTAGGCTGAGCGCCAGCTGCAGGAGCTGCAAGGTCTTGGATGTTTTCATTTCCTTCATTATCTATACCCTCTAATTCATCTAGCTTGCCATCAATACCCTCTAGTTCCGCCACGTCGCTACCGATGGGCTCCAGATTATCTTTACTTTGGAGCATCAGCTCTTCTTCATTAATGGCTGCCAGAGCTTCCTCGTCCTTGGTCTCCAAGAATTTGCTAATAAAATATCTTTGCCCCTTACCGGTTACCATGGGGGTGCGAGTAATGAGCTCCTTGCCACGATTATCGGTGGTCACATTCTCCTTGATGATAAAAATACCCTGTTCAATGCATTTTTGGTAGGGCACATTCCACATTTCCCCCTGCTTGCTCTGCAGGTAGCCGTTTTGGCGCAGCCACTCAAAGAAGCGATTTTGCCCGATTTCAATGCCGTTTTGGGCCAGTAGCTTGGCCATTTCTCCTACGAGAATAGCGGTCTTGTTCTCGTACACGGCCTTGGCAAAGTCGATGCGGGGCTTGTTGCGGATAAAATAGGCGTTTTTGCGCTCGATAAGCTGGCCCTGTTGGTCGATAGTTTTTTGGTGCTGCTGTACAAGCCTTAAGGTTTCCTGGTATTTGGACTGCATCTCTGCGAGCCTTGTGGTAAGCTCTGTCAGTGCCTCTGGATTACCCTGTACCTGGGCCAAGGTCTCGGCAGTCATATAAGCACCGGTGCTTCTGATGGAGGGAATAACTTCTTTACAAATCCAACGCTTGAAGGCTTTGGCTTCGGGAAGCTTGCTGCCCAGCACCAGAGAATAGACGCCGATTTCGTTGACAAGGGTGGTTACGCGCTGTCCGTAGGGGGTGTCCAGGGTAACGTTGAGCCTGTCGTCCTCTTCTACGTGCCTAGGAATGGAGGCGGTGTGGTTCTTGTAGCCCAAAATCTGGGCCACGTCCCTGCCTACGAACCAGGTCTCGCCCTCGTATTCAGTCTTGCGTACCTTAAATTGCTCGTTTTGTACTAATTGTAATTCCATAATCCTTCCTCCTTGCTTTATTTTAGTAGAAAGCCCCTGTACTTAAAACAGGGGCTTGTTTTGTTATTCTTATTTAGCTGCTGCGATGACTCTGGTCAGAGCGTCAATGTTGGCGCTGAGCTGGTCAATTTTGTTTTCCATGCGTACTAAGAGATAACAGCTTATCAACATGGGGAAGCCATAATTCGCAGCTGCGGTCAGCATTTCACTTACTTCCATACTTGTCATCCTTTCTTCATTTTAAATTACAGCAACACTACGTATTCGCAGGTGTGCATGCGGGCTTCGACGATTTCTACCAGATCGCCGTAAGCGCTGTCAAAGACATTCTTATCGATAATCAGCTGCATCACATTGGTGGCCTCCTCCAAGGTCACGTCCTCGCGGGGGTTGTTGACGATCAAAATACGCTTGTTGCCATTGGTGCATTTAAAAACCAGTTGTAATTCCATAAATACATTCTTCCTTTCTAAATTACTTCAAACTTTTGGCTCCCCTTCAAAGGGGAGCTGTCGCCTTTAGGCGACTGAGGGGTTACATTACTTCGGTGAGCAAATTCTTTTCAGTGATGGAAATGTCGCTCAGCTCGGCATCGATGAGGCCGGCGATGGCTACGCCCACTGCGTATACATCCTCGTCGGATGCTGCTTCCTTCACCTTGGGATAGTTGTGCGCCTTGTATTTATTAGCGCCGGTGCTGGTGAGACCATCCAGTACGTTGATGGTCATAGTACGTTTTGCGATAGTTTTTGCGATTGCCATGTTTAAAATCTCCTTTCAAAATGTAACTGTATAGCCACTATACAGTTGACGCTGTATTTTGCCTTCAAAACTGTATAGCTACTATACAGTTGAAGCTTTCCAGCCGCTCGCCTATTTATACGGTGCCTGCGAGCAATAAAAGCACCTTCCTGTAGTGCTGTGCAAGCTGCCGCACAAAGGGGCCACCCTCGATAAGGCCGCCGCCACTGGTGGGCACATAAGCCAAATCCCAGCGAGTTTCGCTGTCGCCACTGCCAGGTCCGTAGCCATCGGCGCAGGCTGCCTCGGCATGGGTCATGACGGTTACATCGTCAATGGGAATTCCCAGGCCTGCACACAGTACCGCTACCACCTTCGCCAGCGCTACAAGCTGCAGTGTGGTGGGAGGACAGCTGCCCAAATCGGGCTTCTGGCCCTGCCAGCTAGCGTCTAGCGCGCAACACAGGGTGATGCCGATGGCACCACTGTTG
>JAXDZG010000021.1:0-191949 GCA_034086985.1 Phascolarctobacterium sp.
ATACTTGTTTAGCAGGGATCAAGCCGAGCAAGCCGCAAGCGATTGCGCCGCCCATAGCGGTAACTGCCAGAGGAATAAGTTCGGTTACGAAGAATAAAGCAATTACAGCCAAAAGAATAAGACATTTTACAGCTTTAGACACTATAAATCCCTCCATTATAAAATTTTGAAAGAACAACGGCACTTATGTTAACTAATTACGACCACTACCTGTTTTGGGCCAAGTCCCAAGTAGAACCAAAACAAGTAAAGTAGACATAATTAGTCCACACAGCTAATGTCGTTAACTATATTTTAGCTAACAATCATAACTTTGTCAAGAGTGTGAACTAAAGAATAAGATACTTAATGTGACTTGAGTCACAATATTGTGAAAATGATACGCAAAATACAGGTATATGGGTGGACTAATATAGTTAACATAGTTAGCTAAGATTAATAAATAGCTAACAGTGTTATCTAAACTATAGATAGAATAACTTTTATATGAAGTTGATTTTGTAATTAAAAAAAGCAACAGGGATACTTTTAGAATGTTATAATAATTAATATAATAGCGTGAGTTGTATCCTGCTGGAGGGTGAGGACCTATGAGTAAGGGATTGACGAAAGAAAAAATTGTTTCAGCGGCTATAGAAATACTGCGAAGAAACGGTCGTGAAAACTTTTCTCTGCGTGTTTTGGCAGAAAGCCTGGAGGTCAAGGCTGCCTCCTTGTACAAGCATTTTGAGAATATGGATGAACTTATTTTGGCTGTGTCCTTAAAGGTGTACGAGGAATTTGATGAGCAGCAGCGTGAGACTGTGGCTAAGGCAAAAACACGTCAAGAGGCGATGCTAGCTTTGGCCACGGCCTACAAGGAGTTTGCCTATGCCCATCCCAGCTTTTATCATTTGCTATTGGTGCTACCAAGGATGGAGCAGCAGGAGGTGGAGCGAGTAGCGGCTATAATCTATGCTCCCATCATGCAAGCTGTTAATATGTATCAGTTGGATGATGAGACTAAGGCTCATTGGACTCATATTTATTTTGCGACAGTGTTAGGTTTTATGGTGGGTAAGGGGGCAGGCTTGTCTAACTGCTCTCTGGTGAATACTTCTAATAGCTTTCGTTTAGCTATTCGCAATATTATTTCCGCATTGGAAAGCTTGGAGCGAGAGCAGCTGGCGCGGGCAAGCTTCTTAAAGGATGACGCAGTACATTAAAGCATAAATTCGAGTTGGTTTTAGTGAAAGCTAAGCCAACTCTTTTTTGTGGCAGGGAAAAGGGCGTGGGCGTCGAATTGACCAAGTAAAATAAAAGTAGCTTAGAGCAAAAATTTGGGGCGCAATACTATGAGCTATAATAAAAGTGAAGGTAAGTATAGAAGCAAAATGCATAAGCATATCTTAGCGGCAGGAGTGGCTTTGGCCTTGGGCTGTAGCTTTGTTATGCCTGTGAGTGTTGGGGCTGCCGATATATATAGTTATGGTGTGACCACAAGCGGACCACGTGTAAGTGATACCTTAGGTCCTTTTAAGCTGGTTTATTTGGACAAGGGGGATACTTATAATGTTTATAAAAATGGCGTTTTAGAGTATCAGTCTGTGGTGAGCGACTCCCTCGTGCATGATCCTATGGTGCGCTATTATGCAGTGCAGCCTGCCATTGAATATTTTGCCCAAGCCTTGGGCGAGAAAAAGGCAGATGACACTGCGCCGGAGAAGGGCAGCATCACTTATTATATCGGCATGCAGCCCATGAGCGGAGCCTTTGTGGCTAGTGCTGGCTATGACGGTGTTATAAGTGATATTTACCAAAAGCTGGTAACACCTGCTGCCACTCAGCAAAACAGCTTGGTGTACATGAATTTTAATAACAGCAGGTCTATTTATGTGTATGATTATCCTAGGGCTGTTTCTATGGAGAACGCAGGTAATCCAATGCGCGTGGTTATGCACGAGTTCACCCACAGCTTGGGTATGGTTGATTCTGTGGTCAAAGATGTGGAGGGAAAGTATTATTGGTCAAGTAATATTAATGCTTATTCTCAAGGCTTATATGATATTTTTGATACGCAGGCTCGGGCTGAACAAGAGATTGTGCTGGTGGATGATGGCAGTATGGCGAGCCATGACGCTGATAAATTCTATCTTTGCAAGCCTGATGCAGCCAATTATAAAAATCCCACCTTTAAGGGAACTAATGTGAATGCTTTGACCAAGAATAAGGGGGTTTCTCTTTTAGGAGCTTTAAAGCGCGTGGTCAACGGTGAACAGGAGGATTATCTCCTCAATGGCTCTTCAATGTCTCATGTGGACTCTGTTTTAAGCTATATGCATTTTGGCAATTATGGTGCCAATACCATGGTGACGGAGCTGGATTTAGCGCTGCTGCAGGATTTGGGCTACAATATCGATCGCGGCAAATATTTTGGCGCCAGCTATTTGGAGTATGGCAAAGTTTCTAATAAAGGAGTGGTTAGCAGTCTCAGCGGCGATGCATATACTCAAACTAATGCCTTTGAAGGCGAAGCTACGAGAAGCTTTGTCACCGGTGCCCATATTTATCGTAATAATTTGACGCTGAATCAAAATGCAGATATCACAGTCAAGGTTCCTTACGGGGCAGGTGTGCTTGTTTCTGGCGCAGATAATACCTTAAATCTGGCATCAGAAGCCACTATATCTGCTAATAATGATTGCGGCATTGGCATTGGTGTTAATTATGGTAGCAGAAATACTATCAATATTGCGGGTACCGTTAAGGCCATGGGTGAACAGGGCATTGGCCTTTTTATCAATAGTGACTGCTAAAACTATTATTCCAAGGAGACATATATTGCTAGCCGCAGCAACCCATCCCTAGCTGTTGATGAAGCCACTATCAATAAATGGGCCGAAATGGCAGAAAATAACGGAGGGACTAAGGATGTCATAGAAAAAGCCATAAGAGACAACAATGGTTATTCCGTGAATAACTTAAATATCACTGGTACCTTGGCTGGTAACTATGCTTCTATTTACATTAGTTCCTATAACTATATCAAGAATATTAATGTGTCGGGCAATGGGCGTATTGTGGGCGATATTTTGTTTAGTGGCAATCCTGTGTGGGATTATGCCGATACTATTGCCGGTGCTGCTGTTACCCATAAGCGTTATATGGATACAACCTTGAACTTTGGCATTTACGCATTAAGCGAGATGGAGGCTTTGTAGGCACCTACTTTAAGCAGGCCAAGGATTCAGAGGCTGGGCCCTTTATCTATGGTTTTGCACGTTATGATAATAGCCGTGCCAAAAATAAACGTCAGGTAGCTTTTAGCACTTATAGTGCCAGCAATGAAGGTGAATACCGCCAACAGGGTGGTGCTGTGGAATTAGGAGCTGGCTGGAAGAAAAAGCTGTCTGCAGGTACTCTAAATTATAATGCGGGTGTGAACTATGCAATCATGCAGCAAGGAGCTTTTACGGAAGGCGATGGTCATGGTTCGGCTTTGCGGCAGGAGCAAGGCAGTTATCGTTCTGCGTTAGGTAGCTTAGGGGTTCAGTATACTACCGATATGGCTAAGCTTAATAAATTAACCGATTATCGCGTCAGCGCAGCTGCCACTTGGAATCAGGAGCTATACCGCAGTGATAGGGATTACAGCGTAAGCTTGTTAGGTGGAAATATTCCTGTGCATTGGGAAAACAATGAGGACAAGGGCTGGCTGTATTTATCCCTACAGGGGCAGTTCGTGTACAAAAAGAACTTGGCTGTGACGGCAAGCCTGGGCACGGAGCTCTTCCGTAAAAACCATCGTGGTGTTAGTGGCAGCGTGAAGCTGGAATATGGCTTTTAAGAGTGCAGGCTTGTGTGGGCTTTTTGAGCCAATAACGCCAAAAAATTTAAGGGTGCTGGGAAAACCAGCACTCTTTTAATATCTAAGTAAATCAATTTTATTAGCAGGTAAAAGCTTATACTATGTCGAAATACACTAGTAAATACTAGTGCAATCGGTATATTTCAGTGAATTATGTTAAGGAAATGACGGAAAGGAGTCAAAAATGGCTAAGAAGGTAGTAATTATTGGCGGTGTGGCAACGGGCATGAAGACTGCTGCACGCCTGCGCCGTCGTGATAAGGATGCGGAGATTATTGTTTTAGAGCGTGGGCCGGAGCTGAGCTATGGTGCCTGTGGCTTTCCCTATTATATTGGTGGCGAGGTAAAGAGCTTCAATAGCTTCGACCATACGCCTCAGGGAGCAAAGCGGGATGCAGAATATTTTCGGGCGGTGAAGGGAATTGATGCGCGCACTGGTTGTAATGTTGTTGCTATTGATCGAGCAAGTAAAAAGCTAATCTATGTGGAAGCAGGCGAGACTAAGGAATTGCCCTATGATGTGCTAGTTTTGGGTACTGGCGCTACTCCTGTGCGCTTACCCTTAGAGAATGCTGATGCCAAGGGTATTCACAGCTTCTGGTTCCCTTGGGATGTGCATGCAGTTGAGGCAGAAATCAAGGAGCGCAATGTGACCGATGTGGTGATTATTGGCGCTGGCTTTATCGGTATGGAGTTGGCCGAGGCCTTTGTGCATCGCGGCTTGAATACGAGCATTGTGGAGATGCAGGACAGGCTATTGCCCCAGATGTTGGATAAGGAAATGGCCGACTTATTAAAGAAAAGCATCGCTAAGGAGCCGCTTAATCTTTATCTTGAGGAAAAAACCTTGGCCTTTGAGGCAGCGGATGGCTGGGTAACCGGCGTGAAGACGGACAAGCGTACCATTCCTGCGCAGCTAGTAATCGTGGCAGTGGGCGTGCGTCCTAATGTGGAGCTGGCTAAGGCAGCGGACTTAGAAATTGGCCCTACGGGCTGTATTGCTGTGAATGAATATTTGCAAACCAGTGATCCTAGCATCTATGCCGGTGGCGACTGCGCGGAAAATACCCATCGTGTGAGCGGAGCAAAAATCTTTACTCCTATGGGCTCCACTGCCAATAAGCATGGTAGAGTAATCGCGGATAATATCTGCGGCGATGGTATTAAATATCCCGGCGTTTTGGGCACGGGCGTGTGCCGTATCTTTGGCGTAAGCGCTGGTGCAACGGGCCTCAACGAGCGCACAGCCGCTGCTGCTGGCTTGAAATTTAAGAGCGTGGTAGCGCCTGGCTTTGATCGACTGGGTTATATGCCGGGGGCAGGACGCATTGTGGTGAAGCTTTTGGCAGAGGAGGGCACAGAGCGTGTGCTGGGCCTGCAGGCCGTGGGCGCTAACGTGGATAAGCGCATTGATACTATGGTAGCGGCGTTGAGCTTTGGGGCAACCTTAGAAGATCTGTCGAACCTAGATATTGCTTATGCACCGCCCTTTAATGGGCCCATCGATAATCTGGCTACAGCGGCCAATGTGCTGCACAATAAGATGACAGGACAGATGCAGGGCATCAATCCTAAGGATTTTGAAGCTCGTCGTGCCAAGGGTGACTATCTTTTCGTGGATGTGCGCACTCCCAAGGAAGTAGCAGCCAACCGCATTGCGGGTGTGCCCAATAGAGTGAATGTACCCTTAAATCAGGTGCGTGAGTGCACGCTGGATTGCGATGAGGATACAGAAATCATTACTGCTTGTCAAATTGATTTGCGCGGCTACGAGGCAGAGGTAATGCTCCGCGCCAAGGGCTATAAGAATGTGAAAAGCTTAGAGGGCGGTATGAGCGGCTGGCCCTATGCAACCGAAAGTGATAGAAAATAAAGGAGGCAGGAACATGAGTGAATTTAGTGAGAAAATGGGCATGGCAGCAGGCAATAATTTTAAGAGCGGCTTTAACTGCTGCGAGGCCATTGTAGAAACCTTCCGCAAGGAGGCTGGCGTGGAAATTGACGATAATGCCTTCCGCCTGTGCAGCGGTTTCGGCGGCGGCATCGGTCACGCCCGCGATTTGTGCGGCGCTATGGCGGGCTGCACCATGGTCATCAGCACTTTGGCCGGACGCAACCATCCCAGCGAAAAGCCCTTGGCCGAAATCTATCCCCTGACATTGGAGTTCCATGAACGCTTTAAAGAAGCCTTCGGCAGCTGCGCTTGCGCCGATTTGATGCCCTATGAGTTCAACACCCGCGACCATCTGAAGAATTGCTTGAAGCTGGTGAATAAGGTGGCACAGCTATTGGCTGTATATCTTGAAGAAAAGGGCTTATTAAAATAATTTTAATGTTAATAATGTAACAACGCACAAGCAAGAAGAGCGAAAATGGCACTTTTTGCTTGTGCATTTTTGTGGGCAGTGTTACAATATAATGCATATTAAAAATAAAAAGACACACATGAAATGAGGGTGTAAACATGAAATTTGCAAAACGTATGGATGGCATGCAAGCCTCCGAAATCCGTGAGCTCTTAAAATTAACTGCCAAACCGGACATCATCTCCTTCGCTGGCGGTCTGCCCGCTCCGGAGCTGTTCCCTGTTGAAGAAATCGCCAAGGTTTCCCATGATCTGGTGCTGAAGGAAGGTCGTCAATTGCTGCAATATGCAACCACCGAAGGTCGTCCCTCCCTGCGCGCTAAAATTGCTAAACGCATGGCTGACAAATATCACACCGAAGTTGACCCCGATGACATCCTGATCACCACCGGCTCCCAACAATGCTTGGACTTCGCTGGTAAGCTCTTCCTGGATCCCGGCGACGTTGTTCTGTGTGAAAGCCCCTCCTACCTGGGCGCTTTGAATGCCTTCAATGCATATCAACCGAAGTTCGTTGAGGTTCCTACCGATAACGGTGGCTTGATTCCTGAAGAGCTGGATAAAATTCTGGAAACCACTCCCAACTGCAAATTTATCTATGTAATTCCTGACTTCCAAAACCCCACCGGCCGTACCTGGTCCATGGAACGCCGCAAAGCATTTATGGAAGTTGTTAATAAGCACAACCTGCCCGTTATCGAGGATAACCCCTACGGCGAGCTGCGTTATGAGGGCGTAATTCTGCCTTCTCTGAAGTCCTTGGATACTAAGGGCCTGGTAATGTTCCTGGGCACCTTCTCCAAAATCTTCTGCCCGGGTCTGCGCCTTGGCTGGGTAGCTGCAGAGCATAGCCTGCTGACCCAATTCGTGAAGATTAAACAAAGCGCTGACCTGCACACCTCTAACTTTGACCAAGGTGTTGCCGATGCTTACATGGAAAGCTGCGATCTTGACGCTCACGTTAAGGAAATTGTTGCTCTCTACAAGCATCGTCGCGATGTAATCCTGAAGGCTATGGAAGACAACTTCCCCGCTGGTACTGAATGGACTCATCCTGAAGGCGGCTTGTTCCTGTGGCTCACCTTCCCTGAGGGTGTAAGCGCTCGCAAGGTATTTGACAAGTGCATTGAGATGAAGGTTGCCGGCGTTATCGGCGATGCTTTCTATCCTAACCAAAAAACTGACCGCAGCATGCGTATCAACTTCTCCAACATGCCGGATGACCGCATTGAAGAAGGCATTAAGCGTATGGCTAAGGCTATCAAAGAGTGCATGTAATAATGGCATAAAAAATACCCTGCTCACTGAGCAGGGTATTTTTTTATGCTTTTGGTTTGGCGGTGAGCCATTGGCGCAGCTGGTCTTTTTTGCTAAAGAGCTGGCTGTCGAACCACATGTAGAAGAAGCGCTCTGCAGGCACCACATTATAACCATCCTGCAGATGGTCGCTGGTGTCAAAGGGGTCTGCCATAAGCAGCACATCGTCGCCGGTATGCTCGGTGCCCATGGTATCATAGCCGATAATCACGCGCCAATGTCCGCCCCAGTCTACGTTTTCGACCATAATGGGCGTGTTGTCTTTCAAATTAGCGCTGACAAATTTCAGAAAATCCTCGTATTTATCAGGGGTTTTATCCTTGGCAGAGGATTTTACCTCCCAACCAATTTTTTCAAAATACTTCACCATACCCTTGGTAGTGGTTCCGTTAGTGGTGCTAGTCCCCATCATACGGCAAATTTCTTGATCCGTGTGTAGCTCCTTGCCCATAAAATGGGTCACAACTGTATTTGCAGCCACAGGACCACAGCTATAGCCATCATTCTGCTGCTTAGTTTTATAATGGGAGAGCACGATTAAATGGTCGTTGGACTGCATATTATAAATATCGGGCTGGGCAAAATAAGGGGAATTTTTGATATCCAGCTTGCCCACAAATTGGCGTGCTCCGCCTAAGCTACTGGTGCTCACATCAGAGGCAATGGCAATGCCTGCGTTGCCATATTGATTTAAAAGATAGTTGACACCACCCAAAATGGCTAGGCAGCAGAGGCCGCCGATAACAGTTTTACGTACATTCATAATAATCTCCTTTTCAGGCTTTGCCTGTACTTCAATGCAAGTGTATATAAAAATTATGCTTTAGCAACATCAGGGTCATCTTGCGCAGAACGGCGTTCTTGGCGCGCCAGCTTTTTCTTCAAAGCTGCCAAAAGAGCATCATGCTCGTTGGGTAAATTACCACTCTGCACTCGATTAATTAAATAAGCAAAGGTTTCTTTGATAGTATTTTTCGGCACAAGCTTCAGCAGCTCACGTCCGTTCACTGCTAAATCCTGTGTAGCAATGGGCATGGAGCATTGCGCCATAGCGATGACCTGGTCGCCCAAGGAGCGACCCTCCGTCATCAGCTGCTGGTTTTCCCTGGCATGGGTTGCACCCATGTCCGCCAGGAAAACCTCCGTCAGCAGCTTGTAGCCCGCTACAAGCTGCGCTTGCGTGCGGAAGGGTCCATTTGCTGCCTCGTGGCGCAGCCAGCGCCGCAGTGTTTTTTCACCGGTGAGCAGCATGGGAGCAAAACGCATGTGCTGCGCCACAAGCCACACTACCAGCCGCACAAACTCCGCCGGATAGCGCAAACGCTGCAAAATGGCTTCCGCCATTATGGCACTTTGCGCTTCGTGGCCCGGGTCGCTGGGCTGGCCATCTGGCTTGATGATGCGCACAGTGGGCAAGCCCTTGCCCAAATCGTGCAGCACCAAGGCCCAGCGAATGGCCAGCTCGCTAGGACTGTTATCGATAGCTAAAAGGGTATGCTCCCAAGTATCGTAAATATGAAAGCGAGGATTTTGGGGTAAGCCCAATAGATGCTTCGCCTCCGGTAGGATGGGCACCTCAAGGTCGGCTCCGTCCTGGCGTATCCTGCAGCTTTGCTGCAGGAGACCCGTGGCTAGCATCAGCATGAGGCCCTTGCCTGCATGCTCACTGACAAGGAGCTTTTCAAGCTCCGTGCGCACGCGCTCTAGAGACAGCCCACGGCAGCGCTCTGCGGGAAACACCGGCACCTGAGCTAGGTAGTAGGGCGTGGCGGGCATGCCGCAGGCAGGGCCCGACGCACCATCCTGTACGTAGTCAAAGCCCAGCTGGGCGACAAAACGGCAGGCGCGCAGCATGCGCAGCGCGTCCTCGCCGTAGCGCACCTGGGCTTGGCCTACGGGGCGGAGGATGTGCCGCCGCATATCTTCTAGACCGCCATGATAATCGTAAACATGGCCATGAATATCTAGCGCCATGGCGTTGACTGTGAAGTCGCGGCGGCTTAAATCCTCACGCAGGGTGTCGCAGAACCAGGTGGCAGCGGGACGATGGGCATCGCCATCGTCGTAACGCTCGCCACGGAAGGTGGTCACCTCCGTGGGCTCGCCCTCAATGACAATCATTACGCAGCCAAAATTGTGGCCCAGCTGGTCCACCGTGTGCCAGCCCTTGACTTGGCACAGAGCTAACACCTGCTCCGGCCGCGCGTTGGTGGTGATATCATAATCACCGGGCGCGCGTCCTAGCAATAGGTCGCGCACGGCACCGCCTACTACATAAGCTTCATAGCCAGCGGCATTTAAAGCTTCCAATATTGATTTGGTATACAAGGGTAGCTTTGCTACCAATTGCATTTCATTCATTGTTGCTCACCAAATCAATCAAAGTCAATACCATCATCCTTTAATTGATATTCTACATTGATACCAAAATATTCCCAGAGGATTTCCTTTAATTCGGCACCGGTGCGGATTTTATAGCGATATTTTACGCGCCCACCCAGATAAAACTTGAGAAAATTACCACGAATGGTGATATTACAATCCTCTCTGAAAATGGAGAGAGTTTTATTTTTAATAAAGGGAGAATCGGGATGAGCATCACACCAAAAGCTGGCAGCGATAAAATCCTTATCAATCATGGGGTCCTCAGTGAAGCCATAGAGGCGTTTCCAAGGCTTGCCACGCTCCTTTTGCCAGAGCAGCCAGCCAAAAAAATCATCCTTGCTCAGCTTATATTGGCTAATACCATCGCTTTGCACCAGTCCCTCGGTCATTTCCAAGGGCACGCGAGGACTCTCGCTATTCACGCCCACATCCGTAAGATAACGTTTATTGTTTAAGGTAACACACATGACACGGTGACGACGAATTTGATAGACCTCCAGCTTATCAGTATAACGAGCAGCATAGCTGGTTACAGCAAAGCCCAAGCTTTCCAAAAGCCAATTATACAGTCCGTTCAGCTCAAAGCAAATACCACCGCGATTGTGCATAATTAGCTTGTCAAAAATATCTGCACGTTTTAAGGAAGTAATGCGTCCGTTCAAGCAATCAAAATTGTCATAGGGAATAAATTTTAAATGGGCATCCTGCAGCTTTTTTAAGGTCTCTAAATCAGCTGCTGGCTTCAAATCTGTGAGCTGCAGCTTATGTAAATATTGCTCAATTTGCAGGTCATGCATGGGTTTACCATTAATAGAGGGGTTCAAGTCTTCTCATCTCCGTGTTGCATGTATAAGCTTAATAATATCATTATTTTATCATGAATGACAGGATAAATAAACAGCTTTCTTACACAGAAGACCTTAGCAAAACTTATAAATATTTCTTACTTATCCTTGAGGAAATTTGTCTAAGCATTTGAAAAAAACAAAAAAGAGGTGTATAGTAGTATGCAAGGTATAAGGTTAGAGAATAATGGAGCCTTCGGCCCCTAAAGTGGAGGTGTAGATATGGCCTTATTATCTTTAGTATTTCTTTTAGTAGCAATTTTTCTAGGTTTTTTCCGCAAGATGAACACAGGTCTCGTGTGTATAGCCTTTGCTCTGGTGCTGGGAAGACTAGCCGGTGTGCCGGATAAGGAAATTATCCGCGGCTTCAATTCATCCCTGTTCATCATGCTTTTGGGCGTCACTTATTTGTTCAGTCTGGCTCAAATCAACGGCTGTTTGGACTTATTAGCTAAAAAGGTCGTTTCCTTGGCAGGCAAGCGCGTATATCTAGTGCCTATTATCATTTATGTTTTTTCCACTGTGCTTTCGGCTATTGGCCCTGGTACCGTGCCTACTATGGCCATTATGATGGTTTTTTCCATGGCTTTGGCAGCGGAAATGGGCATTCATCCGGCCATGCTGTCCGCGCTGACAGTGCTTGGCGCCAGCGGCGGTGGTGTTTCGCCTTTGGCTGCAACTGGCATCATCGGTATTAATCTGTGTGCTGAGTTTGGCTTGACAGGCATTGAAAGCCAGTTTTTGATGAACGGCATTTTATCTTCTACGGTTTATGCTATCGTGGTTTATATTCTCTTAGGTGGATACAAGCTGCGTATGGATGAGAGCGTAGTTCATGAAAAGACACCACCCTTTAATGGCAAGCAAAAAATTACCTTGGCTGGCATTGTGGCCATGGTAATTTTGGTTATGGTTTTCAAAATCAACGTGGGCTTAGTAAGCTTTGCTGTGGCAGCAGTGCTCTCCTTCCTGAAGGTTTCTGATGAGGGCGAGGCGCTGAAGCGAATTCCCTGGGGCACTCTGCTCCTGATCACCGGCGTAGGCGTTTTGATGCAGCTGATTATTGGTCAGGGCGGCATCAAAATGCTCAGTGCAGCTCTGGTTTCTGTGATGAACGAAAAGACTGCTGTGTCCATCATGGGCATCTGCTCCGGACTTTTGAGCTGGTTTAGCTCCACTAGCGGCGTGGTTATGCCCACCCTTATCCCGACCATTCCCCACATTGTGGCCCAAATGGGCGGTGCAGTCAGCGAGCTGGAGCTAGCCACGGCTATTACTATGATTAGTAATACTGCCGGCATCAGTCCTCTTTCCACCGGCGGTGCGCTGGCCTTGGCAGCTTATTCCTCCGCTGCCGGTGCCAACTACGAAGAGCAGCACAGCCTTTTTGTGAAGATGTTCATGATTAGTGCCTTTGGCGTGTTAGTTTTGAGTATCTTCGCTTACTTCGGACTTTATCATTGGCTGCTGTGATTATATGATTCAAAAGCATAAAAAATAGACCCTGCTCAGTGAGCAGGGTCGTTTTATTCGCCTGAGCGTTGGAGGAGGGGATAAACGCTCAGGCTGCTGTTCTTATTGTGATAGGATTATTTCAAAAGCTCTTGAGCAACAAGGTGACCCATTTCAGAGGTAGAAACCTTCTTCAGGCCCTCTGCATAGAGGTCAGGAGTGCGATAGCCCTGCTCCATGACAGCGTCCACAGCTGCTTCCATAGCGTCAGCAGCGGCGCCTTGGTTCAGGGAGTAGCGCAGCATCATAGCCACGGAAAGGATGGTTGCCAAGGGGTTGGCAATGCCTTGACCGGCGATGTCGGGAGCGGAGCCGTGAATGGGCTCGTACATGCCGGTGCCGTCGCCGAGGGAGGCGCTGGGCAGCAGGCCGATGGAGCCGGCGATGGTGCTGGCTTCGTCGCTCAAAATGTCGCCAAAGATGTTATTGGTCAAAATAACGTCGAATTGCTTGGGGTTCAGCACTAATTGCATAGCGCAGTTGTCAACATAGAAATTGTTGAGCTCGATTTCAGGATATTCCTTAGCCTGCATTTCGGCTACGATTTTGCGCCACATACGGCTGGAGCCCAGGACATTGGCCTTGTCAACGCTGGTAACCTTGCCACGACGCTTCTTGGCAGCTTCGAAGGCAAAGCGAGCAATGCGCTCGATTTCAGGGCGAGTGTAGAGCTCTACGTCGCTGGCTTCTTCAACGCCGTCAGCATTAATGTGAGCTTCATTATGTTCGCCAAAATAGATGCCACCGGTGAGCTCGCGCACGATTAAAAGGTCGGCGCCTTCAGCGCGCTCGGTCTTTAAAGGAGACAGGTGAGCGGTGAATTTAGAAACGGTCATGGGGCGCAGGTTGCAGTACAGGCCCAAAGCCTTACGAATGCCCAGCAGACCCTTTTCCGGACGGATGGAGGGATCTAAATTATCCCATTTGGGTCCGCCTACGGCGCCCAACAGCACTGCATCAGCAGCCTTAGCAGAAGCTACAGTAGCCTCCGGCAGGGGAACGCCGGTAGCATCAATAGCGCAGCCGCCGATGAGCTGCTTGTCATATTCAATTTCAAAGCCAAATTTTTTGGCAGCAGCGTCCAGAACCTCTACCGCTGCATCTACAATCTCTACGCCGATGCCATCGCCCGGCAGTAAGCAAATTTTCATTATGCGTTTTCTCCTTTAACGTAGTTAATCAGGCCACCGCAGTCAGCGATTTTTTGAATGAATTCCGGCAGCGGTTTGGTTTTAATAACGATGTTTTTATTGACGATGGTGATTTCACCCTTGGCCATATCCACATCAATGGTGTCACCGGGCTCGATTTTTTCTACATCCTTGCCGATTTCCAAAACAGGCAGGCCGATGTTGATAGCATTGCGATAGAAAATGCGTGCGAAGCTGTCAGCAACGATGCATTTAATGCCCTTAACCTTTAAAACAACGGGAGCATGCTCGCGGGAGGAGCCGCAACCAAAGTTTTTGCCGGCAACGATGTAGTCGCCCACCTTTACGCCAGCAGCGAAGTTTTCTACAAGATTTTCCTTGGAGTCTTCCATAGCATGCTCTGCCAGCTCGGTGAAATCAGTAATATTTAAATATCTTGCAGGGATGATTACGTCAGTATCAATGTGGTCGCCATAACGCCATACTTTGCTCATTTTACTACCTCCTCGGGGCTGGTGATGTAGCCAGTAATTGCACTAGCTGCTGCGGTATAGGGGCTGGCCAGATAAACCTCGCTGTCCACGTGACCCATGCGACCGCGGAAGTTGCGGTTGGTGGTGGAAACAGCGCGTTCTCCTGCTGCCAAAATGCCCATGTAGCCGCCTAAGCAGGGACCGCAGGTGGGAGTGGATACGGCAGCACCGGCTTCGATAAAGGTATCGATATAGCCAAGGTGCATAGCTGCTTGATAAATCTGTTGGGTTGCAGGAATGATGATCATGCGTACATGGTCGCAAACCTTGCGACCCTTGAGAATTTCAGCTGCTTGGGCCAGGTCCTCCAGACGACCATTGGTGCAGGAGCCGATAACAACCTGGTCAATCTTAATGTCATGGCCTTCCTTTGCAGCATGAGTGTTTTCCGGCAGATGGGGATAAGCAACAACGGGAACCAGCTCGTCTAATTTAATATCCAGTACGCGGGAGTATTCAGCGTCTTCGTCAGCAGTTACTGCTTCCCAAGGACGGGTTACACCGCGCTCCTTGAGGAACTCAATGGTCTTTTCGTCAACGGGGAAAATACCGTTCTTGCCGCCGGCTTCAATAGCCATGTTGCAAATGGTCAGACGGTCAGCCATGGACAGCTCGGCAACGCCTTCGCCGGTGAATTCCAAGGATTGATAGCGAGCGCCGTCCACGCCGATCATGCCGATGATGGTGAGGATGATATCCTTGCCCTTTACATATTTGGGTAGCTTACCGGTCAGGTTAACCTTAATAGCCTGAGGAACCTTGAACCAGGTGGTGCCACTAGCCATAGCGCAGCCGATATCGGTTTGGCCCATGCCGGTGGAGAGAGCGTTCAGAGCGCCGTAGGTGCAGGTGTGGGAGTCAGCACCGATAACGATTTCGCCGGGAGCTACGAGACCTTTATCCGGCAGCAGAGCGTGCTCGATACCCATTTGGCCAACCTCAAAGTAGTTGGTAATGTTGTGCTTACGAGCAAAGTCGCGCATTTGCTTGCACATGGTAGCGGATTTGATGTCCTTGCAGGGGGAGAAATGGTCCGGAACCAGAGCAATCTTGTCCTTGTCAAAAACGGGCTTGCCGATTTTTTCAAATTCATTGATAGCAGGAGGACCGGTGATATCATTGGCTAATACCAAATCAACTTGGGAAACCAGCAAATCGCCAGCACTAACGCTGTCACGATGAGCATGCTTCGCAAGAATTTTTTCTGTCATTGTCATTCCCATAGAATAAAACCTCCAATGTCATAGTAGTTTATGAGTGAATAATTTAGATAACTGCTTCAACAGTGAGTTTTTGTTAAAAGGTTAGGCTAAATAAAAAAGCCCCTACCTGCTTTCGCAGATAGGGGCGAATATGCTTCGCGGTACCACCCTAAATTGTACTTCATTCTTCCCGAGCTAGCAGCTCGGGGACATAACGCTGTTGCGCGTCCATTCCTAAAGCAATTCGCTCTCAGAATGGCTGCTCGCGGGTGAGCTTCTTCATCCAATAGGTGGCGGCTTGCACCTAACGCCGTCTCTCTAAAAGCCATCTTGGAGGAATTTTCCCGGTCCTTGCATTTGTGATGAGTATGAATTTTGGTAACAACACTTCACTGTGTTCTCTACATTATGACAACTTAAGAGTAATTTGTCAAGAGAAAAATTTTAAAAAATGTAAATTGTACGTTACGTGTACATTGTGAGTGGAAAGTGTACACAAATAACGCGGAGTTAATTTTTCCAAGGTACCGCCTTGCGCTCTAGCCACTGCAGCAGCAGGTTGAAGATTAAACCGAGCAGGGAAAGCACGATAACACCGGCCATGAGGCGGTCGGTAATCATCAAATCGCCATAGTGCAAAATCAGGGCACCAATGCCGACCTGAGCAGCAATCATTTCCGCAGCTACCAAAAGCAGCAGAGAGGTACCGGCAGCAAGGCGCAGTCCCGCAAAAATCATGGGCAAGGCGTTGGGCAATACCACGCTTTTCATAGTCTTCCACCAGCTGGCGTTAAAGCTTACAGCGACTTTAATCAGCAGGGTATCTACATTTTTTACGCCGCTATAGGTATTCATAGCCACTGGGAAGAAAACGCCCATGCCAATAATAGTAACCTTGGAGAGCTCGCCGATGCCTAACCACAGGATGAATAGTGGCAGTAGAGCGATTTTCGGAATAGGATAGAGAGCGTTGACGATGGGATTGCCAATTTTATCAGCCAGGGCGGAGGTGCCTGTAACGAGGCCCACGGCGAGTCCGATGAGGCTGCCCACTGCAAAGCCTACGAAAATACGATACATGCTGGCGGCGAGGCTCATTCCGATTTCGCCATCACCAATCATCACGAAAAGGGAGGCGATGATTTGGCTGGGAGCGGGCAAAAAAAGGGCGGAAACAAAGCCGGCACGGCAAATAAGCTCCCATACTAGGAGCACACAGATGATGGAAACAACGCTTACCCAATGGGGATAGGTTTTCTGCCAATGAGTCATGCGATTGCGCACTTGATATTCATGGTCAGCCATTAGTTTTCCACCTCCATTAAGGCCGCACGGGCATCCTTGGAGATGTGCTCCCAAATAATGCGGATAAACTCAGCAATTTCCTCAGCATGCTCAGACTTGTCGCGGTCAGCACGGGGAATATCGATGGTAAGAATCTTGTTAACCTTACCGGGACGACGGCTTAAAAGCACCACCCTGTCAGCTAACATAACGGCCTCTTGAATGTTATGGGTAACATAGAGGGTGGTGAGGCGTGTTTTTTCCCATAGGGTGACCAGCTCCTCCTGCATGATGGTGCGGGTCTGGGCATCCAGTGCGCTAAAGGGCTCGTCCATTAACAGCAGGTCGGGCTCAATAGCGAGGGCGCGGGCAATACCTACGCGCTGGCGCATGCCACCGCTGAGCTGATGGGGGAAAGACTTCTCAAAGCCCTTGAGACCTACGAGTTCAATATAGTGCTTAATGAGTGCTTTTCTTTCAGTAGCGGGCATACCGGCGGTTTCTAAGCCAAAGGCAATATTATCATGGACGTTGCGCCAGGGAAAGAGTCCTGTTTCCTGAAAAACGATGCTCATACGAGGCTCATAGCCAGCCTCCACCTCAGTGAATTTCACAGTGCCGCTGGTGGGCTCCAGTAGTCCTGAAGCAATATTGAGCAGGGTGGATTTGCCGCAGCCGGAGGGACCGACCAAGGCTACAAATTCTTCTTTATTGACAGTGAGGTTGATATCCTGCAAAACGGAGAGGGCTGTACCCTTACTGTTGGTAAAATCCTTGCAGATTTTATCAATAACTAATTTCATGCATATTCCTCCACTTATGGTGTATAAACAAATGTTTCCCCTCGCATAATCCGAGGGGAAACAAAATTTTGCTATTTCTTACTTGGTTGCTGCCTCTTGGAAGGAGGTAATAGCTACGTCCTTAGCCTCCAGCTTACCGGAGATAAGCTTGTTAGCAGTGTACCATTTGATTTGGGTATCAATATCGGATGCCAGCAGCTTGCCATTCTTATCAATGTAGGGCAGGCCCAGCTTAATGTCGGCAGCCGGGGATTTTACATATTTAGCAACGATGTTTACAACCTCGTCCAATTTCTTGGCATCCTTTTTTTCAATTGCTGCTTCATAGTAATAGTTGCAAGCCTTTACATAAGCCTTCATAAAGCGGTCAGCAGCATCTTTGTTCTTCATGAACTCAGGAGAATAGAAAATAGCGGAGGTTTGGTAAGGAATCAAATCGCCAACCTGTACCACTAATTTGCCATAGCCAGCCTTTTGTACCTTAGTGATATTGGGCTCGTTGAGGATGCAACCGTCGATTTGCTTGCTTTCCAGAGCGGCCATAACAGCGCTGAGCTTGCCAAGGGGAACGATTTCTACATCATTTAAGCTCATACCCTGGGTTTCCAGAATGCGACCCAACATATATTGGAAGGTGGAGCCTTTGCTGGTGATACCAATACGTTTGCCCTTGATATCCTTTAAAGTTTTCACGCCTTTATTAAAGTTATCGGTGGTTACCAGGAGTGCAGAGGAGGAATACCCCTTTTGCTCGCGGCCCTTGTCAGCCACGATGCCCAGCTTTTGACCATTGGCAGCCATGTTATAGAGGCTGGCGGTGATGCCTGTGGCACCTACGTTAACCTTGGAGGAGGCAGTGGCTACAGCAATAGGATGAGCGGCGTCAAACCACTGGGGCTCGATTTCGATGTTTTCTGCTGCAAAAAAGCCCTTATCCATGGCGATAAAAAGGGGCGCGCTGCTAGTGAGGCGGAGCATACCCAGGCTAACTTTAACTTTTTCCTTCGGAGCTGCTTTCTTGGCGTCGTTGCCACCGCAGCCGGCCATAACTAGCATCATGCACATGGCCATTAACAATGCTACAATTTTTTTCATTTTAATACTTCCCTTCTCCCATGCTACTGAGATATAATGCGTTAACATTTTACACCTTTTTGGGCAAAGATGCACTAGTTTTTAGAAGAATTTTACTAAAATATGATAAAAAAGAGAAATATGTGTGATTTGTAACATTCTTAGCAAAAAAGATGTTATAATGATATTGTCTCGAGGTGTACTTTGAGGTCTGATGAAAGGATGTGTCGGAGTGAAAAGCTCATGGAAGATAAATTTATTGGCTTTAGGCTGCGCTTTAGCCGTGGCAGGGCCGGCGGCCGCAGCGGATACGCTGCTGGCCAAAACGGCACTGCAGCTGGAAAAGGAGAGTGTCACAGCGGAGCTGTGGGGTGACCGCTTGCCCAGCGGCTACAGCAGTGATTTGCTAGTGATGCTTAAGGACGAGCAGGGCAAGCTGGTGACGGCTTATGCGCCTTCCATTAAAGGTGGCTACTACCCTTTGCTTGAGGCTGTGCAGGTGAAGCCTGTTGCCAAAAAGGCGGCGACAGCCGCTGGCAGTGCTGGCGCAGCAGCACCGTCTAGTAAGACGGTGCGGAGCGCACAGAAAAAAGCTGCGCAGCAGCTTTTGCTCAGTGTGGGCCAGGGCGACTGGCAGGCGCCCAGCGAGTTTAGAGTGCTGGATTTTGTAGATGCCAAAAAGGTAAACGAGCTCTTTAGCTCTGCTGATAGTATGGGGTTAGTGACTAAAGCTTATAATAAGGAAGAAAAACTGCACATTACCCTGCAGGATGGTCAGCATAATAGCACCGCCCTGCCCAAGGGTGTAGCCCCGGGCAAGCTCTACTACGGTGGGCTGTACTCCCTGACCGCCCACGACGTGGACGGGGATGGACAGCAGGAGCTGCTGGGAAGCCAGCAGCTGGCTGTGGGCAAGCAGAATGTGGCCGATGTGGGCGCGATTTGGCAGCTGAATAAAGATAACAAGTGGAAGCACAGCAATATGACTATTATGACGGTGACGCCTACGCCCAAGAGCAATACAGTGAACGATGGCAGGGAAATAGCCACCGGGGCCATTTTGCCGCGCAAAATGGTGGTACCCGGGGGCGAGGCTACTTATCCTATCTTTGTAAGCCAGAATGTGGAGCTGCAGAATAAAATAAACGCCGTGCTGCAGGATGAGTGCCGTGAGTATCTTGATAGCTTCTATAAAGGCAGGGCGGATATGGCCTTCAAGGTTATTGAAGCTAGTGATAAGCTGCTTTCTATAGAGCTTATTAGTGGCAAGAACAGCTTTATCCATCACTATATTAATCTTGACCCTCACACCGGTGAGGTTATCAAGCTGGAGCAGATTTTGAATACTAAGGATCCCGATTTACTGCCCCTGCTGAGGCTCCTATGTACTAATAAGAATATTCAGCTGGAGCACAAGCTGCCTGCGGAATGGTATCTAGAGGGTAAAAATCTTTTCTTGTTACAGCGTATTTGTGGCAAGGATGAGGTTGCTGGCTTTGCTCTAGGTAATTTACATAAATTTGTCATAAATAAGTCTTGGCTGGAGAAAAATTCTGACTGACCAGTCAGTACTTTTTGAAAAACGGCGAAAATCAAAGAAAATTAGTGTAAATTCCATGTAATTTGCTTAAAAAGCGTTTGCTTTATTTTTTCTGGTTTAGTATAATGTTATCATTCTGAAACTGGGTCATAGTTTGTTTTTATGCATATATATTGTGATAGTTTCTGAGTAGAAGGATAAGGAGGTTTTTATATGTTTAGTTTTATCCGCTCCTGCCGTGGGAAGAAGGTCTTGGCCGCATCTCTGGCAGTGGCAATGATGCTGACGGTGGCTGGCTGTGCTAAAAAAGAGCAGGCTCCTGCCCAAGCAACTCTCGTAAAAACCATGCAGGTAATCAAGCGTGATACTCCTCTCGTATATGATTACACTGGTTTTGTACAAGCTCAACAGGAAATGGAGCTGAAGGCTCAGGTTAGTGGTCAGATTACCGGTAAATATTTCAAGGGTGGCGACACCGTAGTAGCCGGTCAAAAGCTGTACTCCATTGACCAACGCACCTATCAGGCTAATTTGCTTAATGCTCAAGCTGGCCTGGCCAATGCTCGTGCAACCTTGGCTAATGCTGCTCTGAATGCAGAGCGCTATACCAAGCTGTATGAGAATAATGCAGTGTCCAAGCAGGTATTGGATAATGCTTTGACTCAGCGTGACCAAGCCTTGGCAGCTGTGAACGCACAGGAGGCTATGCTGGAGAATGCTAGAATTAGCATGACCGATACCACTGTAACCGCTCCCTTCACCGGTCGCATTGATACCAATGCGGTGGAGGTTGGTAACTACGTAGTGGCTGGTCAAACAACTTTAACCAAGATTTCTAACACCAATCCGGTGTACATTCAATTTACCATGGCTGAGCCTGAATATCTGAAGCTTTCTGCTTCTAAAAACTCCGATGGTGGTGCTGCTTTGGATAATCTTTCTGCAGTACTCAGCGATGGCTCCACTTATGATTTAAAGGGTAAGATTGCCGAGGTTAACCGTGGTATCAATGATAACACTGGTACCTTGACCATTAAGGCTCTCTTTGATAACCCTGCTCGTCGTCTGCTGCCGGGTATGTTCGCTCACATCCAGGCTACCGCTGGCATTAAAGAAAACGCACTGCTCATTCCTAAGCGTGCTGTAACCGAAATGTTGTACAAGAAGTTCGTTTATGTTGTAGGCTCTGACAATAAGGTAGCCATGAAGGAGATTACCTTGGGACCTAGCGTAGGACGCCTGTACATGGTAGAGAGTGGCTTAACTGGCGAAGAAAATCTGGTAGTTGAAGGTACTGGCAAGGTGCGTCAGGGTGCAGAGGTTAAACCTCAGCCCATGACAGAGGCTGATCTGGATACTGCAGAAAAAACACAACAAAAATAAGGAGGTAAGCTAAGTGGCACGTTTTTTTATTGATCGCCCTGTCTTTGCGATAGTGTTAGCGATTTTGATTACCTTACTGGGTGCCCTTGCCGGTTTCAGCTTGCCTATTGCTCAATATCCTAATATTACTAAGCCTCGTATTGCTGTCGAAACCAACTACGTAGGCGCTAGCGCCGATGTAGTTGAAGAGGCCGTTGCTCAGGCCATTGAGCAGAAGGTCAGCGGCGTAGAAAACATGTTGGATATGAGCTCCGTTAGCACCAGTAATGGTCAATACAAACTTAATGTTCAGTTCAATCTGGAGAAAAATGCTGATATCGCTTCCGTAGAGGTACAGAACCGTGTATCCCAAGCCAACAGCTCCATGCCTAGCGAGGTTACCGCCTATGGTATTACCACTGCTAAGGAATCTGCTGAAACCATTATGTATTTTGGCTTGTATTCTCCTAATAATACCTACGATGGTATGTTCCTGCGTACTTATGCGGATGCCAACTTTATTGATGCCGTTAAGCGCGTTAAGGGCGTATCCACCGTTAGTGAATATGGCCCTGAATATTCCATCCGCCTGTGGTTGAATCCGGAAAAAATGGCTCAGCTGGGCGTTACCGTTGATGATGTTGCCACAGCTATTAAAACCCAAAATATTCAGGCTGCTGTAGGCTCCATCGGTGACCGTCCTACCGCTGCTGAGCAAGAGCGTACTTATTCTGCCAGTGCTCAAGGTCGTTTGAAGACTGTGGAAGAGTTTGGCAATGTTATTGTACGCACCAATAATGGTGATAACCTGAAGCTGCGTGATATTGCAACCATTAAGGAAGGTCCCCGTAACGATATGGTTGTCAGCCGTTTGAATGGCGGCGAGTCCGTAGTATTCCCCGTATCCTTAACCTCCGATGCTAACGCTATTGAAACTGTAAGCAATATTAAAGAGGTGCTTAAGGAAGCAGAAACTCGTTTTCCTGAAGACATGAAGCTGATTGTTATTCAGGATAATACCCAGTTCATCACCGAGTCCCTGAACAAGGTTGCTCACACCTTCTTCGAAGCACTGGTGCTGGTAATTTTAGTAGTATTCATGTTCTTAGGTAGCTGGCGTGCAACCTTGATTCCGCTGCTGGCGGTGCCCGTATCCTTGGTTGGTACCTTTGCTTCCTTTGTTATTTTAGGCTTTACCATTAATACTCTGACTGCTTTCGCTATGATCCTGGCTATCGGCCTTGTAGTCGATGACGCTATCGTCGTAGTAGAGGCCGTTGAGCATCATATTCAGGAAAATGGCATGTCTCCTAAAGAGGCAACCTACCGCGCTATGAACGAGGTATCCGGTCCTGTAGTGGCTATCGCCTTTGTTCTGTCCGCTGTATTTATTCCTGTTGCTTTTACCGGCGGTACTGTTGGTGAATTGTATAAGCAGTTCGCTATTACTGTATCCGTTTCCATGATGCTTTCTGCAATTGTAGCACTGTCCTTGACTCCCGCTCTGTGTTCCTTGATTTTGAAGAAAAAGAATGAGGATGAAGCTCCTAAGGGCTTTATTGGCAAGGCAGTGGCTGCCTTCAACAGATGGTTTGAAAGAACCTTGGGCAAGTATGTTACTAATGTTGAAGCTTGCATTCGCAAATCCAAGCTGGTGCTGACTTGCTTGGCTGTAGTCGTTATACTGACCGGCGTTATTGCTAAGCATACTCCTACCGGTTTCGTTCCTAACGAAGACCAAGGCATGAGTGCTGTTTCTGTAAACCTGCCGGAGGCTGCTTCTAGTAATCGTACTCTGCAAATTATCGAGGATATTGCTGCGAAAGCTCGTAAGCTTCCCGGTGTTAAAAATGTTATGTCCGTTGCCGGCGTAGATATTCTTTCCGATGCGCAAAAGGCCAACTCTGCTCTGATGGTAGTTGTAATGGATGAGTATAGCAAGCGTACCACTACCACCCAACAGGTTATTCCTATGATTTTTGGCCTTGGTACTCAATATCCTGATGCCAGCGTTATGGCCTTCCAGCCCCCGTCCCTGCCTGGTGCCTCCAATACCGGTACCTTGAGCCTGTATTTGATGAACCTTGGCGGCGAGGATGTTGAAATGATGGGTCAGCGTGCCAACGAGTTCTTGGCCAAGGCCCGCCAGCGTCCTGAGGTTGGTATGGTTTATACAACCTTGAATACCACGACTCCTGTCTATAATTTTGATGTGGACCGTGAAAAGGCACAAAGCTTAGGCGTGCCCGTTTCCAGCGTATATTCCGCTATGCAGGCATTCTTAGGCGGTAGCGAAATTAACGATATTAACAACTTCGGTCGTACCTGGAAGGTAGTTATGCAGGCCGATGCTAAGTATCGTACCAATGTTGATGACTTGCGTTATTTCTTCGTACGCAGCAATAATGGCGCTATGGTGCCCCTGAATACCCTGGTAACTCCCGTACAAAAGAACAGCTCCCTGGTTATGACTCGCTTCAATGGTGCCCGTGCCATCAAGATTGCCGGTGACCCCGCTGATGGTTATTCCACTGGTGAGGCTATGGCAGCTCTGGAAGAGGTTGCTAAGGAAACTCTGCCCAGCTCCTACACCTACGAGTGGGTTGACCAAAGCCGCGATGAAATCGAGGCTGGTAGCCGTTCTACCCAGATCTACATCATTTCTATGATTTTCGTCTTCTTGTGCTTGGCAGCGCTGTATGAAAGCTGGACCATTCCTCTGGCCGTACTGCTGTCCGTGCCCTCTGCAATCTTTGGCTGCTTCCTGTCCCAATATCTGCGTGGTCAAAACAACGACGTATACATGCAGATTGGTATGATTACTCTGATTGGCTTGGCAGCGAAGAACGCCATTTTGATTGTTGAATATGCGAAGATGAACATGGAAGAAAACGGCATGGATGTGGTTACCGCCGCAGTTGAGGCTGCTCGTCTGCGTCTGCGTCCTATTCTGATGACCTCCTTCGCTTTCATCTTAGGCTGCTTGCCCTTGGCAATCGCCACCGGCCCGGGCGCTGGTGCTCGTGTATCCATGGGTAACGCCGTAGTTGGTGGTATGACCATTGCTACCTTCTTTGGTATCTTCCTAATTCCTGTACTTTTTGTAGTTGTAGAAAAATTCTTCAGCCGCAAAAAGAAAAAAGAGGATCATATGGTTGACCAAATGTAAGTCCTTGGCTTAGGTCATAGCTTAATAGAGTAATGAAGCTCCGCTTCATCCTAGTGGATGGAGCGGAGCTTTTTGGTGTCCGAAAGAGAGGATTTGTAGCTTAAATAAGCATAAATAAAGTTAAAAAACATAAAAAATAAAGTAATTCTATTAAGTAAATAGACAAAGGACTGGACCTAGCTAAATAGTGACAGCGGCAACAGTTGGGCTGTGGCTCCCCAATTATAATGAAAGCCGACAAGGAAGCTTGTCCGCTATCATTCATCAATCCGTTATATTTGCTATAACGGAAAATATTTGTGGAGGTGATGTTATGGGTCCAGTAACAACGAATCCCTGGCTGATTGCTGTGATTAACATGGTTATAGTATTCGGGGTATTGATCGCTCTGGGCGTCTTAATGAGTATGATTCAGGTCGTAGATCCCACTAAAAACCACTAACAAAACTTAAGGAGGAAAATTTTTTATGTTTGAGGCGTTTATTGTTGCACTGTCTTCCGTATGGGCAGACTCCGGCTTTTCTGCCTTGACAGGCGGCCACATTATTATGATTTGCGTAGGCCTGGTACTGCTGTACATGGCTATTGGTAAGGGCTTTGAACCTTTGCTGCTGTCCCCAATTGCTTTTGGTTGCATCCTTGCTAATATACCTAAAAATGGCTTTGAGCAACCCGGTGTAATGTCCGTTATTATGTATGGTATTAACCACGAAGTGTTCCCACCGTTGATTTTCTTGGGCGTAGGCGCTATGACCGACTTTGGTCCTCTGATTGCTAACCCCAAAACCCTGCTTTTAGGTGCTGCTGCTCAGGCAGGCGTATTCGTAGCTCTGCTGGGTGCTATGCTCTTAGGCTTTAGCGTACAAGAGGCTGCTGCTATCGGTATCATAGGTGGTGCTGACGGCCCGACTTCTATCTATCTGGCTGCTAAAATGGCTCCTCAGCTGCTGGGCGCTATCGCCGTTGCTGCCTACTCCTACATGTCCTTGGTTCCGCTGATTCAACCGCCTATCATGCACCTCTTCACCACTGAAGCAGACCGCAAAATTGTTATGAAGCAGCTGCGTCCGGTTTCCAAATTTGAAAAGATCGTTTTCCCGATTATGACCACTATTACCATTTCTTTGCTGCTGCCTTCCGTAACGGCCTTGATTGGTATGCTGATGCTGGGTAACCTGTTCAAGGAAGCAGGCTGCTTGGATCGTCTGAGCGATACAGCACAAAACGCATTGATGAACACCGTAACCATCATGCTGGCAACCGGTACTGGCCTCACCATGAGCGCTGAGTCTTTCTTGAACTACCAAACCATCCTGATTATCTTCTTAGGCTTGGTAGCCTTCATCGGCGGCACCGCAGCCGGTGTAATCTTTGGCAAGCTCATGTGCACCTTGGATGGTCGTCAAACCAATCCGTTGATTGGCTCTGCCGGCGTATCCGCAGTTCCTATGGCTGCGCGCGTATCCCAGATTGTTGGCCAAAAGGCAAATCCTGCTAACTTCCTGCTGATGCATGCAATGGGTCCCAACGTTGCAGGCGTTATCGGTACTGCAGTTGCAGCAGGTACTATGTTAGCCATGATCGGCCCCGTAGCAAAATAAAAGCGCTTCATAAGGCATTATTAAGCTTTAGACAAAGAAAAGCCCTCGCACACTAAAATTAGTGGCGGGGGCTTTTCGCTATCTAAAAACTGAAAATAGGCATAAAAAAATAACCAGTTCGCAGCTGGTTATTTTTCTATGCCTGAGGCTGTTCGCATCAGCCTTAGGCAGTCTCCCAAATCTTACTATTCGCAAATTGAAGATTGGAAGGATATTAAATGGTTGCTTTGCAGTACTTATTTTAGCAAAGGTTCGGCATATTTCTGTTGCCTAGGTCACAGATAATGATTTAAAAAATATAGTAATCATTAAGTAAGTTTTAGGAAGATATTTTGTAAATAATGTAAGCAAATACCCTCGAAAAAGTGTGGCCTGCGCAACAGAATATAAAAAAATTTACTTTTATACTTATTAAAGTAAGATAAGTAGCATGTCTTACTGGATATAATCCCCTTTTATTTTTAGAGAAAGAGGTGAATTTATGGGCCCTGTTACAACTAATCCTTGGCTGATTGCCCTCATCAACATGACCATTGTTTTCGGAGTATTGATCGTGTTGGGTGGCTTAATGAGCCTGCTCCAGGTAGTGGATCCTACCAAAAAATAATTAGGTTTCGAAGCAGCAATGCTGCTTTAAGCTGCTTCATGAAAAGAAAAGCTGCTTGAGGCATCCATCAAGAGAAATCGCACTCTGTTCCTGCCAGGCTAGGGGAGACTGGGCGGAGGTGGCTGTTGCAAAAAGACTTTTCTGGCAATGGAGTATTAATTGCCCTTGGCAATTCGCACTTATAACATCCCTAATATGGGAAACAAGGAGGAAAATTTTACATGGAAGCGTTTATTGTTGCTTTGGCATCCGTATGGGCAGACTCTGGCTTCTCTGCTCTGACCGGCGGTCATGTAATTATGATCTGCGTTGGTCTGATTCTGCTTTATATGGCTATTGGTAAGGGCTTTGAGCCTTTGCTGCTGTCCCCGATCGCATTCGGTTGTATTCTGGCTAACATTCCTAAAAATGGTTTTGAACAACCTGGCGTTATGTCCGTAATCGCATACGGCATTCATCACGAAGTATTCCCGCCGCTGATTTTCTTGGGCGTAGGTGCAATGACCGACTTTGGCCCTCTGCTGGCTAACCCCAAGACTCTGCTGCTGGGCGCTGCTGCTCAAGCTGGCGTATTCATCGCTTTGCTGGGCGCTATGCTGTTGGGCTTCACCGTACAAGAAGCTGCTGCTATCGGTATTATCGGTGGTGCTGACGGCCCGACCTCTATTTATCTGGCTGCTAAGATGGCTCCCCAACTGTTGGGCGCTATCGCCGTTGCTGCTTATTCCTACATGTCTTTGGTTCCTCTGATTCAGCCTCCTATCATGATGCTGTGCACCACTGACCATGACCGCAAGATCGTTATGAAACAATTGCGTCCGGTTTCTCGTTTCGAAAAGATCGCATTCCCGATCATGTGCACCATCGTTATCTCCTTGCTGTTACCTTCCGTAACCGCATTGATTGGTATGCTGATGCTGGGTAACCTGTTCAAAGAAGCAGGCTGCTTGGATCGTCTGTCCGACACCGCTCAAAACGCTATGATGAACATCGTAACCATCATGCTGGCAACCGGTACTGGTGCTACCATGAGCGCTGAGTCCTTCCTTAACTATCAAACCATCCTGATCATTTGCTTGGGTCTGGTTGCATTTATCGCTGGTACCGCTGCAGGCGCTCTGTTCGGTACTTTGATGTGCAAACTGGACGGCGGCCAAACCAACCCCTTGATTGGTTCTGCCGGCGTATCCGCAGTTCCTATGGCTGCTCGTGTATCTCAAAAAGTTGGCCAAAAATGCAATCCTGCTAACTTCCTGCTGATGCATGCTATGGGCCCCAACGTTGCAGGCGTAATTGGTACCGCAGTTGCAGCTGGTACCATGCTGGCTATGATTGGTCCTGTTAAATAATTTTCCACTGCAACTCCCCTAAGAGGGTGCGCTAGTCGCACCCTCTTTTTTCTTGCCCTTTTTTGTTAAAGTGTCATAGAAAAAACACATTTCCTTGGTATGATAGCTTTGACCTCAAAAGGAGAGTAGTATATAATTAAAACGTTAAGATGAATAATAGAAAATGAGGGATTGCTATGTTAAAGTTTTTGCAAAGAAATAAGTACTTAGTAATAGTTGCTGCACTAGTGCTGGCTGGCAGCTACGGCGGCTACAAATATTGTCAAAGCACTCAGACTGCGACACAAACAGTGAAAATCGGTCGCGTCACTAAGGGTGATTTGACAGAGACTGTGTCGGCTACAGGCTCCTTGACTGCATTGGATAATGTAGACATCAGCTCCAAGATTACCGGTCGCATCGTGGAAGTTCTAGTCAAGGAAAATCAGCACGTTAACGCCGGTGATGTGCTGGTACGCTTGGATGCCACTGCCTTGAAGGCTACCTTGGCTCAAATGGAAGCTAAGCTCATTAACGCACAGCTCACCTATAAGCGCGACCTTGATTTGTTGGACCGCGGTGCTATTAGTAAAGCAACCTTTGATGCTGCCTACGCCGATTATTTAGTAGCTAAGAGCAATTATGAAAAGGCTGCCTCTGATGTGAATGATACCGTTATTACAACTCCCATAAGTGGTTATATTATTGGCAAGCCCACTCCTGTAGGCCAGACCATAAGCTCCGGTATCAGCACTCCCCAGGTTATCATGAGCGTTGCTACCTTGGATAATATGGAAATCGAAGCTTTGGTGGATGAGTCCGATATTGGCCAAGTGAAGGAGGGACAAAAGGTAAAATTCACTGTAGATGCCTATCCTGAGGAAACCTTTATGGGTACGGTGCGCCTGTTGTCCAGAAAAGCGACTACAGAAAATAATGTAATTTACTATAAAGTGTATGTAACCGTTGACGATGCTAAGGGCAAGCTGCTGCCTACCATGACTGCCCGTGCCGAGTTTATTATTAGCGAGGCTAAGGATGTTACCATGGTGCCACTGAACTGCGTATACAGTGAGGGTAAGCGTCGCTACGTGAAGATTTACAACGAAAAGACCAAGGAAACCAAGGATGTAGATGTTACTGTGGGCTTGAGCAATGACAGTAATGTTGTTGTTACAGGCGCCGAGCTGAAGGAAGGCGAGAAGCTGCTGGTGAAAAAGGCCGTGGCTAAACAAAGCGGTCAAAACCGCATGGGGCCGCCGCCTATGTAATAAGGAGTGATAGCTATGGCAGTTATCCAATTAAAGGATATTATGAAAACCTATATTATGGGTGACAGCATTGTGCATGCTTTGGACCACGTGAATGTGACCATAGATTTTGGCGAATTCACCGCTATTATGGGTCCCTCCGGCAGTGGTAAATCCACTATGATGAATATTCTAGGATGCTTAGATAGGCCTACCAGTGGCGAATATTACTTGGACGGCAAGGAAATCGCTGGCTATAACGATGATGAGCTGGCACATACTCGCAATGCGAAAATAGGCTTTGTTTTCCAGAACTTTAATTTGCTCAGCAAGCTGACGGCTCAGGCCAATGTAGCTTTGCCTTTGGTGTATGCAGGAGTTGGCGAGGAAGAGCGCATGGAGCGGGCCAAGAAGGCCTTGGAGGCCGTGGGCTTGGGTGCGCGTCTAGAGCACAAGCCCATGGAGATGAGCGGTGGCCAGCGTCAGCGCGTGGCCATTGCCAGAGCCCTTATCAATAATCCGGCCATTATCATGGCGGATGAGCCAACGGGTAACCTTGATACTAAATCCAGCTACGAGATTATGGATATTTTTAAGTATTTGAATGACCATGGTAAGACCGTGGTTATGGTAACCCATGAGCCCGATATTGCCGAGCAGACCAAGCGTATTCTGGTAATGCGGGATGGCAAGCTGGTAAGTGACGAGAGAAGGTGAGGTCATGTTTAACGAATCAATTAAAATGGCCTTGGATGGCATGATTTCCAATAAGCTGCGCACTTTTTTGACGCTGCTGGGTATTATTATCGGCGTTGGTGCTGTTATTGCCATGGTGAGTCTGGGCTTTGGCGTGAAGGAGAATATCAAGAATAATATTTCTCGCTTGGGCAGCAATCTTTTGGTGATAACGGCCGGGGGCCGCACGGCCACCGGCGCGCGCTTGGCGGCCGGCGAGGGCGCCAAGCTGACCTATGAGGATGCGGAGGCTATCGTCAAGCAGGTGGACGGCGTGGCGCGCATGAGCGCCAGCGTCAACCGCAGCTACCAGCTGGTGGCGGGCAACCAAAACTGGACCAGCCGCGTTGAGGGCACCACGCCTAGCAATTTTGATATTCAAAGCTTAGAAATTGAGGATGGGCATATTTTCCGCAATAAGGATTTGACGAGCCGCAACAGGGTTGCGGTTATCGGCAAAACCGTGGCGGATAGCCTTTTCCCCGAGGGCGAGCCCGTGGGGAAAATGATGCGCATTAATAAGGCGCCCTTCCAGGTCATTGGCGTGCTGAAGAGCAAGGGGCAAAGCGGCATGGGCCAGGACCAGGACGATGTGGTTTACATTCCTTTGACCACGGCTCAGAACCGTATGATGGGCATTACCTATGTGCAAAGAGTAACGCTGCAGGCGGAGAATGAGAATGTTATTAACGATGTCCAGGCCGAGGCGGAGCAGGTGCTGCGCACCCGCCACAAGATTAAGGATGGAGCCTATGACGACTTCACCGTGCGCAATATGGCAGCCATCATGGAAACCATGATGGAAACGGCCAACAGCATTACCATGCTGTTGGGCTGCATTGCCGCCATCTCCCTATTGGTCGGCGGCATCGGCATCATGAATATCATGCTGGTATCCGTTACCGAGCGTACTCGCGAAATCGGTATTCGCAAGGCCTTGGGTGCTACCTATAAAAATATTTTGCTGCAGTTCTTGTTGGAGGCCATGGTTATCGGCATTGTAGGCGGTAGTTTAGGCGTAGTGCTAGGTGTGGGCGCGTCCTTCGCCATCAGCCAATTCGCCGGCTGGAATACAGTGATTAGCCTATGGGCGATTATCATTGCTGTGGTCTTCTCCATCGGCATCGGCCTCTTCTTCGGTATCTATCCGGCGCGCAAGGCAGCACTTTTAGATCCCATCGATGCTTTGCGTTACGAATAGTGACGTTGCGCTAGTATTAAAGGTATTAAACTATGAATAGAGGTCTTTGCCCTATTAATTAACCCCAAAATATAGTATAATAGAATAAAGAAAAGTAAAAAGACAGTAGCCACTGCTGCTGTCTTTTTCGCCGTATGCTGCTGCTAATGGAGCAGCTGCAAGCTTAGAGGTGGGCATGAGAAAGAATTATTTGCAGGATTTAGAGCCAGATAAAGTGAATCGCCAGCAGGGACGTAGTAGCTGGCAGGACTATGGGCAGGCCTTATTGGGCTTTTTGCGCAAGCCTAAGACGCTTTTTGATTTAAAGGACAGAGGTCGCTTTTTAATTCTCCTGACATTGGTAATTATTCTCCTGCAAAAGGTTGTAGAATATGTAAGCAATTGATATAATAATATGATAAGGTATTTTCATTACAAGCGGGGAGCACAAGGGAGGATGGCTGTGGCTGGCAAGAGCTTGGGTATATTAGGGGGAACCTTTGACCCCATTCATATGGGACATCTGCGCATGGCGGAGCATGTGTTCCAGCGCATGGAGTTGGAAAAAATTATCTTTATTCCTGCCTATGTGCCACCGCATAAGCTGGGACAGGATTTTGCACCGGCTGAGCATCGTTATGCCATGACGGAGCTGGCCGTGCAGGATAATCATCACTTTATGGTTTCTGATATGGAGCTCAAGCGCACGGGCGTGTCTTATACTATCGACACCATTCGGCAGCTGCATCAGCTTTATGCCGATAAGGAGCTACATTTTATTATAGGTGCGGACAGCGTGGCACAGCTGCATACCTGGCATAATATTGAGGAAATGCTGGAGCTGACTAGCTTTGTAGCAGTATGGCGTCCGGGCTATGAGGACGCTATGACGGAGCTAGTGCGCCATCTGGGCGAGGGTGCGAAGAAGCGGGTACTGCTACTAGATACGCCGGTCTGCGATATTTCTTCTACGGAAATTCGCACCCGCGTGCGGCAAGGCGCAAGCTTGGCAGGATTGGTGCCTGCACCGGTGGAAGAGTATATTTATAAACATGGTTTATATGGTTGTGTAACGGGAGATAGAAAATGATGACTTTGGAGGAAATGCAAGCGCTGCTTAAAGAGAGCATTCCCGGTAAGCGCTATAAGCATTCTGTTAATGTTTACGAAACAGCTCTTAAGCTGGCTGAGGCTCATGGCTTGCCCAAGGAAAAAATTGCTGTTTCCGCATTGCTCCACGATTGCGGTCGTGAGGTTCCTAGCAAGGACAGTGTGGCCAAATGCCAGGAGCTAGGGCTGCCCATTGACGCTGTGGAGCTGCATCAGCCTATTCTGCTGCACGCTAAGCTGGGCGTTTATAACGCTATGCACAAGTACGGCGTAGCAGACCAAGAAATCTTAGACGGGATTTTGTATCACACTACAGGCATTGACGGCATGACCAAGCTGGCCAAGGTAGTGTATTTAGCAGATATGATTGAGCCTGGTCGCGACTTCTCCGGTGTGGAGGAGCTGCGCAAGCTGGCCCGCAAGGATTTGGATAAGGCCATGCTCATGGCCTATAGCAATACCATTCGCTATTTATTGGAGGGTGGACTTTTAATTCATCCCCATTGTATCTCCGGCTATAACGAGTTAATTTTGGCAGCTAAGGCAAAGTAATAGGAGCGTTATATGGAAGATTTGCAGAACGAGGAGCAAAGACCGCTCCGTCATAAAAAACGCAAGCTGCGCTGGGGAAGGCTACTAGTGTTTCTCATCATCGTAGGACTTTTTGTGGCTGGCCTGTTCTGGGGTAGTGTCTGGGTTTATGATACCTTCATTAATCCGCCTCAGAAAAACGTGGTGGCCGCTGCGGATGACACCATTCGTAAGGATGAGAAGCTCAACGAGCGCATTAATGTGCTGCTTTTGGGTATTGACGATGGCGACAGCGAGGCCGCAGAGTCGGAGCCTAAGCGCACCGATGCCATCATCTTGTTAAGCTTTGATCCTCAGAAAAATTTGGTATCAGTGCTGTCCATTCCCCGTGATACGAAGGTTATTTTGCCGGGACATAAGGACCCGGATAAAATCAATGCTGCCTATGCCTACGGCGGTGCCGTCATGGCCAAGCAAACTGTAGCTAATCTTTTAAGAGTACCCATCCATTATTATTGCTTGGCAGACTGGCGTGGCTTTATTGATGTGGTAAATTTGATTGGCGGCGTTGATATTTACGTGGATAAGGATATGTACTACGAGGATCCCTATGCCAATTTGGTAATTAATATTAAGCATGGCTATCAGCACATGGATGGCGCTACAGCGGGTAAATACGTGCGCTTTCGCAGTGATGAGCTGGGTGACATCGGTCGTGTACAGCGCCAACAAAAATTCCTGAAGGCTGCGGCAGAGCAAATGTTTTCGGTGCAAAATGTAACCAAAATCAGCAGTCTTTTGGCTACCTTGGATAAATATATTCATACGGACTTAAATACCCTGACCATGCTTAAGGCAGCCAATAGCTTTAAGCTTTTTGGTGACGATAAAATACGTAGCTGTATGCTGTATGGCAAATTTGATGATTCCAGCGGCGTAAGCTATTGGGATGCGGATCGCAAGTCCGTGAATAAATCCTTGGATGAGCTGGGCATTCCTTATATCAAGGAGAAGGAGGATGAGGCTAAGGTGGAAGAGCAGGCACCTAGGGAGCATCTTCAGCCCAAGGATAGGGAACAAATATATCGAGAGAAAAATAACAAGAATAATCAACAACAGAATTAAGTCGAGCTGTAAGAATTTATACTAGCTTTACAGAGTTGCAAAAGGAGGATTTTACATGGAAACTAAATTATTAGCTACTAAGATTGCCGCTGCTGCCAGCGATAAAAAAGCCAAGGATATTTTACTTTTAAATATGGAGGGTCTGTCCCCTGTTACCGATTATTATGTAATTTGCAGTGCAAGCAACACCACCTTGGTGCGCACTATCGCTGATAATATTGAGGATAAGCTGGCTGAGCAGGGTGTATTCCCCAATCATAAGGAGGGCTATGCCGATTCTCGCTGGGTACTTTTGGATTATGGTGATGTTGTGGCCCATATTTTCTTAGAAGAAGAGCGCGATTTCTATAATCTGGAGCAGCTTTGGGCTGATGCTCCTTCCGAAGCCTTTGTGGAGAGTGAAGATGCTGAATAATAATAAGCCTATGGGCAAATTTACAAAAAAGCCCATGGCAGTGCAGAATAATACTAAATATCGCCCTGGTGATGTGGTAACCCTGAAGGTGGTGCGCTTGGGCGAGATGGGCGCTTTCCTTGATGGTGGCACCGGTAATACTGATGACGATATCCTGCTGCATAAGCTGCAGCAGACGGCGGAGGTTAAGGAAGGGGATGCCGTAAAGGTTTATCTCTATCTGGACCCCAGCAAGCGCTTGACTGCCAGCATGAAGCTGCCCAAAATGCGCGAGGGCCAGCTGGGCTATGTGCGCGTAATCAGCGTAACTCGTGACGGCGGCTTCGTAGACATCGGTGCAGAGCGCGGTGTTTTCCTGCCCTATAGCCAAATGCGTGGCCACGTAAGCGAGGGCCAGCTGGTATGGGTAAAGCTGTATCGCGATAAGAGCGGCCGTCAGGCCGTGACCATGCGCGTGGAGGAGGATATGCAGCGCGCAGCTAAGCCCGCCGAAGGCTTGAAGGTGGGCGATAAGGTGACCGGCACCATCTATAATATTTTGCCGGAGGGCTTCTTTATCTTTACTACTCAACGCTTTATTGCTTTCCTGCATCGTAGCGAGGTGCCGGGCGGTCGCTTGGACTTTGGCCAACAAATCACCGGCCGTGTAACCTATCTGCGTGATGATGGTCGCATCAATATCTCCATGCGTTTGCAAAAGGAGAATGCTTTAGTAGCGGATGCGGAGGATATCTATGCCTTTATGGTGAAGCGCGGTGGCAGCATTCCCTATTGCGACAGCACGCCGCTGGAGATTATCAAGCAAAAATTTGGCATCAGCAAGGCGGCCTTTAAGCGCGCTTTGGGCCATCTTATGAAGGAGGGCAAGGTGCGCCAAGAAAATGGCTGGACCTACCTTGTGGAAGAAAAGAAATAAGCAGTGAGCTACCTGCATAATGTGGGTAGCTTTGCTTTTTGTGCTAGAGGAATTTATCTTACTATGGATTTATATAATTTAACACTGGCCGGACTCATCATCTTTATCGGCTCCTTTTTTGCCACAGTTTCCGGCTTCGGCTTTGCCCTAGTGGCCACGCCTCTCCTAGCCATGATTATGCCTGTGAAGTGGGCTATAATTTTTATCCTCGTGCTCACAGTTGTGCTGCGCATCCTGACCATGTACCGCGTGTGGGGTGAGTTTAATTGGTGCACTGTGGCCTTGACCAGCGTAGGTAGCTTTATCGGCATGCTGCCGGGGAGCAAGGTGCTGCGCTTTATTTCCATCGTGCATTTGCAGCTTTTCTTAGGCGTGGTGCTGCTTTTAGCAACCGCTTTAATGAGTCTGCAATACACAGTTCCCATCAAAAATAAAATAGCGGGCCGCTTGGGCGCTGGTTTTTTGAGCGGTTTCTTCGGCGCGTGCACCAGCGTCAGCGGCCCACCTCTCGTGCTTTATTTTCTCAATGAGCACACTCCTAAAGACGAAATGCGCGCTAACATGATCTGGATTTTCGGCGTGACTGGTATTCTGATGGTGGGAGCCAGCTATTGGGCAGGCAATATTGGCGCAGTAGGCGACTGGAGCTATTTATATAGCATGATTCCCGCTACCTTCTTAGGTGTTTTAGCTGGTGAGCGCATGTTCCGCTACCTCAACCAGCAGTTGTTCCGCCGCCTATCCCTGATAATTGTCCTCGTGGGCGCTGTGATGATGCTCTTTAATGGTGTGCGAGAGTTATAAAATAAAAAATAACCAGCTAGCACTTGCTGTGTTAGCTGGTTATTTTTATTTTATCCTGAAGGTTAGAGGTACACTCATATAGCAGCGTACGGGCTGACCTGCCTTATTGCGCGCGCCTGTAAAGCGCCATTTGAAACATGCACTAATGGCTGCTTGGTCCAAATTAGCATTTCCGGAAGAAGAAAGTATTGTGATTTCCTCTATCTTGCCATCCTTGCCTACCAGTAAATTAAGTACGGTGGTACCTTGAATGCCTGCCTTTCTTTCTGCATCAGGGTACATTGGATATGGATTACGAATTAAGCGTGGTGGTACAGCTGGTGCTGCATATTTACCGCTACCGGCACCATAGCCGCTGCCTATGCCGGTACCATGACCACTGCCAATACCGCCACCACTGCCACTGCCGCTGCCTGGTCCATAGCCACTACCAGTACCTGTGCCATGACCGCTGCCAAAGCCTCCGCCACTGCCGCTACCCTTTTTAGGATAGGCCCTTTTTTGTGCTGCAGCACTCGTTTGCTGCTCCTTTTTGTCACCCTGATAAATATCATCAGTGCTTGGCTGTGGGAGCTGTTCAACTGCTTTGCTAGCCTCGGCTGCGGTACTTTCGTTTTCAACTGCTGCATCCAAGGATTGGTCGCTGCCATCACCTTGACCGCCGCCACCGCCACCACCGCCGAACATGCTGATTTCTACAATGTCCTCTTTTTTAGCATGGGTAATATTGAACATACCGGAAAAGGCAACCAAAAGAAAAATCAGTACATGGGTTACAAGCGAGCCAAGCATGCCAATTCTTTGTCGCTTCTGCATATTCATTTTTTATCAGCTCCATCCGTGGCTAAACCAAAACGATGAATACCGGCACCCTTAAGCTTATCAATAAGCGTAATTACTTTACCATAATCGATATCCCGTTCCGCCCGAATAACTACAGCGAAATTGGGATTATTTTTTTGTTCCAAGCTGGCCTGCATAATCAGAGCTTGGAGATCAGTTTTAGTATCACCTAGATAAATACTGCCATCACTTTTCATGGAAACAGCAAAGGTGGTTGTTGTGTCGGTAGCAGCAGTGGCTGCTTTAGGCAATTTGATGGGAATAGTTTTTAAATCAATCATATACATGGTGCTGAGCATAAAAAACACCAAGAGAAAGAACATGATGTCAATCATGGGAATGATATTGAGCTCAGGAGCCCTGCGGTTACGTATATCTCGTAATTGCATTATTGATCACTCCTTGCTGCACTCTCCAGCAGTGCGGAAAAGCATTGTTCCATATTGGTAATCATATTGTCCATACGATGGTTAAAATAGGAGTGGAAGCATAACGATAAAATAGCTACGCAAAGGCCTGAAGCAGTAGCAATCAAGGCTTCACCAATGCCGCCAGTAATAGCGAGGGGAGCACCCTCCTGCAGATTAAAAATGCTGAAGGCACCAATCATACCTACGATAGTGCCCAACAAACCTAGAAGAGGGGACAGGGTGACAATGATGCCTAAATAATCCAGTTTGTTTCTTAATTGGGCAATAAATATGCCAGCCTGGCTTTCCAGATAAGCTTGCTTTTGGACTCTGCCACCGGCAATTTTTCCGGCAGTGGCTACGATGGCCGCACATTGACCGGAGGCATCTTCGGCTAGACTTTGGGCTTCTTGGATAAGATTTTCTCTTAGCAAGGAACAGAAAGAGCTTGTAAATTCTTGGCCTGAATCCACACTTTTATAGAATAAAAAGCGCTCTATGGCAATAGAAATTACCATAATAGAACAGAACAATAGTGGCCACATTACTAAACCACCCTTTTGAAAATACATAATAGTTTCTTGAATTGCACTCATAATTGTACCTCCTAGGATAAAAACGTTTCCAGAGCAGTCTTGTAAAAATAAATATACTGTTTTATATTAATTTAATCTGAATTTCGTAGAAAAAATAACTCGAAGAATTCTAAGACTGAAGCTTGACTGGAAGCAGCTACATGTGTATAATAAAGTCTAGTAGTAGTTATTAATAAAAATTATACAACAAGAAATTGCAAATTTCAATAGTCTATTTTCTTTAGGTGCTAGACAAGCTTAATAGATAAACAGGTTTAAATCCTGTGCTGTCCCGCAGCTGTAAGGAGGAGCTGATTTGCAGCCATGTCACTGGGAAACTGGGAAGACGCAAATTGGTGAGGAGGCCAAGCCAGAAGAACTGCCTGAAGAAATGCCGGATTTTCTGCGATCGACGGAAAAGGCAGTGGTATCCCTAGGGATAAGTGCGCCTTTTTTGCTGAGAGCAGAGGGCGCTTTTTTATTACTCGCTTTTAAGTAGGGCTGCACGCGAAACTCGGACAGCTCGGCAGTACTACTTAAATAATATTATTTCATCGAGGTGTTATTATGTTCACAAACAAGAAAAAGGTATTGGCAATGTCCGTGCTGTGCGCCATTGCCAGCGTAGGCTTCGTCATGGGAGCTAGCGCCGAGGAAACTATGAGCGGCAAGCTGGATGAGGTTGTTATTGAGGGCAGCAAGGATGTGCTACCGGGTGGTATGGTAAGCACGAAAGCAAAACTAGGTATTATGGGCGACAAGAGTGTCATGGATATTCCTTATTCTGAGATGAGTATTACTGAAAAGTATGTGGAAACATTTGGCGATGCTAGTCAGCCTTTGGCTAATATTCTCCAAAACAATCCTTCTATTCGAACTAGTACCAGTTCACCAATGTACACTGACTTTAGTATGCGCGGAATCAATATGAATGGTAACCACATGATGTTAAATGGCATTCCAAGCTTATTCTATCAATTTACTACTCCGCCCGCACATGTTATAGAGAGAATTGATATTACATCTGGCCCTAATGCTGGTGTGAATGGTGTAAGTATGTCAAACAATGGCACAAATAGTGGTGCTACTCCTGCTCCTGGTACAATTAATATTATTACTAAAAAGGCTACGGATAAACCTATAACGCGTTATACACAAACATTCTCTGGTAGGGGTAATGCCGGTGAGTTCATTGATGTTGGCAGACGTTTTGGAGAGAATAATGAATGGGGCATTAGAATTAATGCTGAATATATGGAAGGTGGATTGTCTTTACCTGGTGCTGAAAAAAATGAAAAAAATATTTTTGTTAATTTAGACCATAGAGGCGATAATAATACAACAAATCTGTTTGCTGGATACTTTGATTTGCGCGTTAATGGGGCTCAAAGATGGTTCCAATTCAAACCCAGTGCTGCCTATAAAGGTAATTCTTTGCCTAGTGCACCTGATTCTGAAAGCAATTATGATTATGATGGCACCACAAAATATGTACATGGTTATTTAGCGACGATTAATCATGAACATAAATTGGATGATAAGTGGTCCTATTTCGCTAACGCTGGTTATTCTAGAAGAAGTGGTAATAAGGATAACCAAGGAGCATCTTTAAAATTTGATGAAAATGGTAGATTTGTTGGTAATAGCTTTAATCAACAAAATGAAGAAGGCAAAAATGCCTATGTACAATTAGGATTGAGAGGAAAGCTAGAGTCAGGTGCTGTAAAGCATGATTTGTCACTAGCTGTGGATCGTTCTTGGGCGAAATATTGGAACAAGAGCAAAACTTATAAACCTAATGGTGAAGATATTCTCGGTGATTTGTATAATGGTATTATTTTCCCGAATAATTATGTTCTCCAAAGCTTTGGTGATGGTACTCCTCAATGGGAAGAAACAAACGTTGGCCTTACTGTAGCAGATACACTCACCTTGGGTAAAGCCTCTCTGTTGCTAGCTGCTTCTAAAAAACATGAGCATTTTGAGAATTTAACTGGTGGCAAGAGCTTTACTAATAATAATATTCTGCCTACTTATGGCTTTACTTATAAACCAGTGGATCAATTGGCTATTTATGCAGGTCACACAGAAAGCTTTTCTAGAGGTTTTGTAGTTGCTAACGGAAGTGGTAAAAAATATACCAATAATGGTCAAACACTGGATCCTGTGAAGAGTAAGCAAAATGAGCTAGGTGTTAAGTATGAGAATAAAGGCCTTTTAACCACTTTTAGTTATTTTAGTATTGATGAAGCTAACCGAATTGATGCTGTTGTTGATGCAGCTAATGATTTATATACCAAGGTCGATGATGGCAAGAATAAATATCAGGGCTTAGAATGGACATTTAATGGTCAGTTAGCTAAAAAATGGAATGTAACTGGTGGCCTTCTGTACTTAGATGCAGAAAGAAATAAGACTCAAGATGGTAAGAAAGATGGCTACTTTGTAACTGGTGTGTCTAAATGGAGTGGTGTTGTAGGTCTAGAATATAAGCCTGATGAAGATTGGGGTATTGTAGGTAGAGCTATTTGGAATGATAAATCTTTTGTAGAAGATACTAATGGCAAGGGTAAATATGAAGTTCCTTCCTACGTTACCTTTGATTTGGGTGTGAACTATAAGACCAAGATTAATCAGCTTCCTGTAAAGCTGAGCGCTATGTGCTATAACCTTACTGACAAGGATTATTGGATGGGTAGAGGCGGTTCTTCTACGTTCGGCCTGTCCATGCCCAGAACCTTCATGCTGTCTGCACAATTTGACATTTGATAGATTGAGAGGTAATAAAAATGATGGTTAAGAATAAGAAAGCATTGGCCATGTCTGTTTTATGTGCCATTGCTAGCGTTGGTTTTGTTATGAGTGCTAGCGCTGAAGAGACTATGAGTGGCAAGCTCGATGAGGTTGTTATTGAGGGCAGCAAGGATGTGCTGCCTGGTGGCATGGTTAGTAAGGAAGGTACCATTGGTATTTTAGGTGAAAAAAATACTATGGACGTTCCCTTTCAAACTGTTTCCGTAACTGAAAAAACCATTACAACCTTCGGCGGGCCTAATCAACCTTTGCAGAGTATTTTGGTGAACAATCCTTCTGTAAGAAGTGTTGGCACCAATTTGCATAATGATTTTTCCATCAGAGGCTTAAAATCAACTGGTACATCTGTATACGTAAATGGTATTCCGGGCTTGTTGACTCAGTTCTGGGCTCCCACCTATTTCGCAGATGAGATTCAGTTTATTTCTGGTCCTAATAGCGGTATTACTGGTATACCAAGTACTTATGAAACTTCTTCAGCTGGTGGCATAGTAAACTTTACTAGCAAAAAAGCAACCGATACACCTATTACTCGTTATAAACAGACCTTTTCTGGCAAAGGATCTTTGGGTGAGTATTTAGATATTGGTCGTAGATTTGGTAAAGATAATGAGTGGGGCGTAAGAATCAACACAGAATGGCTCGATGGTAAAACAGCTATTGATTCTCAAGATATAGAAGCTCAGGGAATTTTTGCTAATATTGACCATAAGGATGCTAATAGTAAATCTAACCTCTTAATGGGCTATAGGCATTTAAATATCGAAGGTGGAGCTCGCTGGTTTACGCTTAAGAATGCAAATGGTGCTCCTGTAAACGCCATTACTAAGGTTCCTTCTGCTCCTGATGCAAGCAAAAATTATGGTATTTCTGGCTTGGCTAAAGAATCCGAGGGGTATATTTTTGCTCTCAATCATGAGCAAAAATTTGCTGATGATTGGAAATGGTTTGCTAATGCGGGATACAATCATAACAAACTGATGCGTAATATTATTGGCGCTAGCAGTAATTTTGTAATTATTAATGACGCAGGCGATATTAAAAACAACTTGATGTCTACTCAGACTGTAACTAAAAACTATTATGCTCAGGTTGGTATCAACGGTAAGCTTCATACAGGTGATGTGGAGCATGATATTACTTTGGCATTAGATAAAGCATGGCATAGCATTAAGGGCGCTAAAAAAATGTATAACGATGGCTCCATGGGCTCTGTAGCAGGCAATCTGTATTCTGGTATTTATGGTGTTAATGTGTGGTATCCTGCTATTCAACCAGGTTTAAGCAGTAAAGATCAATACTGGGGAGCTTCTATTGCTGACACTATGAAATATGGTAAGAGTCAGCTGTTATTAGGCCTGCATAAGCATAGTGCTTCTGTAGATGGCTATAATAAAATTACTGAGAAGGTCACTTCTCACGTAGATAGCAACGCTGTTTGCCCAACATATGGCTTTATTTATAAACCAATCGAGCAACTGTCTTTATATGCTAGCCATTCTGAGAATTTTGATAAAGGTACTGTGGTTAGCGGAACATATGAAAACGGTGGTAGTATTTTAGATCCTGCCAAGACTAAGCAAAATGAAATCGGATTAAAGTATGAAAATGCAGGGATGATTACTAGCTTAGGTATTTTCGAAATTACCCAAGCAAATAATATTGCGGTTTCCAAGCCAGGCTTTACTAAAGACTTTTTACTACAGGATGGTGAAGCTAAATATAGAGGTATAGAGCTATCTGTAAATGGCAAGATTGCTCCTAAATGGAATGCTATGGGCGGTTTTATGTATTTAAACGCAGAACAAAATAAAACTGCTAAAGGCACTAATGATGGTAAAACAGTAAACGGTGTTGCGAAATGGAATGCAGTGGCTACTTTAGAGTATCAAGCTAACGATGATTTCAGTGTAATCGGACGTGGTGTATATGTAGGTAAAGCTGACATCTTTAACGAAAGACTTCAAGTTCCATCTCACATGACTTTTGATTTGGGTGTTAATTACAAAACAAAATTCAAAGATATGCCTGTGCAACTATCTGCTATGTGCTACAATCTTACAGATAAAAGTTATTGGGATGCCCATACCGGCAATGGCTTAATTCTTTCTAGTCCCAGAACCTTTATGGTGTCTGCACAATTTGACATTTAATTGTAAAACTAATAAAGAGGGTATCTTGTATACCCTCTTTACCATTATCTTGGAGAAAAGTTATGCATTACAACGAGATTAATTTTAATAATGTATGGCAAGAAACCATGGGCTGGAACAGCCTAGGTGGTGATGATAGAAAGTCTAATGATGCTGTTGAGCAAGCTTTCTGGAATAAAATAGCACCTTTGTATACCGAAAAATACAACCTTAACAATGATACAGACTTGTTAAAGGAAAAACTACTAGCAAAAATTGATGAGGGTTCTAGTGTTTTAGAGATTGGTCCTGGAACTGGCAATTTCACCGTGTTTATGGCGGAGAAGGCAAGCCATGTCTTAGGAATAGATTTTGCTTACGCGATGATTAGAGAATGTAAAAAACGCTTGCAAGAAGCAAGTATAAACAATGTAGAATTATGTCAAGGGAAATGGGAAGAATATGATTTGCAAACACCATATGATTATGCTGTGAGCATCAACTCATTGTATAGAATTCGACATATGGAAAGTGCATTGAAAAAAATGTATGAGCATTGCAATAAAGGGATAGTCATAATTAGAACGATACAAAGAGCTTTTCTGTATGATACTTATAAAAAATATGGAGTTCAGGTAAAAGAGTGCTTGGATTACCAATTAATACCCATCCTATTCTGGATAAACCAAATTCATGCAGATGTAGAGTATGTAAAATACAACAAAACGGTGTTTTATAAAACGCAGGATGAATTGAATGATACATTGAGAACAGAGCTTAGCAAAGAAGATTTTGAGAGATTAGGTCATAAAATAATGTTTGATTTGTTGTCTAATGCACTATTTCGAGATGATGGAATATATATTACTCAACCGCGAGTAAGTGTGATAATATCTGTTAGGAAATAAAAATATGAAAAGATTACTGTGTATATTTATGCTGTTCCTATGCTTTTTAGGTAGTGGTTGCTCTACAACTAAAAATGAAGTAATTCAAAACGGCAGAAGGGACAAGTCTACTGTAGTATTGGCAGCTTATAGAAATCTAGCACCGGGCAATAAAGATGCTGTTTACTGTAGTCGAATTCTAGGCGTTTGGGAACCTTTGATTACCAAGGATGATCATAATCGGCCTGCTCCTTGCCTTGCCAGTGCTTGGGAAATGCGTGAAGGAGGCAGGGAGTGGATCTTTTATTTGCGTAAAGATGTTTATTTTCATAACGGAAGTAAATTTACTGCTGATTCAGTTGTGAAAAATTTTGATCGTATGAAAAAAGGATATAAACGTTCTTCCTTTTATGGATTAGATATTAATGTATATTATCCGACCTTAATAAAATATGAGAAGTTAGATGAATATAGCTTTCGTTTAGTTTTTACAGAACCAAATGTTAATCAACTGTATAAGATGACAGATTTTGGCAGCCCCATGTTCGCTCCTGAATGCTTTGATGAGGATGGTAATTTTAAAAGCATTGCTATAGGAACGGGACCGTACAAAATTGTGGAGAACGTATTAAATAAATATGTGAAGATGGTGCGCAATGAAAACTATTATGGCGCTAAAGGTAAAATTAATGAGTATATAATACGAACCATACCTGCGGCTGAAACTCGTTTTTCTGCTTTAAAATCAGGAGAAATAGATGCTGTGCTCGACATAAATGCAATACCACCGTTTATGGCTGAAGAGATTAAAAAAGATCCTAGATTCGAGGCTGCAAAGAATAAGTCGACCATGATTAGATATTTGAGCCTTAATGGCAATAAATTTCCATTCAATGATGTGCGCATGCGTAAAGCAGTTTCTCTCGCAATCAATAGGAAGCTTTTAGTAAATTCGTTGTATATAGGTTATGGAGAACCAACTGTCAATATTTTAAACTATACAAGTCCGTATTATAAAAAAATTCCAGTAAAGCATGATTTAGAGAAAGCTAAAAAATTGGCAAAAGAGGTATTAGGGGAAAAAAGATATGCAGTTACCTATTGCATTAATAGTAAAGAGGTTATTCAAAAGGGAGAGGCCGAGTTAATTGCTTATTGGCTTAAAGAAATAGGACTTGATGTGACCATAAAATCCTTGGAATACGCCACATTAACGAGGATGATGAAAAAAGGCGAATGTGATATAGTAAGGCTGCAAAGGGGCCTTGCGAACGGAGATGCTTATGGTTTGTTATATACTTTTTTTGCACCGAAGGGATCAGTAAATAAGAGTTACGGAATTGCATACGATAATGCAGACGTTACAGAGCTTTTGAGAAAAGTCAAGCATGTGACTGACGATGCCGAACGACAGCGGATTTTTGATCATATTCAGGATATTGTTGCAGAAGAGCAGCCAGTAGTCCCCCTTTTTAACGATGTTAATATAGTTGCATATAATAAAAGAATTAAAAATTATAAGCCTTTGATATATGGGGTAGATTTGAGTAAAGTGGAGCTTGTTGAAGGAAATGACTAGGTATTGTATTTATCGTTTAGCTATGACCATTCCTGTAATATTGGGAATAAGTATGCTAGCCTTTATTCTGGGGATTTTATCACCTGGGGACCCTGCTGAATTTGCTTTGAACCAAAATGGCTTGGAGGAGCCTACTGAGGAGCAGATTCTGGCTATGCGTTCTGAGTTAGGCTTGGATAGACAGGCTTACGTGAGATTCTCTAGCTGGCTTGTGCAAGTGCTTCAGGGAAATTTGGGTACTAGCTATATAACTGGTAGGGATATATGGGATGAGCTGCTTTTGCGTTTGCCTACAACTGTAGAACTAGCATGCTTTGCTTTGGTTATTGCAGCAGTATTAGGCATTAGTATAGGAGTTTTATGTGCTCTATATAAGGATAGCTACCTTGATAAGGCTTTACAGATTCTCACGAATATCATGCTGTCCATACCTAGCTTTTGGTTATCACTGATTATGATACTTGTTTTTAGCGAGCTGCTGAGAATACTACCAACAAGTGGTAGCGAAAGTTGGAAGCATTTTGTTATGCCTGCTTTGGCTGTATCCTTTTCCACAATAGCAACGCTTTGCAGATTTACAAGAAGCACCATGTTAAGAGAGTTTGGTGAGCAATATTTTGTAATTGCGAAGGCTAGGGGCATAAGCAAAAACAAACTCTTATTCCAATATGCTTTGCCCAATGCCATATTGCCAGTGATAGCGTTATTGGGTAATTATTGGGCCGGAATTTTAGGAGGTTCTGTTATTGCAGAAAGTATTTTTGCTGTTCCCGGGATAAGCAGTATGGCCTTAGAAGCTATTCGCTATCGTGACTATCCTGTGCTTCAGGCATATGTGCTTGTAACTGGTTGGATTTTGGTAATGGTGACTTTGTTTGTGGATCTTGTGATGGCATACTTTAATCCAAGAATTAAGGTGGGTGAGCGGAATTGAAGAAAATGCAATTCTATCTTGCTGTATTGATGTTGTCTTTTATCGTTTTTGGTAGCTTGTTTGCTCCATACATTGCCACTTGCAACCCATACGAGCCTAATATGTTAGTCAGATTACAAGGACCAAGCTTGCAGCATTGGTTTGGAACTGATGCTCTGGGAAGAGATATGTTTAGTCGCATATTGTTTGGCGGTCGAGCATCCATGCTGTTGAGCCTTATATCTTCTATTTTGGCACTGGGTATAGGGGTTTTAGTTGGCATAATTGGTGGTTACTATGGAGGAAAATTTGACCATCTTTTAACTATCATTAGCAATATCTTCCAAGGGATACCAAGCAGCTGCTTTATGATTGCGATTGCAGGAGTTCTAGGGGCGAGTATATATAGTCTGGTACTTGCTTTAGTAATAACTTCTTGGGCAGGTTTTTCCAGAATAGTGCGCTCACAGGTGATGCAGCTAGCAAAGGAGCCCTTTGTGTCTGGGTTAAGGTGTCTGGGCTGCAGTGATTTTCGTATACTGTGGAGACATATTTTGCCCAATTTGGCTCATAAACTAATGGTTCTATTCACTATTCGTTTGGGTAGAGGTGTGTTAGCAGTAGCAGGTTTAAGCTTTTTGGGATTGGGTGTACAGCCTCCAACCCCTGACTGGAGTGTTATGATAAATGATGCTATGCTCTATTATCGTAGCTCACCTCATTTGATAATTGTCCCTGGCTTTTTCGTATTCGCCTTAATCTATTCCTGTAACGTTATAGGTGAATATTTGCGAGATGTGTTTGATGTTAAGGCTGATGAGGTGCGGAAATGGTAAATTCTGAGATCAAAATTGAAGAATTGTCTGTGGCATTTTCAACTAAAGAAGGACTTATTAAAGCGGTTGATGATGTAAATATTCAATTTAAGCCCTATACAGTTACAGCAATTATTGGTGAGAGTGGCTGTGGTAAATCAGTGCTAGGCCAGGCTATTTTAGGAATTCTCCCACCTACAGTTTTTAAGGAAGGAGTAATTGTAACAAAAGCAAGCAGTACATTTGGAATAGTTCCACAAAACCCGGCAGATTCTCTTAATCCTATTCGCAAGATATATAAACAGTTTCAAGATATACTTGATGTTCATGGAGTACAGGATAAAAGGCATACCCTGAAAAAAGAGTGCATGGAATTGTTTGGGTTAGAGGATGTGGAGCGTGTTTTAAATGCCTATCCCTATGAATTATCCGGTGGCATGCTACAAAGATTATTGTGTGCTATGGCGATTAGTACCAAACCTCAATGGATATTTGCTGATGAGCCGACAAAGGGATTGGATGAAAATACCGTGAAAATAGTAACGGAGAATTTTCAAAGGATAAGGAAAGCTTTAAATTGTGGCATGATTATTATTACCCATGATTTAGAATTTGCGAAAACTATTAGTGATAGAATTGTAATTATGTACGCCGGACAAGTTATGGAAGTTAGCAGTGAATTGTTCACAAAACCTATGCATCCATATACGCAGGCCTTTATTAAGGCTTTGCCAGAAAATGGTATGAAGGTATTAGAAGGGAAAAATGATAATTTGCTGTCTAATCAAAGGGGATGTAAATTTGCTACTAGATGCTTGTACAGAAAGGCTAAGTGTTTAGAATACAGACCAGAGCTATATAGTTTGGGCAATGCTATCCAGGTGAGGTGCTTTAAATATGCTAACTTGTGAAGGGGTTTGCAAGAGTTATCGTAATCGTAATACTGGTACATATTTTCCTGTTTTGCAGGATGTGAACATGAACATTGCTGCTAATGAAGCAGTAGCACTAATGGGAAAAAGCGGCAGTGGTAAAAGTACCTTAGCTAAAATTTTGCTTCGCTTGGAAAATGCTGATCAAGGCAGGGTCCTTTTCGATAATGAAGATATTACAAAAATGAAGGGGCGCAAGCTATTTGAGTTTAGGCGAAATGTACAGTTTATTTCTCAAAGACCGGAAAGTTTTCTTGATCCTATGATGACTTTAGGTCAGAGTATTGAAGAAGCCCTGGTGATTCATGGGCTGAGGATAGAGCATGCAAGAATTGATAAAATGCTGGAGCTCGTCAAGCTCAATGCTGGTTTGTTACAGCGTTATCCTCATCAGGTTAGTGGCGGTGAGATTCAGCGAATTTGTGTGGTTAGGGCTTTATTGCTAGAGCCTAAACTGCTGGTTTTGGATGAGCCTACATCAATGTTGGATGTATCGGTACAGGCTCAGGTTATGCACCTTTTTAAGGAAATAAAAGAAAAAAGCAATATTAGCTATCTATACATAACTCACGATTTGAGATTAGCAAAATGGTTATGCAACAGGGTAGTTACTATTGTTGACGGAAGATTAAGTAACAGTTTTAAGTCGAAATGATTTTAAGATATACTATCTATTCTGCATTCTGCTTTTTTGTTTTCATGGTGTATAAAGCTTTTTTATTATCTAGTGCTAACATAAACATGTAACCCTCGTTACACTTTTTGTGATAAAAAGAAAAATGTAACAAAAATGTGGCTTTTTGCTTGACGTTATGAAGTAGTAGCAGTAAAATTATTCCAATCGCTGACTGAGAGCGAAAGTATTATTTTGCAGGTGAAGAAAATGGATTCTATTAAGATGAACACTGCAACTCAATATGGCTTTTATTATGCACCGGTCTTTAGCTATTACTTTAGCACCGGTTATTTGGCATGGAAAAAAGCATATGGCAGTGGGCGTAATAGAAGCCGTTAATAGTATTTGTATAAACATTTTCACAATACTTATGGAAGCAGGCTCTTTTACGGGGCCTGCTTTTTTGTAGCTAAATGCAGATTAAACTTAAGCGTCATAGCTCAGTGATGTAAACAATGTTGTTAGTTTAGCGTTGAAGGTGTTCTCGCTTTAACTATAAGGTAGTATTGTAGCATTGTAGGATAGTAAAAAGGAGAGATTTTATTATGATTATTGTATTCAAACCCACAGCAACCGTAGAGGACAAATCCCGTTTAAAGGCTCAATTGGAGTCCAGAGGCTACCAAATTCATGCCAGTGAGGGCGTGAACGCTTCCCTGTTCGGCGTAGTTGGTGATACTAGTGCGCTGGATATGAATTTGCTGCTCGTTAATGAAGGCGTAGAGAAGGTTATGCGCGTGCAGGAGCCCTTTAAGCGTGCCAACCGTGCCTTCCATCCTGACGATAGCATTGTTGATGTATGCGGCGTGCCCATTGGTGGTAAAAAAATCCAGGTTATCGCCGGTCCCTGCTCCGTAGAAAGCATCGAGCAAATTACTGCGGTAGCCCAGGCTGTGAAGGCCAGCGGTGCTACCTTGTTGCGCGGTGGCGCTTTCAAGCCCCGTACTTCCCCTTATTCCTTCCAAGGCTTAAAGGAGCTGGGCTTGGATTACTTAAAGGCTGCTCGTGAAGCAACTGACTTGCCCATCTGCACTGAGATTATGTCTGCTGATAAAATCGAGCGCTTTGTGGAGGATGTGGATATTATTCAAGTAGGCGCTCGCAATATGCAAAATTTCGAGCTGCTGAAGGAATTGGGTAAAACCAATAAGCCCATTCTTTTGAAGCGTGGACTGAGTGCTACCATCGAGGAGTGGATTATGTCCGCCGAATACATCATGGCCGGTGGCAATGATAATGTAATTCTCTGCGAGCGCGGCATCCGCACATTTGAGCACTACACTCGCAATACGCTGGATTTGAGTGCTATTCCTGCAGTGAAAAAGCTGAGTCATTTGCCCGTAGTGGTAGACCCCAGCCATGCAGCAGGCCTGTGGTGGATGGTTGAGCCCTTGGCCAAGGCAGCAGTTGCTGTAGGCGCGGACGGCCTTTTAATCGAGGTGCATAACAATCCTGAATGCGCACTCTGCGACGGCGCTCAATCCCTGAAGCCGGAGCGCTTTGCTAAGCTCATGGGCGAGCTCAAGGGTATTGCTCAAATTGTGGGTCGTGATTTATAATATTCATAGGTCAAAATATAGCTCCAGTGTCTATTTATGAGCACTGGAGCTAGCCTTGTATTTAGTAGCATGGTATTTTGGAATTGTTTTGAGTAGTATGGTAGAAATGTAGAAGTAGGAGTGATTTTTTTGGAAGCTGGTTTTAGAAGCACTAACTGGAATGATTTAAGCTTTGCTATCGTGGGCTTGGGCCTTATCGGTGGCTCTTATGCCAAGGCGCTGCGGCTTTTAGGAGCCAAGCAGATTATCGGCATCGAGCGCAATGAAGCAACCCTGGCTCAGGCCAAGGAAATGGGCATTATTGATTTGGGTACTACAGCAGCGGATGCAAGTCTAGCGCAGGCCGATGTGGTGATTTGTGCGATTTATCCGGAGGCTATAGCCAATTTTATTAAGAGCAACGTGGCTAATTTTAAGGCTGACGTGCTCATTACTGATGTGGCAGGCATCAAAAATAACATGATTGTCGAGGTACAGCAGGTCTTAAAGCCGGGCATGGAATTCATCAGCGGGCACCCCATGGCGGGACGCCAAAGCAGTGGCTTAGGCATGGCTGATGCAGCCATTTTCCATAATGCCAATTACATCATCGTGCCGGAAAAAACCAATAGTGAGGCGGCTATCACTTGGTTAGAAGCCTTTGCTAAGGCCTTGGGTTGCAAGAACACAGTTAGAGTAACGCCGGAGGAGCATGACCGTACCATTGCCTTTACGAGTAATCTTCCCCATGTGACGGCGGTAGCTTTGATGGACAGTGCTTCTTATAACGAGAAGACCAAATATTTCGTAGCCGGTAGCTTCAGGGATGGTACCCGCGTGGCGGATATTAATCCTGAGCTGTGGTGCGCCTTGTTCTTGGCCAATAAGGAGAAGGTAGCAGACGAAATTGATAAATATATGGAGCAGCTGGAGCTGTGGCGCAGGGCGCTGCGGGCTGGTGACGGTGAGACCATGAAGGAGCTCATGCGTACCTCGGCTGCTCGGCGAAAGGAGCTTTATTAATGCGTACTATCCATGTGGATTTAGGAGCTCATGCCTATGATATTGAAATTGAGGCAGGCCTGCTGCCTCAAATAGGCCCTAAGGTAGCACAGCTGCTGCCTAAGGCACGTAAGGCAGCGATAATCAGCGACACCAACGTGGCACCGCTCTATGCGGCTAAGCTGGAAAAAAGCTTGGAGGCGGCGGGCCTTGGGGTTGTGAAGGTGGTTATCGAGGCCGGGGAGCAGAGTAAGAATATGACTGTGCTCAGCGGCGTGCTGGAGCAGCTAGCCCAAGGGGGACTTACCCGTAGTGACGTGGTGCTGACCTTGGGCGGCGGCGTGGTAGGCGATTTGGGCGGCTTTGCGGCAGCTAGCTATATGCGTGGGGTGGCCTTTGTGCAGGTGCCCACATCCTTGTTGGCCCAAATTGACAGCAGTGTGGGCGGTAAGGTGGCCGTGGATTTGGCGGCGGGCAAGAATTTGGCCGGCGCCTTCTATCAGCCCAAGGCCGTGTTCATCGACACGGACTTGCTAGCGACCTTGTCTACGCGCTTCTTGCACGACGGCTTGGCTGAGGCGATTAAATACGGCTGCATCAAGGATGCAGCCTTGTTCGAGAAAATCGCCGGCTTCGCCAACGATGCCGAGCTTTTGGCTAATATTGACGATATTGTAGCTATTTGCTGCGCTATTAAGGCGCGTATTGTGGAGCAGGACGAGTTCGACACAGGCCTACGCATGCTGCTGAACTTCGGTCATACCCTGGGCCACGCCGTGGAGCAGCATTTTGGCTACAGCGGCTTTACTCACGGTGAGGGCGTGGCCATTGGTATGTACCAGCTCACAGCGCGCACGGAAGCATTAGACTTAACTCCTCAGGGCACAGCGGAACGCATTAAAAGCGTTTTAGAAAAGTACAATTTGCCGACGGATGCGGGCGTAGCCAAGAGCGAGCTTTTGGAAACTATGGCTCGTGATAAAAAGAAGAATGGCAATAGCATCACCATCATCATCCTGCGAGCTCTTGGTGAAGGCGATTTGCTGAAGCTCAATTGGCAGCAGGTGCCAGAGTATTTGGGGTAGGGGTTATGACAACATTAAAGATATTTCCAACTAAATTACAGGGCACTGTGGTAGCTCCTTCCTCTAAAAGCATGGGGCATAGAGAAATTATTTGTGCTGCCCTTGCTTGTGGCACCAGCATCATAGACAACATCAGCATGTCCAAGGATATTGAAGCTACCATGCGTTGCCTCAAGGCCATCAATGTGGCTGTGGACGAAATTCCCAGCATGATTGAAGGACGCAAGGCTTTGCAAATCTCCGGTACAGGTCATCCCATGGCCGCTGCCGATAGTGTGGATTGCGGCGAAAGCGGCTCCACTTTGCGGTTCTTCCTGCCCTTGGGTGCCAACCTCAACTGCCCACTGACCTTTACGGGCCATGGCAAGCTGGTGAGCCGTCCCTTGCAGGCTTATTACGATATATTTGACGAAAAATTTATTCAATACTTTAATGATAACGGCAATTTGCCTGTGACTGTAAATGGTCGTCTTACTCCCGGCACCTACAAGCTGCCCGGTGATGTGAGCAGCCAGTTTGTCAGTGGCTTGCTCTTTGCGCTGCCCCTTTTAAGTGGTGACTCCGTCATCGAAATCACATCTTCCCTGGAGTCCAGTGCTTATGTGGATATGACTATCAACTGCTTGGCTAAATTCGGCGTTCAGATTGAGAACGAGGGCGGACAGCATCGTCGCTATTTAGTCAAGGGCAAGCAGTGCTATCAGGCTCAGGATAGCCAAGTAGAGGGCGATTGGTCCCAGGCAGCCTTTTGGACTGTGGGTGGTAGCCTTGGCACAAGCGTCACCTGTGAGGGTGTGAACGTGAACTCCCTGCAGGGCGACCAAGCTGTAGTTAGCATCATGGAGCGCATGGGAGCGGCCCTTAAGCAGGACGCTAACAGCGTCACTGTTACTGGCGGTGCGACCAAAGCCACTGTGATTGACGCGGCTAACTGTCCCGATATTATCCCCGTGCTGACGGTTTTAGCAGCTGTCAGCGAGGGCACAACGAAGATTATTAACGCTGGTCGCCTGCGTATCAAGGAATGTGATCGCTTGGCAGCCATGACCAGCGAGTTAAATAAAATGGGCGCTGCTATTACGGAGGAGCCTGAAGGTCTCACCATTGTGGGCAAGCCGGATGGTCTTAAGGGTGGCGTAACAGTGGACACATGGAACGACCATCGCATTGCTATGAGCCTCGCTATCGCAGCGCAAAAATGCCGGGAGCCCATAATTTTGACAGGCGCAGAGAGCGTTGCCAAATCCTATCCCACATTCTGGGAGGATTATAAAAGCGTGGGCGGCCTAGTGGAGGAAGTAAAATGAGCGGAATTTATGGCATGAATATCAAAATGTCCATCTACGGCGAGTCCCACGGCAAGGCCGTCGGCGTCGTCCTAGACGGACTGCCGCCGGGCCTTGCCTTGGACGAGGAGGCTATCGCCTCCGAAATGGCGCGTCGCGCCCCCGGCCAGAGCGCGCTGACCACAGCGCGCAAGGAAAGTGACGCCGTGGAAATCCAGAGCGGCTTCTTCAACGGCTACACCACGGGCACACCCCTGTGTGCCCGCATCGCCAATAGCGACCAGCACTCCAAGGATTACAGCATCTTCAAGGACAAGATGCGCCCGGGCCACGGCGACTACGCCGGGAACGTGCGCTACCAGGGCTACAACGATTACCGCGGCGGCGGGCACTTTAGTGCGCGCCTGACGGCGCCCCTCGTGTTCGCCGGCGCAGTGGCCAAGCAAGTTCTCGCCCAATACGGCATTACCGTGGGTGCGCACATTCTGCGCATTCACGATATTGTGGAGCCTAGCTTCAACCCCTTGGGCGAAAGTGAAGCTACCTTAAAGGCTGTCGACAGCAAGCCCTTCCCTGTTTTGGACGACGCCATTGGCGTGCAAATGCAAAACTGCATTCTCACTGCCAAGGGCGTACTTAACAGCGTGGGCGGTGTCATCGAGCTCATGGCTATTAATTTGCCTGCTGGGCTAGGCGCTCCCTATTTCGACTCCGTGGAAAGCCGACTTAGCCAAATCCTCTTTTCTGTGCCCGCGGTGAAGGGCATCGAATTCGGTGAGGGCTTTGGCTTTGCCAAGCTCACCGGTGCTGAGGCTAATGACCAAATGCATTACGAGGATGGCAAGGTGCGTTGCTATACCAACCACAACGGTGGCATTACCGGTGGTATTACCAATGGGATGCCCCTGCTCTTTAGAGTAGCCATGAAGCCCACACCCTCCATTTCCCGTGAGCAAAAAACGGTGAGCCTTGCGGAGCAAAGCGATACTACCCTGACCATTGTGGGTCGCCATGATCCCTGCATTGTGCAGCGTGCTATACCTGTTATCGAGGCTGTCACCGCCTGGACATTGTGGGATTTATTAATCGAAGCAAAGAAATGGGAGAAATAAAATGCAGGAACTGGATTTAGAATTAATTCGCAAGGAAATAGACAAGGCCGACAGCCAATTGGCAGAGGTTTTGGAAAAACGCCTGCAGCTGGTAATGCAGGTTGCAGCCTATAAAAAATCCAAGGGCATGCCTGTGAAGGATAAAAATCGTGAGGCCAAGGTTATCGCCAAGGTGGCCAGCCTGTTGGAAAATAAGGATTATTCCATAGCTGTAAAAAATATTATGCGCGGTATTATCGATCAAGCCTGCGTGTTGGAGGAAACTGCTTTGGCAGAGCCCTCCGATAGAACCTTTGAGGTGGCCTGCTTCGGTCCTGCAGGCTCCTTCACCCATCAGGCATTGGAGGATTACTTCCGCGGACGCAAGTTCAACCGCCACCACTATAATACCTTTGAAGAGGTTATTACCAGCATTTCCGATGGTGTCATGGACTACGCCGTGCTGCCCATTGAAAACAGCTCCACCGGTGGCATCACCGAAGTTTATGACCTGCTGCGTCAATATGACTGCTATATTGTGGGCGAGCAGTGCGTCAAGATTGAGCAAAATTTGCTGGGCTGTGAGGGTGCGTCCCTGCAGACCATTAAAACGGTTTATTCTCATCCACAGGGCTTTAAGCAAAGTAAGGACTTCTTCAAGGATTATCCCCAAATGGAGCAGGTTCCTTTCTTCAGTACCTCCAAGAGTGCGGAAGAGGTTGCCGAAAAGCAGGATATTACCTTGGGTGCTATTGCAGGCAAGGCTGCAGCAGATTTGTACAATCTAAAGGTTATCGCCCCTGCCATTAATAGCAACAGCAATAACTATACCCGCTTCATCATTATTGCCCAAAAGCCGGAAATCATTCCCAACGCCAACAAGATTACTTTGATTGTGGCTGTTAAGCACGAGACCGGCTCCCTGTATAAAATGCTGGCCAGCTTCTATCACACTGGCTTGAACCTGATGAATTTGGAATCCCGTCCCATGGTGGGCAAGTCCTGGGAATACTTCTTCTACATTGATGTTACCGGCAATATGTCCGATCCGCTGGTGGCCGATGTGATGGAAGAGGTGCGTGCTAAGAGTACTTATGTGAAGGTGCTGGGCAATTACCGTGCTTACGAAAAGAAGGAGTAGGCTATGGACGCAGTTAATAAATTTGGCTTGATCGGTGGTAAGCTGGGGCATAGTCTGTCCCCAGCGATTCACCAATTATTCTTTGAATACACAGGTAAAACTGGCAGCTATGAGCTTTTGGAAACGGAGCTGGAGGCGCTTCCTGAGCTCATGGGTAGGCTGCGTCAGGGCTTTGTGGGAACTAATGTGACCATTCCCCATAAGCTGCACGTGATGCCCTTGTTAGATGCAATCGCCCCTGAAGCAGCAGCCATCGGTGCTGTGAATACGATTAAGTTTACTTCTGAAGGTGCCTTTGGCTACAACACGGATTATTTTGGCTTTGGACGCATGCTGGAGTATAATGATATTAAGGTTGCAGGCAAGGTCTGCGCCGTGCTGGGCACGGGCGGAGCTGCACGTGCGGTAGTAAAATACCTCACCGATAAAAAATGTGCCAAGCTCTATCTGGTAACCCGTGATGTGTTTAAGGTGGATTCCCATTTTGCAAAGATAAATCCTAAAATTAAAGTTATCGACTATGCAAGATTGGACGCTTTGCAGGGCGATTTGCTGGTAAACTGCACTCCCGTGGGCATGTTCCCCAAGGTGGAGGCCTCTCCTGTTAGCTCCGAGGTAAGCTTCGCCTTTGACGCCAGTGTAGATTTGATTTATAATCCATCCCAAACCCTGTTTTTAAAGCAAGCGGCCGAGGCCGGCAACAAAGCCGTGAATGGTCTCTTTATGCTGGTGGCTCAGGCCGTGGCAGCCCAAGAGATTTGGCAGGGCGAGCGCTATGAGAGCGAGCTCATCGTGCGCATTATGCAGGAGCTGGAGAAGAAGCTATGAAAAATATTGTGTTGATTGGCATGCCCGGCTGTGGCAAGAGCACCTTTGGCAAGCGCTTGGCCAAGCGCTTGGGACGCAAGTTTTACGACGCAGACGAGGTTTTGGAGCAGCGGGAGCAGCGGACCATCAAGGATTTCTTCGCTGAAAGCGAAGATGCTTTTCGGGCAGCTGAGACGCGCACGCTTGCCTTTCTGGCGGAGCTGGAGGACGCTGTTATCGCCACCGGCGGTGGCGCTGTAAAGCGGTCCGAGAATATGGAGCTCATGAAGCACAAGGGCGTGGTGGTCTTTTTAGACCGCAAGCCTGAGCAGATTTTGGGCAATATTGAGGGCGATGCCCGTCCGCTCCTGGCAGCGGACAAGCAGCGCATCTTTAAGCTTTACGAGGAGCGCATTGACTTATATCGTAAGTATGCGGATAAGATTATTACCAATAGCGGCGATTTTGGCAGGACTCTGGCGGCGCTGGAGGCCTATGCCAAGCAAGCTATAGAATGAGGGTGTTTAGTTATGCGAAGAATTCTAGTTTTAAATGGACCCAACATTAATATGCTGGGCACCCGCGAAAAGGCCATTTATGGCCGTCGCGATTATGAGAGCCTGTGTGCTTACATTCGCTCTGCGGCTGCACGCTTGGGCGTGGAGGTGGAGCTGCTACAAAGCAATTATGAGGGCGATATCGTTACCGCCATTCAAAAGGCCTACGGCCAGTTTGATGGCATCGTTATCAATCCGGCAGCCTTTACTCATTACAGCGTGGCTATTTTAGATGCTCTCAAGGCAGTGAATATTCCTGCTATCGAGGTGCATATCAGCAATATTCATAAGCGTGAAGAGTTCCGTCATCATTCCGTAACTGTGGCTGGCTGTGTGGGCCAAATCTGTGGCTTAGGCTTTGCGGGCTATGCTTTAGCTCTTGAAGCATTGTCAGTCTATGAACCTGAAGAATAAATAACGAGATTATGCTTATTTAACCCTCGTGGCTGTGGCCGCGAGGGTTTTGCTTTTGGGTAAAATATCATTTCGCAAAGCGCTTGCTATGGGGTATAATATAAAGATAGCTAACGTAAAGGGGGCTTTGTAATGACCATTATTATCTGCGCTATTACAGCGGGCATACTGCTGGGATGGCTGGATGTTTTTAATTATAGAACGAAGCTGTGGCTTAATCGGGTGTCCACGGTATGTCTGTTTATTATTTTACTTTGCTTGGGCGCAAAAATTGGCTGCGATAGAGAGATGCTGGCGAAAATTCCGGTGCTGGGCAAGCAGGCCTTTCTTTTGGGGAGCAGCGCGATTTTGGGCTCCATGCTGCTTTTTTATGTGATTATTAAAGCATTAGCACCGCATTTTGATGAGGAAAATGAAGTGGAATAGGTTGTCAGCTTTGATAATGACTATAGAGTTATTTTGCTTTTTGTTGGAATGGAGTTTAGAGTATGGTTTGTGCTTTATTAGGAACAATTGTAGTGGGTATGGTGCTGGGCTATGCCTTTTTGGATATAACGATTAAGCCGCTCTTGGACGATACGCTTATGACAGCGCTGGATTTCATGGGCTTTGTGGCCGGTATTGAAATCGGCAGCAATCGCCGCTTGCTAAAGCAGATTTGTACGCCGAAAAACTTAGCTTTAGCACTGGCACTTCCCACAGGTGTGGTTGTCGGCAGCCTTGGCGGAGCTTATGCGAGCCATTTCCTCACGGGTTTATCAGTTTATGACTCTATTTTGGTAGGCTCTGGCCTTGGCTGGTACAGCCTTTCCTCCGTTGTTATCAGCACCATGTATAGCACGGAGCTGGGAGCTGTAGCTTTCTTGGCCAATATGCTGCGGGAGGTTTCCTCCTTTGTGCTGATACCACTTTTAGCTCGCTGGAACAAGCTTATGTCCATTGCGCCCGGCGGTGCCGGTACCATGGACTCCCTGCTGCCCTTAGTCATTCGCGGTGCAGGTATGCAGGCGGGCATGTTTGCCTTTATCAATGGCTTACTTTTGTCACTCTTGGTGCCTGTACTTTTATCAATATTACTTGAGTAATCATAAGCTAACCTAATAATAGAATTAGCAAAAACATTTCACAAAAATTGCTTGACAATCTACAAAATCATATGTAAACTATAATACGTAGTTAGATAATCCTAACTACGTATATTTTTACCCTAGAGTTAGCATAAGCTTACAAGAAAGGTATGGAGGGAATATGATGCCTTTACTATTGGCCCGTGTGGGCGAGGAAAACAAAATCATGGCAGTGCGTGGTAAGGGTGAAACAAAGCGCTTTTTAGAGAGCATGGGCTTTGTGGAGGGCGCAGCTATCACTGTAGTAAGCGAATTTGCCGGTAATTTAATTGTGAATGTGAAGGATGCCCGCGTTGCTTTAAGCAAGGCAATGGCTGGCAAGATTATGATTTAAGTGCATTGTTCATTGTGTTTAAGGAGGGTGCTATGAAAACACTAAAGGATATCGCTGTGGGCGAAAAGGCCGTTGTGAAAAGGTTGACCGGAGAAGGCGCCTTAAAGCGTCGTATTATGGATATGGGCGTGACTAAGGGTGTGGAAATATTTGTGCGCAAGGTTGCTCCCTTGGGTGACCCCATGGAGGTCACTGTGCGTGGTTATGAGCTAAGTCTGCGCAAGGCAGAAGCAGAAAGTATTTTAGTAGAGTAGAGGGAGGTCTGCGATGAAGGAAAAGAAAATCGCTCTAGTTGGCAACCCCAACTGCGGCAAAACTACCATGTTTAACGAGCTCACCGGCTCCAAGCAATATGTGGGCAATTGGCCCGGCGTTACTGTAGAGAAGAAGGAAGGACGCCTGAAGGGTCATGATGATGTGATTATTACTGACCTACCCGGTATATACTCCCTTTCTCCTTATACACTTGAGGAGGTTATTTCTCGTAACTACCTGTTGGATAACAATGTGGATGCTATTTTAAATCTGGTGGATGGCTCCAATATTGAGCGTAATTTATACCTCACTACTCAGGTGCTGGAAATGGGCATTCCCGTTGCTATTGCCATGAATATGATGGATATTGTGCGCAAGAATGGTGACCTTTTGCACATCGAGCGCCTGCAACGTGAATTGGGTTGTACCATCGTAGAAACCTCCGCCCTACGCGGTGAGGGTGTGAAGCAGGCAGCGGAGGCTGCTATCGTCGCTGCCAAGGGCAGTGCACCCAACTATCTGCGCTTTTCCGACGAGGTAGAGGCTGCCTTAAAGGCTATCCAAAAGGAAGTGGGCAGTAAAATCGAAGGCCCTAGCAAGCGCTTTTTAACAGTAAAGATCTTCGAGCGCGATGCTAAAATCATGGCTGCTCTGAGCTTATCGGAGGGTGAGAAGGCACGTGTAGAAGAGATTATCATGATGTGCGAGGAGCAGCTTGATGATGATAGCGAAAGCATTATCACCAATGAACGCTATAATTACATTGCCAAGGTGAAGGCAGCAGCTGTAGTCAAGGGTCAGGTAGGCCTGACCACTTCCGACAAAATCGATCGTATTGTGACTAATCGCTTCTTGGCGCTACCCATTTTCGCGGCCGTAATGTTCCTTGTTTACTATATTGCCATCGACTCCTTGGGTACTATCGTGACGGACTTCACCAATGATACGCTTTTTGGTGAATGGATTCAGCCTTGGGTACAGGAAAAGCTAGAGGCTGCCGGAACTGAGGATTGGATGGTTTCCCTTGTAGTTGACGGTATTATTGGTGGCATCGGTGCTCCCTTAGGCTTTGCGCCGCAAATGGCTATTGTCTTCCTACTTTTGAGCTTCTTGGAGGACTGCGGTTATATGGCCCGCGTAGCCTTCATCATGGATAGATTTTTCCGTCAGTTTGGCATGAGCGGTAAGAGCTTCATCCCTCTTTTGATTTCCTCCGGCTGTGGTGTACCCGGTATTATGGCCAGCCGTACCATTGAAAATGAAAAGGATCGCCGCTTGACCATTATGACCACCACCTTCATCCCCTGCAGCGCCAAGCTGCCGGTTATCGCGTTACTCAGCGGTGCCATCATGGGCGGTGATTGGTACATGGCTCCCTTGATGTACTTCATCGGCTTCTTTGCTGTGGTTACCTCCTGTATTATCCTGAAAAAGAGCGAGCTTTTCGCAGGGGATCCGGCTCCCTTCGTCATGGAGCTGCCTCCTTACCATTTCCCGGCTGCTAAAAATCTCTTCCTGCACACCTGGGAACGCGTAGCTGGCTTCCTGAAAAAGGCCGGTACCGTCATTTTCCTGTGCTGCGTGGCTATGTGGTTCTTGGCTAGCTTCGGTATGGTGGATGGTAGTTTGGAGCTGGTAGAAGAAACCGAGCAAAGCTTCATCTCTGTTATTGGCAATGGCTTGGCACCGATTTTTGCTCCCTTGGGCTTTGCTAGCTGGCAGGCCGTGGCTGCAGCCTTCTCCGGCTTTGTAGCTAAGGAAGCCATCGTTAGCACTATGGCTATTTTGGTGGGCTTGGCAGAGGCCACCGAGGAAGAACCCGACCTGTGGCAGGCAGTGATGGCCATGTTCCCCAACGCAGTGGCAGCTTTCACCTTCCTGGTCTTCAATCTGCTGGATTCTCCTTGCTTAGCGGCAATCTCTACCATGGGACAGGAAATGAACAGCAAAAAGTGGACTATTGCTACCATTCTCTTCCAAAACCTGTATGCCTATAGCGTATGCTTGGTAATGTATCAGCTGGGTCGCGTTATGGTAGGCGGTGAAGCCTTTGACGCCGGCACTGCTGTGGCTGTAACCTTTGTAGTGGGCTTTATCTACCTGCTCTTCCGTCCTGCGAAAAAAGGCGGTAAAAATGTCTTAAGTGTTGAAGCATAATATGCTATAATAAAATAAATGGAGGTGTTAGTATGGCAACTATTGTTGTAGGTATTATCGTTGCTGGTGCAGCGTATCTAGCCTTTAAATTAACTTCTAGTGCTCATAAAAGTGGCAAATGCATTGGTTGTGGTTCCTGTGGCAAGGGTGCTTGCCCGCTGAATCCCTCCAAAAAAGACTTTGACAAGCTGTAAGATTGTGGTGTCAAGAAAATATTATACAAGATATTGTGGTGTGGCGGATTTTTCTGCCACACCATCTTGACTTTTCGGGAAAAGTGGTTATAATATAAACATAACTTAAAAAGCAATACAGCTCCTGACGGATGAGTGGAGTTTACCACGTGGACTGTATTGTGAGATGGCCGACCGTCTGGGCAAGCAGCTGCTGCCCAGACTTTTTTGTTGCTTGCACATTTCTGCTTATGGAGAAATGTGCACTATGAAAAAGTCTGGACGCAAGCTGCTTTTTGTTTTCACATTGGCTTAGGAAAAGAGGTAATCACAATGCAGCAAACAAAAAACAGATGGCTCATCGTTTTAGCAGCCATCGGCATCCACATTTCCATTGGCTCCGTCTACGCCTGGAGCGTGCTCACGCGCCCCATTATGGAGGCCATGGGCTTTACTTTACAGCAGGTCACCTGGACCTTTAGCTTAGCTATTTTGTTCCTCGGTACTTCCGCAGGCTTTTTGGGCACCTACGTGGAGTGCTTCGGCCCCCGCAAGAGTGGCCTCATCGCTGCTGCATTCTTCGGCAGCGGTATGCTGGGCACGGCCTACGCCTTACACCAGCATAGCCTGATGCTTCTGTATTTGTTTTACGGCGTTATTGGTGGCATCGGCCTAGGCACTGGCTATATCACCCCCGTTTCCACCCTGGTCAAGTGGTTTCCCAACAATAGAGGCCTGGCCACGGGCCTTGCTATTATGGGCTTTGGCTTCGCCAGCCTCATCGCCGGCCCTGTAATGCAGCTTTTGATTGCTTCCTATGGTCTGGTGCAAAATTTTGTCATCATGGGCTGCGCTTACGTTGTAGTCATGGTGTGCTCCGCCCTCTATTTGGAGCCGCCCAAAACCGCTCCTGTAACCAGTCGCGGCACCCACAAGGTTCAGTTTGACGCTAATCAGCCCAAGCAATATACCTGTAAGGAAGCCATGGGCACCTGGCAGTTTTACGCCCTGTGGTGGGTTTTCTTTACTAATATCACCTGCGGCATCGGCCTGTTGGCGGTGGCTTCTCCCATGGCCCAGGAGGTCATTCAAATGTCGCCTATGGCCGCTGCCTCTATGGTGGGCATCATCGGCCTTTTGAACGGCGGTGGACGCATTGTGTGGTCCACTATTTCCGATTATATCGGTCGCCGCAATACCTACATTGCCTTTTTCGCTATCGAAATCGTGGCCTTCTACCTTTTGGCAGGGGTAACGGATAGCTTTATGTTCCAAGCCTTGATCTTTATCATCATCACCTGCTACGGCGGTGGTTTCTCCTGCATGCCAGCATACTTAAGCGATATTTACGGCACCAAGCAGCTCAGCGCCATCCATGGCCGCATCTTGACTGCCTGGGGCTTGGCGGGCATCGCCGGGCCCTTGCTTTTAAGCCAGCTCTACGAGCGCACCCATAGCTATAGCATCACTCTCTACTTCTTTAGTGCTTGCTTCGTGTTAAGCCTTATTATTGCTATTGTCCTTAAATACAAGGCTACCATAACTAGAGCAAGCTAAATTGGATGCATAAATAGATAAACATATGTTTCCTACTGCGTTTGAGAGTAGGAGTCTAAATCAAACCGATTGTCTTGTGAGAAAAGACTTTTAGCCTAAAGAAATTGAAATTATTGACAATTTTGTGAAGCTCTGCTAAGATGTAAGATGGGAATTGCGGAGGCGCACTCCGTAAATATTACAACACTATTCAACAAGGAAGTTGAGGAGGATTCATATGAAAAAAATAATTGCGTTACTCCTGATGGCAGTTATGATGCTGGCGCTGGCAGGCTGCGGCGGCGACAAAAAGGACGACAAAAAAGCAGCTGCTGACAAGAAAATCGTGCTGAAATTAAGCCACGTTTTCTCTCCTGATGAACAGCTCTACAAATCCATGGAATTGGTTGCTGGTCGTATTAAGGAAAAAACTCAAGGTCGTGTAGAAATCCAATGCTTTGGCCAAGGCCAATTAGCTACATATAAGGATGGTCTGGAGCAGGTTGCTCAAGGCGCAAACTTTATTTCCGTAGAGGATCCCTCCTATTTGGGCGACTATGTACCTGAATTCAAGGTGTTTGCCGGCCCCATGATGTTCCAAAGCTTCGAGGAATACGAGGTATTGTGCAACAGCGATATGCTGGCTAAGATGAAGGCTGATGCTGAAAAGAAAAACATCACCGTTCTGGCTCTGGACTATGTATTCGGCTTCCGTAATGTAATGACCAACAAGGTTATCAAGACTCCTGAAGACCTGAAGGGTATGAAGCTGCGTACTCCGAAATCCAAGGTATATGTTGATACCATTAACTACATGGGCGCAACTGCAACTGCTCTGCCTTGGTCCGAGACCCTGCCTGCAGTTTCTCAAAAGGTTGTAGATGGCTTGGAAGGCTCCGAGTTCACCAATATCGGTACCAAGTGCTATGAGCACGTAAAGAACGTTGCTTTCACCCGTCACTTACTGGGCACCTGCGGTGTTTACATCAACACCAAAGTTTTGAACAGCATTCCTGAAGCTGACCGCAAGATCGTTATCGAAGAGTTCAAAAAGGGCGGTCCTGAAATGCTGAAGATTTCCAGCGATTCCTACAATAAGGTTAAAGCTGAGCTGGAATCCAAGGGCGTAAAATTCAACGAAGTTGACCATGAAAAATTTGATAAAGCTATTCTGCCTATCTATGAAAACATGGAAGCTAAAGAGGGCGTAAAACCTGGCACCTACAAAGCTATGAAGGCTGAGTTGGAAAAAATTCGCCAAAACCTGAAAAAATAATCAAGTGGTGCTATGATTTAAAGGGACTGTTGCGGCAGTCCCTTTTTTACAGTGTTTGTTAATTTTTTTGTGATTTGCTTATTATACGTGAGGCTCGTAAAAATATGAAATTTGTATTAAAAAATGCAGAAGAGCTCATTGCAGCGGGGTTCTTAATTATCACCACTGCTCTAGTTGTGCTCAACATTATCTGCCGTTATTTCTTTAACATGGGTATGGTTTGGTCCGAAGAGGTGGCCACGGGCTGCTTTGTTTGGTCCGTTTTTATCGGCGCCATTGCCTGCTTTAAGCGTCGCGGCCATGTTGGTGTAGATATTGTAGTCAACATGCTGCCGGCTGCTTTAAGACGTGGTATTGCAACCTTGATGGACATCATTCTGGTAGTGCTCAATGCCTACATGTTTTATTTGTCCGTGGTCTTCATTTCTAAATCCTATACCAAGCTGACTCCGGTTATGGGCGTTTCCTCTGCCTATATTACGGCAGCGGTAGTCATTTCCTTCTTCATGATGACCATTTATTCCGTTGTCTTTGTTTATGAAGATTTCTGTGGCAAAAAGGAGGGCAATGCATGATGGCTTATTTACCTGTCCTTATTGTTTTCATCCTGTATTTTGCAGGCATTCCCATTGCCTTTGCCCTTTTTGGTGCAGCAGCTTCCTATTTTACCTTTATTGATACTACGTCTCCGACCCATCTGCTCTTCCAGAGTATCATCAGAAGCTGTCAATCCTTCCCGCTGCTAGCCATTCCCTTCTTCATTATGGCGGGCAGTATTATGAATTTTGCCGGCATTAGCGAAAAGCTTTTAAAATTTACCGAGGTGCTCACCGGTCACTTTAGTGGCGGTTTAGCCCAAGTAAACGTACTGCTGTCCCTCTTGATGGGCGGTGTTTCCGGCTCTGCCAACGCCGACGCAGCCATGCAGTCCAAGATGCTGGTACCGGAAATGGAAAAGCGCGGCTACTCCAAGGGCTTTGCGGCAGCGATTACGGCTGCTTCCTCTGCGGTAACGCCAGTTATTCCTCCTGGTATTAACCTGATTATTTATGCCTTAATCGCCAATGTGTCCGTAACCAAGATGTTTATCGCTGGCTATGTACCAGGTGTTTTGATGGCTTTGGCTTTGATGCTGACGGTGCATTTTATTTCTAAGAAGCGTGGCTACAAGGCTACCCGTGAGCGCAGAGCCACCATGGGCGAGATTTTCGCTCAACTCAAGGACTCCATTTGGGCCTTGCTCTTCCCCTTTGGTATTATCGCGGGCCTGCGCATGGGTATGTTCACTCCCTCTGAGGCAGGTGCTGTAGCGGTTGTATATTGTATTTTCGTTGGCGCTGTTATCTACAGACGCCTGAAATGGGAGCATCTGTGGCCCATTATGAAGGAGACTATTTATGGTACCTCTTCTGTTACCTTGATCATCGTAGCTGCTTCCTTCTTTGGCTACTACATGAACTGGGAGCGCATTCCTCAAGCTATTACCACCGGCATGCTGGACTTCACCCGCAATCCTTATGTGATGCTGGCCTTAATCAACGTGTTGCTGTTGGTTCTGGGGATGTTCCTGGAAGGCGGCGCTGCCTTGATTATTCTGTCTCCCTTGCTGGTGCCCGTTGTGAAGCAACTAGGTGTTGATCCGGTGCATTTTGGTATCATTTGTATCGTCAACATTATGATCGGTGGCTTAACACCGCCCTTTGGCTCCATGATGTTCACGGTGTGCGCTATTACGGAGACGCCCTTGGGTAACTTTATGAAGGAGTGCCTGCCCTTTATTATCGCACTTTTGGTTACTCTGGTTATCGTAACCTACTGGCCGGGCCTGATTATGTTCCTGCCCAACCTATAAAAAGGAAGTGACTACATGAATAAGAAATATATTATGGCTTTAGACCTGGGCACCACCAGCTGCCGCGCCATCCTCTTTAATAATGAGGGTGAAATCTGCAGCGTGGCCCAAAAGGAATTTACCCAATATTTTCCTCAACCGGGCTGGGTCGAGCATGATGCAGAAGAAATTTGGGCGACTCAATTAGGCCTTATGTATGAGGCCATGAGCAAGCTCAACGTTACTCCTGAGGATATTGCTGGCATTGGCATTACCAACCAGCGCGAGACCACTGTTGTTTGGGATAAAGTGACCGGTCGCCCTGTGTATAAGGCTATCGTATGGCAATGCCGCCGCACTGCGGAATATTGCGATACCTTGAAGGCTAAGGGCTACGCCGATATGTTTAGAGAAAAAACTGGCCTTGTTTTGGACGCTTATTTCTCTGGCACCAAGCTGCACTGGATTTTAGAAAATGTGCCGGGTGTAAGGGAAAAGGCTGAAGCCGGTCGTCTACTCTTCGGTACTATTGATACCTGGATTATCTGGAAGCTGACCGGTGGCAAGGTTCATGTAACCGACTATTCTAACGCTTCCCGCACCCTGATGTATAATATTCACCAGCTGCAGTGGGATGAGGAAATCCTGGATATTTTGAATGTGCCCAAGACCATGCTGCCGGAGGTAAAGCCCTCCAGCTGCGTTTATGGGCAGACCGATACCCGCCTTTTTGAGCACCAAATTCCCATCAGTGGTGCTGCCGGTGACCAGCAGTGCGCCCTTTTTGGCCAGACCTGCTTTGCACCCGGCGAAGCCAAAAATACCTATGGCACAGGCGGCTTCCTCTTGATGAACACCGGCGAGAAGCCTGTGGCTTCTAAGAGTGGCCTTGTTACCACCATTGCCTGGGGCGTGGATGGTAAGGTAGAATATGCGCTGGAGGGCTCTATTTTCGTAGCCGGTGCAGCTGTGCAATGGCTGCGGGACCAGTTGGGGATTATCCGTACCTCTGCTGAGTCTGAAGCGCTGGCCACTGCGGTTGAAGATACCAATGGCTGCTATATGGTGCCTGCCTTTGTAGGACTAGGCGCTCCCTATTGGGATCAATATGCTCGCGGTGCCATTGTGGGCCTTACCCGCGGCGTCAATCGCAATCATATTGTTCGTGCAACCCTGGAGTCCATTGCTTACCAAGTAAATGACGTGCTCCAAGCTATGCAGGAGGACAGTGGTATTAAGCTGGCTTCCCTGCAGGTGGATGGCGGCGCCTGCGCTAACAATTTCCTCATGCAGTTCCAAGCAGATATTATGAACGCCAAGGTGGCTCGTCCTACCACTATTGAGACCACTGCTATGGGCGCTGCCTACCTGGCAGGCCTTGCTGTGGGCTACTGGGAAAGCAAGGAGTCCATCAAGCAGAACCACGAAATCGCTAAAACCTTCGCTCCCAATATGGATGAGTCCAAGCGCGAAAAGCTCCTCTTGGGCTGGCATAATGCGGTGATGGCTTCCTGCGTGCGCATTCAGCCTGAAGAATAAAGAAGCAAAAAAATATTGACAAACCTACTGCTAACCGCTTATACTACGTATAATCTCTTTGCACTGCGATTTTTTGACTACAGTACAAACTGATCAGGCGGTCTACCTCCTTGAGGTTTTTGCAGCCGGGCCCTATGGGCAGCAGACTAAAAATAAGCGTCTGCGGGACAGTGTATTACTATTCCGCAGGCGCTTTTTCTATTTGTTTGCCTGCGCTGCAAGGATGAAATTAAGGAGGTTTTCTTATGAAGTTTGCAAATGAAGAAGAACGTGTTGCCATGATTGTCTCCCTCAATAGTATTGTGGCTAATTTAGTGCTCAGCTTGGCCAAGCTGGCAGCAGGCTTTATGGCTCAATCCGCTGCCATGATTTCTGACGGCATTCACTCTGCATCCGATGTGTTCAGCACCTTTGTGGTTATGGCGGGGGTGAAGATTGCTAATAAGGCTAGCGATGAGGAGCATCAGTATGGCCACGAGCGCATGGAATGCGTAGCAGCCATCGTTTTGGCTTGTATGTTGACCCTTGTGGCTTTGGGCATCGGCTATAGCGGTTACGAAAAGGTTTTTTATACCGATGCTGCTGAGCTGGTTGTTCCCGGACAGCTGGCCCTGTGGGCAGCGGTGCTGTCCATTGTGGTAAAGGAAGGCATGTTCTGGTATACTAGAAACGCTGCTCAAAAAATTAATTCCGGCGCGCTGATGGCGGATGCTTGGCACCATCGCAGCGATGCTCTGTCCTCCATTGGCTCTTTTGTAGGTATTTTAGGTGCGCGCATGGGTTATCCTGTGCTGGACCCTATCGCTAGTATGATTATCTGCATAATGATTTTGCAGGCTGCTTATGAAGTTTTCAAGGATGCCATGGATAAAATGGTGGACCATTCCTGTGACGAGGAAACTACAAAAAAGCTGGAGGAGCTTATCGAGCGCGTGCCCGGCGTGGAGCACATGGATTCCTTAAATACCCGCATGTTTGGCAGCCGCATTTATGTGGATGTGGAAATCAGCGTGAAGGATGATTTGACGCTGCTGGAGGCTCATTATATTGCAGAGACGGTGCACACTGCTATTGAGGCCAATTTCCCCCTCGTAAAGCACTGCATGGTTCATGTTAATCCCTTAAGCGAGTCTGTGCACGATGCATGCCCCATGCTGCCGCCGGAGCTGCGTCCTAAATGTAAATAAAGCCGTCATCTTTGGGGATTTTTGGCTCTTTGTAACTAAAAAATCATAAAAAAGCAAGCTGTTGTCCATGTATACATTATATCTTGTGCCAACGGCTTGCTTTTTTGACAAAAATATAGTAAAGTAATACCAATTAAAAAGGATATTTCCACAAGGGAAAGGTGTGTGTAGTATGAAAAAGTATTTGAAATTAGCTCTGTGCTGTATGATGGTTGCTGCAATGGCAATTATGGCTGGCTGCGGTGGCAGCAGCGAGAAAAAGGCTGCAGCTCCGAAAAAGGTTTTGAAGGTTGGTATGGAATGCGCTTACGCTCCCTACAATTGGTCCCAAACCTCCGCTGAAGGTGGCGCTGTGAAGATTGTCGGCTCCAACGAATATGCTTATGGCTATGACGTAATGATTGCTAAAAAATTGGCTGACTCCATGGGTGCAACTCTGGAAGTACACAAAATTGAATGGGATGGTCTGCCGCCTGCAGTAGTATCCGGCAAAATCGATGCTGCTATCGCTGGTATGTCCATTACCTCCAAGCGTAAAGAAACTGTTGACTTCACCAAACCCTACTACTATGCAACCGTAGTAGCACTGGTTAAGAAGGACACCCCGCAAGCTAAGGCTAAGAGCGTTGCCGACCTGAAGGGCTCCGTTGCAACCTCCCAGCTGAACACCATTTGGTATGACCAAATCGACCAAGTTCCCGATGTTAAAAAGCTGCCTGCTATCGATACCGTTCCTGGCATGATTGTAGCTTTGAAATCCGGCAAATGCAACCTGATCGTTACCGATATTCCGACTGCTAAAGCAGCTGCTTTTGCTAACCCCGAATTGGCAATGGTTGAATTCCCCGAAGGTAAAGGTTTCAAGACCTCTCGTGAGGACGTAGAAATCGGTATCGCTGTTAAGAAGGGCAACAAGGAATTGACCGACGCTATGAACAAGGTTCTGGGCAGCATGACCGAAGCTGACTTCAACAAGATTATGGACGAAGCTATTAAAAAACAACCTTTAGCTAAATAATTATGCTAAGCATGGGGGCGGCAAGTGTTGTCGCCCCTTTTTATCTAACTTGGAAAATTAAGGTGGTGTAATTAATGCCAACAACATTCTTTGGCTGGGTACTCTTCCTGATGGATAAATATGGGCCCGTGCTCCTGAAGGGCGCAGGCGTAACCTTGATGTTAGCCGTGGTGGGCACCTTTATCGGCTGCTTGATTGGTCTGGTAGTAGGCGTTATTCAAACCATTCCTATGGAGGATAACGACAGCGCTGCCAAGAAAACTGCCATCCGCTGCCTGCAGCGTTTGCTGGATGCCTATGTGGAGGTTTTCCGTGGTACCCCTATGATTGTACAGGCCATGGTGGTTTATTACGGCGCTATGAGCGTCTTTAACATTGATATGTCTCCTATGTTCGCCGGCTTCTTTGTCGTTTCCATTAACACCGGCGCTTATATGGCTGAGACCGTCCGCGGTGGTATCGAGTCCGTGGACCCTGGCCAAAAGGAAGCTGCTATTGCTATTGGTATGGACCATTTCCAGACCATGCGCTGCGTTATCCTGCCCCAAGCATTGCGTAACGTTATGCCCCAGCTGGGCAATAACCTGATTATCAATATTAAGGATACCTCCGTATTGAACGTAATTTCTGTAACCGAGCTGTACTTTGCTTCTAAATCTGCAGCCGGTGTTTACTACAAGTATTTCGAGATTTTCTTCCTCACCTGTGTAATTTACTTTATCATGACCTTCACTGCTTCCCGCCTGCTGCGCTGGGCAGAAAGCAAGATGGATGGTCCCAAGGATTATCAGCTGGTGACCTATGACCCCATGATGGACCCCTGTGGTGCAGTGCCACTGCCCACGAAAAAGCAGAAAGGACGGTATTAATTGATGGATAAGGAATTAATTGTTTCTGTCTGCGATTTACAAAAGGCTTTTGGCGAAAGGGAAATCCTCAAGGGCATTAGCTTTGATATTCACCGTGGTGACGTAATTTGCATCATTGGCCCTTCCGGTAGCGGCAAATCCACCCTTATTCGTTGCGTGAACTTTTTAGAGCATCCCACCGGCGGTCATATCGAATACCGTGGCAAGGATGTTATGCAGGCCTTTAAAAAGCTTCCCCTGTATCGCACTAAGGTGGGCATGGTGTTTCAATCTTTCAATCTGTTTAACAACATGACAGTTTTAGAAAACTGCATGGTGGGCCAGGTGAAGGTGCTGGGCAAGAATAAGGACGAAGCTAAAGCAACTGCCTTGAAATACCTGAAGCACGTTGGCATGGATAGCTATGTTAATGCTAAGCCCCATCAGCTTAGCGGCGGCCAAAAGCAGCGTGTAGCTATTGCTCGTGCTCTAGCATTGGAGCCTGAGGTGCTTCTCATGGACGAGCCTACTAGTGCGCTGGATCCGGAAATGGTAGGCGAGGTTCTACGTGTTATCCGTGATTTGGCCAAGGAGGGCCTGACCATGGTTATCGTAACCCACGAGATGGCCTTTGCAAGGGATGTTTCCAATCGTGTCATCTTCATCGACCAAGGCGTTATTGCTGAAGAGGGCGAGCCGAGCCAGCTCTTTGGCAATCCTAAAAACCAAAGAACTCGTGACTTTTTGTCACGCTTCCAAAATAATTAATGTTTTGCAAGCAAGCACTCCTGCTGTGGCTTTATGCAGCTAAAGCAAGGGTGCTTTTTTTTAGAAAATTTGCAGGACTAGAACAGGAAAAAGCAGGGCGCTGGCGAAATATACAACTAAAAGGAATATTTTAAGCTTTTTTGAGGTGGGAAAGATGCGAGCTTTAAGAAATTTACTGTTCTTGGTGCTGCTACTAGCGTGCCAGACGGCCTGGGCTGCTAAGGGCACACTTTTATTTATTCCCTTGGACAATAGACCGGTATGCTTTGACTATACTGTGCAGACCATGGAGGCTGCGGGCTGGGAGATTAAAACTCCACCCAGGGAATATATTGCCAGTGAAAAAAATATGGGCGAGCCTGAAAAGATGCTGGCATGGCTGGAGGAGCAGGCTCCGGAGGCCGTGGGCATAGTAGCTTCCAGCGATGCTTTGATTTACGGTGGCTTAGTAGCTAGCCGTACCCATGAGATTCCCTTGGAGGTACTGCAGCAGCGTGCTCAGCGGCTGGTGGATTTTCGCAGTCAGCATGGTCGTCAGAAGGTGATTTATCTTTTCACTACCATCATGCGCTCGCCTAAGGCCAGCAGTGCGCCGGTGGAGCCTGCCTATTACAAGGAGTGGGGACCCAAGCTGTTCCGCTTGGGTGCCTTAGAGGATAAGCGGGAGCTGAAGCTGTTAAAGCGCAGGGAGGCCAAGGAATTGGCCGCTTTGCGGGCCGCAATTCCTGAAGATATCATCAAGGATTTATATACCCGCCGCGCTAATAATATTATGACTACGGAGCTTTTATTGCACGGCGTAGAAAGCGGTGACTTTGATTACTTCCTCATCGGTCGCGACGATACCGCGCCCTTTTCCCAAGCTCATCGTGAGGCGCGCAGCATGGATATTTTGGTGAGCGAGCTGCCTAGGGAGCGCATTCGTTTCTTCGCGGGGGCGGACCAATTGGGCTTGGTTTTGCTCACTAGGGCTGCCAAACGCTTGCAGTATGAGCTGCCGCTGGTAAATGTAACCTACGCTGCAGGGGCGGGCGGTAAGACGGTCCCCTCCTATGAGGATGACACCGTAGCCGAAAGTGCTAAGCAGCATATTTATGCTGCGGGAGCCTTTCCCGTGCGCCTGCGTAAAAATGCTGATTTAGTGCTGGCAGTGAATACGCCCAAGTATGGCAAGACCTTAGAGGCGTCTAGCACCGTGAATAGCTATAAGGTGCCTAAGGAAACCAAGAATTTTGTGAGCAAGGTAGGGCGTTTAAGTGAGCGCTATCCTGTGGCCTTGGCTGACGTGAAATTTGGTAATGGTGCCGATAATGCTTTAGTAAAAACTCTGTTTGCGCAGGATTTAGCCTTTAAGCTGGCCGCCTACGGCGGTTGGAACACCGCCGGCAACAGCTTGGGCTTCGCCTTGGCTCAAGGCTTAATGAGCAGTGAAATCGATGCAACAGCGAAAAAAGAGCTGCTGGAGCAGCGCTATCTGGATGACTGGGCTTATCAGTCTAATGTGCGCATGCAGACTTATACCCAGCTGATTTGGCCGCAGTATTGGCCTAACAGCGGCTTAAAGGGTGAGCAGCTCGCGCAAGCGGAAGCTTTTATTACCCGGGAAATGGTGCAGCTGGCCGAGCCATACATGGGCGAGGCTGTACGAGAATACAGCTACACTCTGCCCTGGAAGCGCATGTTTGAGGTGCAGATTAGTAAAAAATAGAGTGTGAGGTTGAAGTAGAAAGATGGAGCAAAAGATGTGTGTGCGAGCAGCAGCGCCGCAGGATGCGGCGCGTCTGCTGGAGATATATACTCCCTTTGTGGTTAGCGAGGACAGCAGTCTGAGCAATGTGTCCTTTGAGCTGGAGGCGCCCTCTCTAGAGGATTTTCGCCAGCGCATAGTGGATATTTCTCGTAAATATCCCTATTTAGTGGCCGAGGTGGGTGAGGAGCTTTTGGGCTATGTGTATTGCCATCCCTATAGGGAGCGTTTAGCTTATCAGTGGGCAGTGGAGGTAACCATTTATCTTGCACCTGCAGGTCAGGGCAGGGGCTTAGGGCGCTTGCTTTACGAGGCTATGGAAGAAATTCTGCGCTTACAGGGCATTACCATGGCTTATTCCTGCATTACCCTGGGCAATGAGCACAGCATTAAAATGCACGAGGCTCTGGGCTATCGACTCATCGGTACCTTTAGCAAATCTGGCTATAAAAACGACCAGTGGTTGGATACAGTGTGGCTGGAAAAACAGCTCCAGCCATGTCCGCCCCAGCCGGAAAATATTAAGGGTTGGCATGAAATAGCTCCAGCTACTATAGCAAGCATTTGCCAGCAAGCAGGCGCTAAACTTAAGGCTTTACTGAGCAAGGAATAATCCCAAGAAGGTGACTCTAGAATGGACTTAAAATATTATCAAGAAAAGCATAAGCCCAGTAGTAGGGCGGAGGAGATACTGCGCTATATCGGCCCCGGCCTTTTGATTACCGTTGGCTTTATTGACCCCGGCAACTGGGCCTCCAATTTGGCTGCAGGTGCGGACTATGGCTATGTACTGCTGTGGATGGTAACGCTGTCCACCATCATGCTGATTTTACTCCAGCATAACGCAGCTCATTTGGGCATCGCCTCAGGCCTGTGCTTATCCGAGGCAGCGACCAAATACCTGCCTCGCTGGGTCAGCGTGCCCATTTTGGCTTCCGCCGTCATGGCCTCTGTGGCCACTAGCTTGGCAGAAATTTTGGGCGGTGCCATCGCTTTAGAGCTGCTTTTTGGCATACCACTATGGTTGGGAAGCATTATGATGGCTGCGCTCTGTTCCTGGCTTTTGCGGTCTAATTCATATAGCAAGCTAGAAAAAATCATCATCGGCTTCGTATCGATTATAGGTCTGTCCTTTTTGGCAGAAATTATTATGGTACCTTTGGACTGGGGCGCAGCAGCTAAGGGATGGGTAACACCCAGCATTCCCCACGGCTCGCTGCTCGTAATTATGAGTGTGCTGGGCGCAGTAGTTATGCCCCACAATCTTTTTCTGCATTCCGAGGTTATCCAGAGCCGTCACTGGAATTTGGAGGATGAGGCAGTGATTAAGCGTCAGCTGAACTTCGAATTCCTAGACACCCTGCTTTCCATGAGCATTGGCTGGGCTATTAACAGCGCCATGATTTTGGTGGCTGCGGCAGTATTCTTTGCTAATAAGGTACAGGTGAATGATTTGGCCCAGGCAGTGGATTTGCTGAAGCCTCTTTTGGGTAACAGCTCTGCTATTCTGTTTGCTGTGGCCCTGCTTTTCGCTGGCATTTCCTCCACCGCCACAGCGGGTATGGCCGGCGCCACCGTCTACGCCGGTATCTTCGGCGAGGGCTACGATGTGCAGGACCCGCACTCATGGCATGGCGTGCTGTTGACCTATTGGTTAGCCGTACTCATCATTCTTTTTATAGATGACCCCTTCAACGGACTCATCTATTCCCAGATGGCTCTCAGTGTGCAGCTGCCCTGGACTATTGGCCTTTTGATTTACCTCACTTCTTCCAAAGAGGTTATGGGTAAATTTGCCAATACCACGCGCATGAAGATCATCCTGAGTACCATTGGCGTTATCGTCATTGTGCTTAATATTATGCTGCTTTTGGAGTCCTTTGGCATCATGACCTTCTAGAACTTGCAAGGCTGCTAGAAAATTGCTCAAAAAAATTTCAAAAACTTGCAAAAAAGATGTTGACAAAAGACTCTCGATGCTTTATACTTATATTCGTTGCTGATGCACTAGCGACGAAATGCGGAAATAGCTCAGTGGTAGAGCACCTCCTTGCCAAGGAGGGGGTCGCGAGTTCGAATCTCGTTTTCCGCTCCACTTAAAAAATTACCCGACAGTTTTTGACTGTCGGGTTTTTTAGTATTGTCAAGATGCTTCTATTGTGATATGATATTATGAGCGATTTGTGTCAGCACAATTTTCGCACTTGGAAAGCTGGCAACCTAATCCGATTATTATTATTTTTACCCACATAAATTTAAGGGAGGATTTTATTAATGAACGTTACTGTTGAAAGAGTAGAAAATGAGGCCACTTTAAAGATTACCGCTCCGGCTGCTGATGTTAATGCCGGTTTCAAAAAAGCTGTCCAAAAAATTGCTAATAGCGTAAATATCCCTGGCTTCCGCAAGGGCAAGGCTCCTCGTGCTATCATCGAAATGCACTATGGCAAGGATGCTATTAAACAAGAAGCTTTCGAAATGGTAGCTAACAAGCTGTACACCGAAGCTCTGGATGTGAAGAACCTGATTCCTGTTGAGGATCCCAAGGTTGAAGAATCTGTATTCGAAGAAGGCAAGGACATGGAGCTGACCATTAAGGTTACCGTTAAACCTGAACCTGAGCTGGGCGAATACAAGGGCCTGCATGTTGACAAGGAAGAACCCGTTGTAACCGACGAGGACGTTGAAGCACAAATGAACGACCTGCGTAACCGCAATGCTAAAATGGTTGCAGCTGAAGAAGGCCATGTAATCGAAAAGGGCGATTTCGCTATTATCGACTTTGCTGGTACCGTTGGCGGCGAACCCTTCAGCGGCGGCGAAGGCAAGGGTTATCCTCTGGAGGTTGGCTCTAACTCCTTCATCCCCGGCTTTGAAGATCAACTGGTTGGCCTCTCCAAGGGCGATGCTACCGATGTAGAAGTAACCTTCCCCGAAGAGTATTTCGTAAAAGAATTGGCTGGCAAGGAAGCAGTTTTCAAGGTTAACATCCAAGATGTTAAGATTAAAGAGCTGCCCGAGCTGACCGACGAATATGTTGCTGCTAACAGCGACTTCAAGACTGTTGAAGAAATGCGCGCTAACTACAAAGAGCGTATGCAAAAGGCTGCTGAAGAAAACGCTAAGGTTGCTTATGAGCATGCTCTGATCGACGCTGCTGTTGCTAACGCTAAATTCACCGTTCCGGCCATCATGATCGAAGACCGCATTACCCAAATGGTTGAAGAAATGCGCATGAGCCTGGAAAGCCGCAAGATGAACATGGATATGTACAAGCAATACACCGGTCTGACCGATGAGCAAATCCGTGAAAACCAACGTCCGGCTGCTGAAGAAAACGTTAAGACCGACATCGTTCTGGACGCTATCGCTAAGGCAGAAAACATCCAAGTTGACATGGCTGACGTTGATGCAGAAATCGCTGCTATCTCCGCTCAACATGGCGCTTCTGTAGATGAAGTGAAGAAGATTATTAAATCCAATGGCACCATGGGCCTGCTGCTGGCTAACATTCTGCGCCGCAAAGCTGCTCATGTTGTAATTGACAGCGCAAAATAATTACGAGCTAAGCTTGATGATAAAAGCATACAGTAAAGGAGTGTGACAAAATGAATTACGTGCCTATCGTTGTTGAACAATCCAGCCGTGGCGAGCGTTCTTACGATATTTACTCCCGCCTGTTAAAGGACAGAATCGTGTTCGTGACCGGACCTATTGATGACAGTATGGCCAATGTTGTCATCGCTCAGTTATTGTTCCTGGAGTCCGAGGACCCCGATAAGGATATTCATCTGTACATTAATAGCCCAGGCGGCAGCGTTAGCGCCGGCATGGCTATTTATGACACAATGCAATACATTAAGCCCGATGTTTCCACTATCTGCATGGGTATGGCTGCCAGCATGGCTTCTGTGCTGCTGGCTGCCGGCGCACCTGGCAAGCGTTTTGCTCTGCCCTATTCCAGGGTGATGATTCATCAGCCTCTGGGCGGTGCCCAGGGCCAGGCTACGGAAATCGAAATCCACGCTCGGGAAATCCTGCGCATTCGCCAGGAGATGAACGAGGTGCTGGCTAAGCATACCGGCCAAAGCGTGGAAAAGATTGCCGCTGATACCGAGCGTGACCACTACCTGACCAGCAAGGAAGCAAAGGCATATGGTCTGATTGATGAGGTTGTCAGCCGTAACAAATCAGCAGAATAAGATACCAAGGAGATTTACGAGATGAATTTTGACGATGGTCAGGGCAAGGATTTGTGCTGCTCCTTTTGCGGTAAACGCGAAAGCCAAGTGGGCAGATTGATTGCCGGACGTGGAGTGTATATCTGCGATGAGTGTATCGAGTTCTGCAAAGATATGCTTGACGAGGATAAGCAGCAGGCAGCACAAGAAAATGGCACTGAGGTTAGCGAGCTGCCAAAACCGAAAGAAATCAAGGCTATTTTAGATGAATATGTTATCGGCCAGGATGAGGCCAAAAAGACCCTGTCCGTGGCTGTTTACAACCATTATAAACGCATTAATTATGAAATGCAGAATCCTCAAGATAAACGTGAGGTGGAGCTGCAAAAGTCCAACATCCTGATGCTGGGCCCCACCGGTAGCGGCAAAACCCTGCTGGCCCAAACCTTGGCTAAAATTTTGCAGGTGCCCTTTGCTATTGCCGATGCAACTACGCTTACGGAAGCGGGCTATGTGGGCGAGGATGTGGAGAATATCCTCTTAAAGCTCATTAGCAATGCTGATTATGATGTGGAAGCTGCTCAACGTGGCATTGTTTACATTGATGAAATTGATAAGATTGCCCGCAAATCCGAAAACGTTTCCATTACTCGCGACGTTTCCGGTGAGGGCGTGCAGCAGGCTTTGCTGAAAATTCTGGAGGGTACCGTGGCTAGCGTGCCGCCCAAGGGAGGACGTAAGCATCCCCATCAGGAGTTTATCAATATCGATACCACCAATATCCTTTTTATTTGTGGCGGTGCCTTTGCCGGCATGGAGCATATTGTCAATGCTCGTGTGGGCAAAAAGAATCTGGGCTTTGGCGCAGATATCCGCAAGAAGGCTGAGGTTAATGTTAACGAGGCCTTTGACCAGGTGTTGCCTGAGGATATTATGAAGTTTGGTATTATCCCGGAATTTGCCGGTCGTCTGCCCGTAGTGGTAACGTTGAATTCCTTGGATAAGGCAGCTTTGGTAAAGATTTTGACCGAGCCTCGCAATGCGCTGGTAAAGCAATATCAACGTTTCCTTGAGATGGATGGTGTGGAGCTGGAGTTTGAGCCTGCAGCTCTGGAGGCTATTGCTGAAGAAGCGCTGAAGCGTAATGCCGGTGCTCGTGGTCTGCGTTCAATAATTGAGTCCATTATGCGCAATGTAATGTATGATGTTCCTTCCCGTGACGATGTAAAAAAATGCATTGTTACTGAAGCCACTGTGCGTGAGCATTGTGAGCCACAGATGATTGTGGAAGATTAATTGCAAAATGAGGGGAAGGAGAAAAAGGCCTTCCCCTTTTCTATTGTTTTTTCGTGAAAGGAGGGTTTAGATGGGTGAAGCAATGAATACTACGGAAATGATAACGAAACCCTTATTGCCTCTGCGTGGCCTGTTGGTTTTGCCGGGAATGCTGGTAAATGTGGATGTGGGCCGCGAAAAATCCATGGCTGCTGTAAGAGCAGTGATGGAGGGGGATAAAAAGATAATTTTAACTGCGCAACGAGATGCCAATATCAGCGATATTACTATTGCTGATTTGTATGGCTGGGGCGTTGTGGCTGAGGTCAAGCAGCAGCTACAGCTGCCCAGCGGCGCTATGCGCATTTTGGTAGAAGGCTTGGAGCGGGTGCACTTAGGCGAGGTAACTGAGGTACATCAAAACGACAGCGACTTTTTCGTAGGTCAGGGCGAGCTGGTAGCAAGCGTAGCTGGTGATCCTACGGAAGAGGAGGCTCTGCGTCGCTTGCTTTTAGAGGCCTTTGAGAAGTGGGTACTGGTAACGAAAAAAATCAATGCCGAGGTGGTACAGGCCTTCAAATCCCAGCCCGACACGGGTAGAGTTGCCGATATGATGTGCGGTTATCTGCCTATTTCTATAGATGAGAAAGAAAACACCTTGGAAAAGGCTGTAGTCAATGAGCGCTTACGCTATTTGTATGAGCTCTTGACCCGCGAGCAGGAGATTGCGAGCGTGGCCAAGAGTATTTCCCAGCAGGTGCATGAGCAGGTGGAGCAAAACCAGAAGGAATACTATCTGCGGGAGCAAATTAAGGCCATCAGCAAGGAGCTGGGCGAGGCAGAGGATGTACAAAGTGAAATCGCTGAGTACAAGCGCCAAATTGCCGAGCTGAAGCTGCCCGAGGACGTGGAGGCGAAGCTGAATAAGGAGTTTAATCGCTTGGTCAAGATGCCGCCGATGACGCCCGAAGGTGCAGTTATCCGTAGCTATATTGATGCTCTTTTGTCCCTGCCCTGGGGTAAATTTACTGAGGATAATTTTGACCTTAAGCTGGCGCAAAAAACGTTGGATGCAGACCACTACGGGCTGAAAAAGGTGAAAGAGCGCATCTTGGAATATTTGGCAGTGCGTGCTCTTTCCAAGAGCACCCGCGGTCCCATCCTGTGCTTAGTAGGTCCTCCCGGTGTGGGCAAGACCAGTCTGGCCTTTAGCATCGCTAAGGCTATCGGTCGCAGCTTTACCCGCGTTTCCCTGGGCGGTATTCGCGATGAAGCCGAAATCCGCGGCCACCGCCGCACCTACATCGGCTCCATGCCCGGTCGCATTATCCATGGCATGCAGGTAGCAGGCTGCATGAACCCTGTTTTCCTCCTGGATGAGGTGGACAAAATGGCTGCGGACTTCCGCGGTGATCCGGCATCCGCCCTTTTAGAGGTACTGGACCCGGAGCAAAACCATTCCTTCAGCGACCACTTTATCGAGTTCCCCTTTGACTTGTCCAATGTGTTCTGGATTGTGACTGCCAACACTGTAGAGACCATTCCTCCGGCCCTCAGGGACCGTATGGAGATTATCCAGCTGAGCAGCTACACTGATGAGGAAAAGGTGAAGATTGCCCAGCTGCATCTCCTGCCCAAGGAAATCAAGCTGAACGGTCTTGAAAACTACAAGGTATCCTTAAGCGAGAAGGCCATTCGCCGTGTAATTCACGATTACACTCGTGAGGCCGGTGTGCGTAATTTGGAGCGCAAGCTGGCCGGTGTCTGCCGCAAGATTGCCTATACCATTGTGCAGGGCAAGAAAAAATCGGCGCAGGTTACGGAAAAGAATCTGGAGAAGTACCTGGGCAAGGTGCTCTTCATGGATGATGATATTAGCCTGGAGCCCTCCGTGGGCACCTGCAATGGTCTGGCCTGGACCAGCGTGGGTGGCGAGCTTTTGAAGGTGGAGGTATTGGCCTTCAAGGGCAAGGGCAATTTGACCTTAACGGGACAACTGGGCGATGTGATGAAGGAGTCTGCCCAAGCAGGCTACACCTATATCCGCAGTCGTGCTAAAACCTTGGGCTTGGAGGAAAACTTCAGTGAAACCATAGATTTGCACATTCATTTGCCAGAGGGCGCTGTGCCCAAGGATGGTCCCTCCGCCGGCGTAACCATGGTTACGGCTATGGTATCCGCCCTGACCGGTAAGCGCGTTAAGGGTAAGCTGGCTATGACCGGCGAGATTACTCTCTCCGGTAAGGTGTGGCCCGTAGGCGGCATTAAGGAAAAGATGCTGGCCGCCTATCGCTATGGGGTAAAGACAGTGCTTTTGCCCAAGCGTAATTTGCAGGATTTGGATGAGCTGCCGGATAACGTGCGCAAGCAAATGCAGTTCATACCCGTGGAGCATTTAGATGATGTACTACAAATAGCCTTGGAGGAAGCTCATGAGTAAGGATAATTGGGATATTATTCGTTCTAAATATGTCGCCTCTGCAGTACGTGCCGACCAATATCCGCCTATTCGCATGATTGAAGCCGCCTTTATTGGTCGCAGTAATGTGGGCAAATCTTCCTTGATTAACTCCTTGTGTCGTCGCAATGGCCTTGCTAGAGTCAGCGCCACTCCCGGCAAAACCCAGACCATCAATTTTTATGAGCTGGAGGCTAAGCGTACTGATGAGGGCTTGGACGAAAGAGCTAAATTTTATTTAGTGGATTTGCCTGGCTACGGCTTTGCTAAGACCAATCGCAACAATAAGGAGCAATGGTCCGGCTTTATCAGCAAGTACCTTTCTGGTAGCGAGAATTTGGGCTTGGTGTGTCAGTTGATTGATATTCGCCATAAGCCCATGGAAAACGATATGGAATGCTACCAATGGCTCAAGGAATGCGGCTTAAAGGTACAGGTTGTACTGACTAAGTCCGACAAGCTTTCTAAAAATGCTGCTATGAGCCAAAAGGCGCTTTTCAAGCGAGAGATGGGCCTTAGTGAGGAGGATATTATAACCTATACTTCCAGCCAGCACACCAATCGCAGCGAGCTCATTAATCGGATTATGGCTGCTCTGGTGGATGATGGCGTGGAAGAGGAGCAGGAAGCTTAAGTTTTTTGAGAATGTGAGGGGGCAGATACTATGCTGCTAAATCGAATATTGCTTTTTATCGTGGCTCTCAGCCTAGGACACATGCTGCTACGCTTGCATCTGCCCATACCATTTTTGTTGGGCGGACTGCTGACAGCTATCGCCTGCAAGACCCTGGCCCAAAGGGCTCAGGTGAGCTGGCCCAAGCAGCTGCGTGAATACGCGCTGATGGTGGCTGGCTATGGCATTGGCTCCACCTTTACAGCGGATACCTGGACCAATTTTTTGCGGGAGCTGCGGGGCGTTACGGAAGCAACCGTGGTGATTTTAGGTGCTAGCCTGCTGCTGGCTTATGTCACCGCGAAAATCTCCGGGGAAGGCTTGAAAAGCTGCATTATGGGTATGCTGCCCGGTGGCATGACCTTGACCATGCTCTTGGCAGAGGATGATGACGAGGTTAACCCCAATGTGGTTATGGTGATGCAGGTTATTCGCTTGTTGAGCGTGGTTATAACCGTACCCTTTTTAGTTATTTGGCTTTTGGATGCCAAGGTAGTGAGCAGCGCTGTTACCATGCCCAATCATGGTGGCGTGCACTGGCTTGTGTTCATTCCCCTAGCTATTTTGGGTAGCTTTATAGCTATTAAAGTTCATCTGCCCACTCCCAAGCTTTTAGGACCGATTTTGGCTACAGCTGCCTTTGCCGTGTATAGCAATGGTGTGCAGCCGGTGCCCATCTATTTAATGGCACCGGCCCAGGTGAGCATCGGCCTTTTCATGGGCATGCAGCTGGATGCCAAAAGAATTATGGCTACCAAAAAGATGGTACCCTACATTCTCATTGGCACCGCCTTTTTAATCGTGGTGAGTGTCGGCATGGCCCATATGCTCAGTGCACGCTATGGGTTTAGCTTGATTACAGCCTTTTTGGCCATGGCTCCCGGTGGCATTGCGGAAATGTCCTTGGCAGGCATGAGCATGAAGGAAAATGTTTCCGTCATTTTAACCTATCAGCTGGTGCGGGTACTGGCCATTAATATCGGTATTCCGCCCATGCTAAATTGGCTCTTTCCCAAAAAGCAGGTTTAGGCAGCATAGCTTTACGCAAATATAGTTCACAAAAAAGATACAAAGTCGCAGAAAAATTTTTCTGCGACTTTTTTCTTTCCTAGGCCTAGCAAGCCTTGAAAACCGCATGGTTGAGCGGTTTTTGACGTCTTCAATTATATTGGGACATAAAAAGTCCGTACTGGACAAAAGCGTTCCAACATGTTATACTATAACCATCCCAAGGGATAGAGAGCTTAAAGGAGGCACACATCATGTTAGAAAGAATGTTGAAGGTATTCTACGAGTTCCAAGTACTGTACATGCACTAAGATTTAGATTGAGAGGTAAGCAATATGTTAGAGAAAATGTTAAAGGTATTCTATGAATTCCAGGTATTATACATTCACTAAGAGGTAGGAGAAAATGAATAGCGACTTATAAAAGCGCTTAGCACTGACGGCTAGGCGCTTTTTTGTGTTTGTAGGGTACCTCATTGAAGTAAATAAAAATAATTAAATTTCTCTCCGAAAAGCATTGACAAAATAAATAAGAATAAGTATAATTAACTACAACAAGTTGATATTGGATTACAGGTGCGTAAGCTCAATAGAGAAGTCGGTGCAAGTCCGGCACGGTCCCGCCGCTGTAACGTGGAGCTCGTTTCACAAATGTCACTGGGGAAACCTGGGAAGGCGAAATGAGTAAAGAAGCGAAGTCAGAAGAACTGCCTGTAGGATACATCGTCGTTAGACCTGCGAGAGACGGGGAGAGGTGTCGTAAGAGTCGGATTTTGTGTTTATCCGTGTTTCTATGATGTTTCGCCGTTTTTCAAAAGTCCCGCCCGTAGAGGGTCAGAGGGCTTCTTTGAAAAACGGTTTTCTATTCTCTATGCTCCTAGGGCTGCGTGATGGCTGTACCCTAGGAGAAGGTCCAAGCCATCGATGTCCTTCCATGTTTTACTTGTGCGCGGCCCTGGACAAGTCGCGAATTCAAATCCCATTCTCAAATTTTCCTTTTAGCTGTAAGCATTTCCTTTCTCCCATGATGCTGTAGCGTAGGGGTGCGCTACAGCGTCGCAAATTCAGCCATCACATTTTGTGGTGGCTTTTTCTTTTTAGATAAGCATTTTGAAGGAGGGCGAGCCCATGAAAAAACTATATTTAGCAGGACAGCCATATGCATTGCAAAAAAATTTTCTCAAGGTGAAGGGCGTGGAGGCAATTTTGCCCGTGCATGCCGTAGCTCAAAATGGCGAGGAGCTCTATGGTGTGGAGGTTACCTATAATCCCAAAAAGCAGGATATCTGCGGTGTTTTAGAGGCCTATTTCGCTGTGGTGGACCCCTTTGCCAAGCAGGAGCTGCCCCTGCAGCAATCGGCTGTTTTCTATGCCTCCAGCGAGGACGTACCCCAGCTGGACTACTACGCTCGCTTTTTACAAAGCCGTGGGCGGGAGCCCATTGCTGCTCTAGGCAATTTGATTGTGAACGACACCATGTCTCCTAAAGCTGAAATAAGGCCCTTGCAGCTGCGCTTTGGGCGGGTACAGGAGTGTCATTACCTGGCTTAAGCGCCATGTAAATTTGCTATATACGGCCTGGACAACCGTGACCGTGTATATAAATGCTGTTTGCTTTTAATCTTCCAAGCAAGGGATGCTTTGGGACTGCCAGAAACACTGGGTGAGAGCAGTGGGCAGGCCGGGCATCAAGCAAAAAATATGTGGAGGTGGTAGCGAGCATAAGAATTTACCGTCGAGGTAGCAACAAGTAAAACTATTTTTAAAGGAGGATTATTTATATGGCTGATGAACAACAAAAATCCACAGCTTCTGTTATGGATGAAAAGCCTCTAACAGATAAAGAACTGGAAGAAATGTTGCGCAAGTCAGAGAAGGTAGCCGAGTTCCCCGAGGTTACCTTTGATGAGTTTGCCGAGCCCACCTGGGATGAATGGGTGGAGGCCTGCAACGCTCTGTTGAAGGGTAAGCCCTTTGACAAGATCATGTATACCAAAAACTACGAGGGTATTACCTTTGACCCCATCTATCTGCGCAAGACTACGGATCCGATTCTGCCCACGGATGATTATCCTGGCATGGGCGATTTCCTGCGTGGCGCTACTGTCAATGGTTATATCCACGAGCCCTGGGGCATTGCCCAAGCTTGTGATGAAACCCTGCCCGCCGAGAACAACGAGCTGCTGAAGGAAGAAATTGCCAAGGGCTCCACTGTGTACCACATTAAGCTGGACACCGCTACTAAAGAGGGCATTGACGTTAAGGATGCCGAAAAGCCTGGCGACATCGGTGTCAACGTAACCACTGTGGAGGATATGAGCGTGCTCTTAAATGGCCTTGATTTGGCTAAATATCCTCTGATGATGTACACCGGTGCTGGTGCCAAGGGTATGCTGGCTCTGACCGCTGCTGCTTTGAAGGGCGCTGGCAAGGAAATCAAGGGCGTGCGTGGCGTTATCGGCGCTGACCCTCTGGGCGAGCTGATTAAGAAGGGTCAAACTGCTGCTTCCTTGTCCGCACTGTACGATGAAATGGCTGCAACCATTAAATATACTCGCGCTAATGCGCCTGAGCTGCGCACTGTATTCCTGCAAAGTGATGCCTTTACTGACGGCGGCGCAGATGCTGTGCAAGAGGTTGCTTATACCTTTGCTGAAGCAGTGGAATACATTCGTGAAATGCAAAAACGTGGTCTGGAGCTGAAGGATATTGCTGCTTCCCTGTATTTTGCCTTCAACCAAGGCGCTAACTTCTTCATGGAAATCGCTAAGCTGCGCGCTCTGCGCCAGGTTTGGGCTGCCATTATGGAAGCCTTTGGTGCTGAGGAAACAGACCGTGCTATCATGGTACATGGTCGCAGCTCCCGCTTTACTAAGACCGTTATCGATCCCTATGTAAATATGCTGCGTAACTGCACCCAGACCTTCTCCAGCGTAGTAGGTGGTGTGCATACCTACGACAATCCTCCCTTTGACGAGCTCATTCGCAAGGGCGATGTTTTCTCCCGCCGTATTGCCCGCAACCTGCATGTGATGCTACAGGAAGAATTTGGCATGCTGAGCCCCATTGACGCTGCCGGTGGCTCCTGGGCTGTTGAGTCCCTGACCAAGCAAATTGCCGACAAGATTTGGGCTGAGTTCCAAAAAATCGAGGAAATGGGAGGTATCACCAAGGCTCTGGAGGCTGGCTATCCGCAAAAGGCCATTGCCGAGGTTTTGGAAAAACGCTTCAAGGCATTGGAAATGCGCAAGGACCGCGCTGTTGGCGTCAACATGTATCCCAACATGACCGAAGAACCTCTGGAGCGTCGCGTAGAAGATACTCCTAAGCTGAAAAAACAGCGCGAAGCTGCTGTAGCTGCTTATGTCGCTGACATTGATACCAATTATCTGGCTGGCAAGCTGGCCCAGGTTGCTACTGTGGAAGGTGCTATTGAAGCCTTCTCCAATGGCGCTACCATTGGTCAAGTGGCTGCTGCTGGCTGCAAGGCCGAGCAGACCGAGTCCATTGAAGCCATCGCTGCCCATCACTGGACCGAGCGCTACGAAGCACTGCGCTTTGATACCGAAAAATACATGGCTGAAACCGGCAAAAATGTGGAAGTATTCCTGGCCAACATGGGTCCCATTCCTCAACACAAGGCTCGTGCCGACTTCTCCACCAGCTTCCTGCAGGTGGGCGAGTTCAACGTACATCTGAACAATGGCTTCCAGGATGATGAGGGCAAACCGGGCTCTCGCTACGAAAAGTGTGTAGAGGCTCTGAAGGCAGGCATTGATGACAAGGGCACTCCCTATGATGTAGCCGTAATTTGCTCCACAGATGCTACCTATCCGGAGGACGTTCCGGCTCTGGCTCCCATGCTGAAGGCTGCCAACCCCAATATGACTCTGTTCCTGGCAGGTGCTGCACCCAAGGATTTGGAGCCCGTTTACATGGCTGCCGGCGTTGATGCCTTTATCAGCGTATCCGCAAACTGCTATGCTACCTTGAAGATGCTGCAAAAGAAGAAGGGGATGATTGAATAATGAGCATTAATCCTGATTTCACTAAAGTTGCCCTTCCTAATCATCCTTCCTGTTCCTATGACGAATGGAAGAAAAATCTGGAAGCAAAAATGGGCGAAAACTATGACGCCCTGTATGATACTACCTTGGAGCGTATTCCTAAAGAGCCGCTGTACACCAAGGATATTTATGCCAAATGCAATCATTTGGACTTCATGAGCGGTATTCCGCCGTTTTTGCGGGGACCCTATTCCACCATGTATGTATTCCGTCCCTGGACAGTACGTCAATACGCAGGCTTCTCCACTGCTGAAGAGTCCAACGCCTTTTACCGCCGCAATCTAGCAGCAGGCCAAAAAGGTCTGTCCATCGCCTTCGACTTGCCCACGCACCGTGGCTATGACGCTGATAACCCGCGCGTAGTTGGTGACGTTGGTAAAGCAGGCGTATCCGTTTGCTCCATGCTGGATATGAACATCCTCTTCAGTGGCATTCCTCTGGACCAAATGTCCGTATCCATGACCATGAACGGCGCCGTACTGCCGATTTTGGCCTTCTTCATCGTTTCTGGTGAGGAGCAGGGCGTTGATAAATCCATCATGGCCGGTACCATCCAAAACGACATTCTGAAGGAATTCATGGTACGTAATACCTATATTTATCCTCCGGCTATGTCCATGCGTATCATTGGCGATATTTTCGAATATACTACCAAATACATGCCCAAATTCAACAGTATTTCCATTTCCGGCTACCACATTCAAGAATGCGGTGCTACCTGCGACCTGGAGCTGGGCTATACTCTGGCCGACGGCATGGAATACATTCGTACCGGTGAAGCTGCAGGCCTGCCTGTGGATGCTTTCGCAAAGCGTCTGTCCTTCTTCTGGGATATGGGCAAAAACTACTTCATGGAAGTGGCCAAGATGCGTGCTGCTCGCGTACTGTGGGCTAAAATTCTTAAGAGCTTCGGCGCTAAGAATCCTAAATCCATGGCACTGCGTACCCATAGCCAAACCTCCGGCTGGTCCCTCACCGAGCAGGACCCCTTCAACAATATTTCCCGTACCTGTATGGAAGCAATGTCCGCAGCACTGGGTCACACCCAATCCCTGCACACCAACGCACTGGACGAAGCAATCGCATTGCCCACCGACTTCTCCGCACGCTTGGCGCGTAATACTCAGCTGTACATTCAGGATGAAACCAAGGTTTGCAAGATTATCGATCCGTGGGGCGGCTCTTACTATGTAGAGTACCTGACCAACGAAATTATTCGTCGTGCCTGGGCTCACATTCAAGAGGTTGAGGCTCTGGGCGGTATGGCTAAGGCTATTGCCACCGGTCTGCCTAAGATGCGTATCGAAGAGTGCGCTGCTCGTCGTCAAGCTAATATCGACAGCGGTAAGGAAACCATCGTTGGCCTGAACAAGTACCGTCTGGCTAAGGAAGACCCGCTGAACGTATTGTCCATCGATAACACTGCTGTACGCAACGCGCAGATTAAGCGTCTGGAAAAACTGAGAGCAGAGCGTGATGGCGAAAAGGTTAAAGCCGATTTGGCTGCTATTACCCGCGCCGCTGAGTCCCGCGATAACGGCAACCTTCTGGAGATGGCTGTACAAGCCGCTCGCGACCGTGCATCCCTAGGCGAAATTTCCGATGCAGTAGAAAAAGTGTCCGGTCGCTTCAATGCCGTTATTCACACTGTATCTGGCGTATACTCCAGTGAATTCAGCGGCAATGACGATATGGAAAAGGCTAACAAGCTGGCTAACGAGTTTGAACAGCTGGAAGGCCGTCGTCCGCGTATTTTCCTGGCTAAGATGGGTCAGGATGGTCATGACCGTGGCCAAAAGGTTTTGGCAACCTCCTTTGCAGATATGGGCTGGACCGTCGATGTTGGTCCTCTGTTCCAAACTCCTGAGGAATCAGCACAAGACGCAGTGGATAACGACGTTGATATGGTTGGCTTCTCCTCCTTGGCTGCAGGTCACAAGACCTTGCTGCCGGCTTTGGTGGAAGAGCTTGCTAAGCGTGGTCGTGAGGACATCATGGTCTGCATCGGCGGCGTAATTCCGGCTCAGGATTACGATTATCTGTACGAGCATGGTGCTGCAGGCATCTTTGGCCCTGGCACCAATATTCCTAAATGCTGCATCCAGCTGCTGCAAATGCTGGTGGACCGTGCTAAACAAGAGCATGCCGATGAGTGAACTGAGGTGAGATAAATGCCTGAAACTGGTGAAAAAGATATACGTCCTAGTTGGGTACCCCTGAAAAAAGATCCCAATTTTGCCTGCTCGGTTATGGGCGGCATAGACAGCAATGTAAATGCTGTTTCGGAGGAGAAGTATACTCCAGCTGTAAATGCGAAGCGGTTCCCGCTGCGCAAGCGCTTGAGCGCTGAAGAGCTGGTTCAAGGAGTCAGTGCAGGCGATCGCAAGATCCTCTCCCAGGCTATTACTCTGATTGAAAGTAATGCTCCACGGGATTTTGATAAAGCCCAACGGGTGCTGCAGGCCCTGTTGCCCTATACGGGCAAGGCCCTGCGCATTGGCATTAGCGGTGTGCCCGGCGCTGGCAAAAGTACCTTTATTGAGGCCTTTGGCCAAATGCTGTGCCGTCAGGGCTACAAGGTAGCCGTGCTGGCGGTGGATCCGACAAGCTCCATCACTGGCGGCTCTATCCTGGGTGACAAAACCCGCATGCAAATGCTGTCCCGTGAGCCCAACTGCTTCATTCGTCCGTCTCCGGCCAAGGGAACCTTGGGCGGCGTGGCCCGTAAGAGTCGTGAAACTATGCTGTTGTGTGAAGCGGCTGGCTGCGACGTAATTTTGGTGGAAACGGTGGGTGTAGGCCAGAGCGAAATTACCGTGCGCTCCATGGTGGATTTCTTTATGCTGGTAGTGCTCACAGGTGCCGGCGATGATTTGCAGGGCATCAAAAAGGGCATCATGGAGGTTGCCGATGCCATTGTGGTTAACAAGGCGGATGGCGACAATTTGCCCAAGGCTATCGTTACTCAGGGCGAGTATGAGCGCATGATTGAGTTCATTCGTCCTGCAACAGATGGCTGGAAGACGCATGCGTACAGGTGCTCAGCCCTTACCAAGGAGGGTCTCGTCGAGCTGTGGGCTGTCATGCGCAAGTTTGAAAAGGTTACTAAGGAGTCAGGTGCCTTTTTCAATCGGCGCAAGTCCCAAACCCTGTCCTGGGTTAACAGCATGATTGATGAGCATTTGCATAATCTCTTCTTTGAGGACCCCATGATTAAGGGACGCTTGCCCGCTGTTATGGAGGCTGCTGTGAATGGTGTTGTATCACCCAGCCAAGCTGTAACGGAGCTTATACGTGCCTTTGACATGGATCGAGCGGCAGCTAAGCATTACAATCAGATTAATAGATAGATTAATTTCTAAGGAAAAGTGGTGGCAAGCAAAGGCTTCTGCCACTTTTCTCTATGCTTATTAGGAGAAAATCTTACTAAAAATTTTTCTATATTTTTCTCTTAAAAGCCTTGACATTCTTAATAAGAATGAGTATAATTAGAGCATCAAATCAATATTTCGTATGAAGAGCTAACTGGTGCAAATCCACACGGTCCCGCCGCTGTAACAGATTTATCTGGAGTCAGCAAAGCAATTCATACAAGCATATGCTTGACCTGCGGGCGACAGGAGAGATGTTAACAGATAAGGTGCTGTTTATGTGAGAGTGGCAGCTTCCTTGGATGCGCGCATTAAACCGCTTCTGCATGCAGGGGCGGTTTTTTAATCGACTTAGCAAGCAGGGCGAAATATTGATTGACCAAATTCCTTTGGAACATAAGCAAACTGGACATTTGCTTTTGCATATCATCAATATGCCGTTCAAAAGAAATCAGATACTCCTAATCCTTCTCCTCCCTAGATGTTAGCTGTTACAGGGGTGTGGCATGCTAAACGAATAAAAAAGCCGCCGTTAGCTGGGCGGTTTTTTTATTTTCAAAAGTATTAATAACTTGATAATTGGTAGTGTTTATAAATATAAAACAGTAGCTTTTACCTATAGTACAATATTAGCAAGCTTAAAAAGTAAAAATTTTACCTAAGTAAATCTTGCCGGGGGGGGTACAACTGTGGTATAATATTAACGTACCTTATAATATAATAACAGGGGCAAGCAATGCTAAGCTCTATGTTTTATAACTTAGGACGGAGGGTGCTTTGATGACTGACAGAATAAAAACTATTGGCAACAAAATCAGGCTGATGCGGGTTAGCAAGGGTCTGTCCCAACAAAGCCTGGCTAAGGAGATAGGTATTACCCAAGCTCACTTTAGTAATATTGAAAATGGTCGCTGCAATGCCACCATTGATGTGCTGCTGCGTTTGCACGATTCACTGGGGACTCCCATGGCAGCTTTTTTCGAAGAAATTGATGAGCAGGACGGTACTGTGCTGGCAAAAAAGGATAAAAACAGCGGTATTGATGTGGATGATCTTTTGGCGGTGCTCCAGCTTCTTAAAAAAGCAAAATAAAAAGCAAGATACGTGACCTTTGCAACCGCTTCCGCTCTAACCGCAGAAGCGGTTTTACTGATTTTAGCATAAAACTGTTGACACTGAGCGCTGAACTTGCTAAGATATAGTGTATACAAATTTATATCCCAAAGGCAAGGAACGGAAGGGCTTTGACCGGTAGATGCTTAAGAGAGGCAGCGGTTGGTGCAAGCTGCGTGCATCGGTGTGAAGGCTGTAGTCCGGGAGCCGCTTTGCTGAACCAGCTTATCAAGGGCTTTAGTAGGCAAGGTCGTCCGCACACGTTACGTGCTTCGAGTGCTCTGCGCCCTGCGCGCGGGGAAGATAGGTGGTACCACGATAATTATGCGTCCTGTTCATGAAGAACAGGGCTTTTTATTTTTAAGGAGGATTGTAAATGAGCGAGGAACATAATATTCCTAAGGTGTATGACCCTGCTTCCGTAGAGAAGAAATGGTATGAGTTCTGGGAAAAAAATCGTTATTTTCATGCTGAGGTAGAGGAAGGTAATAAGGCGTTTAGCATTGTTATTCCCCCTCCGAATATCACTGGCCAGCTGCACATGGGCCATGCTTTGGATAATACCCTGCAGGATATTTTGATTCGTTGGCATCGTATGATGGGTCACAATACACTGTGGATGCCCGGCTATGACCACGCAGGCCTGGCTACCCAAATTAAGGTAGAGGAAGTAATTAAAAAGGAAGAGGGCAAGACCCGTTATGATCTGGGCCGCGAGGAGTTCCTTGAGCGCGTTTGGGCTTGGAAGGAGCAATATGGCGACCGCATAATCAACCAGCTGAAGCATTTGGGCGTTTCCTGCGACTGGGAGCGCAAGCGCTTCACCATGGACGAGGGCTGCTCCAAGGCTGTACGCGAGGTTTTCTGCACCCTGTTTGAAAAGGGCTTGATTTATAAGGGCACTCGCATCACCAACTGGTGCGTAAACTGTAACACTGCTCTGTCCGATATCGAGGTTGAGCACAAGGATGATCCTGGCCATCTGTGGTATTTCCGTTATCCCGTTGTGGAGGAAGAGGGTACCTATCTGACCATCGCCACCACTCGTCCTGAAACCATTCCTGGCGATACTGCTGTAGCAGTAAACCCTGCTGACCCTCGCTACGGTCATTTGGTTGGCAAGCATCTGACCCTGCCCGCCAACGGTCGCATTATTCCCATCATCGCTGATAGCTATGTTGATTTGGAATTTGGTACCGGCGCTGTTAAAATCACTCCGTCCCACGACCCCAATGACTATGAGATGGGCATTCGTCATAACCTGCCCAGTGTAGTTGTTATTGGCATGGATGGCAAGATGACTGCGGAAGCAGGCAAATATGAGGGCCAAACCCGCGAGGAATGCCGCAAGAACATCGTGGCTGATTTGGAAGCCGGCGGTTACCTTGTTAAAATCGAAGACCATGCCCATGCTGTTGGCCACTGCCAACGCTGCGGCTGCATCGTAGAGCCTCTGGTATCCACCCAATGGTTCGTAAAAATGGAGCCCCTTGTAAAGGCTGCTGTGGACTGCGTCAACGACGGTCGTACCCAATTCGTACCGGAGCGCTTCACCAAGACCTATACCGGCTGGATGGATAATATCCGTGACTGGTGTATTTCCCGCCAGATCTGGTGGGGTCACCGCATTCCCGTTTGGTACTGTGATGACTGCGGCGAAATGCACGCTAGCCGTACCGATTTGACTGCTTGCCCCAAATGCGGCAGCACTAATATTCATCAAGATGAGGACGCACTGGATACCTGGTTCAGCTCCGCTCTGTGGCCCTTCTCCACTATGGGTTGGCCTGATAAGACCCCGCTGCTGAAACAATTCTATCCTACCAGCGTACTTGTAACTGGCTACGACATCATCTTCTTCTGGGTAGCACGTATGCTGATTATGGGCATGGAATTCATGCAGGATATTCCCTTTGAGAAGGTCTTCATTCATGGCCTGGTACGCGATAGCTTGGGTCGCAAGATGTCTAAATCCTTGGGTAATGGTATCGACCCCTTGGAGGTTATTGATAAATACGGCGCTGATACCCTGCGCTTCATGCTGATCACCGGCAACACTCCGGGCAACGATATGCGCTTTTATTGGGAGCGCGTAGAAGCAACCAGAAACTTTGCCAATAAGATTTGGAATGCTTCCCGCTTTGCCCTGATGAATATTGAAGGCTATGATGCTAACGCCAAGCTGGCTCCCTATACTCTGGCCGATAAATGGATTCTGTCCCGCCTGCAACACACTGCCAAGGGCGTTACCGAAATGCTGGAGAAATTCGAGCTGGGCGAAGCCGGTCGCATGATTTACGACTTCATCTGGGGCGAGGTTTGCGACTGGTATATCGAGCTTGCTAAACCCCGTCTGTACAATAAAGATAACGCTGAAGAGCGCGCTACGGCACAGCATGTGCTGGCCAAGGTGCTCACCAGCGCTATGCAGCTCCTGCATCCCTATATGCCCTTCATTACCGAGGAAATTTACCAATGCCTGCCTCACGAAGCAGCCAGCATCATGATTTCCAAGTGGCCTGAGGCTGATCCTGCTTTGATTGATGACGAAGCAGAGCGTCTCATGGGTGCTATCATGGAGAGCATCAAGGCTGTCCGTAACATGCGTGCAGAGGTTAATGTACCGCCCGGAAAGAAGGTTCCCGCTACCATGTTGGTAGCTACTGACTTGAAGGCTGGTGTAGAAGCGAATGCTAACTACATCCATCTGATGGGCGGCATCAGCGAGCTGACTGTACTGGACGACAGCGCTGCTAAGCCTGAAAACGCTATGGCTGCTGTAGTTTCCGGTATCGAGGTATATCTGCCCCTGGCAGGCCTCATAGACGTGGAAAAGGAAACTGCCCGTTTGAACAAGGAATTGGCTGCTATTGACAAGGAGCTGAGCCGCGTAGAGGGCAAGCTGGGCAATGCAGGCTTCCTTGCTAAAGCTCCCGAAGCTGTTATTGTGAAGGAAAAGGCTAAGGCTGAAGAGCTCAACGGCAAAAAGACGGCAATTAACGAGCGCTTGGCTTATTTGAAGACTTTGTAATTTTGTAGGAAATTCCTCCCCGCTTTGGGGAGGCTTTCCTATATTTAGATGGATTTAAAATTTGGAGGCACATATGAATTACGTTGAAAGCCTTGGCTATCTGGACAGCTTGGGCAAGTTTGGCATCAAGCTGGGCATGGAGCGCATTGAAGGCCTCCTGAAGGAGCTGGGTAATCCAGAGCAAAAGATAAAGACTGTGCACGTAACCGGCACCAACGGTAAGGGCTCCGTCACCAGCATGATTACCAATATTCTTTTGGCTGCCAATTTAAAGGTGGGCAAGTTTACTTCGCCCCATCTGGTGAAGTACAACGAGCGCATTACCTTAAACGGCAAGGATATTAGCGACGAGGATTTTGCTACGGCTATATCCGCTGTAAAGGTGGCTGCCGACAGCATTGTGAAAAAGGGCGTGTGCGAGCAGCCTACCCAGTTTGAAATTTTGACCGCTGCTGCCTTTCTCTTTTTCTACCTGAATAAGGTGGATTATGCAGTGATCGAGGTGGGCATGGGTGGCCTGTGGGACTCCACTAATGTGATTACACCTGTGGTCAGCGTTATTACTAATGTGGCCTTGGATCACACGGACCGCTGCGGCGCTACCGTGGAGCGTATTGCTATGCAAAAGGCAGGTATTATTAAGGAGAAGGTGCCGGTGGTTACAGCGGCTGAGGGTAATGAGGCCTTAGGACCCATCATCAGCTTCGCCATGTTTAAGGAAGCGCCGGTGTACCTATATGGCAAGGCCTTTCGCGGTGAAGAGGTAACTAGCTCCATGGAGGGACAAAAATTTACCCTTTATGCAGGTAATACCTATAGCTCCGAATATGAAATTAAGCTGCCCGGTGAGCATCAGATTAAGAATACCAGCGTGGCCATTGTGGCTGCTAAGCTGGTGTCCAAGCAGGACGACCGCATTAATGAGCTGGCCCTGCATTTGGGCGTGGCTAATACCATGTGGCCCGGTCGTTTAGAGCGTATCCATCAGCAGCCCGATATTATTCTGGACGGGGCGCATAATCCCAATGGCGCGGAGGCATTGCGCAAGGCGCTGAATAAGTATTATCCGGGCCAGCAGGTACATTTTGTCTTTGGCATGATGGGCGATAAGGATATGAGCGGCGTCATCAAGACATTGATTCATGATGATGATGTGGTGTATACGGTGCGTGCGGACCAGGGCTATCGCGCGGCGGAGGCAGCTGATTTGGCGAAGCTGGTAGGGCCCAATGCCATTCCCGTAGCGGATTTGGCAGAGGCCTATAAGCTGGCCATTGAGGGCGCGGGCACCGATGGCGTGGTGTGCGTGTGCGGCAGCTTGTACCTAGTTGGTGAGTTCAAGAAAATGCTGCTTGAGCAGCGGAAAAAGCTGAACTAGTATGAAACAGATTGCGGAGTATCTAGACAACAAAATATACTATATGCTGCTGTTTACAGTGGCGGTGATACCACTGCATCAGGAATTCACTGCGTTTTGTGTGGGTGTGACCTTTGTGGCAGCGGCGATTGTGGCGTATGTGAAGGGACGGCAGCAGCCCTGTGTCTTAAAAAATTGGCAGCAGGTACTGCTGTACCTGCTGCTTATTATCGGAGTAGTATCGCTGCATTTTTCCAAGAATAAGTTCATCTCCTCTTGGAATTATGTGTACGTGGCGGGGCAATATAGTGCGCTGTTTTTTGTGCTGCTGCGGTATGGCTGGCAGCGTCCCCAAGTCTTTGGGGACGCGTCTAAGGGGCGTACAAGCGCAGAGGCAGCGGCCAAGACACATGCTAGCGGTTTGGCCGCTAGTGCCGAAGCCACTGGCGCAAGCGGCTTCCGCCAGCGCTTCCTAGCGCTGCCGCGCCCCTTGCAGCTTGTGGGCGCGTTCCTGGCCGTGTCGGTGCTGGTGAGCCTCATCGGCATCGCCCAAAAGGCTTTGGGCGTGGCCGGTGAGGGCATTTGGTCCGACCCGGACCAGTTCCCCGACCTGAAGGTGCGCGTCTATTCCACGCTGGTAAACCCTAACATTTTAGCTGGTTATTTGGTGCTGGTCATTTCCTATTGTACGGCGTTTTTCAACATGAGTAAGGGCTGCAGGCGCTGGCGTGCCGTCTTCGCGGCCGCGGGCGCCCTAGCAGCACTGTGCCTGCTCTACACCTATAGCCGTGGCAACTGGCTGGCCTGCGCCGCCATGCTGCTGGCCTTTTGCGTGCTGTTCTGTCGTAAAGCCTTTGTGCCGGTGCTGGTGGGCGGTGCTGTGGCCCTGGCCGTGGGCGGCCGGGCCGTCATGCAGCGCCTCAGCTCCATTACCAGCGGCGAGGACACCTCCGCCGCGCTCCGCGTGGCTTATTTTGAGAGCACTACCTCAGTCATCGAGGACTTTCCTCTGGGCGTAGGCTGGTACGGTTATCGCTTCGTCTATCCTGACTATAACTTCTATCTAGAGGACACCAGCGTCATTATGTACCACTGCCACAATATTTTCTTAAACGTGTGCGCAGAATTAGGCTACCACGGCCTTTTGGTGTTCCTTCTGGTGTGGTGGGGAATTTTCTTGCCCACAGCTTGGCGTCTAGCCTATCACGGACGCCGCCTCTGGCTTAAGGCCATGGGCCGTGGCTATGTGCTAGCCACGGTGGGCATTGCCATCGGCGGCCTTACAGATCATGTCTATTTCAATACCCAAATGGGCCTGTGCTTTTGGCTCATGGGCGGACTTACCATGCTCTGTGCCAAGCTGAATAATTACGAGATATAAAACAAACACTTGCTCCATACCGCGTTTCGCGGTAGGAGTTTTTGCAGTATAAAAAGCTAGTTTAAAGAAACATAAAGCGTCAATTTTCTCCAAAACAACAGGAGAAAATTGACGCTTTTGTAATTTCTTAAGGAGTTTTAACCTCAATAAACGTATTTTCTTGATTATTCAATACCTGCCAGAGCTTGTGCCAAGTCAGCAATTAGGTCCTCCTTGTCCTCCAAGCCACAGGAAATTCTTACTAGGCCTGCCGGAATACCACAGGCTGCCAGCTGTTCATCGGTCATTTGGCGATGGGTGCTGGTGGCGGGGTTCAGGCAGCAGGTGCGTGCATCGGCCACATGGGTTTCAATGGCAGCGATTTTTAGGCGCTTCATGAAGGCCTCTGCTGCCTTGCGTCCGCCCTTCAAATTGAAGGATACTACACCACAGCCACCATTGCCCAGATATTTTTCTGCCAGAGCATGGTATTTGTTAGAGGCGAGTCCAGGGTAACTTACATAATCCACTTGGGGCTGCTTTTCCAAGAATTCCGCTACAGCCTGACCATTTTCCACGTGGCGTGGCATACGCACATGCAGGGATTCCAAGCCTAAATTCAGGATAAAGGCACTCTGGGGTGATTGCACGCAGCCAAAATCACGCATGAGCTGGGCGGTAGCCTTGGTAATGAAGGCGCCGGCTTGTCCAAATTTTTCCGCATAGGTAATGCCGTGGTAGGACTCATCCGGCTGGCACAGCCCTGGGAATTTATCCGCATGGGCCAGCCAGTCAAATTTGCCACTATCCACGATGGCGCCGCCTACGCAGGCACCATGACCATCCATATACTTAGTTGTGGAATGGGTTACAATATCTGCGCCCCATTCGATGGGACGGCAGTTGATGGGGGTGGGGAAGGTATTATCCACGATTAAGGGTACGTCGTGGCGATGAGCTGCCTTGGCGAATTTTTCGATATCCAGCACGGTCAGGGCCGGATTAGCAATGGTTTCTCCAAAAACAGCACGGGTATTATCTTGAAAAGCAGCGTCCAGCTCCTCATCCGATGCATCGGGGGAGACGAAGGTTGCTGTTACGCCCATTTTGGCCATGGTTACAGAAATGAGGTTAAATGTGCCACCATAGATGGAGGAGGAAGCCACGATATGACTGCCTGCTTCGCAGATGTTGAAGAGGGCGAAAAAGTTAGCTGCTTGGCCGGAGGAGGTCAGCATGGCGGCAGCACCGCCTTCCAGCTCCGCAATTTTGGCAGCTACATAATCGCAGGTGGGGTTGGCCAGACGGGAGTAAAAATAGCCCGTAGCCTCTAAATCAAAAAGCTTGCCCATATCCTCGCTGGTATCATATTTAAAAGTCGTGGATTGAATGATGGGGATTTGACGAGGCTCGCCGTTGTCGGGATGATAACCGCCCTGTACGCATTTAGTATTGATATTCACATTTGCCATTTTCTTAAGCTCCTTTTATTGTTCTTTTTTTACTTCTGCGCCGACTCTTTGCAGCTGCAGGAGTATTTTATTATATTGATCCAGTGCCTTATTCAGCTTATCGTGCTCCGCTGGTGCCAATTGGCTCAGGTCATAAGGGGTGTCCTGGTACACGATGTTCAGCCAGTTCATGTAGAAAAGGTGGGCATAGCTGCGCCATTTGAAAACAGGCTCCTGGGTGGTATCGTTTTCCGGGAAGTAGAATTGGGGCATTTCGATGGGTAAATTTTTTTGCTTATCACGATAGTATTCGTTAGCTAGGGTATAGCGGTCATACTCAAAATGGCCTAACACGAAAATGCGGCGCAGGTCCTTGGTAGCGCAAATATTGATGCCATTTTCCACGGAGCGGGACAGCACCTGCAGTGCCTTGCAGGCATCGATGGCATCGTCATCCACAGCAGTGTGGCGGGATTGGGGAATGAAATAACGGTCGTCAAAGCCACGCAGCAGGGGATGGTTCTTCACCGTGAGGCCATAGGGGAAAATACCGAACATCTTGGCGGGCAGCACAGTTTTATTGACGCCGTAGTAATGGTACAGCGCTGCCTGAGCACCCCAGCACAGTGTCATGGTGGAATAGCAGTGGTATTCGGACCAATCTAGATAGGCTTCGATTTCCGTCCAATAGTCCACCTTCTCAAAGGGGATGGTTTCCACCGGAGCACCGGTCATTAAAAAGGCATCGTAATAATTATCCTTAATGTCATTAAACTCCAAATAAGCTCTGTCCAAATAGGAGTTGTCGGTGTGGGTGGTTTCGCGGGTTACCACGCGACAGAAATCCACCTCGATCTGCAGGGGAGAATTACCCAAAAGACGCAGCAGCTGCATTTCCGTGGGCTTTTTCAGGGGCATCAGGTTAAGTATACAGACCTTTAAGGGGCGCACACGCTGGGTGTTGGCCCTTTGCTCGGTCATGGTAAAGATGCCCTCCTCCTGTAATTGAACAATCGCTGATAAATGGTCGTTGACTTTAATAGGCATTTGTACTTCCTCCTAAAACTAAATTCCCTAATAATTTCCTATTTCCTAAAATGAGACGCCTTTGCAGTAACCTAGCTTAAGCAATAAAAAAAGCCTTCGTTCCTGCAAAAATACAGGGACGAAAGCGTAATTTCGTGATACCACCCTTATTCATCCATATGTCACCATATGAACCTCATCAAGTACGCAGGGATTTATGACTTTACCCTTTAATACTCTAGCACTGTAACGGGTGCGCCCGGACGACCTAAATGCTCCTATCTACGGCAATTCAGTCCATCAGCTCCGAGACCATCTTCAACACCGCCCCTTGCTCCTCCTTGCACCCGAATGGAGGCTCTCTGTGCCAAGCTCTGGCGTTTACTCTTCTCTTCATCGCTCAGTATTAAGCTATGTGCTAGATGATACCGCAAGATTTTCTTACCGTCAACTAATTTTTGTGATTTTATTACACAAATTGTGCTTTACTATAAATTTTGTAAAGCAGTTTACAATATAAAGGATTTTGCTACAAAATACTGCTCCGGCTTTTTTCTTGTTTACAATCCCAATTAAACAGAGTACAATAATAGCGTAAAAGTATATATCAGATTTCAGGAGCGATGTGTATGAAGCTAAGTGAAGTACAAAAGCTGCTGGAGGCCAGGGTATTGGGGGGAGAAGAGTTCTTGGACCGCCAAATTGAAACCTGCTGCGGCAGCGATATGATGAGTGACGTTTTGGCCTTTACCAAGCGCAATACCCTTTTGTGTACAGGATTGACGAATATGCAGGTAGTACGTACTGCCGACATGACCGAGCTCAGCGGTGTGGTCTTTGTGCGTGGCAAGGTGCCCTGTGAGGAAATTGTGGAGGCGGCAACGGAGAATATGCTGCCAATTTTGGTAACTGAGCATACTCTGTTTGATGCCTGTGGCATTTTATATGGTGCCGGGATTCGTGGCTGTAGTAAAAGAGGTAAGTAAAAATGAGTGAAAATAAATCTGTAAAATTAGCCTTTGATTGCGCCGGTGGCGATTTTGAGCGAGCCGGCGAGGCTTCCTCCAAAATCAAGAAGATGCTGCAACGCTTGGGCATTCCTGCTGATTGCGTGCGCCGTATCGCTATTGGTACCTACGAGGCAGAGATGAATGTGATTATTCATGCCGGCGGCGGTAATGTGGCCGCAGAGGTTTTCCCTGACCACACTGTGATTACAGTTACGGACCAGGGTCCCGGCATTCCCGATATCAAGAAAGCGCTGCAGGAGGGCTGGTCCACAGCTCCAGATTACGTGCGCCAGATGGGCTTTGGCGCCGGTATGGGCCTGCCCAATATGCAAAAATGCTCCGATGAGTTTGATATCCAGTCCAAGGTGGGCGAGGGTACTACCATTGTGATGCAATTTAAGCACCAAAGTGAAGATTTATGATGAAGATGTACACGCGCAAAGTGAGGTGATACGCATTGGCTCCTACAAAGTACTACCATTCAGTACAATTAAACAGCGAAAAATGTCAGGGCTGCGTATCCTGCGTCAAGCTCTGTCCTACGGAAGCTATTCGCGTGCGCAACGGTAAGGCCGAGATATTGGCGGACCGCTGCATCGATTGTGGCGCCTGTGCCAATGGCTGTCCCTACCATGCCTTTTCTGTAAAAACAGATACCCTAGAGGGGCTCAGCAAATACGTTTATAATATCGTTTTGCCTGCGCCCAGCCTGTATTCCCAGTTTCCGGCCAATGTTCCCTTGGAGGATATCTGGCAGGGACTGCATAATTTAGGCTTTGACGAGATTTTTGATGTATCCCTGGCCTCAGAATACATTGCCAAGGAAATTGAAAGCTATTTAAAAAATTACACCGGTGGGCGCAAGCCACTGATTTCCAGCACCTGTCCTGCTGTGATGCGCCTTATTCAGGTCAAGTTCCCTGAGCTGATTAAGCAGGTAGTGCCGGTGCTGGCCCCAGCTGAGGCGGCAGCAATTTATGTAAAAAAGGAGGCTGCAGCCCGCAAGCAGTTGCCCACTGAGCTCATCGGGGTGTGGTTTATTTCTCCCTGTCCATCGAAGGAGACGAATATTCGTCAATCCGTGGACGTACAGCACACGGAGCTTTCCGGTAGCTTTAGCTTAAGCGAGATTTATGGACTTCTGCTGAAAAATATGGGTGGAAGCCATGAGCTGAATGTGCGCACCGGTTCCTCCTATGGCATGGAATGGGGGACCTATGGTGGCGAGCTCTCTTCAGCGGGCATAACCAATGGACTTGCTATTCACGGCATTGACAATGTCTATGAAATTTTAGAGCAGATTTCTATGAATAAAATGCCCCAGCTGGATTATGTGGAATGCAATGCCTGTCAGGGAGGCTGTTTAGGCGGACTCTTGGCAGCGGAAAATAAATTCGTGGCCGAGAGCAATTTGCGGCAGCGGATTAGGCAATTGCGTGAGCTAGAACCTAGTAATAGGCTGGAAGCTATGCAGAAAACCATGGTGCTGCAGGATTTTCCTGCTTCTGCTGCCTATCGAAAAAGACTAGTTCCTAGGCCCATGATGCAGCTTGATGATGACATTATGGAGGCCATGAAAAAATTTGAGCGTATGGAGGAGGTACTCTGCTCCCTGCCCGGACTGGACTGCGGTGCCTGCGGTGCGCCCAGCTGCCAGGGCTTAGCGGAGGACATCGTCCAAGGTAAGGCCCACGAAATTGATTGTATCTTTAAGCTGCGTGCCAGCGTACATAAGCTTTCCCAGGGCATGCTGGAGCTGGCCAAGCAGATACCCATATACCATGAACCTAAAATGCTGAATAATATGGAGGATGATAGAGATGAAGGTTAAAGAAATGCTGGAGCAATTGAATTTAAAGCTTTTGACCAAGGATGTGTCCGAGGATGCGCTGTATGCAGAGGTTGAGGGTGGCTATGCCAGCGACCTTTTGAGTAACGCCATGGGCCAGGCGCAGCCGGGCATGGTGTGGATTACTATGCAGGGGCATCAGAATGTAGCTGCTGTTGCCTCCCTGATTGGCCTTTCCTGTGTTGTCGTAGCCGGAGATGGCCCAGTTGCTGAGGAAACACTGCACAAGGCCAATATGAATGATATTGTCATTGCTGCTACGGAAGAGCCTGCCTTTGAATTAATTGGCAAGCTTTATGAGCTGGGCGTGGGCAAAAAATAAGGCTGGACGCCCTTTTTAGCAAGATGACTGCCTAGTCATTTTAAAAATACTAACCGATTTACGAAAATATTTCAAAAAAGGCCCAGTTGCATACTTTGTGAAAATCAGGGCAGCATTTTTCCGCAGAGAAGAATACTTTGTATTTAATGAAAATACTACAACTTAAATTCAGCTGAAGTGTCCTGCTGAAAAAGTACAAAAAAGCAAGATATACACGAGCTTCACAGGTTGTTTTCCAAAATTTGTAAAGAAAAAGCTTGCTATGTTACAATTTTATTGGTATTATAGTAGTCGCTGAGTCTTGAAAATGTCCACGCTGCTTTGGCTGTGGCATGTAAAGTTGATGAAAATTTTTCAGGAAAGCAAGTGAAATTTCTCATAAAATGTGTTATAATTGTAGCAGAATAGAAAAAGAAAAATCTAAAAAAATTAAAGACTCTAGCAGGAGTTTTTCTTGCTATGTCGAAAACATAACATAGTTAGGTATGAAGTCTTTGTGAAATACTTGACTGAGGCAATACCTTATCTGGTGGTTCCTGTTTGGGAACAGCAGGTGAGTTATAAGCAAAAAGGGATTAACCCTTTTATAAACACAATGTCCTAATTATAAGGAGGAAGGTAAACATGATCGACATTAAAGATCGCATTGTTGACGTAGTAGCTGGCAAAGTTATGAGTGCTGAAGCTGCTGCAGAATTCGTAAAAGATGGTGACAACGTAGGTACCAGTGGTTTTACCCCGTCTGGCTATCCGAAAGCTGTACCTCTGGCTCTTGCTGAAAAAGGCAAAAAAACTCCTTTCAAAATCAACGTTTGGACTGGCGCATCCGTAGGTCCTGAAATGGATACCGCTATGACCCAAGCAGGCATCGTTGACCGTCGTATGCCTTACCAAACCAACAATGATATGCGTAAAGCTATCAATGCTGGCCAAGTTAAATACACCGACCTGCATCTGAGCCATGTTGCTCAAATGACCCGTTATGGCTTCATGGCTAACCGTCGTGACGTTGATGTTGCAATCGTTGAAGCTTGCAAAATCATCGACCTGGGCGAAGGCAAAGTTGGTCTGATCCCGACCACCTCCATGGGCAACACCTCTTCCTATGTTCAATCCGCTAAAAAGGTTATCGTTGAAGTTAACGTAACCCAACCGGTTGCTCTGGAAGGCATGCATGACTCCTATGTTCCTCTGGATCCCCCGAACCGTGGACCTATCCCCGTTTGCGCTCCGGAAGACATCATCGGCACCCCGTATGTTCCTTGCGAAGTTGAAAAGATCGTTGCTGTTGTTCCTTGCGACATCACCGATAAAGTTCGTCCTCTGGGCGCTATCGACGAAGACGCTCAAAAGATGGGCAAAAACCTGGTTGACTTCTTCAAAGCTGAAGTTGCTGCTGGCCGTCTGCCGAAGAACCTGCTGCCGTTGCAATCCGGCGTAGGCTCCGTAGCTAACGCAGTTATCAATGGTCTGGTTAACTCCGACTTCGAAGACCTGACCGTTTACACCGAAGTTATCCAAGACGGTATGTTCGACCTGATCGACGCTGGCAAACTGCGCGTTTGCTCCGGCACCGCTTTGAGCCCGTCTCCTGAATGCCTGAAGAAATTCTACGAGAACGTAGACAAATACAAGAAGTACATCATCCTGCGTCCGCAAGAAGTTGCTAACAGCCCGGAAGTTGCTCGTCGTATCGGCGTTATCGCTATGAACACCGCTATCGAAGTTGACATCTATGGCAACGTTAACTCCACCCATATCTGCGGCACCAAGCTGATGAACGGTATCGGCGGCTCCGGCGACTATGCTCGTAACGGCTTCCTGACCGTATTCTTCACCACCTCCTTGGCAAAGGGCGGCGCTATTTCTTCCGTAGTTCCTTTCTGCAGCCATGTTGACCACACCGAGCATGATGTTGACGTTATCGTTTCCGAACGTGGCGTAGCTGACCTGCGTGGCCTGTCTCCGAAAGAACGCGCTCTGGTTATCATCGACAAGATCGCTAACCCGAAATATCAACCGATGCTGCTGGATTACTTCAACCGTGCTTGCGAAGCTTGCAAGAACAGCCAAACCCCGCACATCCTGTCCGAGGCTTTCTCCTTCCATACCCGTTTCAACGAAACCGGCACTATGGAAAAATAATTTGAAAATATCTTAAGAATCTACTTGAGAAGTTTTCAAAAATATTGTAAACTATGTAATGTACTTGCCGATAAGTGTGGGACTTATCGGCAAGTATAAATAAAAAAGTTGACGAGGCCTTTTGGCTTTGCCATATACCGTCTTTGACGGACACTCTCACCATGATTTCGGATCCGTCCAATCCGAAATATGCAAACCAAATATTTAAGGAGGATTTGAGAATGGCATTTGAAGAAATTAAAGCTGGTTTAGAGAAATACACCGCTGATGTTGAAGCTAAACTGGTAAAAAACCCTGAACGCGCAAACCTGGTTCCTAACAGACTGTACACCCCGATTGATCTTGGTGAAAACTTTGACTACATGACCAAATTGGGCTTCCCCGGTGAATATCCTTACACCCGTGGCGTACAACCCACCATGTATCGTGGCCGTTTCTGGACCATGCGTATGTATGCTGGTTTCTCCACCGCTGAAGAATCCAACAAACGTTATCGTTACCTGCTGGCTAACGGTGGTTCCGGCCTGTCCTGCGCATTCGACCTGCCGACCCAAATCGGTTATGACTCCACCGATCCGATGGCTGAAGGTGAAGTTGGTAAAGTAGGCGTTGCTATCGACTCCCTGGCAGATATGGAAATCCTGTTTGACCAAATCTCTTTGGACAAAGTTTCCACTTCTATGACCATCAACGCTCCTGCATCCGTACTGCTGGCTATGTACATTGCAGTTGCTGAAAAACAAGGCGTTTCCGCTGACAAACTGCGCGGCACCATTCAGAACGATATTCTGAAAGAGTATGCAGCTCGCGGCACCTACATTTTCCCGCCGAAACCCTCTATGCGTTTGATCACCAATATTTTCGAATATTGCTCCAAGAACGTACCCCTGTGGAACACCATCTCCATTTCCGGTTACCACATTCGTGAAGCTGGTTCCACCGCTTCTCAAGAAATCGCATTCACCATCGCTGACGGCATTGCTTATGTAGAAGCTGCTATCAAAGCTGGTCTGGACGTTGACGCTTTCGCTGGCCGTCTGTCCTTCTTCTGGAATGCTCATAACAACGTACTTGAAGAAGTTGCTAAATTCCGCGCTTCTCGTCGTGTATGGTCCAAAGTTATGAAAGAGCGTTTTGGCGCTAAGAAAGCTAAATCCATGATGCTGCGCGTTCATACCCAAACCGCTGGCTCCATGCTGACCGCTCAACAACCGAACAACAACATCGTTCGTGTTGCTCTGCAAACCGCTGCTGCTGTAATGGGCGGCACCCAATCCCTGCACACCAACTCCAAGGACGAAGCTTTGGCTCTGCCGACCACTGAGTCTGTAACCATCGCTCTGCGTACCCAACAAATCGTTGCTTACGAATCCGGCCTGGCTGACACTGTTGACCCGTTGGGCGGCTCCTACTATGTAGAAGCTCTGACCGACAAGATCGAGAAAGAAGCTTGGGAATACATCGAAAAGATCGATGAAATTGGTGGTGCTCCGGAAGCTATTGCTAAAGGCTACATCCAAAAAGAAATTCAAGATTCCGCTTACAAATGGCAAATGGAAATTGAAAAAGGCGACCGTATCATCGTTGGCGTTAACAAATTCACCCAAGAAGAAGAACCCCCGAAGAACCTGCTGCGCGTAGACGGCTCTGTAGGCAAACTGCAAGCTGAAAAGATCGCTGCTCTGAAAGCTCGCCGCGACAACGCTAAAGTTGCTGAAACTCTGGCTGCTCTGGAAGCTGGTTGCGCTGATGAGTCTGTAAACCTGATGCCTTTGATCCTCGACGCAGTTCGTGCATATGCTACCGAAGGTGAAATCTGCGGCGTTATGAGAAAAGTATTCGGTGAATATCAACCTCATACCACTCTCTAATTTGTAAACACTAACATATACGGAGGTATTTTACAATGGCTAACATTAAAGTTTTAGTTGCTAAACCGGGTCTGGACGGCCATGACCGCGGTGCTAAAGTAGTTGCTCGTGCTCTGCGCGACGCTGGTTTCGAAGTTATCTACACCGGTATCCGTCTGACCCCGGAACAAATCGCTGAAGCTGCTCTGCAAGACGACGTACAAGTTGTTGCTCTGTCCCTGCTGTCCGGCGCTCACAACACCCTGTTCCCGAAAGTAGTTGAACTGCTGAAGGAAAAAGGCCTGAATGACGTTCTGGTTATCGGCGGCGGCGTTATTCCTGACGCTGACATCCCCGGCCTGAAAGCTGCTGGCATCGCTGAAGTATTCACTCCTGGCACCCCGACCAGCAAAATTGTTGAATGCATCAACGCTAACGTAAAATAATTTTATCCCTAACCTATAAGTGCAAGCCGGGTTTGTCCCGGCTTGCCTTATCAAATATTCACAATCTGACAAGGCGGTGTGAACTATGGAAATAGTAGATAAATTATTAAATCATTCTCGTCTTGCATTATCTAAGGCAATCACTGCTGTTGAAAATGAATACGATGACGCTGTCAAAATTATGACAGAGATCTATCCTCATACTGGTAATGCGTATGTAATTGGTATCACTGGCCCTCCGGGTGCTGGTAAAAGTACTTTAACTGATAAACTTGCTAAAGAATATCGCAAACGCGGTAAAACTGTAGGCATCGTAGCGATTGACCCCACTAGCCCGTATTCTGGCGGTGCTATTCTAGGTGACCGTATTAGAATGATGGATCTGATGGCGGATGAAGGCATCTTCGTTCGTTCTATGGCTACCCGTGGCAGCCTTGGCGGCCTGTCTCAAAAAGCAGGTGACGCTGTAAAATTAATGGACGCTTATGGCATGGACGTAATCATTATCGAGACCGTAGGTGTAGGCCAATCTGAGGTTGATATTGTTAAGACCGCAGATACCACTATGGTTGTTGTTATCCCCGGTATGGGCGATGACATCCAGGCTATTAAAGCAGGTATACTTGAAATCGGTGACCTTTTCACGATTAACAAAGCTGACCGTGAAGGTACAGACAAGCTCAACATTGAGATTGAAATGATGCTCGAATTAAATCCCGAACATGTTGGCTGGCGTCCTCCGATTAACAGGACCATTGCTAGCAAGGGTGAAGGTATAGAGGCTGTTGTGGACTCCATCGAGGCTCACAAGGCATATTTAATTGATTCCGGTAAATTGAACGATATCCGCAAGAAACGTATTAAAAACGAAGTTGAGGCTATGCTCAATGACCGTGTAAATCGCTACATCGACAAAGAAGTTATTCAAACTCAGGAATTTGATGATCTCGTAGTGAAGATGCAATCCCGTGAGATTGAACCTTACTCTGTCGTTGATGATATTGTTGGTAAAGTTTTGAAATAAAACCACCAAAATTACATTTATTTAGGAGGAATTTATTATGGCATTCAAGACTATTTGTGTTGACCACATCGGCGTAGCTTGCGCTGGTACTCTGGAAGAAGCTGCTAAAATTTACACTGAGGCTCTGGGCTTAAAAGCTACCGGTACCGAAGAAGTTAAAGAACAAGGCGTTGCTACCATTTTCGTTCCCTGCGGCGAAACCCTGATCGAACTCCTCGTTGACATTACTGAAAACGGCGATGGCCCTATCGGCAAATATGTTGCTAAGAACGGCCCTGGCATCCAACATATGGCTCTGCGCGTTGACGACATCAAAGCTGCTATTGCTGACCTGCAAGCTGCTGGCGTTCGCATGATCGACAAAGCTCCCCGCAATGGTGCTGGCCAAATGAAGATTGCTTTCATTCATCCGAAATCTGCTGGCTGCCTGTTGGAAATCTGCCAACCCATGGCTACCTATGTTGACTAATTTACAAGCTTAGCTGGTAAATTAAAAGATTTAGGTTAAATTATTTTTGATACATTGTGCTGAAGGCATACAAGTGATATGCCTTCAGCATATGTATATAAATTTGTTCTCCCAAATATGATGGAGGTGTAAGATTTGTCTACTCAAGAAAGAATTGAGAAAATGCTCAAAAAAGCCGAAGTAATTCTGGCTGCTGGCGGCGAAAAACGTGTTGCTAAACAACATGAAGCTGGCAAAATGACTGCTCGCGAAAGAATCGCTGCACTGCTCGACGAAGGTTCCTTCGTAGAATTGGACCGTTTCGTTCGTCATCGTTGCACCAACTTCGGTCAAGAAAAGAAAGAACTTCCGGGTGAAGGCGTTACCACCGGTTACGGCACTGTAGATGGCCGTCTGGTTTATGTATTCGCGCAAGACTTCACCGTAGAAGGCGGCTCTCTTGGCGAAATGCATGCTGCTAAGATTGTTAAGGTTCAACGCCTGGCTCTGAAAATGGGCGCTCCGTTGGTTGGCCTGAACGATTCCGGCGGTGCTCGTATTCAAGAAGCTATCGACGCTCTGGCTGGCTATGGTAAGATCTTCTTTGAAAACACCATCGCTTCCGGCGTTATTCCCCAAATTTCCGCTATCATGGGTCCCTCCGCAGGCGGCGCTGTATACAGCCCTGCTCTGACCGACTTCATCTACATGGTTAAGAACACCTCCAAGATGTTCATTACCGGCCCTGCAGTTGTTAAGTCCGTAACTGGTGAAGACGTAACCCAAGAACAATTGGGCGGCGCTATGACCCACAACAGCACCTCCGGTGTTGCTCACTTCGCTGCTGAAAACGACGAAGACTGCCTGCAACAAATCCGTTACCTGCTCAGCTTCCTGCCCTCCAACAACATGGAAGGTGCTCCGATTGTTGAAACCGGTGACGACCCGATGCGTACTGCTGATCACCTGAACACCCTGCTGCCTGATAACTCCAACCAAGCATATGATATGTATGAAGTTATCAAAGCAATCGTTGACAACGGCGAATACTATGAAAACCAAAAATACTGGGCAACCAACATCATCACTTGCTTTGCTCGTATGGATGGTCAAACCATCGGTATCATTGCTAACCAACCGAAAGTTATGGCTGGCTGCTTGGACATCAATGCTTCCGATAAATCCGCTCGTTTCATCCGCTTCTGCGACGCTTTCGGCATTCCTCTGCTGAACCTGGTTGACGTTCCTGGCTTCCTGCCCGGCTGCAACCAAGAATACGGCGGCATCATCCGTCACGGCGCTAAGATGCTGTATGCTTACTCCGAAGCAACTGTTCCCAAAATTACTCTGGTAACCCGTAAAGCTTACGGCGGTTCCTACCTGGCAATGTGCTCTCAAGACTTGGGCGCTGACCAAGTTATTGCATGGCCGACCGCTGAAATCGCAGTTATGGGTCCTGCTGGCGCTGCTAACATCATCTTCAAGAAAGATCCCGATGTTGAAGCTAAGACCAAAGAGTACATCGACAACTTCGCTACTCCGTACCAAGCAGCAATGCGCGGCATGGTTGACATGGTTATCGAACCGAAGAATTCTCGTCCCACCATCATCAACGCTCTGCAAATGCTGGAAAGCAAACGCGAAACCCGTCCGGCAAAACGCCACGGCAACATTCCTTTGTAATCCACAAGCGGCTTAGCGCTTAAGACTCTATTTTAAGATAAGATGAGGTGAATTAAATGGGTCCTGTTACCACTAACCCTTGGCTGATCGCTTTGATCAACATGACCATCGTATTCGGCGTTCTGATTGCGTTGGGCGTATTGATGAGCCTTCTCCAAATCATTGATCCTACTAAAAAAAAAGTTGCTAAACCGGCAGTAGCTCCTACCCCGGCAGCAGCTCCGGCACCGGCAGCAGTAGCTGCTGCACCGGTACAAGATGACAGCGAAATCATCGCTGTTATCGCAGCAGCAGTAGCAGCATGCGGTTGCAGCGCTGAACAAATCGCTTGCATCCGTCGTGTAAAATCCGATGCTTGGAATGTAAATGCTCGTGCTGAAGCTATCAGCGTTCGTAAAGAATGCTTCTAATGCCTAGTGCATTAATTCTTGCAAGTTTGCAATTTAATTTTTAAAAAAATCGAGATTTTAAGGAGGATTATATCCATGAAAAAGTATACTATCACCGTTAATGGTACCGCATACGAAGTTGAAGTTGAAGAAGCTGGCGTTGTAGCTTCTGCTCCGAAAGCTGCTGCTGCTCCGAAAGCTGCTCCCGCTCCTGCTCCGGCTCCGAAAGCTGCTCCGGCTCCCGCTCCGGCTCCGAAAGCTGCTGCTCCGGTTGCTGCTGGCGCTACCACCGTTTCCGCTCCGATGCCCGGCAAAGTTCTGTCCGTTAACGTTAAAGTTGGCGACGCTGTAAAAGCTGGCGACGTTCTGATGATTCTGGAAGCTATGAAGATGCAAAACGAAATCATGGCTCCGGCTGACGGCACTGTAGCCGACGTTCGCGTTTCCGCAGGCCAAACCGTTGGTACCGGCGACGTTATGATCGTTATGTAATTTTTAGCTGGTAGTTCGCAATATCAGTTAAAATTAATCTAGTACCCTGATCCTTGGAGGGCCTCTATCCCGGAGGCCTTCCACAAATTGAAAATTGGGAGGATATTAAATGGAAGCATTTCTCGTTGCTTTAGCATCCGTTTGGGCAGATTCCGGTTTCTCCGCTCTGACTGGTGGCCACGTAATCATGATCATCGTTGGTCTGATTCTGTTGTACATGGCTATTGGCAAAGGCTTTGAGCCCCTGCTGCTCTCTCCGATCGCTTTTGGTTGTATTCTGGCTAACATTCCTAAAAACGGTTTCGAACAACCTGGCGTTATGTCCGTAATCGCATATGGCATTCACCACGAAGTATTCCCTCCGTTGATCTTCTTGGGCGTAGGCGCTATGACCGACTTCGGTCCTCTGCTGGCTAACCCCAAAACCTTGCTGCTTGGTGCTGCTGCACAAGGCGGTGTATTCGTAGCTCTGCTCGGCGCTATGCTGCTGGGCTTCTCCGTACAAGAAGCTGCTGCTATCGGTATCATCGGTGGTGCTGACGGCCCGACTTCTATCTATCTGGCTGCTAAAATGGCTCCCCAACTGTTGGGCGCTATCGCTGTAGCTGCTTATTCCTACATGTCTCTGGTTCCCCTGATTCAGCCTCCTATCATGATGCTGTGCACCACTGAACATGACCGCAAGATCGTTATGAAACAATTGCGTCCGGTTTCTCGTTTCGAAAAGATCGCATTCCCGATCATGTGCACCATCGTTATCTCCTTGCTGTTACCTTCTGTAACCGCATTGATTGGTATGCTGATGCTGGGTAACCTGTTCAAAGAAGCAGGCTGTTTGGATCGTCTGTCCGATACCGCACAAAACGCTATGATGAACATCGTAACCATCATGCTGGCTACCGGTACTGGCGCAACCATGTCCGCTGAGTCCTTCTTGAACTATCAAACCATCCTGATCATCTGCTTGGGCCTGGTAGCATTCATTGCTGGTACTGCAATGGGCGCTATTTTCGGTACCCTGATGTGCAAACTGGATGGCGGCCAAACCAACCCGCTGATCGGTTCTGCAGGCGTATCCGCAGTTCCTATGGCTGCTCGTGTATCTCAAAAAGTTGGCCAAAAATGCAACCCTGCTAACTTCTTGCTGATGCATGCTATGGGCCCCAACGTAGCAGGCGTTATCGGTACTGCAGTAGCTGCTGGTACCATGCTGGCTATGATTGGTCCTGTTAAATAATTTCATTATTTAGCTATGAAAGAGCTCACCTTTTAGGTGGGCTCTTTTTTAATGCCCTTAAATAGCTTCTCCTATTCTTTGAAAGCAGGGCTAATAAAGAGTGAGGTTCAGGCAAAATTTCGGTGAAAAATCTAGATAAATTCTACTATTATGGTCATATTTGTTGTATAATGAAGAAGTAATCTAAGTAAAGGAAGCGTTACTGCCGTGCAGAATTTTACTATTTCCAAGCAGTTTTTTAAAGACGTTTGGTTTCTCACCAAAAGCTATTGGCAATCCGAGGAAAAGAAGAAAGCCTTTTTTTTATTAGGATGTATTATAGCCCTAACCCTTGGCGTCGTCTATATGCTGGTGCTTTTGAATCAGTGGAATAATAGATTTTATAATGCGCTGCAGAATTATGCTACGGATACCATCTTTCATGAGCTATACGTATTCAGTGGCTTAGCAGCAATCTATATTATCCTTGCGGTTTATTCCTACTATCTCCAGCAATGTCTAATTATTAATTGGCGTAAGTGGCTTACAGCGAAATTCCTGGATGTATGGCTGAAGAACAAAACCTATTATCATCTGCAGATGTTTGGCAAGGATACAGATAACCCCGACCAACGTATTTCCGAAGATGTACGCCTATTCGTAGAGATGACCTTGGGCTTTACAGTGGGTATTATTAAAGCCTTTTGTACCTTTGCATCCTTTGTTGTTATACTCTATAGCATGTCAGGACCGCTGGTGTTCACTCTTTTTGGTCATACCTTCACAATTTACGGTTACCTTTTCTGGGCATCTCTGCTCTATTCTATCGCAGGTACCTACGTAACTCATTTAGTAGGACGTAAGCTAGTACAATTGAATTTTATTCAACAGCGTTATGAAGCAGATTTTCGCTTTGCCATGATTCGCTTGCGCGAAAGTGCGGAGAACGTTGCCTTCTATCGTGGTGAAGCACAGGAGGGCATGGTTTTTAAAGAGCGCTTTAAGCTCTTAATGGATAATTTCTGGAAGCTTGTCAATAAGCAAAAGCAGCTAGTATGGCTCAATTCAGGCTATAGCCAAATCGCCATTATCTTTCCCTTTGTGGCAGCCATGAATAGGTACTTGAGCAAAGAATTCACTTTGGGTAGCCTGATGCAGGTTGCCAGTGCTTTTGGTCGTGTACAGGACTCCCTGTCCTACTTTGTGGATATGTACTCTAGCTTGGCTCAATGGCAGGCTGTAGTAATGCGTTTGACTTATTTTGGTCGCCATATGCAGGAGGTTTCTGCTGAGGCTGAACGCTTTCATTTGGAAAGATTTGCTACCTCTTCAGCAGTAAGTGCAGAGCAGATGCAGGTTAATTTGCCAGATGGGTCACCGCTTCTACAGAATATCAGCTTTACTCTGCAGCCTGGTACCAACGTGCTCATTAAAGGTGTGAGTGGTAGTGGCAAGAGTACTTTGTTGCGTGCTATAGCAGGCATTTGGCCCTTTGTTGAAGGTCAGATTAATCTGCCTAAGACTGAGGAGCTTATGTTTATTCCGCAAAAGCCTTACATTCCTTTGGGAACATTGAGGGAAGCGCTGCTCTATCCAGGCACAAAGCCACTGGATGATACAGCACTAAAAGAGTTAATGCATACCTGTCAAATTGGATATTTAGAAGATAAGCTGGATCTCGTTGCGGATTGGAGTCATGTGCTATCCGTGGGCGAGCAGCAGCGTTTAGCCTTTGTACGCGCGCACATTCAAGAGCCCATCTGGTTATTCCTAGATGAAGCAACCTCAGCTCTTGATGAAGAAACTGAAGCAGCAATGTATCGTTTGCTTGGCGATAGGCTCAAAAATACGACAGTTGTCAGCGTTGGTCACCGTAGTACCCTTAATAAATTCCATGGCTTAGTACTACGTTTGGATAAAACAGCACATAGCGTGCAGCTAGAAAAGCCTTAAGGAGGAGAAAATATGCTACCTATGCAAATTACACCTAATATTTATGATGTGGGCGTACAGGATTGGGCTGTACGTGACTTTCATGGCTATAAAACTGAGCGCGGTGCAACCTATAATTCCTATCTCATCATGGACGAGAAAATAACCTTGATTGATACGGTAAAGGCACCCTTTGCCGAGGAATTATTGCACAATATCAGTCTGGTAACTCCCTTAGAAAGCGTGGATTATATTATCATTAACCATGTGGAGCCTGACCACAGTGGAGCAATGCCTGCTCTGGCCAAGGCTTGCCCCAACGCCAAGTTTATTATTTCCATGGCTGGTAAAAATGAAGCCATCCAGCATTATGGCAATATTTTTGATTTTGAAGTGGTTAAGGATGGCGCTACCTTAAATATCGGTAAGCGTAATCTGGTCTTTGCTATGATGACCATGCTGCATTGGCCCGATAGCATGGCTACCTATTGTGTAGAGGATAAAATTCTCTTCTCCAACGACGCCTTTGGCGAGCATTATGCAACCAGCAAGCGTTATGATGATGAGGTTGATGAAGCTGACCTCTTTTATGAAGCACGCAAGTATTTTGCTAATATCCTCTGGCCTTATGCAAAGCTCATTGGTAAAGCTATTACTAAGGTAGGTGGCTTAGAAATTAAGATGATTGCTCCAAGCCACGGTGTAGTATGGCGCAAGAACATTGCTAAGATTGTGGATTGCTATAGCAAGTGGGGCCAGGGTGTATGTGATGGCAGCTTGGTAATCGCTTACGACAGCATGTGGGGCGGAACCGAAAAGCTGGCTCGCGCCATGGCTCGCGGTGCACAAAAGGCAGGCATCGAGGTGAAGGTATTCAAGCTGAGTGCAACGCCCAACAGCACTGTAGCTGCTGAGGTTTTCACTGCTTCCGGTCTTTTGGTTGGTTCTCCTACTCTCAATAGCGGTATGATGCCTAGCATGGGCTCCTTCCTGACCTATCTGAAGGGCTTAGCTCCCACTGGCAAGAAGACTGCTGCCTTCGGTACCTTCGGCTGGGCCGGTGGTGCGCAAAAGGATATGGAAGAGCTTCTGGGCAAGTTTAGCAAAGAGGTATTGCCTGGACATACCTGTAAGTGGACACCCCAACCGAACAATTTGGAGGCTGCTGAGCAATTTGGCTATGACTTTGCCCAAAGCCTTTTAGAGGATGAACACGAGGAGTGCCACTGCGCAGATTAATATAGCAGCAGAGTTTAGTATGACTAGGAAAAGTTGCTATTTATTCACTTTTTTGTAATTATTTCTGCTGTGAAATAAGTCTTAAATGGTGTATAATAGAGCTAAGAAAAGTGAAAGCGAGGGCTTATGATGAATTTAAAAGCTACTAAATTTACCAATTTTATTAACGAAAGAAATATCAACGTTTTCCAAATGCAAGAAATTGATGGCGATATGCATCCCGTTGTATATCGCAGCGCTATGGAGGTTGGCGGCCAAAATCTGCCCACCATGCTGGTTATTGACGACAGCATTTATGTAATGCTGCAGGTGCGCGTGGGCGCAGGCCTGGTGAAGGAATCCAACAAGGCTGCTATCATGGAGCATATGAACAGCCTGAACGAAAACTACAAGGTTTTCAAATATTATGCAAATGAAAACGGTGATATCGTAATCGAAAGCTGCATTCCTACCACTGATGAGGAATTTATGCCTGAGCTGGTGCATGCAGTAATCGATGTAGTGCTGAAGCATCTGAACGAGGAATATCCCAAGCTGATGAAGACTGTTTGGTCCAACTAATTTCATAAAACGCTCGAATAAAGGGAGTAGCTGGCATGGAAGCCTGAGGGTAACCATGTTTGCATTGCCGTCAGTACGATTAGAGTTGCTCTAGTCCGGTGATGTGAGTAAATGGCGAGACTTTGTTGCAAAATGATTGTTTTTGCAGCATTGCCTCGCCTTTTTCTATAGGTAAGGTTATGCTGAAGGGAGGCAAAACTTATGGAAAAATATGGATTAAGCTCACAGGAGGTGTTGGCAAGTAGCAGGCTGCACGGAAAAAATGTGCTGCCGCAGCCGCCGAGACAAAGCTTTTTAAGTAAGCTGTGGGAGAATTTGCAGGATCCTATGATTAGAATTCTGCTGGTGGCGTTACTCATTAATGTGGCCTTCGTCTACACCGGACACAGCGATTGGGTGGAAACGGTAGGGATTTTTGTAGCTATAGTGCTAGCGGTGCTTGTCTCTACTTGGTCGGAGTATAGCAATGAAAATGCTTTTCAGCGCTTGCAGGCGGAGGCAATCCTCACCACCTGCAAGGTGTGGCGTGATGGCAAGCCGCAAAGCCTGCCCATTGAGGAAATAGTAGTGGGCGATGTGGTGATTTTGGAGGCTGGCGATAAGGTGCCTGCGGATGGCATTGTGCTAGAGGGAAGGCTAGAAGTGGACCAAGCTGCCTTAAATGGTGAAAGCGAGCCTGTAGAAAAAATTTCCCGGGAAATAGAGCAGGATAGAAACCAAGGCATTGACCTGCTGAATAAGCACAATCTCTTTCGCGGCAGCGTTATTGTAGAGGGCAATGGCTTGCTTTTAGTGCAAAAGATAGGAGCAGCTTCCTTATATGGGCAGTTGACCCAAGAATTGCGAGAGGACGATAGGGAAAGTCCTCTCAAGCTGAAGCTCAAAGCCTTGGCACAGCATATCAGCAAGCTGGGCTATACCGGTGCTGTGCTCATCGCTGTAGCGGTGATGCTGCACAAGCTTATGGCATCAGGCGGCTGGACTGCTTATACAAGTAATTGGACACTAGTTTTAAGCGATTTACTACAGGCAATTATCCTAGCTATTATTATTATCGTTATGGCTGTACCTGAGGGCTTACCCTTGATGATTGCCATAGTATCCTCTTTAAACATGCGCAAAATGCTGCAGGATCAGGTGCTAGTGCGCAAGCTAGTGGGAATCGAAACAGCGGGCAGCCTGAATATTCTCTTCACTGATAAGACGGGGACTATAACCAAGGGAAAGCTAGAAGTGCTTACCCTGCGCACAGGTGAAGGCAGAAAATATCACAGCCTAGAGCAAGCACCCCTAGCGATTCAAAGCTTATTCCTAGAACAAGTGCTATTGAATACCTCCGCTACCTTGGGTGAAGAGGGGCTCGTAGGCGGTAATATGACGGAATTAGCCCTAGAGAATTTTGCGAAGGAGCAAATCAAGGGAATTTCTTTAGCCGAGCTACCTGAGCGCATAGATTTCCAGCCCTTTAATAGCAGCAATAAATTCTCTTGGGCTAAGCTTAAACATGGTGCTAAGGAATATTATTTGCTCAAGGGTGCTCCGGAAAAGCTCTTGCCCAAATGTAAATATTACTGGTCCGATGATGGCTTACGGCTTACAATGTCTGATACACTGCGCTTGCAGCAGGTTTTTTGGCTGGACCAACAGGCTAAGAAGTCCATGCGTCTGCTAGCCCTATGCACCTATGAAGATGTTGGCAAAGGCACAGGGCAAGGTACTGAGCTAGGGGAGGAGCTACCTAAATGCGGACTGACACTAATAGGCGTGGTCGCCATACGCGATGATGTGCGGCCGGAGGCCGTACAAGCAATCGTGCAGGTACAGCAGGCCGGCGTGCAGGTGGTGATGATCACCGGCGATAGAAAAGAGACGGCAATGGCCATTGCTAGGGAGGCCGGCCTGCTGCGTTCTGAGGATGAGATTGTATGGACATCATCAGAATTACAGGAGCTTAGTGATACTGAAATCAAAGAAAATCTAAGTAAGCTAAGAGTAGTTGCAAGAGCATTACCCATGGATAAGCTAAGATTAGTACGACTTGCCCAAGAAATGAATCTTGTGGTAGGTATGACCGGCGACGGTGTCAACGACGCACCGGCGCTGAAGCGTGCCGATGTGGGCTTTGCCATGGGCAGTGGCACGGAGGTGGCTAAGGAAGCCGGTGACATCGTAATCATGGACGACAACTTCCTCAGCATTAAGCAAGCCATATTGTATGGTCGCACTATCTACAATAATATTTGTAAATTTATCGTCTTCCAGCTCACAATTAATTTTGCGGCTGTGGCTATAAGCTTTCTGGCTCCTTTCATGGGCATCGATAAGCCTCTGACCATTACTCAAATCCTCTGGATTAATCTTGTGATGGACACACTGGCGGCTCTGGCCTTCGGCGGCGAGCCCGCTTTGGCAAGCTATATGGCGGAACAGCCTAAGCAGCGCAGTGCACCCATTGTGAGCAAAAAAATGCTGCGGCAGATTATTTTTAGTGGCAGCTTGATGACTTTAATAGGCCTAGCCTTTTTTGAAAGCAGCTGGGTGGACAGTTTGTTTAGAAATGCGCCCGACCATATTTATACCTATACAGGCTTTTTCAGCGCCTTCATTATGATGGCCGTGGCTAATGCCTTCAATGTGCGCACCGGCGATGTGCACATATTAAAAAATTTGGGGCAAAATAAGGCTTTCGTGCAGGTGATGGCTCTCATTGTGGTAGTACAGCTTGCCATGACTTATCTTGGTGGTAGCCTTTTGCGTACCACTCCCTTACAGTGGCAGGAGTGGCTGGTGGTGGCAGTGTGTGCTGGGATAACGCTTGTAGCAGGGTTGCTTTTTAAGCTGTATAGGCCTGAGTAGTTTGCAAGACTACCTAAGTAGACAAAGGATAAAATCCCAGTAGGGGTCGCTCATAGAGACGTCTACTGGGATTTTTGTATAAAAGATTATTTCAAGAGCTCAATATAATCTATTTCTAGGGATTGGGCTATTAAAAACAAGGACTCGATGTTAAAGTTTTCTTTGCCATGCTCCATCTTGCTAATGCGGGATCTGGATACGCCGGACTTTTCTGCGAGTTTCTCCTGAGTCCAGCCTTTCAGCCTGCGCTGCCTCAGGATATTAAAGCCTATTTGTTTGTATATATCCTGAAACATATAGCTATTCTCCCTCCTTAATATATAATACTATTATGACATAATTCCTCTAATTTTTCAGTGCAAGATAGAGCACATTTGTGACTTTTACGACACAATACACTTAGCAGCTACGTGACTATCTGAGAACGTTTGAACTGATCATTTTTGCAGTGAGTAAAGCAAATCTTGTCATAAAATACGCTATTTTTATATACTACAACCTCACTATCTAAAGTATAACCTCCCAGAAGGACATTAAGTGTCATTTAAAAGAGGAACTAGAAAATAATTTGGGTCTAAAGAAGAATTAGAAAATACGGGAACATAGGATGGGATGATTAACTGGCAAATTAACAGTTGTAAAAAGTTGTAAAACAGTTTTGGAGTTGTAAAAAGTTGTAAAAGGAGCGTGATTGAGCATGAAGAAACCATTTTCTCTTACTTTCGGGAAAGGACCTTTTACCCAGATTTAAAGAATTTGTTTTGAGAAATTACGATATGGAAGGTTAAAAAAGGATGGATGCCCCCTGTTGAATAAAGGAAAGCATGCATGTTTGCCGCTTAATCATAAATTGATGTGTCCAGGATTCTGGGTACATATCAAAGCTAGAAAAGCCGTTATTTCCGTTATTTTGTAATTTAGCAACCTACGATTTTATGCAGGATACAATTTAAGCTGCTCCTATTAAGAGTTTATTACATATAATGTTTTTCTAGCAGGAGGTGAGCTCCCGTGCCCCAGGTCAGGCTAATCAAAAACAGATTACTTCATTTCTACACCCTTTTGTCAGAGAGTAAGTCGATTTACGCAAACTTCACAAAAAAGCTGAGGAAAAAGCCTCGGCTTTTTTGCATTTTGAGGCTATTTCTGGTATAATTCAAAATTAGGTGTATAGTCTTTTGTTACACATGAATTTAAGGAGTGATCGTTTTGCTCGATAGCATTTTGAAAAAAATTTTTGGTGACCCCAACGAGAAAGAATTAAAAAATATTCGCGTAATCGTCGATAAGATCAATAGCTTGGAAAAAAACATGGAGAGCCTGAGCTCTGCCAATCTGGCAGCCAAAACTGCTGAATTTAAGGTGCGCCTGCAAAAGGGCGAAACCCTGGACGATATTCTGCCCGAAGCCTTTGCCGTAGTGCGCGAGGCTTCTAAGCGTGTAACCGGCATGCGTCATTTCGATGTACAGCTCATCGGTGGCGTGGTGCTGCACCGCGGCAAAATCGCCGAAATGCGTACCGGCGAAGGTAAAACCCTGGTAGCAACCCTGCCTGTATACCTGAATGCCTTAACCGGCAAGGGCGTACACGTTGTTACCGTTAACGACTATCTGGCTCGCCGCGACAGCGTGGACATGGGCCGCATTTATAAGGCTCTGGGCCTGTCCGTAGGCTTGATTGTCCATGATATGGATTATCCCGACCGCAAGGCTGCCTATGCTGCGGACGTAACCTACGGTACCAATAATGAGTTTGGCTTTGACTATCTGCGTGATAACATGGTCGTAAGCGAGGACCAAATGGTACAGCGCGAGCTGAACTACTGCATTGTCGACGAAGTGGACAGTATCTTAATCGACGAAGCACGTACCCCCTTGATTATTTCTGGACCCGGCGAAAAATCCACCGACCTGTATCGCATTATGGCTCAGGTTGTGGACAAGATGACCGAGGAAGAGGATTATACTGTGGATGAAAAGCAACGTCAGGTTGCGCCCACAGAAAAGGGTATTGCCAAGGCAGAAAAAATGCTGGGCATTAAAAACCTCTATGATAATGAGCACGGTGTGGACTATTCCCACCAGATTATGTGCGCCTTGAAGGCGAAGGCCTTGATGCACCGCGACCGCGACTACGTTGTCAAGGATGGTCAGGTTATCATCGTTGACGAATTCACTGGTCGTTTGATGTTCGGTCGCCGCTTCTCCGAGGGCCTGCACCAAGCTATTGAAGCTAAAGAAGGCGTAAAGGTAGAGCGCGAGAGCCAAACCCTGGCTACCATTACTTTCCAGAATTACTTCCGTATGTACAAGAAGCTGGCTGGTATGACTGGTACTGCTAAGACCGAGGAGCAGGAATTTGTTAAGATTTACAACCTGCCCGTGGTAGTTATTCCTACCAACAAACCCATGATTCGTGTGGATGCTCCGGACGTAATCTACAAGACTCGTCTGGCTAAATACAAGGCAGCCGTGAAGGAAATCGAGGATTGTCATAAGGCAGGTCAACCTGTGCTGGTCGGCACCACATCCATTGCCCAATCCGAGGAGCTCAGCGCTATGCTGAAGCGTCGTGGCGTGCCTCACAATGTTTTGAACGCTAAATACCATGAAAAAGAAGCAGAAATTATCGCCTTGGCCGGCCAATATGGTGCAGTAACCATTGCTACCAACATGGCAGGCCGTGGTACCGATATTGTTTTGGGCGAGGGCGTGCCTGAGCTGGGCGGTCTGCACATTATCGGTACCGAGCGCCATGAAAGCCGCCGCATTGATAACCAGCTGCGCGGCCGTTGCGCTCGTCAAGGCGACCCTGGCTCTTCCAAGTTCTTCCTGAGCTTGGAGGACGATTTGATGCGCCTCTTTGGCAGCGACAATATTGCTGGCATCATGGATAAGCTGGGTATGGAGGATGATGAGCCTATCGAGCACAGCTTAGTAACCAAGTCCATTGAAAACGCGCAAAAGAAGGTTGAAGCTCGCAACTTCAGCATTCGTAAGCACGTTTTGGAATATGACGATGTTATGAATCAACAGCGCGAGGTTATCTATGCTCAACGCAAGAAGATTTTGCGCCAGGAGGATTTGAGTGGCAATATCAAGGAAATGGTGGAAAAGGTTGTGGACCGCACCATGGCCATGTATGCACCACCTGAGGTTTACTCAGAGGACTGGGATTTGAAGGCATTAATTCAATATGCTGAAGAATTCTATGCACCCCGCGGCCTGATGACCATTGAGCACCTGCAAACCCTGAGCCGTGAGGAGCTGGATGAGTATTTGCATAAGGTAGCAGAGGATTGGTACCAAGCTCGTGAGAACGCCATTGGCTCCGAGCTCATGCGCGAGCTGGAAAATCTGGTTATGCTGAAGGTTGTGGACAACCACTGGATGGAGCATTTGGATGCTATGGATATGCTTCGTGAGGGCGTGGGCCTCAGAGCTTATGGCCAAAAGGATCCGCTGGTTGAATATAAATTTGAAGCCTACGATATGTTCGAGGCTATGATTGATGCTATTCAGGATGACGTAGTACGCTATATTTATCATGTAAATGTAGTAACTCAAGCTGCTGATGATCATCTGGATGGCGCGCAGGAACACGGCGCTGAAGAAGTATAAATATCGCCCCGTCGTCGCCGTTCCTCGTATCTGACTACTTATTGACGATATTGAGTTAGACAAATAACTCACCAAATAACTAAATTTGCTAAACGAAAGGTTGTGAATGAATTTTGTTAATCGAAGAATACAAGCCTGAGATTGTCAACTTACAAGCAAAATTAGAGGAAATGAGGGGATCTCTTTGACATCGCTGTCAAAGAGGACCGCATTGCCGAATTAGAGCATAAAATGGGCGACCCCACCTTTTGGGACGACCCGGAGAAGGCACAAAAAACTGCCCAGGACGTGAACGCACTGAAGGAAGAGGTGGATGGCTTCCACAAGCTTTCCGACAGCGTGGACGAGCTGGAAATTATGCAGGAAATGGCTGCCGAAGAAAATGATGAAAGCTTGATTCCGGAAATGGACGAGCTGCTCAATAAATGCCGCGAGGAGCTGGAGCATCTAGAATTAGGCATGCTGCTCAGCGGCGAATATGACGCTAATAACGCCATCATTACCCTCCACGCAGGCGCCGGCGGCACCGAGGCCCAGGACTGGACCAGCATGCTACTGCGCATGTTCACCCGTTTTGCGGAGCAAAACGGCTTTGCGCTGGAGCTGCTGGACTATCAGCCCGGTGATGAAGCCGGCGTCAAGAGCGCTACCTTCCAGGTGAACGGCCACAACGCCTACGGCTTCTTGAAGTCCGAAAAGGGCGTGCACCGTCTTGTACGCATCTCGCCCTTCGACGCTAACGCACGCCGCCACACTTCCTTTGCGGCCTGCGACGTTATGCCGGAGCTGGACGATAACGTTGATGTACAGATTAACTGGGATGAAGTGCGTGTGGACACCTATCGCGCCAGCGGCGCCGGTGGCCAGCACGTTAACAAAACCTCCTCTGCCGTACGCATGACCCACGAGCCCACCGGCATCGTGGTACAATGCCAACAGGAGCGTTCCCAAATCCAAAACCGTGAAAAATGTACGCAAATGCTGCGTGCCAAATTGTACGAATATGAAAAGGCTAAGCAGGACGCCATTGTCAGTGATTTGGCTGGCGATTATCAAAACATTGAATGGGGCAGCCAAATTCGCTCCTATGTTTTCCAGCCCTATACCATGGTTAAGGACCATCGTACCGGCTGCGAAACTGGCAATATCGGCGCTGTCATGGATGGCGATTTGATGCCCTTTGTTGAGGCCTATCTGCGCAGCCAACAGAAGAAGATTTGATTTAAGTGCAGGTGACAATAATGAAGTATCGTTATAATCCTGTGCTCTTAGCAGTGATTGCGCTGGGCCTGGTTTGCGGACTGTGGCTCAATCTGACCCGCCATAAGGTGGAGCAGGCCAATAACACTGTAGAAATGGCAATGGAATATGAGGGCCTACGTAAGCTGGCGATTTTGCAGGGCGTAAGCGAGGATAAGGTGCTGCGGGATTTCCAGCAGGCCGGCATTAACTCCTTGATGCTTTTTGATACTACGCTGGAGCGCCTGACGAAAAAGGGCGAAATCCAAAGCAGCACCACTGGGGAGCTGCGCAAGGCGGCTAGCCTTGGCGCAGATAAGGGCGTGTTCGCGGCAGTGCCGGCGGAGAAGCTCACTGTGGATGCAGCCTTTGTAGCGGCGGGGAATAACCCTGCCGTGCTGCCCGATGTGTTGGAGGACCTTAAGCTGCGCTATGGCGCCGAGCGCGTGGAAATCGTAAGCCAAACGCCGCAGATTATTCGCGTGGTGGGCAACACGGAGCTTTTGCCGGAGGGCAAATTCGACGAGCCCCTTGGGCTTTTGCAAGCTCCCTTGGGCTTGCCCGTGAAAGATATGCAAAAGCTGGCTGCTATGGGCTTTGCGCTTATTGTGCGTCCGCAAAACTATCTCAACGTTACGGAAGCACAGATTGATAGTATTTTTAAGCGCATTGATAAGGCAGGCGTAAAGGTGCATGCCCTGATGCCTTGTGGCCGCGAAACCGTGGGCTATCCTAATAAAGTGGAATATCTGGGACAAAAGCTGCGTGAGCGGGACATGACTCTGGTAATGCTGGAGCACTATACCCAGCTGCGCTTTGCCCAAATCGATGGCCTCATTCCCTTAGCTGAATTTAATAATTATAAGTCTGCTCGCTCCTACGTTATCGACGCCTTGGAGCAAAAGAAAATTTCCGTGGCTACGGCGTTGCATCGTTGGGCCTTGACTGACGAGGAGCGCAATATCCGCGTCAACTATATCCGTCCCTTCCTGCTGCCTGTGGAGGGCAAGGATATTATGACTACCAATTTAAAATACGTCCGTGATATTAAGGCTAATGTAGAAGCACGTGGCTACAGCATTGGCCAAGCAGGCGTGTTTGCAGGCTCAAGCTCTGAGCAGGGCTTTGCGCCTTATTTCCCGTCCAAGACTATGTGGTTGCCCATAGTGCTGGCCATTGTGGCCGGTGTGGTGCTGTACGGCAGCTTGCTCTTTAATTGGAGCAGTAAAACTGAGCTCATGCTGTGGGCAGTGTTTTCCGCTGTGGGCTGTGGTCTGTTAATGCTCGGTCGTGGCCTCTTAACCCGCCAGCTTTTGGCTTTGGCAGCGGCTAGCGTGTTCCCGGTGCTGTCCATGAGCTATATCATGTACATTTGGGATAAAAATACTAGTGCCAAGAACAGCTTGGTGAAAATTATCTGGAATGCCCTGTGGCAGCTGGCTTTGGCCATTGCTTTGTCCTTGGTGGGCGCAGCTTTCCTCTCTGCAATTTTAACAGACAGTCGCTTCCTTTTGGAAATCGATATTTATCGTGGTGTAAAGCTGACCTTTATCCTGCCTGTAGTGTTGACCGCGGTGCTTTACCTTAAGCGCTACGATATGCTGCAGGTGGTGGGCAAGGGCTTCAAGCAGCTTTTGAGCAAGCTTAACAGTCTGCTGGATACGGGACTGACCTTTAAGCATGTGGCAGTGCTGATGGTTTTCCTCTTCATTGCCTTTTATTTCGTGGGCCGCAGCGGTCACACCGGTGGTGTGCCCGTGCCTGCTATTGAGCTCAAGATGCGTGCTTTCCTAGAGCAGGTAATGTATGCTCGTCCTCGCGAAAAGGAATTTATGATTGGTCATCCGGCCTTCTTCCTAGCAGTGTTGGCTGCTTATAAATGTGCACCTCGCTGGTGGCAGTTCGTATTGACCTGTGGCGCAGTCATTGGCCAAGGTAGCTTGGTGCAAACCTTTTGCCATATGCGTACTCCGGTGGTGATGAGCTTTGTGCGTGCTTTGGATGGCTATGCAGTGGGTATTATTTTTGGTATTGTGAGCATTCTGGGCGTAAGCGTGCTTATGATGCTGGGTGAGAAGCTGAAAAGGAGATACATGGAGCAATGAGTAAGATCGTGATTTCCGGGTACTATGGATTTGCCAATGCCGGAGATGAGGCTATGTTGGCCGCGATCGTAAAAGCTTTGCGCAGTACAGAAAATTCTGTAGAGCTGACAGTTATTTCGGGCAACCCCCAAACCACGGCAGCTAAATATAGTGTTTCTTCCATTCATCGTTTTAATCCATTAGAAATATTTTTAGCCTTACGCAGATGCGATTTGCTTTTGAGTGGCGGTGGCAGTCTGCTGCAGGATGTGACCAGCAAGCGCAGCTTGCTGTACTATTTATCAATTTTGGCTTTAGGCTTGCTCTTGGGCAAAAAGGTGATGCTTTTTGCCCAGGGTATAGGTCCTATTCAAAGCGGGCTGCTGCGCAAGCTGACGAAGCTTGTGTGCAGTCATGTGGACTTGATTACTGTGCGTGACCAGGACTCCTTATACGAGCTGCGTCACATCGGCATACCGGCGGAGAAGGTACAGCTGACAGCGGATGCGGTGCTGACCTTGCCCCAGGAGGGCAAGGCGCAGGGCAGGGAGCTGCTCAGCAAGTGCGGTGTCCCTGCTGACAAGATGCTCATCGCTATCTCGGTGCGCAAATGGCAGGAGGACGACCGTTATCTATTAGAGCTGGCCAAGGCGGCGGATATTTTAAGCCGCGAGTATGCTGCCCATGTGGTGATTTTGCCCTTGCAGTATCCTGTGGATGTGGCTGCCTGCGAGCGGCTGCAGCATTTTATGGTGCACAAGGAGCGCAGCACAGTGCTGAAGGCGGACTGTGATACGGAGCAGTTTTTGTCCTTAATGGGCAATTTTGAGCTGCTCATCGGCATGCGCCTTCATGCTTTGATTTTTGCGGCCGTCATGGAGCGCCCCTTTGTGGCTGTGTCCTATGACCCCAAAATTGATGGCTTTGTAAAGGATATTAACGGCGTTACTGCCGGAAATGTAGATAATTTGCAGTCCACCGAAGTAGTGGCTGCAGCTAAAAAAGCGCTGGCACCCGAGGCCTATTGTCGGGGCAGGCTGGATAAGCTACGGACGAAGGCTATGCTGAACGCAAAGCAGGCCTTAGCGTTGCTGACGAAAGGAGTTTGAAGGTAGTGCTGATTATGAGCGATGTAAGCAAGGTATACCCCGGTGGTTCCGTAGCCTTGCAGGACGTCAATGTACATATAGAGCCAGGCGAATTTGTCTTTGTTGTTGGACCAAGCGGCGCCGGTAAATCTACCTTTATCAAAATGCTGTTCCGTGAGGTTCTGCCGACTACGGGCAGCATTTTTGTCAATGGTGTAGATATTTTGTCCTTAACTCCCAAGGAAATTCCCTTTATGCGGCGGCAGCTGGGCATTATTTTCCAGGATTATCGCTTGCTTCCCGACCGTACAGTGTACGAAAATGTGGCCTTTGCCATGCAGGTTATTGAGGCTCCTCACCGTAAGATTAAGCGTCAGGTGATGAATGTGCTGGACTTAGTAGGTCTGCGCCATCGTGCTAATGCTTATCCTAACGAGCTCAGCGGTGGCGAGCAGCAGCGCATCGCCATTGCCCGGGCAATAGTGAATGACCCTGTGTTCGTCATCGCGGACGAGCCCACGGGCAATCTGGACCCGGAGACCAGCTGGGATATTATGGATATTTTTAAGGCCATTAATGAAACCGGTACTACCATCGTGATGGCTACCCATGACAAGGATGTAGTGGATGCCATGGGCAAGCGTGTTATTGCTATTGAAAAGGGACGTATTGTCCGGGATGAAAAAGAAGGAGTTTATGGCTATGAGCTTTAGTACGAAGGAATACTTTGTTAAAGAGACCTATAAGTCCATCCGTCGTAACGGCTTTATGAGCTTTGCTTCTATTTCCACTGTAGCGGTGTCCCTGCTGGTGCTAGGCATGTTCCTGATGATTTTTTTGAATACTAATAATCTGGCGCAATATTTGGAAAGCCAGGTACAGGTTTCTGTGTATATGCAGGACAGCGCTACCGGTCAGGAGCTGGCCGCTGTTAAGGAAAAGCTGACGAAAATGCCGGGCGTAGTTAAGGTAACACAGGTGAGTAAGACGGAGGCCTTGGCTCGCTTTAAAAAGCGCCTAGGTGATCAGGACCAGCTTTTAAACAGCCTTGGCAAGGAAAACCCCTTCCCCAACTCCTTTGAAGTGCAGGTGGATAATCCTGAGCGCATCAAGGTGCTGACACCGCAAATTGGGCAGCTGCCCAAGGTGGAAACGGCCAAATTTGGTCAGGAGGTAGTGGAGCATCTCTTCCAGCTGACGAAAATTTTGCGTTTCGGTGGCATCTTATTAGTAGTTTTCTTGGCTATGGCTACCTTGTTTATCATTAGTAATACCATTCGTTTGACTGTTTTCGCGCGGCGCAAGGAAGTCATTATTATGAAATATGTAGGCGCTACGGATTGGTTCATTCGCTGGCCCTTCCTTTTGGAGGGCATGACCCTGGGCTTTTTTGGTGCCGTCATCGCCTTTATCTTGATTAACAGCATTTATTCAGGTCTTTTGGAGCGCATTCACGCAACGCTGGCGTTTTTGCCGCTTTTACCTGCTTCACCCCTGTTATTGTATGTGGACTTATTCCTTTTGGTAGCAGGCACTGGTATTGGCGCATTGGGTAGCTATATTTCCCTGCGCAAATTCCTGCGTGTGTAAGGGGGCTTGGACGATGCTGAAAGGAAAGCTAACCCATGTGGCGCTGGCTGCTGTTTTGGCCATGCTGCCCTTCTTTGTGAGCTGGGGCTTTGCCAGTCAGGCCGATGACAAGCGTGCCGAGTTAAACGAAGTGCAAAGCCAGATGCAAAAGATGCAGGACCGCAAGGAAAAGGCGCGCCAAAAGGCGGAGGCTGCCACGGTGGGCTTGGAGGAAATTCAAATAAGCATTAATCAGCTGCGCTCTCAGGCTAGAGATTTGCAGGGCAGAAAGGATGCTTTGCAGGCCAAGATTAATGATAACCAAATCAAGCTGGCTCAAAAGAAGGCTGAGGTTGAGAAGCGTAAAAAGATTTACAGCAAGCGCTTGCGTGAGATTTATATTAATGGACAAATCAATTATCTAGATGTGCTCTTGGGTGCCAAGGATTTTGGCGATTTTTCCTCCCGCATGTATCTGCTGAAAAAAATCATTAGCAGCGATATTGACATGCTGACCCAGCTGCAAAAGGCTGAGGCCGAGGTCAAGAGCCGTCAGGAGCAGCTGGATGCTCAGATGAAGGATATCAAGACGACCCAAGCTGAGTTGGAGGCCAAGCAAGCCAGAGCTAATAGGCTGAAGGAGCAGCGATCCTACATGTTGTACAAGGCCCAGGAGGAAGAGCAGCGCAGCCAGAGTGAATACGACCGCTTGCTGGCCATCAGCGAAAATATTACCGCCATGCTGCGTAATATGGAGGGCAGTGGCGGCAGTGCAGCCAGCTCCGGCGGGGGCGGTACAGGACGCTTTATGTGGCCCTGTCGTGGCGTTATTACTTCTTATTTTGGCTGGCGTACCCATCCAGTTTTCGGTACTACTAAATACCACAGCGGTATGGATATTGGCGTTGATTACGGTACGCCTATCTATGCGGCTGATAGCGGCACCGTTATTTACAGCGGTTGGCTGGGCGGCTACGGCTATGCCGTGATGATTGACCACGGCAGTGGCTTAGTAACGCTTTATGGTCACAACCAAGCCTTGAATGTGTACGAGGGTCAATACGTTACCAAGGGTACCTGCATTGCCTATGCAGGCAGCACGGGCTACTCTACCGGACCCCACTGCCACTTCGAGGTACGCTTGCACGGCGAGGTAACGGAGCCACTAAATTATTTACCGCAATGAGATTTTTAGATAAAAAAGCTTTACAAATTGCTTTTGGAGGCGCATGAATGTTGAATAAAAGAGCTTGGCAGTTAGCTGCCGCGTGTGTGGCCACAGCGTTATTGACCACGGTCACCATCGTGGGTGTGGAGGGCGTACTGCTACAAAAATTAACAGGCAGCGCCTCGGAATCGGTGCGCTTCTTGCGTACGATGCATTTACTAAAGAATAATTATAATGGGGAAGTGGACAATCACATGCTCTTTGATGGTGCCATCAAAGGCATGGTGGAGTCCGTGGGCGACCCTTATACAGTGTATCTTAATCGTAAGGACTATAAGCAGCTCAGCGAAATGACCAATGGCACCTTCGGTGGCATTGGTATCGTCTTTGGCAAGCGCGGCGATGATTACGTAGTAATCTCCGCGCTGCCCGATAACCCCGGCGCGCTGGCGGGCATCAAAAGCGGTGATATTATCACCGCCGTTGATGACGTAGCCACGCGCACCCTGAACATGGAGCAGGTGGCCCAAAAAATCCGTGGCCAGCAGGGCACGGAGGTGCTGCTGGAGCTGAAGGGTAAGGACGGCCAGCTGCGCAAGGTAAGGGTTATTCGCAAGGAGATTAAGAATCCTTCCGTGGGCGGACAGTTTGTGCCGGAGACGAAGATTGGCTATATCCGCGTAGCGGTGTTCAACGAGAGTACGGTGGAGGACTTCACCAAGGAGTACCAAAAGCTGGAGCAGCATGGAATGCAGTCGCTGATTCTGGATTTAAGGGGCAACCCGGGCGGCATCCTGGATGCCGGCGTAGGGGTGGCCCGGATGCTAGTGCCCAAGGGGCCCATTGTTTCCGTCATTGATAAGGACGGAAACAAGTATGTGGAAAGCTCTACCTTGGAAAAGGTGAAGTATCCCTTGGCTGTGTTAGTTGACCACGGCAGCGCCAGCGCTGCCGAGATTGTGGCTGGTGCGATTAAGGATACGAAAGCCGGTAGGCTCTTCGGTGTGAAGACCTTCGGCAAGGGCAGTGTACAATCCGTATACCGCTTGGATAATAGTACCGCTGTGAAGATTACTGTGGCCAAATACTACACTCCCTCTGGTGTATCCATTCACAACGTGGGCATTGAGCCTGACGAGGTAGTAGAATTGCCGGATACGGCGACCAAGGATGTGCAGCTAAAGGCAGCTGTGGAGTACTTGAAGAAGCTTAAATAGAGTGAGAGCTAGCCTAAGTAGTTGCATGTAAGTTAGCTCAATAAAAAATGAATTTTGTTCTGAAATGAGGTGGCAAGATGTTATTTGTTTGCTATGATAAATGCGGCACCTGCAAAAAGGCCGAAAAATATTTGCTGGATAAGGGTTATACTTTAGAAAAGCGTGATATTAAAACGGAAAAGCCCTCCCTAGATGAGCTCACTGCTTGGTATAAGGCTAGCGGCCTGCCTTTAAAGCGTTTTTATAACACCAGCGGCAAGCTTTACAAGGAGCTTAATTTGAAGGAGAAAATTCCTACCATGAGCGAGGAAGAGCAGCTGGCCCTTTTGGCAACGGATGGCATGCTGGTAAAGCGTCCCATTCTTGTGCGTGGTGAGGATGTACTTATCGGCTTCAAGCAGGATGAGTACGAGGCCAAGGGACTCTAAGGGCTGCAAGCTTTTTGTAGTACACATTATTACTGAATATAGTACACTAATCCCCTGTACAGTGATTTGTACAGGGGATATTTTTGTACACTTTTTACAGTGTGCGGAGGCAAAATAAATATACAAGGCTGTTTTAAAAATATACATGTATACAATTTGCAATTGCTTTTTGGCTGCTTTATAATTAGGATTACAGTTCTAGTTTTTTTTGAGTTTTGCATGAGAGGGGAATGCTTATGAACACATCACTACCTGCCAAGCAGGGCCTTTATGACCCTTGGTTTGAGCATGATGCCTGCGGTGTTGGCGTTGTTGCTAATATCAATGGCAAGAAGTCGAATAAAATCTTGAAGCAGGCACTGGTTGTCCTGCACAATATGGATCACCGCGGTGGTCAGGGTGCCGATGCCAATTCCGGTGACGGCGCCGGTGTACTTTTGCAAATTCCGCACAATTTCTTCGTCAAAGAATGTGCAAAATTAGATATTGATTTGCCTGAGCCCGGTAAATATGCTGTGGGCTTTATTTTCCTGCCCCCTGATGTGGTGGAGAGAGAAAATGTGGAGCGCCATTTTGAGCGCATTGTGGAGGCTAATGGCCAAAGCGTGCTGGGCTGGCGTACCGTGCCGGTGCATCCGGAGGTTTTAGGCGAAAAATCCCGCCAGAGCATGCCCTTCATGGCTCAGGTTTTTATTAAGCCTTCTGAAAATATTTTGGACAGACTTGATATTGATGATAACGCTTTCGAGCGCAAGCTGTACAGCATTCGCCGTCAGGCTGAGAACTATATCCGCTATGGCAAGCTCCGCGGCGGCAAATATTTTTATGTTTCCAGCCTGTCTTCCCGCACTATCGTTTACAAGGGCATGCTGACCACCGAGCAGCTGCGTACCTTCTACGTGGATATGGAGGATAGCTCTGTAGAAACGGCGCTGGCGCTGGTGCACAGCCGTTTCAGCACCAATACCTTCCCCAGCTGGGAGCGTGCTCATCCCTATCGTTATTTGATGCACAATGGCGAAATCAACACCCTGCGCGGTAACATCAACTGGATGCGCGCTCGCCAAACCATGTGCGGCAATAGCCTGTGGGGTAACGATATTAGCAAGATTATGCCCATTATTGATGAGACTGGCTCCGACTCCGGCATGTTCGATAACTGCCTAGAGTTCCTGGTTATGAGCGGTCGCAGCTTGCCCCATGCAGTTATGATGATGATTCCCGAGCCCTGGGGCAAAAATCCCCATCTGGACCCGGATTTGAAGGCTTTCTTTGAATATCACAACTCTCTTATCGAAGCTTGGGATGGTCCTGCAGCTATGGCCTTCACCGATGGCCGTACTATTTGCGCTGCCTTGGACCGCAACGGTCTGCGTCCTTCCCGTTATTATATTACCGAGGATAACACTATTGTGCTGGCCTCCGAGGTTGGCGTTGTAGATATTGATCCTTCAACTATCGTGAAGAAGGACCGTCTGCGCCCCGGTCGTATGCTGGTTATTGATACGGAGCAGGGCCGCATTATCGGCAATGATGAGATTAAGCATCAGATTGCTACAGAGCATCCCTACCGTGAATGGCTCAAGGAGCATTCCATTAAGCTGAAGAATATTCCGCTCAATAGTGAGCTGCCCGTGCCCGATACCCAAACGTTGCTGCAACGTCAGCGGGCCTTTGGGTATACCTTAGAGGATTTGACCAAATTCCTGCGTCCCATGGCTACCAAGGGCATTGATCCCCTGGGCGCTATGGGCAATGACGCTCCCTTGGCCGTGCTCAGTGAAAAGCCCCAGCTTTTGTATAATTATTTCAAACAGCTTTTTGCTCAGGTTACTAATCCTCCCATTGATGCCATCCGTGAGGAGGTTTTCACTGATACCACCAGCGGCATTGGCCCTGAATTGAATTTGATTGACCCGCAGCCGGAAAGCTGCCACCAAATCAGCGCCGAGTCCCCGGTTTTGAGCAATATTGAGCTGGCTAAATTAAGACATATCCCCAATTTTGAAGCTGCTACCATTCCCATGCTCTACAATGTGGCTGAGGGTGGTGCAGGCTTGAAGAAGGCTCTGGATGAAATTTTTGAGCTGGCCGATAAATACATTGAAGAGGGCAAGGTTATCCTTATTCTCTCCGACCGCGGTATTTCCAAGGATAAGGCTGCCATTCCGGCACTTTTGGCCGGTGCAGGCTTACACCATCACCTGATTAAAAAGGGCACCCGTCTGCGTGCTTCCATTATTATCGAGTCCGCTGAGCCCCGCGAGGTGCATCATATGGCACTGCTTTTGGGCTATGGCGTCAGCGGTATTAATCCCTATTTGGCCTTTGAAACTCTGGAAAATATGTGCAGCACCGGTATGCTGGACATCAGCTTTGAGAAGGCTACGGAGAACTATATCAGTGCCTGCACTCATGGCATTGCGAAAATCCTGTCCAAGATGGGTATTTCTACGGTGCAATCCTATCGCGGTGCCCAGATTTTTGAGGCCATCGGCATCAGCAGCGCTGTTATCAATGAATACTTCAGCGGTACTCCCTCCCGCTTAGAGGGTATTGGCCTAGAGGAAATCGCCAAGGAAGTGTCCATGCGTCATGAGCCCGCCTTCGTGGAGGGCGATATCGATCTCTTTAGCTATGACTCCGGCTCCCACTATCAATATCGTGACCAGGGCGAAAAGCATATGATTAACCCTGAGACTATTGTGAAGCTGCAGCAGGCTTGCCAGAAGGGCGATTACAAGCTGTTCAAGGAATTTTCTGAGCAGCTCAGTGGCAGTGAATTTGCTAACCAAAATCTGCGCAGCATGCTGACCTTTACGCCCCAGCGTCTGCCCATCGATATTGACGACGTAGAGTCCGTGGACAGCATTTGCCGTCGCTTTAAGACCGGCGCCATGAGCTATGGCTCCCTGAGCCAGGAAGCTCATGAATGCTTGGCCATCGCTATGAACCGCATCGGCGGTCGCTCTAACACTGGCGAGGGTGGCGAGCACCCGAGCCGTTTTAAACCCATGCCTAACGGCGACAGCAAGCGTAGCTCCATTAAGCAAGTTGCCTCCGGTCGTTTTGGCGTAACTAGCAATTACTTGGTCAATGCGGACGAAATCCAAATTAAGATTGCCCAGGGCGCTAAGCCCGGCGAGGGCGGTCAGCTGCCCGGCGGCAAGGTATATCCCTGGATTGCCGAATGCCGCGGCACCACCGCCGGCATCGGCCTGATTTCGCCGCCGCCCCATCACGATATTTACTCCATCGAGGATTTAGCAGAGCTCATTCACGATTTGAAGAACGCTAACCCCCGCGCCCGCATCAGCGTGAAGCTGGTCAGCGAGGTGGGCGTCGGCACCATTGCCGCCGGCGTTGTCAAGGCCTGCGCTGATGTCGTGCTCATCAGCGGCTACGACGGTGGCACCGGTGCGTCTCCGCGCACCTCTATTAACCACGCCGGCCTGCCCTGGGAGCTGGGCCTGATGGAGACCCATCAGACCTTGCTCTTGAACAACCTGCGTGACCGCGTTACTCTGGAGACCGATGGCAAGCTGCTCACCGGTCGCGACGTGATCATCGCCGCCCTCCTCGGTGCCGAGGAGTACGGCTTTGCCACCGCTCCCTTGATTGCTATTGGCTGCGTCATGATGCGCGTGTGCAACCTGAATACCTGCCCCATGGGTATCGCTACCCAGGACCCGGCTTTGCGCAAAAACTTCCGCGGCAAGCCGGAATACATTGTCAACTACATGCATTTCATCGCCCAAGAGGTGCGTGAATACATGGCTATGCTGGGCTTCCGCTCCATCGATGAGATGGTGGGCCGCACCGAGGTGCTCATTCCCAAGCCGGAAAAAGCTCGCAATTGGAAGAATAAAAATCTGGATTTGTCCCCGCTGCTCTACAAGCCCGAGGTGGAGCCAGGCGCAAGCCAAGTCTGCACTAAAAAGCAAAACCATCAGCTGGAAAAATCCTTGGATATGCGCGAGCTCTTAGACATTTGCCACAGCAATCTGGACAACAAGAAGCCTGTACGCATTACTCTGCCGATTAAGAATACCGACCGCGTTGTTGGTACCATTTTAGGCAGTGAAATCACTCGTCGTTATGGCTTAGAGGGACTGCCTGCGGACACTATTAACCTGCACTTTAAGGGCAGCGCCGGCCAAAGCTTTGGCGCATTCCTGCCCAAGGGCGTAACCCTGGAGCTGGAGGGCGACGCTAACGACCATGTGGGCAAGGGCTTGTCCGGTGGTAAGATTATTATTTACCCAGACAGTGATTCTCGCTTTAACGCTCATGAAAACGTCATCATCGGTAACGTAGCCTTCTACGGCGGCACCAGCGGTGAGGCTTATATCCGTGGCATCGCTGGCGAGCGCTTCTGCATCCGTAATAGCGGCGTCAACGCTGTTATCGAGGGCGTTGGCGACCATGGCTGCGAATATATGACCGGTGGTACGGTAGTTATTTTGGGCAAAACCGGCCGCAACTTTGCTGCAGGCATGAGTGGCGGTGTAGCCTATGTACTTGATTTGGAGGGCGACTTTGCCTCCTATTGCAATAAAGAAATCGTTTTGCTGGAGCCCCTGGAGGCTATCAACGACAGCCTGACTGTGAAGAAGATGATTTTAAATCATGCAGAATACACAGGCAGCAAGCTGGCCTTGGATATTCTGGAAAATTGGGACAAGTACCAAAGCAAGTTCGTGAAGGTTATTCCTAAAGATTACAAGCTTGTTATGGAAAAGCTCAACGATTATCTGCAACAGGGTATGGATGTGGACGCAGCTACCCTGAAAGTATTTGAGGAGGTGAAGGCATAATGGGTAAGCCCACCGGATTTATGGATTATAAGCGTGAGGAGCTTGCTATGCGACCTTGCGCAGAACGCATTCAGGATTGGGAGGAGATTAAGACTAGCAGTCTGCCCCATGCCGAGGCTTTGCGTTGTCAAGCAGCCCGTTGCATGGACTGCGGCGTGCCCTTCTGCCACAGCGGCATGAATTTAAACGGCATGGTCAGCGGTTGTCCTTTGCACAACCTGATGCCTGAATTTAATGATTTAGTTTATCGCGGTATGGACGAGGCTGCCTATGCTCGCTTGAATAAAACCAATAATTTCCCGGAGTTCACATCCCATGTGTGCCCGGCGCCCTGTGAGGGCGCCTGCAACGCAGGTCTCGTGACCGCTCCGGTAGCTATTAAAAATATCGAGCAATACATTATCGAGAACGCTTTCGAAAAGGGCCTCGTAAAGCCCAATATTCCTGCGAAGCGCAGCGGCAAGAAGGTTGCCGTAGTGGGCAGTGGCCCGGCGGGCCTGGCCTGCGCAGACCAGCTCAATAAGGCCGGTCACCTTGTGACCGTCTTTGAGCGTGCTGATAGGCCCGGCGGCCTCCTGATGTACGGTGTACCGACTATGAAGCTTTCTAAGGACACTGTGCTGCGTCGTGTGCAGCTGCTGGAGGAGGCAGGCGTGACCTTTGTATTGAACGCGGAGGTAGGAGCCAAGATTTCCTCCACCACACTACTGGAGGAATATGACGCCGTGGTGCTGTGCACCGGCGCTACCCAACCTCGTGACATCGATGTGAAGGGTCGCGAGCTGGAAGGCATTTATTTCGCTAAAGAATTTTTGCATAATGTTACCAAAAGCTATTTAGACAGCAATTACGAGGACGGCCTTTATGTGGACACCAAGGATAAGGATGTTGTTATCATTGGCGGCGGCGATACCGGCAATGACTGTATGGCTACAGTCATTCGGCAGGGATGCCGCAGCGTGAAACAGCTGCAGCATAATCCCTGCCTGCCCCACTCTCGCACGGAGCAAAACCCTTGGCCGGAATTCCCCAAGGTGTTCACTACGGACTATGGCCAAGAAGAAGCCATTGCTAAATTTAAAGAGGACGCTCGTGAGTTCTGCGTGATGACCCAGGAATTCTTGGGCGAGGACGGTCATGTTACCGGCCTGCGCATTTGCCAGAACACCATGCAGGTTATCAACGGCAAGCGCACTGAGGTGCCCGTGCCGGGCACCGAGCGGGTAATACCGGCTCAGGTAGTACTCCTGGCCATGGGCTTCGCAGGCAGCGAGCAGCGCCTGGTGGACGAGTTCCACGTGGATAAAAATGCTCGTGGCTCTATTGCTGCCAGTGAAAAGGATTACAAGACTAGCGTACCAGGCGTATTCACTGCCGGCGATGCCCGTCGTGGCCAGAGCCTGGTAGTGTGGGCCATTGCTGAAGGCCGCGGCGCAGCAGCGGCTGTGAACCAATATTTGGCAGAGAAAGAGTAAGGCTTATGTAATCTTTATTACATTTTAGCAGGCAAAAGAGAGCCTGTGACAAACTTGTAAAAAAAGTGCTTTTCTTCTCTTTTTGTTCTATGCTATAATACAGGTGTACAATTGTAGTTATACAATTCGGCTATTATTTTAGGAAAGAGGCGAAGGAAATTATGAAGAAGTTTTTAGCTCTAATGATGATGATCGTTATGGCCTTGACTGTGGCTGCCTGCGGCGGCGGTGGCGACAAGAAGGCCGACAACAAGGCTGCAGCTGGTAAGGTTGACCGCAGCAAGGAATTCATCACTGTATTGACCGGTCCCACCAGCGGTATTTATTTCCCCATCGGTGGCGCGTTCTCCAAGGTTGTTGGTGAAATGGGTTACAAGACCTCCGCAACTGCAACCGGTGCAACTGCAGAAAACATCAACGCTATCTTGACCGGCAAAGGTGAAATGGCTATTGCCATGAGCGACTCTGTAATCCAAGCAGTAGAAGCCTTTGGCGCATATCAGGGCAAACCGAAAGCAGAAAACCTTCGCGCTATGATGGGTCTGTGGCCGAACGTTTGCCAAATCGTTACCACTAAAGACAGCGGCATCACTAAGTTCTCCGATTTGAAGGGCAAACGTGTAGGTGTTGGTGCTCCCAACTCCGGCGTAGAACTGAATGCTCGTATGATGTTCGAAGCTCACGGCATGACCTATAAAGATGCAAAAGTTGACTATCTCTCCTACGGCGAAGCTATTGACCAAATTAAAAACGGCCAATGCGACGTTGCCTTCGTAACCTCTGGTCTGGGCAATGCTACTATTAAAGAATTGGGCACTGCTAAAGAAATCGTATTCGTTCCCGTTGAAGGCGAAGCTCTGAAGAAATTGATCGCTAAGTATCCCTTCTACGTAGAATGGAAGATTCCGAAAGAAACCTATGGTACCAAGGTTGACACCACCACTGCAGCTGTTATGAACATCATGCTGGTTAGCAAGAACCTGTCCGATGATGTTGTATACGACCTGCTGACCGGTATCTACTCTCAAAAGGGTTTGGAAACCATCGGTGCTTCCCATGCAACTGCTAAGCGCGAAATCAAACCGGAAACCGCACTGCGCGGCATCCAAGGCACCTCTGTTAAACTGCATCCGGGTGCTGAAAAGTACTACAAAGAGAAAGGCATGCTGAAATAATTCATGTCCTTCATGTCAAAGAAGACATTACTTACCTTATTCCTATTCTTAAGCATCGTTGCTGCCGGCCTTTTTGGCTGGCAGCATCTATATTATCAGGACAAAATCCTGCGCATCTATGATTATCAGACAAAAAAAGAGTATGTGCGCTATCCTGTGAAAACAGGGGATAAGCTCTTTTTTGGTTGGATACACTCCTGGGAGCGTATTTCCTGGCATGAGTATTATCACATTAATCAGGATAACACCCTGGAGCTGGATGCTATTTCCTTCCCAGCCTTTGGAGCGGGCATTCCCGAAAACAAGGGCAAGCGTACCAGAGTGGAGAAGGGACGCATTTATATGGAGGAAATTGGCCAAATTTTTCCACATTTTGTGTGGATCAACTCCCATTTGGCCACGCGGGAAATCAAGGTAAATGATGTTTTAGTTACCAGTGGGAGAATTTTACCTGAGCATACTCGTTTGGTTTTAGTAATTGAGAGGAGGGGACTTTTTGATGCAGAATACTAAAGATAAAGCTACCGAGAAGGATGTAGCTATTAGTACCGAAGCAAGTGCGGAAATGCAGAGTAAATCTGAGGAGATTATTAAGAAATTAGATAAGGAATCTACCACCAGAACCTTTTCCGGCACTATGAAGAAGATTTTCTTCGTGCTGTGCATCCTCGTGTCCTGTTATCATCTGTATACGGCGACCTTTGGTCCGCCCCTGACACTGATTCACCGTTCTATTCACGTTTCTATGATGCTGGTTTTGACCTTCCTCATGTACCCCATGTGTAAGAAATCCAGCTTCACTACTCCGTCCATTCTGGACTGGATCTTGGTTGCTCTGTCCTTGGCAGCTCCTATCTACATTGCTACTGACTATCAGGGCTTCGTAGAAAGAGCGGGTAATGCCAATACCATGGATATGGCCATGGCAACCCTTTTAGTTGTTCTCGTTTTGGAAGCATCCCGTCGCGTCAGCGGCAATGTGCTGTCCCTGTTAAGCTTGGTTTTCATAGCCTACGGCCTCTTTGGTCGTTCTATGCCGGGCATGTTCATGCACCGCGGCTATGATTGGACCAGCCTTTCAAACCATTTCTTTGCTAATACGGAAGGTATTTACGGCACCTCTGTTAACGTTGCTGCCAGCTACATCTTCCTCTTCATCCTTTTTGGTGCAGTAATGAGCAAGTCCGGTATGGGACAGCTCTTTAATGACTTGGCCTTGGCTCTGGCTGGTCACACCAAGGGTGGTCCGGCGAAGGTATCCGTTATTGCCTCCGGCTTCTTGGGCTCCATTAATGGTTCCGCCGTGGCTAACGTTGTAACCACTGGCGCCTTCACCATTCCTCTGATGAAGAAGACTGGTTATTCCAAGGAATTTGCCGGCGCTGTTGAATCCGCTGCCTCCGTTGGCGGTCAGCTGTTGCCGCCCATCATGGGTGCTGCAGCCTTCATTATGGCGGAAATGCTAGGCGTTAAGTATTCCAGCATTATCGTCTGGGCTGCCATTCCGGCACTGCTCTATTATTTGGGCATTATCATTCAAGTACAGCTGCGTGCTTCCAAGGACGGCTTGGTAGGCCTGCCCAAGGATCAGCTCCCTGTTTTGAAGACTGTCCTGAATGCTCGCGGCCATCTGCTGCTGCCGGTATTCTTCCTGCTGTACATGCTGTTCTTCTCTGGTACTACCGTTGTTTACTCCGCAGTATTGACCATTGTGGTAACCATCGTTGTAGCTCAAATCAAGAAGGATACGCGCATGAGCGTGAAGGATATGATTGATGCTCTGGCCAATGGCGCTAAGCAGACTGTATCTGTAGCTATCGCCTGCGCCTGCGTAGGCATTATCATTGGCGTATGCTCCAAGACCGGCTTTGGCTTGACCATGGCTAACACCATTATCGCTCTTGGTGGTACCAGCATTCTCTTTACGCTGGTTTTCACCATGATCACTTGTATGATTCTGGGCATGGGCCTGCCCTCCATCCCGGCATACATTATCACTGCTGCTATTGCCGCTCCGGCACTGGCTAAGCTGGGTATCGCTCCTGCGGCTGCCCACATGTTCTCCTTCTACTATGCCATGTTTGCAAACCTGACTCCGCCTGTGGCCCTGGCTTCCTTTGCAGCAGCGGGCCTGTCCGGCGGCGACCCCATGAAGACGGGTGTTGCTTCTGTAAAGCTGGCTATTGCGGGCTTTATCGTACCCTTTATGTTCGTGTTCTCTCCCCAATTGATGCTGATCAACACTACCCTTGTGGAGGGCGCTTGGACTGCTGTAACGGCCTGCATCGGCGTATTTATGCTGGCAGTTGCTGTTGAAGGTTACTTTTGTGCTAAGGTTGCTTGGTGGCTGCGTGCTGTTATTTTGGTAGGCGCGCTGGGCCTCATGAACCCGGGCATGGTTACTGATGCCGTAGGTATTGCTTGCTGCGTAGTCCTGTTCTTCATCCAAAAGAAGAAGGAAAAGGCTTTAAAAGCGGCTTAGAAAAGTCGTATCTAGCAAGAAAACTCTAAAAAAACCGTAGTACTGTTCGTCAGTACTACGGTTTTTTTTGTTTCTGCTGCTTTTATTGACCAACGATCTCGATGAATACGATTTCAGGAGCAACCTCCGTGCGCACCGGCGGTCCCCAGAAGCCATAGCCGGCGCTGGTAATGGCGGTGAGTTTGCCAAACTCCTTGCGACCATAATCTAAGGGGTACATGCGCTTGGTAATCTGGCGGTTAGGGAAGAGCTGGCCCGTGTGGGTGTGGCCGGAAAGATAAAGGTCATAGCCTAAGTGGGCAGCGCCCAGCATGCGGCGAGGCTGGTGGTCTATGAGTACGCTGTAATATTTGTCATTTTCCCAAGCTAGGGTTTGAATGGCCTTGGGACCTTTACCCTTGCTAAAGCGAAAATCGTTCAAGCCTGTAATCTTGAGCTGGCCATCGATAACGGTGCTGGCATCGCGCAGAACCTTGATGCCATGGGCTTCCACCTTTTGCTGCCAGCGGACAGGATCATCAATATATTCGTGGTTGCCAAAGGCAAGGTAGACGCCTTGAGGTGCGTTGAGCTTGGCCAAGGCAGCCAGGGAATTTTCCTCTTCCACATAGGCAATGCGCTCATCGATGAGGTCGCCGGCGATGAGCACCGCATCAGGGTGAAGCTCATTGAGCCGCTGGGTGAGCTTTTCTGCATAGCTGCGACCAAGGATGCGACCTAAGTGAACATCGCTAATCAGGGCCAGCTTATAGCTTGTACCAGCGGGAAGCTTAGAGGTAGTAATCACTTCCGTGCGTACGGTGGGACGGAAAGCGTTTAAGCTGCCGAAGGCAACGGTGAGGCAGCTAGCTACTAAGGTTATCATGGCTAGCTTGCCAAGGGGCAGAGTGAAGGGCAAGAGCTTGCTTGTGAGCCAAAGCACCAGATGCACTAGGGCAAAAAGCAGGGTGTAATAGCCAAAGGCTACCCACAGTCCTTCGGCCCAGGCAGATAGCTTTACGAGAAAATGAGGAAGGCTGGGGGATAAAGCTCTGCTGACCATGGCATTGATGGTCAAGGCCAGATAGGCCAGAGCAAACCAGCTGCTGCGTCCCCAGGGGAGATAACTTCGATAATATAGATACCCAATAGTACTGAGCAAAAGGTCCACAGTACCTATAAAGAAAATAATACGCATAGAAAGCTCCTTTGTGTTTTTAGGTATATTATACAGCCTAAAGTAAGCTTCAAGTCAAGAGTTTTATGGCAAGTACTACTCATTTATTAGTTAAAACTTTGCAAACTTTCATCGGTGGCGTTATGAAAGAAAAGCTCATTACTGTGTCAATTTTGCGAATTTATGCAGAAAGTGGCCACGGCTGTTGACATAGAAAAAGGAGCGTGATATAATAACAAATTTTTGACAATTTTTCCAAGGGGTGGTACAATGTATGCATAGGCTTATTTTTTGATTAAACGGAAAAATTGTCTTAGGAGGGTGGAAAATGTTTGCTGCAGGAGACCGTGTAGTTTATCCGCTGCATGGCGGTGCCATAGTGAAGGAAGTTCAAGCGCGTGAGCAAAATGGTGCAAAGGTAGAATATTATATTCTGCAAATGCTTTTTGAAAGCATGACTGTAGCCCTGCCCGTGGCCAGCGCCGAAAAGCTGGGCTTGCGCACTATTGGCGACGAAGGGACCCTGGCAACCATTGCAAGCGTCCTCCGTGAAAATCCTGATGTGCAGGCAGTGAAGAGCATTTCCTGGAACCGTCGCTTTCAATTATATATGGATAAGATTAAAAGCGGCAGTGTGGTTGAGGTGGCAAAGATTTTTAAGCTGCTCACCCTGCTGGAACGCAATAAAAAAATTTCTGTGGGCGAGCGTCGTCTGCTCCACAGCACCAAGCAGATTTTGCAGAGCGAAGTAATGCTGATTAGGGACGTGGATGCTCAGGCTGCAGGTGCTTGGTTAGATACTTGTTGCGAGTAATTTTCCTAAAAGATAACTATGAGGACTGCCGTGTGGGGCAGTCCTTTTTTATGCTCCGATTATTTTACAAAGTGGTCAAAAATTATTGAGAATAATTACTTGTTTTTTTACATATTTAGCTGTATCATATAATAGATATATTAGTATGCAGAAGCTAGCTATCAAATTTTGAAGAAAGGAGGACAAAGCATGCTACGAAAATTAATTAGCCTCTCTATTTCGCTGATGATTATTATTACCGGACTCATACTTACTGATATCTCTTTACCGTATATGTCGAAATATCTGGGCTATGATCTGCACGGCAACGGCTTTTTTGGCATTACCTTTGCCAATATGATTTTGGCGCTGCCAGGCCTTTTTGTGTTTTCCTGGCTGGCGCTGGTGCTGGCACCCTTCATTACCAATAGTATCTTTAATTACGCGGAGCTGTTGACCACCTCTCTGTCGAAAATTCCCACCAGTGATATTCTGGTCATGGTTTTTGGCATCGGTATCGGCCTAATTTTGGCCAATTTAATCGGTGGTCCCTTCTCACGGCTGCCCATAGTGGGACCATATATTCCCATTGTGCTGAGCCTTGTGCTAAGCGTGGTAGGTGCCAAGCTGGCCCTGCGTAAGCATAATGATATTGTGGGCTTTTTCAATCGTATTCCTAGCCGCAGAGCTATTAAGCCTGAGGAAAAGCAGCCCGATGCTATTACGGGCCCCTTAAGCGACCGCCTTTATAGCGCCAATAAGCTCTTAGATACCAGTGTGATTATCGATGGGCGCATTATGGATATTATGGCAGCGGGCTTTTTAGAGGGTCAGCTGGTGGTACCCAATTTCGTGCTGGAGGAGCTGCAGAAGCTTTCTGACTCGGCGGATAATCTCAAGCGAGCTAAAGGACGGCGGGGCTTGGATTTAGTGCAGGATTTACGCATCAGCTACAAGGATCAGGTTGTGGTAGTGGATAATGACTACGATGATATCGCTGAGGTAGATGCTAAATTGGTGCGCCTGGCCAAGCAGGCTGGTGCTGCCATCATTACCAATGATTATAATCTGAACAAGGTGGCAGGCATTCAGGGTGTGCAGGTGCTCAATATTAACGAGCTGGCTAATGCCATTAAGCCTGTTGTTATTGCCGGAGAAGAGATGCATGTGTACCTTGTGAAGGAAGGCAAGGAGGCCAATCAAGCCATTGCCTATCTTGATGATGGTACCATGATTGTAGTCGAAAATGGTCGTCAGCATATAGGAAGCAGTATTTCTGTGGTTGTTACCTCCGTGCTGCAAACTGCAGCAGGGCGGATGATTTTTGCTAAGGCAGTGCGCTTTTAGATTTATGAGCTGAATAGTAAAGCTTTACAGACTGGGGCGAAGGTCCCAGTCTGTACTTGAATAAGGGCATTTTGTTAAGGGAGAAGCTTTTATGGAAAAGGTAGTTGCAATTGTGCCCGCAGCAGGCGCTGGTAAGCGCCTGGGGCTGGGGATTAATAAGGCCTTCGCCGAGCTGCGCGGCGCGCCGCTCATCGTCCACTGCCTGGCCATGCTGGCCCGGACCAAGCTGGTCCGCGAGGCCATCGTGGTGCTGGCCCCGGCGGAGGTTGAGGAAGGCAGCGCGCTCCTAGCTCGCTACCAGGCGAGCTATTTTGCGACGCTGCCCATCAAGGTGGTAGCCGGGGGCAAGGAGCGTCAGGACAGCGTGGCCAACGCCCTGGCCGCTGTGCCTGCTGACGCCGCCTACATAGCTGTGCACGACGGTGCGCGCCCTTTTGCAGGGCGCGCAGTATTCGAGCGCACGCTGGCGGCGGCTAGGGAGCAGGGCGCGGCCATTGCGGCGGTGCCTGTGAAGAATACGATTAAGGTGGTGGACGCAAGGGGCGTGGTCGTAGACACGCCCGTGCGTTCCACCTTGGTGGCGGTGCAGACGCCGCAGGTGTTTCGCGCTGCACTGCTTAAGGATGCTTATGCACACCTAGCCGCGCACCCTGCGGCGGTCACCGACGATGCATCCGTAGTGGAGCTCTTAGGGCACAAGGTAGTGGTGGCCCAGGGCCGCTACGAGAATATCAAGATTACGACGCCGGAGGATTTGGTGCTGGCGGAGCATTTCTTGGAGGAATTACAGGACGAGGAGCATGAATATGGAAAATAATGTGAAGCTGCCCACCTTTCGTGTGGGCTGCGGCTATGATGTACATAAATTGGTGCCGGAGCGCAAGCTGATTTTGTGTGGCGTCCAGGTGCCCTATGAGCTGGGCCTTTTAGGCCATAGCGATGCGGATGTGGCCCTGCACGCCCTGATGGACGCGCTGCTGGGCGCAGCAGCTTTGGGCGATATTGGCAAGCATTTTCCGGATACGGATGCCCGTTTTAAGGGCGCCGACAGCATGAAGCTGACGGAGCATGTGGTGCTTTTACTCAAGGAGCGGGGCTGGCAAATTAATAATGTGGATGTGACCATTATCGCTCAGCGTCCTAAATTAGCAGGCTTCATCTCCGAAATGCGCAGTAAGGTGGCCGCTGTTTTGGGCGTTGACGCAGATGCGGTGAACGTCAAGGCCACGACTACCGAAAAGCTGGGCTTTACAGGCCGCGGCGAGGGCATCGCCGCCGAGGCCGTGGCGAGCTTAGTAAAATTTTAATATTTCAACGTCCATGTATTCATGGGCGTTTTTTCTTTTTTTACTGTTTCTTTTGCCCACTTCCTATGCTATAATATTAAGTTGACAGACTATGCAATCTTTGTTAACTTCGCTAATAAGGATAAGCCCTGTATGGTCTGGTGGATGTGCATATAAACCTAACAGGCCTTTATTAATTTGGATGCGCCTGAATAATTTTGGAGGGAGAATATAAGATGTGTTGTTGTTGTAATAATGAAGAAGTAAGAGTAAGATTTGCTCCGAGCCCCACGGGCCCGTTCCATATTGGTGGCGCTCGTAGCGCTCTGTTCAACTGGCTGTTGGCTCGCAAGACCGGCGGCAAGCTGATTCTGCGTATTGAGGATACTGATAGAGAGCGTTCCACTCCGGAATCCGAGGAGAATATCAAAGCCGCTTTAAAATGGCTGGGTATGGACTGGGATGAGGGCGTTGATGTGGGCGGCCCCAATGGTCCCTACCATCAAATGGAGCGTCTGGATATCTACAAAAAATATACCGACCAGCTGCTGGCTGAGGGCAAGGCCTACTATTGCTATTGCACCGATGAGGAGCTGGAGGAGGAGCGCCAATCCCTGATTAAGGCCGGTAAAATGCCTCGTTACATGGGCAAATGCCGCAACCTGACCGAGGAACAAATCGCTCAATTCAAGGCTGAAGGTCGCAAGCCCACTGTGCGCTTCCGTGTACCTGCCGACAAGCAAATCTTGGTGCGCGACATGGTTCGTGGCGATGTAGTTTTCGATTCCAATAATATCGGTGATTTTGTTATCGTGAAATCCGATGGCATTCCCACCTATAACTACGCTGTCGTAATCGACGATGCTTTGATGCATATTACCCATGTAATTCGTGCTGAGGAGCATTTGTCCAACACTCCGCGTCAATGCTTGATTTATGATGCTCTAGGCTTCAAGCAACCCACCTTTGGTCATATTTCCCTGATTTTGGGCAAGGACCACACCAAGATGAGCAAGCGTCATGGCGCTACCAGCGTGGATCAATATCGTCAGCTGGGTTATCTGCCCGCCGGCATCAATAATTTCTTGGCTCTGTTGGGCTGGGCTCCCAATAGTGAGCAGGAAATCTTCAGCATGGAGGAGCTGATTAAAGAATTCTCCATGGACCGTGTGGCTAAGAACCCCGCCGTTTTTGATATCGACAAGCTGAACTGGATTAACCAGCACTATATGCGTCAATTGGATGCAGAAGCTTTCTTTGAGGCTGCTAAGCCCCATATGATCGCTGCTGGTTACATGACCGGTGAGGAAGAGGGCGAGAAGCTGGCTTGGCTGAAGCGCGTTGTGGCTACTGCCCAAGAGCATGTTTCCTATGCTGCCCAAATCCCCGCTTGCGTAGAAATGTATTTTAACGATGAATTTGCTTTTGAAAACGAGGAAGCAGAGGCTGTTTTGAAGGCTGAAACTGTGCCCGCCGTTATCAAGATGCTGCTGGAAGAGCTGCCCAAGGTAGAAAATCTGGATAACGCAGCTGTCAAGGCACTGTTTAAGCAAATTCAAAAGGGCACCAAGCTGAAGGGCAAGGATGTATTTATGCCCATCCGTGTGGCCCTGACCGGTAACCAACACGGCCCCGAGCTGGCAGCTATGGTACCGCTGCTGGGCGTTGAGCGCACTGCTAAGCGTATCAAGGCATCCTTAGCAAAGGCTGGCGTTGAGCTGTAATTAAAAAGGAGAGATTAACGTGACTATTCGCGTCTATAATACCTTAAATAATCGTAAAGAAGAATTCGTTCCCATGACTCCTGGTAAGGCCAATATTTATGTATGCGGCGTTACCCCGTACAACCATCCCCATATTGGCAATGCGCGTCCCTTTGTAACCTGGGACGTTATCCGTCGCTTCCTGGAGCATGAGGGCTATGATGTAACCCATGTACAAAACTTTACCGATGTGGATGATAAAATCATTAACACTGCCAATAAAGAGGGTGTGCAATGGTTCGATATCTGCAACCGCTATATCGACTCCTATTTTGAAGTAATGGATAAGCTGAATGTACGCCGTGCTCATGTTTATCCCCGCGTATCCGAGCATATCGAGGACATCATTGGCACCGTACAAGGCTTAATTGATAATGGCTACGCCTATGTGGTTGACGGCGATGTTTTCTACAGCGTAGAAAAATTCAAGCATTATGGCCAGCTGTCCGGACGCAATATTGAGGATATGATGGCAGGCGCTCGTGTGGACGTGGATGACCGCAAGCAAAATCCCATGGACTTTGCTCTCTGGAAATCTGCTAAACCCGGCGAGCCTTCTTGGCCCAGCCCCTGGGGCAATGGTCGCCCGGGCTGGCATATTGAATGCTCCACTATGAGCATGAAATATTTGGGCAAATCCTTTGACTTCCACGGCGGTGGCAGCGATTTGATTTTCCCCCATCATGAAAACGAAATCGCTCAATCCGAGGGCTGCACCGGCTGCCATCCCTTCGTGCACTACTGGCTGCACAATGGCTTTATTACCGTAGATAATGAGAAAATGTCCAAATCCCTGGGCAATTTCTTCATGGTTATCGATATCCTGGAGCATTTTGAGCCGGAAACTCTGCGCTTTTTCATCGTTTCCACCCATTATCGCAGCCCGTTGGACTTCAGCGATGCACGCTTAAAGGAAGCTGAAAAGAGCTTGCAACGTTTGCGCAGCGCTCAAGAAACTCTGACCAATCTGGAAGCTATGATGAACGCCGGTCCCACCGAGGAAAGCCTGGCTCTGCGTGCCAAGGTTGCCGAGCTGCGTGAGTCCTTCCTGGAAGCAATGCGTGACGACTTCAACACTGCTTTGGCCATCAGCTATTGGTTTGCTCTGGCTAAAGAAATCAACGTTTATCATAAGGCTATTATCGACGCCGGCATGAAGCCCGATGGCAAGCTGGTAGCAGCATTTGCAGCTGTGTTTGCTGAGATGGCTTCCATCATCGGCGTGCTGGAAAAGACTGCTGCTCCCGCTGCCGCAGAAGCTGGCGACAATAAGGAAGCAGAGCTGGTGGAAATGCTGATTGCTATGCGTCAAGATGCCCGCAAGGCGAAAAACTATGCTTTGGCAGATGAGCTGCGCAATAAATTAGGTGCTATCGGCATTGTGCTGCAGGACACTCCCCAAGGCGTAAAATGGTCTAAGCAATGAAATTTGCCCAATACCAATTCTTAAAGGAGCACGCTCTGGCCGCTTGTCAGGCCGAGAGCGCCGCTTCCCTGAAAAATATCAATGCTAAGCAAATGAATCCCATCGTGCTGGCCTATATCGGTGATGTGGTCTTTTCCATGTATGTGCGCTTGAGACTCTTGCCTACTTCCAGCCACGTGCGCGTACTCAATGACTTAGGCATGAAGTATGTGAGCGCAGTGTGCCAGTGCCTGGCCATGGAAGGCTTGGAGGAAGGGCTGACGGAGGAGGAAAAGCAGGTCTATCATCGTGGACGCAATGCCAAATCCACCGTTCCCAAAAGCGCTTCTGTGCACCAATATCGCATGGCCACAGCCTTTGAGGCTCTTTTAGGCTACCTATTTTTGGAGGAGCGCCAGGAGCGCCTAGAGGAGTTTTTGGAGGAGTCCTTCAAGCTCATCAGCGCCAGCTTAGCAAAATAAGCTTAGTTCTACCTATAAAATTATTCCAAAAAGCTGGTTACTTACTGTAACCGCTTTCGTGAAAGGAGGATGCCTTCATGACAATGCAGGTTAAATTAGTGCGTTATACCCCGGAGCCTGAGCGTACTGTGGCTATGAGTGCCCGCCTGTGCTATTCTCCCATTGGCGCTGCCCAACTAGAGGAGCGTATTAGCGACGAGCAGGCCGCCAATTTAGTGCGCAAGCTGGTAAGCATGGGGCATTTTTCTACCCTGGAGCACGTGACCTTCACCTTTGCCATTGAAGGTGTTTCCCGTGTTTTGACCCACCAGCTGGTGCGTCATAGGATTGCTTCCTATTCCCAGCAATCCCAGCGCTATGTGAAGGAGCATGCCTTTGAAACCATCGTACCTCCTTCCATTGCCAAAAATCCTGAGGCCAAGGCTAAATTTGATGCCTTGATGGCAGAAATTCAGGATTTGTACAACGAGTTTACCGAGGCCGGGGTTCTGGCCGAGGATGCCCGCTATATTCTGCCCAATGCTACAGAAACGAAAATCGTGTGCACCTTTAACGCTCGCTCTCTGCTGAATTTCTTCAGCCTGCGCTGTTGCACCAGAGCGCAGTGGGAAATCCGCGCTCTGGCTAACGAGATGCTGCGCCAGGTGAAGGAGGTAGCGCCAGTGATTTTTGAAAATGCCGGGCCTACCTGCGTCTCCGAGGGCGTATGCCACGAGGGAGCCATGAGCTGCGGTCGCTTGCAGGCGATTTTAGCCCAGCGGGCTAAAGCAGCGCAAGAAGGAGCAGCAAAATGAGGGAGGACATGAACAAAAATGTTCGTTCTAAGGCCTCTAAACAGCCCCGCAAGCCGGAGGCGAAGGTAGTGGAAAAACGCTCTCAGAGTAAGGCAGAAGGCTTGGATAATGGTGATTTACTTGTAGGACGCAATGCGGTCAGCGAGGCCTTGAAGGGATCCCGTCCCCTGAACAAGCTCCTTGTTCAGGAGGGAGCCCATGGTGGCAGCCTAGGCGAGCTTTTGGCTCTCGCCAAAAGCAAAGCCGTGCCGGTGGAGCTTGTCAAGGTCGAGCGTTTGGACAAGCTGGCGCCTGGTCTGCGCCACCAGGGCGTGGTGGCGCTGGCGGCGCCCATCGCCTTCCAAACGCTGGACGATGTCTTTGCTAGGGCAGCAGCCAAGGGCGAGCCGCCCTTTTTGCTGCTCCTAGACGAGCTGCAGGATCCACAGAATGTGGGCGCCTTAATTCGCACCGCGGACGCCGCCGGCGTCCACGGGGTGCTCATGCCGCGCCGGCGCAGCTGTCCCTTGAACGCAGTGGTAGCCAAAATTTCCGCCGGAGCGGTGGAATATGTGCCGGTGGTGCAAATCGGCAATATTGCCCAAGCCATGGAGGAGCTCAAGGAGCGAGGCTGCTGGCTGGTGGGAGCCGATATGGATGGCGTGGATTTTTACGCAGCTAATATGACGGGCCCCATCGTGCTGGTCATCGGTGCCGAGGGCAAGGGCTTAGGCCGCTTAGTCAAGCAGAAATGCGATGACATTGTGTCCTTACCCATGCATGGCGGCGTCAATTCCCTCAACGCCTCCAACGCAGGCGCAATTTTAATGTATGAAGTGGTGCGTCAGCGCCATTTATTTGGTGGCCAATAAATTGAGCAGTATGCTCAAGGGAGGTGAAGCATGGGCGAATACCTGCTTATCGATGGCTATAATGTAATCAATGCCTGGAAGGAATTTGCCCAGCTGCGCCAAACGAGTCTCGAACATGCCAGAGAGATTTTGGTGGCGGGAGTCAGCGAGTATGCTGCCTTCAAGGGCTACAAGGCCATCGTTGTTTTTGATGCTTTAGAGGTGGCTGGAGCTGTGGCCATAGAAACCATCCACGGCATTCAGGTTGTTTACACAGGGGAGGGCGAGACCGCCGACTCCTGGATTGAACGCCGGGCCTACGAGCTGGGTCACGGACCCAATAAGTCCAAGGTTTTTGTGGTGACCAGCGACTACGCGGAGCAAATTAATATTCTCGGCGCCGGTGCTTACCGCATTTCGGCTAGAGAATTTCGCGAGGATTATAAGAAAACTAAAAAGCAAATCGCCGAGCGTTTGCGCATTCCTCGCGGTGCCTTGAACCGTAATGAGCTAGGTGGGCGCATCAATGGCCATGTTTTAGAGCATTTAGAAAAAATACGTCGTCAGTGAGATTGACGACAAGAGCTTGACAGGATATAATAAAAAAGTATCCCTATTGCTATTACTCACACGGAGGAAATGTACTTGATGACTACAGATACGGTAAAGAAAAACGATCCTTATGAAGCCTTTGAGCAAATGACTGATGAGGAAATCGTTTTGGATGCCCAGCTCCACGACAATGTATTGGCGCAGGAGTATTTGCTGCATAAGTACAGAAATTTTGTCAGGGCCAAGGCGCGCAGCTATTTCCTGATTGGTGCTGAGCGAGAGGATATTATTCAAGAGGGTATGATTGGCCTATATAAGGCTATTCGTGATTTTAAGAATGATAAGCAATCCTCCTTCAGGGCCTTTGCAGAGCTGTGTGTAACTAGGCAGATTATTACCGCTATCAAAACGGCAACTCGCCAAAAGCATATTCCCTTAAATTCCTATGTTTCTCTCAATAAGCCTATCTATGAGGAGGACAGCGACAGAACACTGCTGGATATTATCAGCGGTGTGCGCGTGGCTAACCCTGAGGATATGGTCATCAGCAGGGAGGAATTTAGCGATATTGAGAATAAGATGAATGATATTTTGAGCGATTTGGAATGGAAGGTGCTGATGAGCTATTTGGACGGCAAATCCTATCAGGAAATTGCTGTTGATTTAAATCGTCACATCAAGTCCATTGATAACGCTTTGCAGCGGGTTAAACGTAAGTTAGAAAAATATATCATCAGCAAGGGGGATATAACCGATTTGCGCACTGTTTACAGTGGTCTCTTGGCTATTGACCCTTACGAGAGATTTAAGGATAAAGACGTCAAAAATAGTTAATTACTGCTAAATGTGTAACATTACAAGACGTTATTGGGATATTTTCTGAATGATGTATATTTTTTAGAGGAATTTCGAGAAGTTCAGCGAATATACTAGGTAGCAATTTAAGTGAAATATTAACACTTCGGTGTATAGGAGGTTTTTCAAATGAATCAAGTAGAAGAATTGTTAAAGGTTGTGGAAGCAGCTCAAGCTGACAAAGGCAATGTAGTTATCGTTACCGGCAAACCGGGCAGCGGCAAGAGTAAAGTATTGCGCGAAGCAGCAGAGGTTAAAAAATGGACCTATGTTGACTGCCGTATGCTGATCAGCGAAGAGTTCCTGGCTATTCCTGCAGCCGACAGAGGCTTGTATGCTCCTGATATGTTTGCAGAAATTTTGGCTAGCTACAATGCCGATGTTATCATCCTTGACAGACTGCAAACCTTGTTTGTTCCCGTATTCCATATCAACACCGACAGCTTAATGCGTAAGCTGAGCAAAAAGTTCACCATTATCACCGCATGGCCTGGCTACATCGAAAACGGCAACCTGTGCTATGATAAATTCGATGGCACCGAAGCAATCCGTATTAGCCCGGACGGCTTCAAGATTTGGAACGTAGAGGACTAATTTTTCCTCTATTCCTTCTTAGTTAAATGCGGAGGTAAGGCATGACTGAGAAAAAGCGTTGTTTTGCCGTGCTGACAGGCGGTGGTGACTGCCCCGGCCTGAACGCAGTTATTAGAGCCGTAGTCAAAACCTTTTTGCAAAACGGCTGTGATGTCTATGGCGTGCATAATGGCTTCAATGGCCTTGTGAACGGCAATTTACAAAAAATGGATTATGCCAGTGTATCAGGCATTCTTCCCCGTGGTGGCACGATTTTAGGCACCACCAACCGCGATAATCCCTTTAAATTTGCCATTGACCAAGAGGATGGAACTATTATCTACAAGGATATGCGGGAACAGGTGCTGGAAAATCTGCGTAAATATGATATTGAAGCTTTAGTGGTTATCGGTGGCGACGGCAGCCTTAATATTGGGGCGCAGTTGGCTAGAGAGTGTGGCGTAAAAGTAGTTGGCTGCCCAAAGACCATTGATAACGATTTGCCGTGTACGGAGCGCACCTTTGGCTTTGATACGGCAATGGCTGTGGCTACGGAGGCCTTGGACAGACTTCATACTACAGCTGAATCTCACCACAGGGTGATGGTTTTAGAGGTTATGGGTCGTTATGCAGGCTGGATTGCTTTGCATAGCGGTATTGCTGGCGGTGCAGATGTTATTCTGTTGCCGGAAATTCCTTACAAGCTGGATAGCGTGATCGCTAAAATCGAGCAGCGTAAGGCAGCAGGGAAAAACTTTAGCATTATTGTGGCAGCCGAGGGCGCTAAGCCGGAGGGCGGCGAAATGTCCGTGGCACGTGTGGTCAAGGGCAGCTTTGAACCCATCCGTTTAGGTGGCATCGGCGAGAAGGTTGCGAACGCAATTGAAGAGCGTACAGGCATTGAGTCCAGATGTACGGTATTGGGCTATTTACAGCGTGGCGGTACTCCTTCTCCCTTCGATCGCATTCTGTCCACCCGTTACGGCGTGGCAGCTGCTGAGGCCTGCCTCAGAGGCGAATACAATGTGATGGTTTCCTTGTACCATGACCAGATTGTTACTGTGTACATTCAAAAGGCGGCTGAAAAACCGCGCCAGGTGCCTGTGGACAGCGAGATTATTCGCACCGGTCGTCAATTAGGCATTTGCTTTGGCGACTAAGCCTGGCTAATTAACCTTTGATTCATTTAAAACGTATATAATAAAAGGCAGCTTCTTTTTAGGAGCTGTCTTTTATTTTGGCTTTTTGCAGAGGTGACTAAAATTAATGCTTCATTATTGTGTATTCGCCTGAAATAGCGTATAATAGACACAATATGGTGCAGATGAAAGGATGTTAGCATGGATCAATATCTAATAGCTGTTATTGTGGGCATTGTGGAAGGCTTGACAGAGTTTTTGCCAGTTTCTTCCACAGGACATATGATTATTGTAGGTCATGTGCTTGGCTTTGACGGGCCCGTGGCAGACGTTTTTGATGTTTTCGTACAATTAGGTGCGATTTTATCGGTTATTTTTATTTATAAGGAGCGCTTTGTGCGGTTCTTTACCAAGGATGGCTGGGATATACACAAGGGCCTCAGTGTATGGCACATTGCCGCTGGTATCGTGCCTGTGATGGGTGTGGCCTATTTATTTTATCCCTTTATCAAAAAATATCTCTTTTCTCCCTTTACTGTAGCCATTGGCTTAGTATTGGGTGGCTTGCTCTTGATGTTCGCAGAGCATAGAACCAAGGGTAAAGAAGCTGAGCTCGTGGATGATGTGGACAAGATTTCCATGAAGCAGGCTATGTGGGTTGGTATTTACCAATTCCTCTCCCTGTGGCCGGGCTTTTCCCGCAGTGGCAGCACTATTGCCGGTGGCCTTTTGGTGGGTTTGTCCCGTCAGGCAGCAGCTAGCTATACCTTTTTGATTGCAGTGCCCTTGATGTTTGTGGCCTGTATTTATGATTTGCTTAAGAGCCTTAAGTTCCTTAATGCAGATGATTTGACCATTTTGGGCATTGGCTTTGTAGTTTCCTTTATTGTGGCTTATTGGTCCGTGCTTTGGTTCCTTAAATTCCTGCACAAGTATGATTTGACCAGCTTTGCCTGGTATCGCATTGTGCTGGCCTGCATTACCTGTTGGTATTTCTACATGTAAAAAAACTCCAGCTGCTCAGTTAGGCAGCTGGAGTAATTTTTTGTCTTTATTTAGCAGCGCGATAGATATTGGCCATATCCTCTTGGGTTAAAACCTTGAATTGGCCAATGGTTCTGGTGCCCATGAAGCTGCATTTATAAGCCAATTCCTTGATTTGCTCCTCGGTCAGCTCACTGCCAATCAAGTCATGAATGTTGGTGGGCATGCCGATATGACGGAAGAAGCTTTCCATAGCAGCAATGCCCTCTAGGGCAGTGGCTTCCTCGTCGCGGTAGTTGTAGGGCAGGCCGAAGACATCCACAGCCAGCTGGGCAAAGCGGGCCGGGTTTTCCTTATACACGTAGCGTGCCCAGCTGCCCCAGACGGCTGCCAGGCCTGCCCCGTGGGCCACGCCAAACATGCCGCTGAGCTCGTGCTCCAGCTGGTGGCAGGCCCAGTCGCCCAAGGTCCTGTCGCCGGTGACACCGTTGTGGGAGAAGGTGCCGCTCCACATAATCTCGGCGCGTGCATCGTAGTTAGTGGGCTCCTTCAAGGCGATTTTCGCGTTGCGCATCACATTGCGCAGCAGAGCTGCCGCAATATTATCCACTAAGGTCAGCTGCTTGGTTTGCTTGCCGGTGAAATAACGCTCCAGGGTGTGCACCATGATGTCGGTGCAGCCACTGGCCGTTTGGTAAGCGGGCAGGGTATAGGTTAGCTCCGGGTTCAGCAGGGAGAACTTAGCATAGCAGTAGTCGGTGGTGAGGCCGCGTTTGAGCATGCCCTCATCCTTAGTAACGACGGAGGAATTGCTCATCTCGCTGCCGGCGGCAGCGATGGTGAGCACCACACCGATGGGCGCGCAGCCGGTGACAGCCTTCTTGCGCTCATAATAATCCCATACGTCTCCCTCGTTGGCTAGGCCGTAGCCGATACCCTTAGCACTGTCGATAACGCTGCCGCCGCCCACGGCGAGGATGAAATCCACGCCTTGGGTCCGGCACAGCTCTACGCCCTCGTTAATTTTACTGAGCAGGGGATTGGGAACTACGCCCCCTAGGAGCACGTACTGTAAGCCAGCCTCGTCGAGGCTGGCGCAGACTTTGTCTAGTAGTCCGCTTTTTTTGGCGCTGCTGCCGCCAAAATGCACTAATACCTTGTGAGCGCCGTATTTTTTGCACATAGCGCCCACTTGGGCTTCTACGTTTTTGCCAAAGAGCACCTCGGAGGGTGCGAAAAATTGAAATTTATCCATAGTAAAAAGGCCTCCTTAGGGGCAGATTTTCTGTCCCGACGATTTTGTTTACTAGCACCATTGTAGCACGATAATGGCTGTTTGTAAAATAAGGCTTGGTCTGCGTTTGGTGCTATGGTAAGATTGTCTGTGGTGACGATAAGGAAAAGTTTTTGTAAATTAAAGCAAAACTACTTGCTTAACAGATAGAGTATTTGTTATAATTATAAGAAATATATAATATGGAGGGGTTTACATGCGCTATATTGCCTGCTACGGCGATAGCTTGGTGCAGGGCTTTCCCTTTGGCAATAAATATTCCTGGATTGCCGCAGTAGAAAAAGCTTCTTCCAACCAAATAAAAATGCTCAATTATGGCCTGTGTGGCGATTGCTGTGATGATATTTTATATCGTATGCGCCAATACGCATTGCCGGAATATGTGCAGCATGTGCTGTTTTTAGGCGGTGCCAATGATATTATTCAGGGCCGCCCTATGGAGTACATTCTCGATGACTACAAGCGCCTTCTGGGCTGGTGCGAGGAAAAGCAGTACAAGCTCTGCATTGTTCTGCCTTTAATTAGTGCTGAGGCTGAGCTTAATCGCTATTTACTGAACCTGCGTCAGGCGGTGGAGGAGCTGTGCAAGGAGCGAGCATTGCTTCTGGATTTACAGCCTGCCATTGGCCTGAGTGACGGGGAGCGCAAGCTAGCTTATCTGGACGGTGTGCATCCTAAAGCTGCCACTTATGAGTCAATGGGTAATTATGCTGTAGAATATTTAGTAAATTGGTTAGAGATTAAGTGTTAATTAAGTAAAATTTAGCGTTTTTTTGCTTGTAACTTTTGAAGGATTGTGTTATAATTCACTCAAGATAGCTATTGCTTACAATTAATCGCTGTAATATGAAGTGTAGTTGTTTTTTTCGTGATAATAAATCGTAAGCAAATATATTATGGTAAGAGGAGTGTTTGCGTATGAACGAGAGAATTCGCCTTGTGGGCAACAGACTGAAGCTGTTACGTATCCAGAAGGGCTTGGGCCAAAACGAGGTTGCTAAGCTGATGGGCATTAGCCAGGCGCATTTGAGCAACATCGAGGGTGGCCGCAGCAACATCACCTTGAGCAATTTGCTGAAGCTGCATGATGTACTGGAGGTATCCATGGCTGACCTGTTCGTGGATATTGATGGCGAGATGAAAAAGCAGTCCGGCGCTGAAGTAGACATCGAGGATGTTGTCAAGCTGTTTGCACTGCTGAAAAAGGTGAAGGAGTAATCCTTAAACCACGTAAAAAAGCCGCTGAGCTGTGTATGGCAAAGATACGCAGCTCAGCGGCTTTCGTCTTTTCTTTTTAGTTTTTATTCCAAGGCAGCATATTTGGGGGGATTTGGGCCAGCATGATGGCAGCAAAAACCAGCACGCAGCCAAAGATTTCTCTACTCGTCATAGCTTGTCCCAACAGCAGCCAGCCGCTTAAGAGGGCAAAGGCTGATTCTAAGCTCATAATCATGCAGGCCAGTACAGGATTACAATGCTTTTGTCCCACGATTTGCAGGGTATAGGCTACACCGCTGGACATAATGCCTGCGTAGGCGATGGGCAGCCAGCCTAGGAGCACATTGGTGAGGGAAGGGCTTTCAAAAATAAACATCAGCACACCGTTGAGCAGGGTACAGGTGGCGAACTGGACTAGGGAAAGGCGCACGCCGTCCAGGTTAGCAATGACCTTATCCACGGCGATAATCTGGGCTGCAAAGCAAATAGCGCAAATCAGAGTATAAAAGTCGCCTTTATTAATGGAGAAGCCCTCGTTGATGCAGATGAAATACATGCCTACGGCGGCGATACCTACGCTGAGGCATTGTACAAGGGTAATGCGGGTGCGATAGATGGCATAGCTTAAAAAAGGCACTAGCACGATATAGAGGGCTGTGATAAAGCCACTCTTACCCACGGTGGTGTACATAATGCCCAGCTGCTGCATGAAGCTGGCCAGAGTGAGTGCTACGCCGCAAATGATACCACCTTTAATGGTACGGTCCCGGCGTAAAGGGTCATCCGTACCGAGAATGTGGAAGGGCTTGCCCGCCATTTTGTCGAACAATAAACAGCAGAGGAAGAGGAAAATAGTAGCCAAAAAGCTACGGGCGCAGTTAAAGGTCAGGGGCTCGGCGTACTCGCCGCCCACGCTTTGGGCAATAAAGGCTGTGCCCCAGATGAAGGCACAGAGGGTGAGCATCAGCATGCCGCTGAGGCTGTTTTTATTGGTAGAGGAATTATCCATACAAGCAACACTCCTAAAACAAAACAATATAACGCTATCTATTGTACCATTTTTTGCTCTGAGATACAAAGGGGACAGGCTAATTTCTGGGCTTTTTCTCTATTTTTTTGGCAAAGCCGGTGCTGAACATTTCCTGTGCGGGGACGTCGGTGTAAAGCAATTGCCTCGATAAAGGCATTCACAGGAAAAGTGCAACGTTGTGTTACGCAAACGTCTTTAGAAGAAAAAACCTATATCTTGTTTTACTTTTCGTTGACGCACACGATATATTGTGGTAAAATAAATTCGTAACAAGCCGGGCCAACCAAATGGTAGTGGTTACGGCAGGCCGCAGACTCGTGATCGTTTTTCTGTCGCGGCCATTTTCGCTGTTTATTCCTAAACTCATAGATGGTTTTTACGGACGTTTTTTTAAGAAAGGATGGAGGAAGATGAAGGTCATTAAGCGCGACGGCACCACCGTGGACTTCGATGGCAGCAAAATAGTGATTGCTATCCAAAAGGCAAATGCAGCTGTAGAGCCTGAATATAGAATTGAGGAGGACAAAATCCAAAAGATTGCTAAGCATGTGCAGGAGCGCAATCGTATGCGTCTTTTGGTTGAGGACATCCAAGATATGGTGGAGCATAGCTTAATGGATGAGGGTAAATTTGAGCTGGCCAAGGCTTATATCATTTACCGTTACCAACGTGCTTTGGTGCGCAAGGCTAACACCACTGATGAATCCATTCTGTCCTTAATTCGCAATAGTAATAAGGATGTTATGGAGGAGAACTCCAATAAAAATGCCACCATGGCAGCTACCCAGCGTGACCTGATTGCCGGCGAGGTATCCAAGGATTTGACCAAGCGCATTATGCTGCCGGAAAAAATCTCTAAGGCTCATGAAGAGGGCGTGCTGCATTTCCATGATGCTGATTATTTCATCCAACCTATTTTCAACTGCTGCCTGATCAATATTGGCGATATGCTGGACAATGGCACGGTGATGAACGGCAAGCTCATTGAAAGCCCCAGAAGCTTCCAGGTGGCCTGCACCGTGATGACCCAAATCATTGCTTCCGTAGCCTCCAGCCAATACGGCGGTCAATCCGTGGATATTTGCCATTTGGGCAAGTATTTGCGCCGCAGCTACGAGAAATTCAAAAAGAGCATTTTAGAAGCCAGCGAGGGCAATATTGATGCAGAAACCTTGGAGCGCCTGACTAATGAGCGCCTGCGCTATGAATTAAAGGGCGGCGTACAGACCATTCAATACCAGATCAATACCTTGATGACCACCAACGGCCAATCCCCCTTCGTAACTCTCTTCCTGAACCTGCGTGAGGATGACCCCTATCTGAAGGAAAACGCTATGATCGTGGAAGAAATTCTGCGTCAGCGCCTGCAGGGCATTAAAAACGACAAGGGCGTGTATGTAACCCCGGCCTTCCCCAAGCTGGTGTATGTGCTGGACGAGCTGAACTGCCTGAAGGGCGGCAAATACGATTATATTACCCGCTTAGCTGTAAAATGCAGTGCTAAGCGCATGTATCCTGACTACATCAGTGCCAAGAAGATGCGTGAAAACTATGAGGGCAATGTGTTCAGCCCCATGGGCTGCCGCAGCTTCCTCTCTCCCTGGAAGGACGAGAATGGCAATTATAAATTCGAGGGTCGCTTCAATCAGGGCGTTGTGTCCCTGAACCTGCCCCAAATCGGTATCGTGGCTCAGGGCGATGAGCAAAAGTTCTGGCAGCTTCTTGATGAGCGCCTAGAGCTGTGCTATGAAGCCTTAATGTGCCGTCATAACGCTTTGAAGGGTGTACGCAGCGATGTGAGCCCCGTGCATTGGCAATATGGGGCTATTGCCCGCCTGCAAAAGGGTGAGACCATCGACAAGTTCCTAGAGAATGGCTATTCCACCATTTCCTTGGGCTATATCGGCCTTTACGAAGTAACCAAGCTCATGAAGGGCGTAAGCCATACTACGGAAGAGGGCAAGGACTTCGCATTGCGTGTTATGAACCGTCTGCGCGGTGCCTGCGAAAAATGGAAGGCTAAGACTGGCCTGGGCTTTGGCCTCTATGGCACTCCGGCTGAAAGCCTGTGCTACCGCTTTGCTCGCGTGGATAAGGCTCGCTTCGGCACCATTAAGGATGTAACCGACAAGGGCTACTACACCAATTCCTACCATGTGGATGTACGCGAAAAAATCGATGCTTTCAGCAAATTCAAATTCGAAAGCCAATTCCAAAAGATTTCCTCCGGCGGTGCTATTTCCTATGTGGAAATCCCCAACATGCGCCACAACACCGAGGCCTTGGAAGAGGTTGTTAAATTTATCTACGATAATATTCAATACGCTGAATTCAATACAAAATCCGATTATTGCCATGTGTGCGGCTTTGACGGCGAAATCACCATTAACGATGATAATGAATGGGAATGCCCGGCCTGCCACAATAAGGATCATTCCAAGATGACTGTTATTCGCCGTACCTGCGGTTATTTGGGCGAAAACTTCTGGAATGTGGGCAAGACCAAGGAAATTAAATCTAGAGTACTGCATCTGTAAGCAAGTGAGAAGAAGGTGAGCTCTCGTGAATTATGCTGAGATTAAAAATCTAGATATTGCTAATGGCCCCGGCCTGAGAGTGTCCCTCTTTGTCAGTGGCTGCACCCATCACTGTAAGGGCTGCTTTAATCCGGAGTCCTGGGATTTTAACTACGGCCAGCCCTTTACCGAGGCAACGGAGCAGGAGCTGCTGGAGCTTTTGGCCAATGAGCATATCCGTGGCCTGAGCCTCTTAGGCGGCGAGCCCTTTGAGCCTGCCAATCAGGCCGTGCTGGCACCCTTTTTGCAAAAGGTGAAGGCTCAGTATCCGCATAAGGATATCTGGTGCTACAGCGGCTACAATTTTGAGCAGGATATGCTGACAGGTAACCTGGGCCCTTGGGAAATTACCGAGCAAATGCTGAACTGCATCGATGTTTTGGTGGATGGGGAGTTCGTCATCGAGCTGAAAAATCCCAATCTGCGCTTTCGTGGCAGTGCTAACCAGCGTGTTATTTTAGTACAAGAATCCATCAAGGAGGACAGGATTGTCCAATGGGATGATGGAGAAGGCCTAGAGTTGCATTAAAAATAAAGGCTCCTATACTTGAAGTATGGGAGCCTTTTTATATTGACGCAGGCCTTGCTTAGTTTTATAATATGTAACATGATTAAAAGTATGCAGTCTAAGGACGTTGCATAGGAGGTTTTACAAATGAAAAATTTTGCGCACCGCGGCTTTAGCGGCAAATATCCTGAGAATACCATGCTGGCCTTTAAGAAAGCCTTGGAAGCAGGTGCTGACGGCATCGAGCTGGACGTACAGATGACCAAGGATGGTGAAGTTGTAGTAATTCATGATGAGAAGGTGGACAGAACCACCAATGGCAGTGGCAATGTGCGCGATTTGACGCTGGAGGAGCTGCGCAAGCTGGACGCATCCTATATTTACACCGGCAAGCAAGGCTTTAATCCTGTCCCCACCTTTGAGGAATACTGTGAGTGGGTAGCAGGCACTGATTTGGTAACCAATATTGAGCTGAAGACTGGTGTATATCCCTATCCTGGCATTGAGGCCAAGGTGTGGGCGCTGCTTCAAAAATACCATCTGGAAAATAAGGTAATCATTTCCAGCTTCAACCATTACAGCATTCTGCTCATGAAGGAGCTGGCACCCCAGCTGCCTTATGGCCTCTTAGAGGAAAGCTGGCTGGTTAATGCTGGTGCCTATGTGGCCGGTGTGGGCGTAGGTGCTTACCATCCCTATCATGGCAGCCTTACCGCTGAGGCTGTGGCTGAAATCAAGAGTCATGGCATCGCCATCAATACTTGGACTGTTAACGATGAGGCTAGAGTGCGTGAGCTGTTGGCCTTGGGCGTGGACATCGTCATTGGTAATTTCCCCGATATGGTCAAGAGAATATTAGCTGAGTAGTATAAGCGTGATTTAAAAGACTTTTTTAGACTTCTTCTGACTGCTACCATTGGTAGTGGTCAGAGGAAGTCTTTTTATTTAATAGTGACTGTAAATATATGCATTTTTACTGGATTCTTGTCACTAGAATGGCTAGAAATTAAACGAAAATGGAAAAAAATCAAAAATCACAGCGAAAGGCTTGAAAAGTAGATTTTGTTTGCAATTTAGCTTAAGTTTAATAATATTTTTCTTGCGTATATCTTTAGTAAGGTGTATGATATACATAGCTGTAAAGTAAGAGCCGTTATTGGCAAAGTGCCATTATTGTGTATAAAATCAATTTCTATATTCTTGCAGGAAAGGAGGAGCCTGCTGCCTTTTGGGTGGACATGATCAAGCTAGTGTATTTGCCGGATCTTAAAAGGGTCCGTATGCTTTAGGGGTGCATAAATAATTACGGGAGATGATGAAATGGCAAAGGAATTAAATTATAAGGAAATTGGCTTGCGTATTAAAACTCTGCGTTTGAAAAACAATATTTATCAAACGGTTTTGGCTAAGGAGATTGGTGTGTCCCAAACCCATATGAGCAATATTGAAAGTGGCAGAGCAGGCTTGACTCTGGAGAATTTGGTGAAAATGGCCAAAATCTTTAATTGTGGTATTGACGAAATTGTCTTTGGCGAGGAAGAAAAGAAGCAGGAGCAGGGCGTGGATGTACTGAAAAACTGCACTATGCAGGACATTATCCAAGCTATGCAAATGCTGAAATCTCTCAAAAGCTAAAGTTAGCTTCTAAAAGTAACTGCTACAGGACTGTCGTAGGCTTTACGGCAGTCTTTTTGTTTTTCATAAGAATTTCACTGCCTCCCTCTTGCTAAAAGTCGAAAAGTCAAATATAATAGAAGCAAATAGTAAATTAGAATAATTATCTACGCAGGTGATGAAGATGAGAAATCTAGCAGATGCTATAGAAAGCTTTATTATAGGTGAATTATTGCGGGATCATGAGGATGCTCTTTTGGTGCAGCGCAATGAGCTGGCGGAGCGCTTAAGCTGTGCGCCGTCCCAGATCAGCTACGTTTTGAGCACGCGCTTTACGCCGGAGCGTGGCTTTTTGGTGGAATCACGCCGTGGCAGCGGCGGCTTTGTGCGCATTGTGCGCATGGAGCCAAGAGCAGTACAGCAGCCTAAAAAGGAGCCCACGGCCAGCGAATTAGTGGAGCATTTAGAGGCGCAAAAGCTGATTACAGCAAGGGAAAGAGCCCTTTTACAATATATGCTGCATATTATAGACGCGGATGAGAAGAAGAAAAAGGCCGTGCTCCAGCAGGCCATGAGCCTGCTGACCAGCGAAGGGCGGAGGTGAAGAAAAGATGCTATGTCAAAATTGTCATAAAAAGCAGGCTGTGATGCGTATGATCATGGTGATCAACGATAAGCCCTCGGAAAGATGGCTGTGCGAGGATTGCGCCAGCGATTTTCTGCCATCTGGGTTAGGTACCCGTGGCAGTGCTATGAGCCCTGAAAAAGCGTTAGATTTTTTGCGCCATCTTTTAGGCTCTGCCAGCGGTGAACAAGCGCCCAAGCAAAAGGGAAAGGATGGCTTCAGCATTTGGGCTACCAAAATTTTGGAAAAGGCCGCAGCCAAGGCCTTGGACTGCGGCAGTGAACATATTGGCTCCGAGCATATTTTGGCAGGCTTGTTAGAGTGTGAGGGCTGTCTGGGCTACGATATTATTAAGCATCTCCACGAAAATGTGGATGAAATAAAAAAAGAGCTGGAGTCCTGGATGGAAAAGGGCAGCAAAAAGGGCAATACTGTGCCCCAATATAGCCAGCGAGCCCAAAAGGTGCTGGAGGAGGCTGCTAATCTCTCCAAGGAACTGCACCACGATTATGTGGGCAGTGAGCAAATCCTGTGGGGAATTTTGGCAGCCGGCGATGGCATGGCCCATCGCGTGCTGACCAAATTTGGCATTAAGGGCGCCATCGTAAGCGATATGATTAGGGCTATGGACGAACGCCGCAAGGCTGTGCCGGGGCGGCGCATTCAGCAGCCACCCCTAGAGAAGAAGGAGGATGTGCTGGAGGTTTTGTCCGGCTATGGTCGCAATCTGAACGATGATGCCCAGCATGGACGTATCGACCCCGTTATTGGCCGCGAGGTGGAGGTGGAGCGCATTATCCAAATCCTCTGCCGTCGCACCAAGAATAATCCGGTGATCATTGGCGAAGCCGGTGTGGGCAAGACCGCCGTGGCCGAAGGCTTGGCCACGAAAATTGTCCACGGCGAGGTGCCGGAGTTTTTACAAAACAAAATTATTTTCTCGCTGGAGCTGGGTATGCTGGTGGCCGGTGCCAAATATCGGGGTGAGTTCGAGGAGCGCATGAAGCAGATTTTGGAGCTGTTGCGCAGCGACGACCGCATTATCCTCTTTATCGATGAGCTGCACACCATTATCGGCGCTGGCAGCGCCGAGGGCAGCATTGATGCGGCTAATATCATTAAGCCCGCTCTGGCCCGTGGTGAGCTGCAGATTATCGGTGCTACCACCATTGATGAATATCGCAAGCATATCGAAAAGGATGCAGCTCTAGAGCGGCGCTTCCAGCCCGTGCTGGTCAATGCGCCTACGGTGGAGAGCAGCCTAAATATGCTGCAGGGCCTTGCTAAGCGTTATGAAAAATTCCATAAGCTGGAGATTGAGCCCGAGGCGCTGCAGGCTGCTGTGGAGCTTAGCGACCGCTATATTACGGACCGCAATCTGCCTGATAAGGCTATAGATTTACTGGACGAGGCTTGTGCGCGGGTGCGCATCAAGTTTTATAAAAGGAGTGCTCCTGCCCGCAAGCTGCAGGAGGAGCTGGAGTTTGTACAGCTGGAGAAGGACGAGGCTGTGAAGGAGCAGGATTACGAGGAGGCAGCCAAGCTGAGGGATGAAGAAAACGAGCTGCAGGAAAGGCTTGCGGCAGCCTTGGTGGAGGCTGCTAAGACGAGCCCGGTCAGCGCAGAGGATGTGGCCGAGGTAGTGGCCTCTTGGACTGGTATCCCCTTGGCTAAGCTTACGGAAAGCGAAAGCGCCAAGCTTTTGGCCTTGGATGCGCGCTTAGCTAAGCGCGTCATCGGTCAAAGCGAGGCGGTGGAGGCGGTGAGCAAGGCGGTACGCCGTGCCCGCGCCGGCTTCAAGGATAAAAATCGCCCGGTGGGCTCCTTCCTCTTCCTGGGACCAACCGGCGTGGGCAAGACCGAGCTGGCGAAGGCCTTGGCTCAAGAGCTCTTCGGAGACGAAAGAGCCATGCTGCGCTTTGATATGAGCGAATACATGGAGAAGCACACCACGGCCCGCCTCATTGGCGCGCCTCCAGGCTATGTGGGCTACGATGAGGGCGGGCAGCTGACGGACGCTGTCCGTCGCAAGCCCTACTGCGTCGTACTCTTGGACGAAATCGAAAAGGCCCATCCCGACGTCTTTAATCTGCTGCTGCAGATTATGGAGGATGGGCGCCTTACGGACGGCCAGGGGCGCACGGTGGACTTCCGCAATGCGGTCATCATTATGACCAGCAATGCGGGTGCCCAGCGCCTGGCCATGACCAAGCCCTTGGGCTTCGCTGCCAGCGCCGACGGCGAGCTGGCCAGCCGCAAGGATCAGGTCTTGGGCGAAATCAAGCATTTATTCCGACCGGAATTCTTAAATCGTGTGGACGAAATCCTCGTCTTCAATCCCTTGGGCAGGATACAGCTGGAGGCTATTGCCCATAATCTGGTGGCCGAGCTGAATGAGCGTATGGCAGCCAATGGGCTGTCCATCGAGCTCATGCCCAGTGCGCGCGAGCTGCTCCTTGCGGAGGGCAGCGATAGCAAGTACGGTGCCCGGCCCTTGCGCAGGGCCCTGCGCAAGCTGGTGGAGGACCCGGTTAGCGATTTGTTCCTGGCAGGTAAATTCCACAGGGGTGATAAGCTCTTGGCTGAGGCAGTGCCTAATAGCAAGGAGCTGGTGTTTCACACCGCGTTAGAGGGAGCGCAGCTCTTGCTGGAAATTCCGGTGAACGCTAAAGTTAGCGTAGAGCCGGTGCATTCCGCAGAATGCGAGGCAGGGCCGGCGCCCCAAGCTGCGCCGGTAGGCGCCAGCAAGGGGGCGGAGCAGTAAATGGCTAAGACGAAGTACAAATTTGTATGCCAGAGCTGTGGCTACACCACAGCCAAATGGCTGGGGCGCTGCCCGGAGTGCGGCGCCTGGGATAGCCTTGTGGAGGAGGCGGAGGTTACTACTGCCCGCAATAGCAAGAGCTATCTGCCCACTGCTACCGAGAAAATTAAACCTCGCACCATTGCCAGCGTGGCCCAAGTCAAGGTGGAGCGCCTGGCCACAGGTATTCACGAGTTCGACCGGGTTTTAGGCGGTGGCGTGGTGCCGGGGAGTCTGGTGCTCCTAGGCGGCACCCCCGGTATCGGCAAATCTACGATTTTGCTGGATGCGGGGCTGCGCTTTGGTCAACGCGGCATCAAGGTCTTATATGTAAGCGGCGAGGAAAGCGAGGAGCAGACCGCTATGCGGGCGGTGCGCCTAGGAGGCGCACAGGCCAATGAGAATTTGCTCATAATGACGGCCACGGATTTGGATGCTATTCTTGCGCAGGCTGGGGCTGTGCAGCCCCAGCTGCTCATCATCGATAGCATACAAACCATGTATAACCCAGAGCTGCCCACAGCCGCGGGCAGTGTGGGTCAGGTGCGGGAGTGCACTGCTAAGCTCTTGCAGTTCGCCAAGACCACAAATATTGCAGTCTTGGTCATCGGTCACGTGACCAAGGATGGCAATATTGCCGGCCCGCGGCTTTTGGAGCACATGGTAGACGTGGTGCTCCAGTTCGAGGGTGATCGCTCCTATTCCTTCAGGGTGCTGCGCGCCCTGAAAAATCGCTTTGGCAGCACGGAAGAAAGTGGCATCTTCTCCATGGAGGAGGGTGGCCTGACCGAAGTGGCTAATCCGGCGGGCCTCTTTTTAGAGGACCGAGACGGAGAAGCCGCAGGCAGCCTCATCGGCGCCTGCATGGAGGGCAATCGCCCCATCATGGTGGAGTTCCAAGCCTTAGTTGCCAAAACGCCCTACGGCATGCCTCGCAGGACAGCCGTGGGCTTTGACTACAATCGTGTGAATATGCTGCTGGCGCTGTTGGAGCGCCGCCTAGGCCTTGATTTTGGCATGTTTGACGCCTATGTCAATGTAGTGGGCGGTATGCGCATTACGGAGCCTGCTGCGGACTTGGCCGTGGCGGCGGCGCTGGTGAGCAGCTATCGCAATCGGCCGGTATCCAAGGGCGTGCTTTGCTTTGGTGAGGTGGGCCTTACAGGCGAGGTCCGGCGCGTCAGCGCGCCGGAGCGGCGCATCATGGACGGCATCAATCTGGGCTTTACCAAGTTCATTGTACCCGATAGCAAGCTGCGCCTGCCAGATGTGGATGCGCAAATCATCAAGGTGAAGACCTTGGAGCAGGCTCTGCGAGCCCTTTTTGCCTAAAAAAGAAAAAATCCGAACATTTTACACTTTCTTAACTCACAAAGTAGCCCCTTTGGTAGAAAACATCTGCCAAAGGGGCCTTTTGCATTGATTTTTACCTTGTTTTATGTTAATATCTACTATATAAAAACGTTAGATAATTTACATTTTTATAGAAGAGAAGGAGTGTGCAGCATGGCAACTAAATCCCAAGAAATGGTCCTGGTCATTGACTTTGGTGGCCAATATAATCAGCTCATCGCTAGACGCGTGCGTGAATGTGGCGTGTACTGCGAAATCGTTTCCTATACCCACAGTCTGGCAGATATCAAGGCTAAGGAAAACCTGAAAGGTATCATTTTCACCGGTGGTCCCAACAGCGCTTACCTGCCTGATTCCCCTACCATTGATCCGGAAATCTTTACCTGGGGCGTACCTGTTTTAGGCATTTGCTATGGCAGCCAGCTCATGAGCCATTTGCTGGGCGGTCATGTGTGCGTCGCTCCTGAGCGTGAATATGGCAAAACCCTGGTGGATATTGACAACACCAGCCCCATGTTCACCGATATTCCAGAAAAGAATATTTGCTGGATGAGTCACAACGATTATATCGAAAAGGTGGCTCCTGGCTTTAGAATTACCGCTCATACTCCCAACTGCCCTGTAGCGGCTGCCGAGGATGCTGAGCGCAAGCTCTATGCAGTGCAGTTCCATCCGGAAGTATTGCACACTGAGAACGGCACCAAGATGCTGAGCAATTTCGTGTATAATGTGTGCGGCTGCGCTGGTACATGGAAGATGGATTCCTTCGTGGAACAGACTGTGAAGGAGCTGAAGGCTAGAATTGGCAGCGGCAAGGTGCTGTGCGCCCTGTCCGGCGGTGTTGACTCCAGCGTATGCGCTGGTATGCTGGCTAAGGCTATTGGCAAGCAGCTGACTTGCGTATTCGTGGACCACGGCCTACTGCGCAAAAACGAGCGTGAAGAGGTATGCGCTGTGTTTGGCGAGGGTGGCCAATTTGATATTAACTTTATCTGCGTGGATGCTCGCGAGCGCTTCTACAGCAAGCTGGCCGGTGTAACCGAGCCGGAGCGCAAGCGCAAGATTATCGGCGAGGAATTCATTCGCGTATTCGAGGAAGAAGCTAAGAAAATTGGTGCTGTGGACTATCTGGCCCAAGGCACCATCTATCCTGACGTTGTGGAAAGTGGCTTAGGCGGCGAATCTGCCACTATCAAGAGCCATCATAATGTAGGCGGTCTGCCTGATTTTGTTGATTTCAAGGAAATCGTAGAGCCCCTGCGTGACCTCTTCAAGGACGAGGTACGCCAATCTGGTCGTGAGCTGGGCTTGCCCGAGCATTTGGTAGCACGTCAGCCCTTCCCCGGCCCCGGTCTTGCTATTCGCATTATCGGCGATGTAACTCCTGAGAAGGTTGCTATTGTGCAAGACGCTGATGCTATTTATCGTGAGGAAGTGGACAAGCTGCCCGCCAGCGAGCGTCCCAGCCAATATTTTGCAGCCCTCACCAATATGCGTAGCGTAGGCGTTATGGGCGACGGTCGCACCTATGATTATGCTATCGCCCTGCGTGCTGTAACCACCACCGACTTCATGACTGCGGAGGTTACCATGCTGCCCCCGGCAACCATCACCGCTGCAGCAAATCGTATCGTCAACGAGGTTAAGCACATCAACCGCGTGCTCTTTGACTATACCACTACGCCCCCCGCAACCATATAATTTGAATAAACATATGTTTCCTCCCGCGTTTCGGGGTAGGAGTTTTTTTAAGTATAATTGTAGTTTTATGATGGACAAAATTAGATAACATAACGCCTCCGCTAGCAGAGTAAAATCTGCTGACGGAGGCGTTATTTCATGTAAATACCCAATATATGAAATTGTTAAAGGCTCTGTACTCTGCTCCTAGAAAAGCTCGGCTAGTGTATTAGCCAACACATCCACCTTTATGGGCTTAGCGATGTGACCATTCATGCCGGCCTGCAAAGCGTTTCTGCGGTCTTCCTCAAAAGCATTAGCCGTTACAGCTAAAATAATAATATCAGCCTTGGCTTTATTATCCAGCTGGCGAATGATCTTCGTTGCCTCATAGCCATTCATTTTAGGCATTTGAATATCCATGAGAATTAAATCATAATAGCCATCCGGCTGCTTTTGCAGCATGTCTACACATTGCTCACCATCCACAGCCAATTCAACATCAAAGCCCATGCCCTGCAGAATGGCCGTGGCAATCTCGGAATTAAGCTCGTTATCCTCGGCTAGCAGAATACGCTTGCCCTTAAACTGGCCTGCCTTAGGCTGTACACTGGCCTTTTGTACAGCCACCTGCTGTGGCTCGGCCCAGCGATGGGGCAAAACAATGGTGATTTTAGTGCCCTTGCCCAAGGTGCTTTCCACTTCAATGGTGCCATGCATGAGCTCCACTAGCTTTTTCACAATGGGCATCCCAAGGCCCGTGCCATGAATTTTACTTTCCGTGGAAGAATGCTCTCTTGTAAATTCTTCAAAAATATGGGGCAGAAATTCCTTAGATATGCCAATGCCCGTATCTTCAATAGTAGTTCGGTAAAGACTGCAGCCAGGCTCGTCCGTCGGGAGCTCCTCCACCTGCATGGAAATTTTGCCACCGGCAGGGGTATATTTTACTGCGTTACTAAACACATTAAACAAGACCTCGCGCAGCTTAACAGCATCGCAAATAACGTTGGCATGCTCCACATTCTCCACGCGCGTATGCTCTAGGTGCTTTTCCTTTAGCTGGGGCTCAAACAAGGAATAAAAGGAGTCATTAAAGCTATGGACATTACAGCAGCTTTCCTCCAAGGTGGTCATACCACTTTCAATGCGTGCCATTTCCAAGACATTATTGATTAGGGAAAGCAGAAAATCATTAGCAGTTTTAATTTTGCCAATATAGTTACGGGATAGCTCGCGATTATCCAAATGCTGCTCCAAAAGCTCTGTAAAGCCAATAATAGCGTTCATGGGAGTACGGATATCATGACTCATATTAAACAGGAAGGCAGATTTGGCAGCACTGGCCCGATTGGCAATCTCCAGCTGGGCCATGGTTTCAGCCTTATCATGGGCCTCGGTCACATCGCGACCCAAAATGTTGGCCACAGGCTCGCCAGCCTCATTGGTGCCTATAAACAGATTAACCTCATGCCATTGATAGCTGCCGTTAATCAGCACCCTACAGGTGATAGAGCCCGCATAGCCTGAAGCATGGAGACGCTGCTGTAATGCTTGTACACTAATCAGATTTTGGTAAGCATCCTTATATTCATCGGTTACAAATTTAAAAAGCTTAGCGTATAAGAGTACATAGTCATCCGTTTCCTGCATTAAGCTTACTGTTTCCGGCTCGCCGGTGCCCGTGATCAGGGAATAGCGCCAGCTTTCCAAATTAACACTCAGGTTGAAGCTGTACAGCATTTTGGTAATGCCGGAAAGTAGCTGGTCACGTGCTACAGCAGCCCTCTGCTGGTTTTCACGCTGCTCCTGACGCTTGTGGGACTCGGTAATATCGCGGCCCAGAATATTGGCTATGGGCTCACCCTTTTCGTTGGTGCTCATAAAAATATTGATTTCATGCCATTCTTCACCGTTATCGATAATGGCGCCATAGTCCAAGCTACCAATAAAGCCGTGGGAATTACTGCGTGCCCGCAAGGCATCAATGCTAGCTAAAGCTGCAAATTGCGCCACACTATCGGGGTCCAGATAGCGTAGCTTTTGGTTATAGGCAGTTTCATAATCATCGGTGGATTTAAAAACCTCCATGAATTTGGTCATACCGGTGCCGATAATCATGCTGTATTTGCCGGTACGCAAATTCAAGGTCAGGTTATAGCTATAAAGCATCTGGGTAATTTCTGACAAAATTTGATTTTTGGAAGCGGCTGCACGCAGCTCTTGAGCGTTCTTTTCCTCTGCATTGTGAGCATCCGTCACGTCGCGTCCCAGAATATTGGCTACCCGATTACCATCCTCGTCCGTATCCACAAAGACATTCATCTCATGCCATTCATATTCTGTATCACCGGGATAAAGGACAGGGTATTCCAAAGAGCCAATAAAGCCATTGGCCTCAGGGTCATTTTTTAAAGCTTCAAAGTCGATGAGCTTGTTAAATTTTTTGATATAGGCCGGATGCACAATGCTAGTTTGGAATTCCTGCAGCTCATTAGTATAGCCGTGCTTTTTATATTCCTCAAGGGTGCGCTCCATACCTGTGCCTGTAATTAAGGTATAAGCATTGCTCGTTAAATTAACCGTCAGGTTATAGCCATAGAGCAGCTGGGTAATATGGGATAGAATTTTATCCTTTTTGGCAGGAGCCTTGAGCAGTTCGCTTTGGGCCTGCCATACGGAATAGTTTTTTTCTACAAAGAAATGGAGCATTTCCTTGAGCAGCTCATAAGAGCCCTCCATTTCCTTGGCGGTTTTGCGCTTTACATTCCTGAGTGCTGCGCGCACCTTTTGCTCGTCAAGGCCGATTTTGAGGGCGTTCTTAAGCACCTCCTCATCACTTTGGTCCATGGAAAGGGCCTGACCCGCTAAAACCTTGCCCAAAATCTGTCCGTTGGGTAAAACAATGGGCACGGCAAAATCACTAAAGCCCATGGGGCAAATATAAAAGCCCTTAATGGCTGATTTCATTTTATTGGCGCAGTTAGCATCACCCTGAGGACTGTTTTTCACCATCTGGCACAGCTCTGTCATGCCAAAGGACTGTGATATCCTTTGCCCGTGATTGTCAACAATGACAGCGGACATACCACTGCTCTTGGACCAGTTATCTAGCAGCTTATACAATTGCTGCATATCGCAAAAGTCCTGCAGCGTCAGCTCTTCCTTGCCTTCTGTAACAGCAGCTTGCTCCTTAGCCAGATGCTTGTTAGCAGGTTGCTGTGCAATTTCTGTTGTTAAAATGGACTCTTCCTTCATCATTAACGCTCCCCGAAAATAAGGTTTTTGTAAGTCATACTGGCAGAAAATGCCTTATATTTAGAAAAGCATTAATCAAATATATTATTCATATTTAGTGATAAAACATGAATTTTTGAATCGCTTTCTAGTTTGCTTACATCATAATGATACTTTTATTATAGCATTTTAGTGCTTTTAGTACAACTAGTTTTTTGTGGTGGTGTTTTTATCGGTTGCGTCAAGCTTATTCCTTGATAAATAAATATTATGCTGTACAGGCAGGATTGCCGATGTAGATTAAGCTGCCAGCGGAGGTGTTTGCGCTTGCAAAAGGCACTGTAGTGAGTATAATAAGAGTAATAGCTTTATTGATAGAGGGGGCATGGAAATTGTATATTCGCACGGCGACTATAGATGACTTAGATAGAGTGGCACAGGTGGAAGCAGAGTGCTTTTTGCCGGCGGAGGCTGCTACAAAGGAGGCCTTTGTGGGGCGCCTGCAGCATTATGGTGACCACTTTTGGCTGCTTTTTGAGGATGAGAGCGAAGGTAAGCTTATCGGCTTTGTGGATGGCTTCGTTACTGACGAAGCAGATTTGACGGACGAAATGTATGAAAAGGCTGAGCTGCACGACGAAAAGGGCGCTTGGCAGATGATTTTTGGCCTTAATACCCTGCCGGAATATCGCTGCAAAGGCTATGCAGGCCTTTTGGTGGAGCAGGTCATCAAGGCTGCTAAGGAGCAGGGCCGCAAGGGCGTGGTACTCACCTGCAAGGACAAGCTGGTCCATTACTACGCTAAATTTGGCTTTGTGGATGAGGGCATCTCCGGCTCCACCCATGGCAATGTAGTTTGGCACCAGATGCGAGTAAGGTTTTGAGAATCTAATATTAGGAGGATTTCCTTATGAACTTCAAATTTAACGGACAAGAATATCCCTACACCTCCCGCCGCCGTGTTATTTACGGGCGGCGGGGTATGGTCTGCACCAGCCAGCCCCTGTCGGCGCAGGCAGGCCTCTCCATGCTGCAGCAAGGCGGCAACGCCATCGATGCCGCCATCGCTACAGCAATTTGCCAGACGATTGTGGAGCCCACTAATACGGGCCTAGGCAGCGACTGCTTCGCCCTCGTATGGGTCAAGGATAAGCTCTATGGCTTGAACGGTAGCGGCTATGCTCCGACTAACCTTACGGCGGAAGCAGCCCGCGCCGCGGGCTGCACCGACAAAATCCCCTTCTTTGGCTGGGTCGCCATGACCATCCCCGGCGCCGTCGGCGCCTGGGCTGAGCTGCACAAGCGCTTCGGCCGTCTGCCCTTCGCCAAGCTCTTCGAGCCCGCCATCGATTATGCGCGCAACGGGTTCCCCGTTTCGCCCATCGTGGCTCGCTTTTTGCAGGCCGGCCTGGAGAAGTTCCTTCCCTATAAGGATAATCCTGCCATGAAGCACTGGTTCGACACCTTTACCCCTGGCGGTCACGTTCCTAAAACTGGGGAGCTCATGAAGCTGCCGGACCACGCCAAAACGCTGCGCCTTTTGGCGGATAGCTATTGCGAAAGCCTCTACCGCGGTGAATTAGCTGAGAAAATCGTCGAGTTTAGCAACGCCACCGGTGGCTATCTTACTAAGGAAGATTTGGCTGACTACTATCCCGAATGGCAGGAGCCTATTCACATTAACTATCGCGGCTATGACGTATGGGAAATGCCTCCTAACGGCCACGGCATCACCGCTTTAATGGCGCTGAATATCCTCAAGGGCTTCGAATTCCCTGAGAAGAACTGTGGTGAGACCTATCACAAGCAAATCGAGGCTATGAAGCTGGCCTTTGCGGACGGCATGAAATATATAGCTGACCCGCGCTACATGCGCACGAAGGTGGAAGAGCTGCTCAGCGAGGAGTACACAGCTGAGCGCCGTGCTTTAATTGGCGAAAAGGCATTGGAGCCTGTTCCTGGCACACCCTTCTGCGGCGGTACGGTATACCTGAATTCCGCCGATGACGAGGGCAATATGGTGTCCTTTATTCAGAGCAATTATAAGGATTTTGGCAGCGGCATTGTGCTGCCTGGCTACGGCTTGAATTTGAACTGCCGTGCCGCAGGCTTTAGTCTGGACCCGGAAAGCGACGACTTTTTACTGCCTCGCAAGAAGCCTTACCATACCATCATTCCTGGCTTCCTCACCAAGGATGGCAAGGCTGTGGGTCCCTTCGGCGTGATGGGTGCTTACATGCAGCCCCAGGGCCATGTGCAGGTGGTTATGAATACAGTGGATTTTTTGCTCAATCCTCAGGCAAGCCTGGATGCGCCCCGTTGGCAGTGGATTGAGGGCAAGAAGATTTGGCTGGAGGATAGAGTGCCCGCAGAGATTATCGAGGATTTGCGCCGTCGTGGCCACGAAATAACTGTGAAGGACGACTATACCAGCTTCGGTCGCGGTGAAATCATCTGGCGTGATGACAACGGCATCTTAGCAGGTGCTACCGAGCCTCGTGCTGATGGTACTGTGGCTGCATGGTAAACAACAAGAACATTTGTTTCCTACCGCGTTTCGCGGTAGGAGCCTAAATCGAACCGATTGTACACTGTGAAAATGCAAAAAATTAACAAAAAGAAGTACCTATCTTGCGAGGAAATTTTCTTATGAGGATTTTGCGTCCCTATAATTTTTATGATACAATATAGTATCACAATAAAAGTAAGGACTGCTGATGCTGGCTTAGGAAGTGAATGCGTGAGCTTGCAAGGTCAGGCTGTAGCAGTTTTTATATAGGAGCACAAAAAGTGACAGCAAAAATAATTATCGGAGCAAGTGCGGATGAAACGCGCATGGGCCTAGTGGAAAACGGGAAGCTCATGGAATATTTGGTGGAGCGCAATGCCGAGCAGCACCTGGTGGGCAGCATCTTTAAGGGACGCGTCTGCAACGTGGTGCGAGGCATTCAAGCGGCTTTTGTGGATATCGGTCTTGAGCAAAACGCCTTTCTCTACTTGGGCGAGGCTATGGACGTGACCGAGGGCCAGAACATCATCGTGCAAATTTCTAAGGATGCCCGTGGGACAAAGGGTCCCACGGCTACTAGGGAGCTCACCCTGCCGGGGCGCTACGCAGTGCTGCTGCCCCAGGCGGACTATGTGGGGATTTCCCGTAAGATTTCCGAGAAAAGTGAAAAGGAACGCTTAAACAAAATCTATAACGCAGTGCGCCCCGAGGGCATGGGTGTGGTAGTGCGCACTGCCGCCGCCGGCGTCAGCGAGGAGCTGCTGGCTGAGGATGTTGCCGAGCTTGCCGCCGCATGGGGGGTGCTGCAGGCCCGCCAGCGGGTGGCCAAGGCACCCTGCCTGCTCAGGCGGGAGCTGGATTTGCCCGTGCGCATTGTGCGCGACTACCTGCGACCGGGTCTGGAGGAAATCGTCATCGACGATTTGACGACCTATAAGCGGGTGGAGGAGCTTTTGCAGCAGCTGCCCCAGGCAAAGAATATTCGCTTTACTCTGTATCAAGGCCTAGAGGATATTTTTACTTATAACAAGCAGCAGGAGGCTGTAGCCAGCATCTCGGATAAGCAGGTCTCTTTGCCCAGCGGAGGCTATTTAGTCATCGACTATACCGAGGCTATGACCGTCATCGACGTCAATAGTGGCAAATTCAGTGGTCGCGAAAATTTAGAGGAGACCATTATGCAGATTAATCGGGAGGCGGCGGTGGAAATCGCCCGCCAGCTGCGCCTCAGGGATATCGGTGGCATCATTGTGGTAGATTTTATCGATATGCATACGGAAGCACACAAAAAGGAAATTTTGAACGTGCTGCACGAGGCATTGGCCGGGGATAAAATGCATCCCAAGGTGCAGGATATTACGGTGTTGAACCTTGTGGAGATCACCCGTAAGAAGTCTCGTCAGAACCTATCCAGTGTGCTCTATGCGCCCTGTCCCGTGTGTGACGGTAGCGGAAGAGTGCAGAGCCGCGAAACCTTAGCCTTGGAAGTAAAGCGCCGTCTGCGCGCACTCTTAAAGCGCCGCGGCAGTGCCAAGAATTTGCTTATCGTGGCTAATCCGTGGCTGGCCCAGTGGCTTTTGGCCAAGGATATCAAGGCTTGGGAGCGGGAGCTGGCCTGCTCCTTAAAGGTGGAAAGCGATGCCAGCCTCCACATCGAAAGTTTTATGATTTTAGATAATACTGGTGTTGACAAATAAGGCCAGTATTGGTAAAATATACCAGTATGGACTGTTTTAGTCCGTCCCCAACCGCGCAGAGAGGTCTGAAAATCCTGCTGCGAAGCAGTGGGTACCGTATTTGGCGAGTCTATCATTAAGGGAGGTGCAAATAGATGTACGCAATTATCAAAACCGGCGGCAAACAATACCGTGTTAGCGAAGGCGAAACCCTGCAAGTTGAAAAACTGAACGCAGAAGTTGGCGCTGAAGTTGTTTTTGAAGAAGTTCTGACCGTTGTTAACGACGCTGACGTTAAGATTGGCAAGCCCGTAGTTGAAGGCGCTAAGGTTGTTGCTAAAGTTGTAGAACATGGCAAAGCTGACAAGATTTTCGTTTTCAAATACAAAGCTAAATCCAACTATCGTAAACGTCAAGGTCATCGTCAACCGTTCACTGCTGTTGAAATCGTTTCCATCAACGCTTAATAGCAATGGTACAGGTGGATATATTCAAGGATAAGCAGGGTATGATAACTGGCTACAAGGTCAGTGGTCATGCGGGCTATGCTGAAGAGGGCATGGACATCATTTGTAGTGCTGTTTCTGCCTTAACACAGGCGCCGTTGCTTGGCTTGGAGAGACATTTGAAACTCAAGCCGTCCTACAACGTCAATCAGGAGGACGGAATTCTAGAGGTAGCATTGAACAGTGCTCCTACAGACCTGACCCAGGCGATTTTCCAGACCATGTTTTATGGAGTGGAGTCCATCGCACGTCAGTGTCCGCAATATGTTCGCATCCAAGAACATAGGAGGTGAAAGTAATGTTTGAAATTATTCTGCAATTACATGCACATAAAAAAGGTACCGGTAGCTCCCACAACGGTCGTGACTCTAACGCACAACGTTTGGGCACCAAGGCTCATGACAGCCAATTGGTAACCGCTGGCAGCATCATCGTTCGTCAACGTGGTACCAAATTCCATCCCGGCAACAATGTTGGCATGGGTAAGGACTACACCATTTTCGCTACTATCGAAGGTCGCGTTAAATTTGAACGCAAGGGCCGCGACAAGCGTCAAATCAGTGTATATCCCGTAGAAGAAGCTATGTAATAAAAACTCCCGCATCGCAAGGTGCGGGTTTTTTATTGCAAAAAACTGCACAAGCTGTGGGAATGTGGTATACTTGAGCTAGCAAAGCAGGCACCTTTGTGGCAAGGCTGCTTTTGCGTGGAATTAGTTCGTAAGGAGTTGTTAAAAATGTTAGCAGTTGGCACTCAAGCACCGGCCTTTACTTTGCCGGATAAAGATGGTAATAACGTAAGCTTAAGCGATTTTCTTGGTAAAAAAGTAGTCCTGTATTTTTATCCTAAGGATTCCACTCCTGGCTGCACCCGCCAGGCTCAGGCCTTTCGTGATGCCTTTACCAAATTTGTAGAAGCTGGTGCGGTGATTATTGGCATCAGCAAGGATAGTGTCAAATCCCATTTGAATTTTGCAACCAAGCAGGAGCTCCCCTTTATCCTCTTGTCCGACACAGAGCATACTGTATTAGAAGCCTATGAGGTATGGCAGGAAAAGAAGCTGTATGGCAAGGTAAGCATGGGTGTAGTGCGCTCTGTTTACGTGATTGATGAAGAGGGCAAAATTGCTGCCGCTTGGACTAAGGTAAAGCCTGAGCAGAGCGCAGTGGATGCACTGGAATTTGTGTGCAGTTGCTCTAAATAAGAGAAGCAAAGCATTGGCTAAATTAATATAGTACTAAGGGAGCGGAAAATATTTTTCTGCTCCTTTATTTTTGCTAAAAACTTGCCTTGAGAAAGGAATTTATGTTATACTAAAAACAAGATGATTAGAGCTTTAATAGATAAAACTTTAATCAGGATTGTTTATTATAATGAAAAATGTTTATGATTTATTAGGGAAGTTTTTACAGAGAAAGATGAAGCGATGGGTGTAAAATTTAGAGTAAAAAATAAAATATGGAGCTTGTGCATAGCCATCATTACTATGGCTATGCTTTTCTGCGCTTCTGTTGCTGGTGCTGCGGTGAAAACAGTGCGAGTGGGCTTTTATGAGTCGGAGTTTAATAAAACCTCTCCCAATGGTCATCTAGGTGGTTATGCCTATGATTTCCAGCAGGATATTAAAAATTACACCGGCTGGAAGTACGAATATGTGCGTGCTGATTGGCCGGAGCTGGTGGAAATGCTCAAGGAGGGCAAAATTGACCTCATGAGCAATGTTTCCGTGACCGAGGAGCGTTTGGGAAAAATGCTCTATTCCGCTGTGCCCATGGGTGCGGAAAAGTTCTATATTTACGTCAGCGAAAAAAATAAGGATATTACAGCGGATAACTATCAGGCACTACAGGGCAAGCGCGTGGGCATTAATGCTGGCTGCGTGCAGGTGAGCCTCTTTAAGGAATGGGCTCGTAAGCAGGGCCTGCAGGTGGATTTGCGGGAAATTCCAGGTAATAATGCTTTGGATAAAATGATGGCCACTGGTGAGCTTGATGCTATCGTTGGCGTGGATACCTATCGCTATCATAATTTGTTTTCGGTGGTCAAGATAGGTGAGTCCCAATTCTATTTTGTGGTAAACAAGGCGCGTCCTGATTTGAAGGAGGAGCTGGATAAGGCTATGGGCCAAATCCTGTTCCAAAATCGCTATTATATAGAGTTTATGCACAAAAAATACCTTGATAACCATGCGGATGCTCGTCTTTCTCAGGCGGAGCTGGAGTGGCTCAAGCAAAAGGGCAAAATCAAATTAGGCTACGAGAAGGGAATTTTGGGCTATTGTGGTCAAAATCCTGACACGGGCAAGCTGGAGGGTTCCTTGGCTACCTTTGTGGAGAAGGCTAAGAACAGCTTTGTCAATGGCGGCATAGAGTTCGAGCCCGTTGCCTTTGATACGGTGGAGCAGGAGCTGGAGGCTTTGCGCAAGGGTGAAGTGGATTGCGTTTTCCCAGTTTATAACTGTCGCTTCCATGCGGAAAAATATGGATATTTGCTTACGCAAAGCCTGTATAATACGGCTGTAACTGCACTGGTTACCGGCGATAATTTCAACGAAACCCACAAGAATGTGGTTGCCGTAAATAAGCATAAGCTGGACAAGCTTGTTTATATTACCAATAATTATCCTCACTGGACCATCAAGGAATATGATACTGATGAGGAATGCATTGAGGCTGTGCGTAGTGCTAGTGTAGACGTGGATTGCGCTATTTTTAATAGCTATGGCATTAACAATATTATATCTCCTCGTAAATATGGGGAACTGCAGCCGGTAGCTCTGAATAATGAGATGGAGCTGTCCCTAGCTGTAGCACCTGATAATATCATGCTGCTCTCCATCTTAAATCGCACCATCGACTTAGTTCCCAGAGCAGATTTAAACAGCTCCTTGAGCTATTTTGCAACGCCTAACGAGCGTAAGGTTTCCTTTAGTGATTTTGTGAAGGATAATTTACTTTTAGTGTTGGGCATTATCTTGCTTGCCACCGGTGCCATTGTGGGCACGGTGCTGCTTTTGCTTAAGCGTGCTAAGGCGGCGGAGCGCCAAGCTCGCATTGCTTTGCAGACGGCTGAGCATGCTTCTAAGGCCAAAACCACCTTCCTCAACAGCATGTCCCATGATATTCGTACGCCTATGAACGCCATTATTGGCTTCACCTCCTTGGCAGCGGTGCATTTGGATGACAAGCGTTTATTGGAAAATTATCTGAAGAAGATCATGACCAGCTCCAACCATTTACTGAGCCTGATTAATGATGTGCTGGATATGAGCCGCATTGAAAGTGGTCGCATTAAAATTGAAGAAATTGAATGCAATCTGCCCAATATTATGCATGATTTGCGCAATATTCTCCAGTCCGATGTGAAGGCGAAGCATTTGAATTTCCTTTTTGATACGCTGGATGTGCGGGATGACGATGTACTCTGTGATAAGCTGCGTTTGAGCCAAATTATCTTGAACTGCATGAGCAATGCTATCAAGTTCACCAAGCCAGGTGGTACTGTGGGCATTAAAATCGTGCAAAGGGAATCCGTTAAAGAAGGCTATGCTCTCTATGATTTCATTATCAGTGATACGGGCATCGGCATGAGTGAGGAGTTCCAAAAGCATGTGTTTGAGCCCTTCACCCGTGAAGAAACCAGCACTGTCAGCGGTATTCAGGGTACGGGCCTGGGTATGTCCATTACGAAAAATATCGTGGATATGATGGGCGGTAGCATTTCCGTGAAGAGTGTGCAGGGACAGGGCACTGAGTTTACTATTTCCTTAAGCTTGAAGACATTGCACAAGCAAAAGCGCATTACGGTTATTCGCTCCCTTAAGGGTATGCGCGCACTAGTAGCCGATGATAATATGGATAGCTGCGTCAGCGTCTGCCGCTTGTTAGAAAAGGTGGGCATGAGCGCCGAGTGGACTATGTCCGGCGTTGAGGCTGTGTATAAGGCTAAATTTGCCCATGAGGACGGCAAATCCTACAAGGCCTTCATTATCGACTGGCTCATGCCCGATATGAATGGTATCGAGGTTGTACGCCGCATTCGTGGTGTTATCGGCAATGACACGCCTATCATTATTTTGACGGCCTACGATTGGTCCGAAATTGAGCAGGAGGCCCGTGAGGCCGGCGTAACAGCGTTCTGTGCTAAGCCCTTGTTCCTATCCGACTTGTACGAGGTTTTGAATAGGCATATTGAGGTTGAGCATAGGGATCCTGCGCCGCAGCAGGAAAAGCAAGAGGACTTTTCTCACGCACATGTGCTTTTAGTAGAGGATAACGACTTAAATCGTGAGATTGGGCGTGCTATGCTGCAAAGCTTCAATGTGCATGTGGAGGAAGCAGAAAATGGCAGGGTAGCCGTGGATATGGTGGCTACAAGCCAGCCTCATTACTACGATTTAGTGCTCATGGATATTCAGATGCCGGTAATGAATGGCTACGAGGCAGCCAGGGAGATTTTGGCTCTGCAGCGTGAGGATGTAAAAAATCTGCCCATCGTAGCTGTGAGCGCCAACGCCTTTAAGGAGGATATGGATAAGTCCTTGGAGGCAGGCATGGTTGCCCATTTGTCCAAGCCCTTTACGAAGCAGATGCTAGAGGAAATGCTGGAGAAGTATCTGAAGAAGTAGACTTGAAGTTACTTGCTCTTAGCTAAAATACTGAAGATTGGGATGTGAGTGTTAGCTAACTCTTGACAAAAGTAATGCTATCCCTTATAATAGTCTAGTAAATTGCTGGTGTAGCTCAATAGGCAGAGCAACTGATTTGTAATCAGTAGGTTGTGGGTTCGATTCCTATCACCAGCTCCAAAGTAAATTAACCCTCGGAGATGTCTCTGAGGGTTTTCTTTTTAGGTTGTGGGTTTACCCCGCAAGGGGGTACAGGCGATTCCTATTGCCAGCTCCAATAGCAAATTAACCCCTGGAGTTCGCTCCGGGGGTTTGTTTTTTAGGTTGTGGGCCTTCTTTTATTTTTGCGTATGCTGGTTTGCCTTTACAGTGCTTTTATGCTATAATATTAATGAATAAGTGTCAGCAAACCGTTAGCTTTTATTTGCTTAGAAAAAATGCTATTATTGTGGATTGACCATTGTTGTGTTTATATATATGACGTATTTTAGTAAGGTAAGGGTGGATTTTTTATGGAAGAAAAGATTTTGTCAGGCGAAGAGTTACTCCTCCAGTACATCAAGGATATCCTGTCTGAACCAGGCAAGGCCAAGCTAGATTTAGCCGTTTTGCCCAAAGAGCAGCTCTCTCTCGGCAGGGGCCTGCAAAATTTGGCTTCTTGTATGGTGGAGCAGCAGCGTCGCCTAGAAGCCAGTGCCACCATGGACAGCCTCACCGGCATCGGTAATCGCATGGCCTTTGACAATCAGGTTCACAAGCTGTGGGAAAATCGCATGCCCTGCACCGTAGCCTTTATTGATATGGATGATTTAAAATATTGCAACGACCACGCTGGACACCGCGAGGGCGACCATTATATCCAGCTAGTCAGCAGCTTGCTGCAAGGTGTGTGCATGGAAAATGAGTACGTTTTTCGCATCGGCGGCGACGAGTTCGTCATTATTTCGCCTTGGGCTACCCAACAGGATCTAGAGCAACGCTTGCAGAACGCTCGCGAGAGCTTTATCAAGGATATGGCTAATAAAGTAGATTATCACTGTGGCTTTAGCTTTGGGTGTACCCACATTAATGAGGCGACCCCCGATGCCTACAATAATCTGCTTGCCGATGCGGACCAACGCATGTATGAATATAAAATTCATCAGAAGCAGCTGCGGGATGAAAAGGAAAAGGTCCTGCACAGTGATGATGTTTTCGATGCTAATTACGGACTAGAAAGCCGCATGTTTGATGCCTTGAGCATGACCATGCGCAATCGTTATTTATATGTGTGCAATATACGCACTAATATGTCCCGCTGGTCCGCTAATATCGTTAAAGATTTTAACCTACCCGGCGAGTATATGTATGACGCAGGCAATATTTGGTTAAGCTGTATTCATCCTGATGACCGCCAGCTCTACTTAGACGACATTGGAGCTGTGTTTAATGGGCAATCCCTCTTCCACTCCTGCCAATACCGTGCCAAGGATGCCAATGGCTATTATGTAATGTGCGCCTGCAATGGCTATCGCTTAAAGGGCAAGGGTGACGAGCCGGATTTATTTGTAGGCACCATCCAAAACCACGGTGTTATCGAAAATGTTGACCCCGTTACTAGCCTTTATAATGTTTACGAGTTCCTGAATTACATCAAGAAGGTACAAAACGAAAATATTCCTATAGATATCCTCGTGCTGGGTATCAGCGGCTTCAATCTTATCAATGATACCTATGGCTATGATAACGGCAATAGAATTCTTAAAAACCTAGCCCAACAGCTCAGGGAATTGGCTGGCGAGGATAAAAAGCTCTTCCGCTTGAATGGCATGAAGTTGGCCTTTGTGCTGCCCTGCTGTGCTCGCAGTGAAGTGCGCGAGTTGTACGACACAGTTATGCATATTATTAAAAACCAGCTGTTCCTAGACAATGAACAGGTGAAGCTATATATGGCTGCCTCCGCCATTCATTACGAAGGTAAGGAAGATAATGGCTCCACCCTGCTTTCCGAGCTGGATTACCTTATTGATATGTCCAAAAAGGAAAAAAGTGGCGAGCTGATTTATGTGGACGAGCGCCGCGACGACAGTCCCAAGCATCGCTTGAAGGTGCTGGGAGCGGTAAAGCGCAGCATTCTCAATAATTGTGAGGGCTTCTATCTGGTCTACCAGCCCCAAACGGACTATGACGGACGTGTTACAGGCGTAGAAGCTTTGCTACGTTGGAAGGACCTTGTACATGGAGTTGTGCCTCCCAATGAATTTATTCCTTGGCTGGAAAGCGACATTAGCTTCTATGATTTAGGCTTGTGGATTTTACGTCAAGCCATGTATGATGGCTTAGGCCTCATCCAAAGCTATCCTGACCTGGCCATGGGTGTGAATATTTCTTATAAGCAGCTGGAGCGCGAAAGCTTCTTGGATGATGTGCTGAGTCTCTTGCAGCAAACTGGCTTCCCTGCCCAGAATCTGGTGCTGGAATTCACCGAGCATTGTCGCTCGCTGGATGTAAATCGCTTGCAATACATCGTCAAATTCTTTAATGCTCATGGCATTCGCATTGCTGCCGATGACTTTGGCAGCGGTTACTCTTCCTTAATGCTGCTACGCAATGTGGAGTTTGATGCCATTAAAATCGACCAGAACTTTATCCGTGGCATGCTGGACCGTTCCCGTGACAAGGTTTTGGTAAACATTATGATTGAGTGTGCTCATAGATTGAATACTGCTGTCTGCGTCGAGGGCGTGGAGACAGAGGAGCTCATGAGCATCACTAAAGGCTATAATGCAGAGTTTTACCAGGGCTATCTCATTGCCAAGCCCTTAGAGCTCAATGCCTTAAAGCTCTTTATGGCAAGCAGATAGTTTTGGCACAGCCACATGGTAGCAAAGCTACAGAATAATACTAAAACAAAAGCTGGAGACCTAGTTTTAGGCTCCAGCTTTACTTTTGCTTAGATTTCTTTATTTTTTACGCGGTTAAAGAGGATGTGCATTACGCCGGCGGCTTCGTCAGGGAATTTGATTAGAATATCATTGCCGTCCTTATGATGAAAGGTCACAAGGTTAATATCGTCAAAATCAGCACTCTTAATGTCGTCCGCCTTGATGGCTACAGCATTTTTTTGGCTCAAGTAGATGATGCGTTTATTGGTGAGCACAAAATGCCCCAGCTCCTGCAGCACCGTAGCCTCCTCCTTAATCTTAGGATGCTCCAGCTTTTCGCCCTTGAAGCTAACCGTTTCATCAATGCTAAACTTGCGGGTGAGCTCAAAATAATTATCCTCGCGCTCGATTTCCTTGTTCTGGCACCAGCCGCAGTTCACAGTGGCATAGGCAAATTCGCCCTGGTCCAAGGGTAAATCCAGCTCCATGGGCTCCAGCTTCTTGTTTTCTGCATCCCACAGATTGCGATATTTTTGCAGTGCATTGACGATATTGTTTTTAAACTCATAAGGAATATCTAGCTTTGCACAATCGTCCCTAAAGCCAGCCTCTTGGTCGGGGCTATAGCGAGCAGCCTTAACGATATCTTCAAAAAGCAGATTGAAATGCGCTTGGAAAACTTGCTTGCGCACGGAAAGGCCATCCTCATAATCGTAGCCGAAAAGATCGTTAATAGCGTGAATATCAAGCTTTTCCTCACCGCTGAGCAGGTTACGGCAACGCACGAAGTAAGCAGCAGTTTTAGCGCCCTTATCGGCTAGCTTGGCCAAATGAGGCGGCAGCTCCAGAACCTCGGCCAAATGTGCCAGTTGCCCAAAAGCAGGCTCGTCTTTGGCTAAAGCTTCTGTAAAAACCACATCGGCGAACTTGCGATAAATGCCACTGCGCTGTTGCAGATTTTCATCATTAAATTTAACGCCCCATTTTTTCAGAGCAGCTTGCACAGCATCAGCAGTAACACCATCCATATCCTTGGCCTCGGCTAGCAGGTTGTTCAGCTCCTTCCAGCCATTTTCTGCGGGCTTGCTGCCGAACATTTTGGAGAAAAAACCACATTGTTCTAATTCTTGTATTTCGTAAGGCTTCACTTTGGTTGGCTCCTTGCATGTAATTTTGAAAGTAATCTAACCTATATTATACTGTAAAATAACTGTGAAATAAAGCTGTTTTTGCAAAAATAAAAAGGCCGGCGCCAGTGGCCGGCCTTGGTAAAGCAGGGAAAGTAATTATGCAGCTTTAAAATTAAGAAACAAGCTAGCCAAAAGCAAAGGCTTTGGCTTCAATCCAAGGGCTCCTGGGTAACCTTCACAAAAACACTTTGCTTTTGCTGCACGTTGCCAAAGAACACGCCCTTGTCCACGATGCAATCGCTGGCATCCCGTCCCTCGGACATTTTAATATACATATCATCCACAACCCTATTATTGGTAGGGTCGATGCCAATCCAGTGACCACGAGCGTAAACCTCCAGCCAAGCGTGGGTAGCGCCCTCGCCAATCATAAAGCCCGCTACATAGCGCGCGGGAATGCTCAGATGACGGCACAGCCCCAGCATAATATGGGTGTAGTCCTGGCATACGCCGGTACCCTGATCCAGAGCTTGCTGAGCAGTGGTGCGGGTAGTGGTGCTCTTAGGCTTATAGATGAAGCGATGATAGAGCTCATCGCTCATGCGTAGCGCCTTCTGCACCGGGTCACGCTGCTGCTCGGCTAGGGCTAGGTAGGGCTCCATACCATGGGTCAGCATGGTTTGAGGCGTGGGATAGTAGAAGATATGATTCAGCTCGCCATGGTCAATATTTTCACTATTGGTAATGGCTTCACCGGAAACGCAAAAGCTAAAGTAATCATGGGGCTCGGCAATAAAGCCAAAGCACATGGGGTTGCCAAAGGCGTCCCAGCTCTTAGTAATAGAAGTCAGGGGTGTAATGGCGCAGGAAAGCTTTTTAATGCGTTGGGTAGGCGTTTCCTTGGGTAAACAACGCAAAGCAAAGCTGTGACGGGTTACATCACCGGTAAAATCAAGCTGCATCTCATAATTGAATTTTAGCTTTCTCAATCACATCAATCCTTAAAAATATTATTAAGGTTCGGTAGAATAAAGCTCAGGTTACCGCCCTTTTTTATTGCCTCACTTACAATTGCAAAATCATCCTCGTTATAAGCGGCACGGCTGCGCTGCAGACGATAAGCCATGCGCTCATAAGCGAGCTCCATTGCCTTTTTATCATAATCCAAGCGGATGTACAAGTCAAGTCTTTCAATATATCTGCCTGTTTTCATGATGTTGCGGCAAGCACTGCTTTCTACATAGTCGTCAATGCTGCCCCAGAAGGCATATAAATCGTCCAGAACCTGCTGCAGGTGCAGCAAGCAGAAGGTTTCCCTTTTAGCGTCCTCCATAACGCCCAGAGCTAGCTGTACGTAGCCCAGGGCTGTGGAGCTGATCATATCGCGCATAACGCTGGCGTTGTCACAGGCACGGGACAGATTGCTATAAACGGAGTTGGGGTCGGTCTCATCAAAAAGATAGTTAATGATGAAAACCTCCTTGCTACCATAGACATCGGGAATGTGCAGCTTCTCGCAGATATGCTTATAAGCGTCCGGATCCTGGTCCAGCATGGTATCATAGGCATCCATAAAGGTGCGGATGGTGGTGAAGGCGCGCTCGCTATAGCGGCCCAACCAATAAAGATGGTTTGATTTTTCTAACGAGATAATACCCATGTGTCTTTAAAGCCTCCTCCTTGAGATGAGTTAACTACAAACGAATCCGGGTTGCGGGAGAAACGGGTCAGGCCACTGGGCCATACCTTGGTGTCACTGCCGCTGAGCACAAAGGCACGCAAATCAGCCTTGCGCAGTACCTCTTGACCATTGTCCATAATGGGCAAATCGATAAAGTCGATAATTTCCTGGGCAATAAAGCGACGGGGCTCGGCCTTCATGAGGTCGATAAAGTCGGCCTTCTTCTTGCTGTCTAGGTCGCGGCCGAAGAAGACGCCGTAGCCGCCAGCCTCGGAAACATCCTTGAAGACCAGCTTCTCAAAGTTGGCCAAAGCATAATCCCTATCCTTTTGATAGTACATCAAATAGGTGGGAGCGTTATTGGTAATGGAATCCTCGCCCAGATAGTACTTGATCATGGCAGGAACGAAATAGTAAATACCCTTATCGTCGGCTACGCCGTTGCCAGGAGTGTTAATAATAGCAACATTACCGGCACGATAAGCGGCCATCAGGTTGGGAACGCCGATGAGGGATTCTGGCAAGAAGGTTAAGGGGTCTAGATATTCATCGCTGATACGGCGATAAATAGCGCCTACACGCTGGGGTTTATCCATAGCGCGGTAGTAAACCTGGCTGTTTTCTACATATAAATCAGAAGGCATAGCCAGCACACTGTGGGTCATTTCTGCCAAATAAGCATGCTCAAAGAAGGCAGCGTTGTAGCGACCGGGAGTTAAAATAACATTGATACCGCCGGTGCTGACGCTGTTCATCACATTGCTCAGCATGGTGCCATAATTACGGTTATCTACAATAGCATTGCAGGCATAGGTTTGAGGGCTGGCAATGCGGCACAGCTTGCGGGCAATCAAGGGATAGCTGGCGCCGGAGGGAATACGCAGATTGTCCTCCAGAATATACCATTTCTTGTCCTGTGCCTGTACTAAGTCAATGCCGGAAATATGGGAATAGACCTTACCGGGAGGAGTAACTCCGGCACATTCGGGCAAATAGCCCTTGGAAGAGAAGACAAACTCCTCAGGAATAATTTTATCCTTGATGATTTTTTGCTCATGGTAAATGTCATAAAGAAACATGTTCAGGGCGGTGACGCGCTGTACCAAGCCCTTTTCCATTTCGTCAAATTCCTTGGCCGTGATGACACGGGGAATAGCATCGAAGGGGAATAGCTGCTCGTGGAAGACATTGTTCTTATAAATGCCAAACTTAACGCCGAAACGGGCCAGCAGCTTGTTAATATTATCCGTATATTTTATAAGATCCTGCATACGGGTTGCTCCTTTCTTTTTTCTCCTCCCTAATAGTAAAAAAGGCAAAGCCACTAACGCGACTTTGCTTTCTTCTATTGTCATTGTAAACTTTATGTGAAGGAGTGTCAACCAAAATTTAGTTATTTAAAGGAGAGAAAGATTTTTGTGAGTTTTTTGTTTGCAAAGTTACACATTGTGGACATTACTACTTTCCAACGTGCCAGACTTGATGAGTTGTGCTATAATATTCATATATAAGAAATATTAGTGGAGTGTGCAAATTGCGTACCTTTAATGAAGAAAACGAAAAAAATACTGCGTGGAAGAAAAATCTACCCGTGCTTTGGATAAGTGTGTTTTTGTGCTGCGCCAGCTATACTAGCTGTATACCTTTTTTGCCTGTGTATATCTTTAGGGAAATGGGTGTGGCAGCGGATGAGGTTAATTTTTGGGCTGGCATCAGCTTTGCTGTGACCTTCTTGGGATGCACGGTAATGGCACCATATTGGGGCGCCCTGGCGGACCATGTGGGCCAGCGCAAGATGGCTATCAGGGCCGGTTATGGGCTGACTTTGACCTACTTTTTGACAGGCGCCTGCCAGGACGTGTACCAGCTTGTGGGTGTGCGCATCCTGTGTGGTCTGGTAGCAGGCTTTGTGCCTGCCTGCATGTCCATGGCCTCCTCCTCCCTGCCGGAAAGCCGCATGGGCTGGGGTATGGGCCTGATGCAAACGGCGCTGGCATCGGGCAGCGTTATGGGGCCTTTGATGGGCGGTTATATGGCCAGCTGGTTCGGCATGCGTATGTCCTTTTATGTGGGCAGCTTGGCCCTTTTTGCAGCCACTACGGCGGTGATGCTGGTGGTAAAGGATATGACTATTTTGCAAAAGGGCAGCTTCAGTGCTACGAGCCTTCTGGCGGATTTAAAGGACTCCCTGCGTAACAAGGAGCTGCGCTTCATTATGTTCATGTTCTTCATGATTCAAACCTGCGTCATGACTATCCAGCCCTTGATTACTATGTATGTGGGCCAGCTCATGGGCAGCATGGGGGATGAAGCCATTAAAATGAGCGGCGTCATCTTCTCCTTAGCAGGCTTCACGGGCATCCTGGCAGCGCCCTTCTGGGGCAAGCGGGGACAGCACTACGGTTATGTACGTATCTTCGCCCTTGTGACCTTTACAGCAGGCTTTATCAACCTTTTCCAAGTCTTTATTCAGGACGTATGGCAGTTTGCAGCTATTCAATTTTTCTATGGGCTCTTCCTAGCTGGTGCCGTTCCTAATATCAATGCTAATTTAACCGTGGTAACTGATAAAACCACCCGTGGCAAGGCCTTTGGCCTGTCCACCAGCGCCAACCAGTTTGGCGGCGTAGTGGGGCCGCTTTTGGGCGGTGCCCTAGGCGCAGTGCTGGCTACTCGCTACGTTTTGGTCGTTACCGGCTGCATCCTGATGTGCATGGGCATTTACTCTTATCTGACCAGAGCGCGCAGCCCCAAGAAGGCGTAGACTGTAAAAAATTTTACTAAATACTGTTGACAAAATCTCCATAATCCTGTATAATTCTTTTTGTCGCGAACGGAGAGGTTCCCGAGTGGCTAAAGGGAGCAGACTGTAAATCTGCCGCGTTTCGCTTCGTTGGTTCGAATCCAACCCTCTCCACCAACCATTCATCGCGGGGTGGAGCAGTTGGTAGCTCGTCGGGCTCATAACCCGAAGGTCGGTGGTTCAAGTCCGCCCCCCGCAACCAATTTCATATGCTGATGTAGCTCAGTCGGCAGAGCGTATCCTTGGTAAGGATAAGGTCACCAGTTCAATCCTGGTCATCAGCTCCACATTTTGGCGGCGTAGCTCAGTTGGCTAGAGCATGCGGTTCATACCCGCAGTGTCCGCGGTTCGAATCCGTGCGCCGCCACCAAAAATTCACCTCATTTCGATGAGGTTTTTTTTATTTTATTCGTTTGCTAGAAGCAGGATTTTGTTTTCGAAAAGCGAATATACAAAGGTAGGTTATTTTTACCTGATTTCTTATTTAATGATGTATTGATTGGAGGAATTCAACAAATGGCAAAGGCTAAGTATGAAAGAACTAAACCCCATCTGAATATCGGCACCATCGGTCACGTTGACCATGGCAAGACCACTCTGACCGCAGCTATCACCAAGGTTTTGGCTGAACGCGGCGGCGCAGAATTCATGGACTACTCCATGATCGATAAAGCTCCGGAAGAACGTGAACGCGGCATCACCATCAACACCGCACACGTTGAATATCAAACCGAAACCCGTCACTATGCACACGTTGACTGCCCGGGCCATGCTGAC
>JAXDZG010000022.1:0-306990 GCA_034086985.1 Phascolarctobacterium sp.
TAATCAGACGCAGGCCCATCCTTTAGCGATAGCTTATAAATAGAGGCCATCTTTCATCACAATTCCATGCGGAAAAGTGATCACATTCGGTATTAGCACCCCTTTCGGGATGTTGTCCCCAACTAAAGGGCAGGTTGCCTACGCGTTACTCACCCGTTCGCCACTAAGATTACCGAAATAATCTCCGTTCGACTTGCATGTGTTAGGCATGCCGCCAGCGTTCGTCCTGAGCCAGGATCAAACTCTCCAATAAAGTTTATTGAAGAACCGATTTGGCTCTTATTATTAAAAGAAATTAATTTGACTTGGTCTCGCGCTTTAAAAGCGCTCGACCCGCACATTCGCTTTTTAATAGGTTCAATGTTCAGTTTTGAAAGAACAAACATCAATGTGTCTAGCGACCTTGGCTCTAATTCAGTGCCGTATCGCGTCGACTTGTATATAATACCACAGCGAGTTTTTAATGTCAACACCTTTTTACAAGTTTTTTTTGAGTTTTTTACTGCTTTTTTGCACTTCACTCAACCAGCTTGTAACATAAAAAGTGGCTTGCATCGGTTCACACCGACGCAAGCCACAGCTCTCTAGCTTTAAAGTGCCAATATATCCAATTAATACAGCTTAGCGCCTGCAGGGATATGCGGGTCTACCTGCAAGAGATGCAGCTTCTCAGCGCCCTCTTCATGGTGCACAGCACTCAGCAGCATGCCACAGGACTCAATACCCATCATTTTGCGCGGAGGCAAATTTACGATAGCAATCAAGGTTTTGCCCAGCAGCTCTTCGGGCTCATAGAAGGCATGGATGCCGCTCAAAATGGTGCGGTCAGTACCAGTACCATCATCTAAAGTGAATTGCAAAAGCTTCTTGCTTTTGGGCACAGCAATGCACTCTTTAACCTTTACAGCGCGGAAGTCAGACTTGCTAAAGGTTTCAAAGTCTACAAAGTCTGCAAACAGAGGCTCAATCTCTACCTTGGAGAAATCAATTACTTCTTCTTTAGCTTCCTCTACAGCAGCAGGAGCCACTTCGGTTCTGATTTGCTCAGGAATCTCTACAGGACGAGCTTCACCCTTCAAGGGCTTCATGGTCGGGAAGAACAGCACATCGCGAATGGTGGAGCTGTCGGTCAAGAACATAACCAGACGGTCGATACCAATGCCCAGACCGCCTGTGGGAGGCAGACCATATTCCAAAGCATTGACGAAATCCTCGTCCATCATATTAGCTTCCTCATCGCCATTAGCGCGCTCTTCTACCTGCTTCAGGAAACGCTCGCGTTGGTCAATGGGGTCATTAAGCTCAGTAAAGCCGTTGCAGATTTCACGGCCATAAATATATGCCTCGAAACGGTCGGTAATTTCCGGATTATCGGGATTGCTCTTAGCCAAGGGAGAAATTTCCTTGGGATGGCCGGTAATAAAGGTAGGCTGAATCAGCTTATCCTCAACATATTCTTCGAAGCAAGCGTTGATGATTTTACCAATGCCAAAGGTGGGCTCAACGGGAACATTCAGCTCCTTAGCCATAGCACGAGCTTCCTCCAAATCGGTTACATTGGTAAAGTCCTTACCGGAGTATTCTTTTACAGCGTCAATCATGCTCATGCGCTTCCAGGGAGAAGCCAGCTCGATTTCAACGCCTTCATAGGTAATCTTGGTAGTACCCAAAACCTTCATAGCGGTCTTAACCACTACTTCCTCGGTCAAATCCATCATGTCGCGATAATCAGCAAAGGCTTGATAAATCTCTACGCTGGTGAATTCCGGATTATGTCTATTGTCAATGCCCTCGTTGCGGAATACGCGACCGAGCTCATAAACGCGGTCCATACCGCCCACGATCAAGCGCTTCAGATACAGCTCCGGAGCAATACGCATATAAACCTGCATATCCAGGGCATTATGATAGCTGATAAAGGGACGAGCAGCAGCGCCACCGGCGATGGTATTCAGAATCGGAGTTTCAACCTCCAAAAAGTCATGACTATCCAAAACCTCGCGCACACTTCTGATAATTTGACTACGCTTTACAAAGGTATCGCGCACTTCAGGATTAACAATCAAATCCACATAGCGTTGACGATAACGAGTCTCGATATCCTTCAGACCGTGCCATTTTTCCGGCAGGGGACGCAGGGATTTAGACAGCATTTCCATTTTTACAACCTTAACGGAAATCTCGCCCATATGAGTGCGGAAGGGAATACCGGTAACACCAATAGTATCACCAATATCCATCATTTTTACCAGGGAATAGTCTTCCTCCCCCAGCACGTCCTTGCGCACATACAATTGCATACGACCAGTTTTGTCCTGCATATCCATAAAGCAGGTTTTGCCATGACCGCGAATAGCCATCACGCGACCAGCCATCTTTACTTCAGCTTCGGTTTCAGCCAGAGCTTCAAATTGGTCCTTTACATCGGCACTGCGATGAGTCCATTCAAATCTGTGGCCAAAGGGACGCCAGCCATGCTCTTCAATTTTATGCATCTTATCGATGCGGTTTTGCATTTGCTCGTTGATTTCTACTTCAGTGAGCGCCTTTTCTTCAACTTGTTGCTTGTTTTCTGCCATGAGTTAAGCTCCTTCTTATTTTACTTCGAGAATTTCGTAGGACAGCTCACCTGCAGGAGTATTAGCTACAACAACATCATGAACCTTTTTGCCCAAAATCGCAGTGCCCACAGGGGACTCATTGGAAATCTTATTATTAAAGGGGTCGGCCTCGGTGGTACCTACGATAGTATAGGTCTCCTCCTCACCGGTTTCCACATCCTTCAAAACAACAGTGCAGCCCAAGGAAACGATGCCTTCCTTGCCGGAAGCGGAGGTATCGATGATAACCGCAGTTTTAATCATCTGCTCCAATTCCACAATACGGCTTTCGTTTTTGCCTTGGTCCTCTTTAGCTTGGTCATACTCAGAGTTTTCGCTTAAGTCGCCCTGAGCTCTAGCTTCCTTCAGACGTTCAACGATTTCTTCACGAATAGGACCCTTGCGTTGAGCCAATTCTTCTTCTAATTTTCTAAGACCTTCGGCTGTAATTTGAGTTTCTTTTGTAGCCATTTTCCTGCTCCTTTATCATAAATTTCTTGAATATATTTAACCTGTGCAACCATTATAAGCTGTGGCTGTTTTCCTTGTCAATATCAAAACCCATGGATGGCCAAAGCCATTTGTGCATTGTGACGAACCTCTTCAATATGCTCGCTGGAAACAGCGCGTTCAAAATTGCGGAAGCCGGACATACGGAAGTGATGCTTATCTGCCAGCTGAGAAATTAAATTAATTTTATTGATATCCAGATTGCGACCCAAGGAGAAGTTCTCATAGCGACCATCCAGTGCTAAAATCATGGTCTCACTCATGCAGGCATAGGATGTACGCGGTGGAAAGCCAAAATTAAAATGGAAATCCACGTTACCAGGCACATGAATGATACCGCCCTCGATAACCAGCACATCATTGCGCTTCAACGATACCTCGCGGGATACATTGCGCGGACGAGCTACGTCACATACTACGCAGCCGGGTCTCAAATCCTCAGGCTCAATCAAAAAGTCTAAGGCGCTGGTAACGGTGATAACAATATCTGCTTCCTTAAGAGAAGCATGAATATCCTGACTTACAGCCACTTCACAATGATTTTGCTCAATAAGCTCTTGGGCCAGCTCCTCTAAAGGGCCCATATGCCTTGCTACCAAGGTAATATGCTTGACCTCACGGGATAAAAGTCTAACGCTGGCAGCGCCGATGGAGCCCGTAGCGCCAACCACAACGGCACGGCACTCCCTTAAGTCCTTGCCCATCATGCGAGCAGCTTCCTTAGTTCCTTGAATAGCAGTAGCTACAGTGTAGCTGTTGCCACTGGTGACTGCAATATCCAAATTTTTAGCAACAGTGATACCTGCATCGCCCACAATAGAAGTAAAGGCTCCTAAGCCGACGATTTTGGCCCCCAGCTCCTGAGCCACCTTGCCGGACTCAATAATGCGGTCCATGACAAATTCTTCGGGCAAAGTCATCATTTGTTTGGCAGTCAAAGGACAACCCACAAACCAGCCCTCCGCCTCAGCGTAAGGACTTTTAATGCCAGTGATATGGGAAACCTTAAATGGCTTCTTCATTTTTAGGCAAGCCTCAATTATGGGGTCAGGAATATACTTCATTACAGGAGACAAATGCTCCATGTCCTCCAAGGTGAGAGGATGAAAAATAAAAGCAAACTTTTCCATGATTAATACTACTCCTTCGTACCAAGGTACTCCACAGAAGATTTAATATGATAATGCTCAATGAGCTTTAAATATTCTTCAGCAGATAGCGGGCCCTTCCCATCATGTAAGGCCACCAATAATGCTTCCATAACATTGGTACCAAAGCTACGTCCCTTAATGCAGGGAGTAGTTGTAACTAAAATTCTAACACCGGCTTTTTTAAGCATTTCGCGGTCAGCCGCTGTCACTGTATTCGTAATAATGATTTTACCGGGCAGGCTATCCGGCATAAACTTTTTAATGTAATGAAAATCGCCTGCTATAATATCGCTTTCCCTAAAATACTCGGGATGGCGCAGCACCCGCGTTTCCTGCTCCTTGCCCATGGGGTAAAACCAGCTTACAGGTAGCTTGGTTACCACAGGAGCCAAAAGCTTGGCCCACCAGGCCAGAGCCTTCAAGGAGTAAAGCGGTTTATTCACATTTAAACCAAAGACCAAATCGCCAAAGGTCACCTTAGCGCCGGCCTCTAAGAAAGCTTCGGCCATACCAAAGCGATCCACAGCGCAGACAAGCAGCACCTTGCTTCCCTTAATAGAAAGCTCATGCCCCTCGGCCAGCTCGCGAATTACCTTGCGCTCCAAAGAATTCTTAAGCCCGCTGCCATCAAGTACAGGAGTTCGCTTGACATTGGCAATCAGACGAGCAGACTCGCGAAAAGTATAGCGCTCCTTACCGGCATAAACATAAAGGTCCGTGCCGCCAAGTCCCATTGCATCCACCTTGCCGTCCCACTGCTCCATAAGCTGTCGTGCTTTATTAAAATCTCCATCCGTACCACGGCGTTCGATATGCACTTTTTGTCCGGCAAGCTCTAGTACAGCACTAGCATCCCTTTGGGAAGAACCAAGGCTAATACTAATAATATGCTTGGCTTGCTTACTTACTCCCATAGTCCAAACTCCCTAAATGTATCTTTAACAAAATATTATTGTAACATATTTAGCGCTTTTCTTCAACGGTGCTTGCAAAATGTTTTTCTTGCTCATAATAGCTTTGCGCACACTGGCGATACTCTGTTAATAATGCTTGGAACTGCTCCCTTGTATCCACCTTGTGGAACCGTCCACGAAATTCTGCCGCGTGGGGCATGCCCTTTAAATAAGCGGAAATATGACGACGCATTTCTTTTACAGAAACTCGCTCACCCTTAAACTCGATGAGCATATCCAGATGCTCGCTAGCCAAATCCAAGCGTTCATCCAAGCTAGGCTTCTCTGGGCAGCTTTCACCTGCCAGCACAGCCTTCAGCTGCTGAAAGAGCCACGGATTGCCATCCGCGCCTCGCCCAAGCATGAGCCCGTCTACGCCGGTCTCCTCCAGCATGCGTAGGCCATCGGCCACAGTAAAAATATCACCATTGCCAAAAACAGGCACCTTCACCGCTTGCTTCACGTCCCTGATGATACTCCAATCAGCCTTACCCTCATAGAACTGCTGGCGTGTACGCCCATGGACGGCTACCGCCGCCACTCCGGCCCGCTCCGCTGCCAAGGCAATCTCCACCGCGTTGCGGTGCTCGTCATCCCAGCCCGCGCGAAATTTTACCGTCACCGGAATTTGCACCGCCTCCACCATTGCTGCCAAAATCTCATAGGCCAGCTGCGGATTTTTCATCAGTGCAGAGCCCTCGCCATTGTTGACAATCTTCGGCACGGGGCAGCCCATATTAAAGTCGATAATATCCGCGCCGCTGGCCTCCACCATTTTGGCAGCCTCTGCCAATTCCTGTGGCACGCTGCCAAAAAGCTGGATAGCCGTAGGCCTTTCGCCAGCGTCAATGCGCAGCATCTCCGTGGTCTTTACATTTTTATAGAGCAAGCCCTTAGCACTGACCATCTCGGAAACGGTCATGCCGCAGCCTAAGCGACGACAAATCACCCGAAAGGGTAAATCCGTAATTCCCGCCATAGGCGCCAGCACTAAAGGTGCGTCAAGTTTAATTTTACCAATTTGCATGTGTTCACCTATATTCAAAAAAGCCCGCTAGTAAAAGCGGGCTAGAGAGATTTAATAATAAACGATTTTACTTTGCATTCTTTTCGTAGAGAATACGCAATCCATCCAACGTCAGGAACGGCTCGATAACATCGATGCAGTCGGACTCGGATGCCATAGTATTAGCAAAGCCACCGGTGGCAATAACTAAAGCGTCCCCGCCCAGCTCCTTCTTCATGTGGTTTACAATACCCTCCATTTGGCCTACAAAGCCATAAATGGCACCGGCCTGCATGGAGCTGACAGTGTTGCGGCAAATAACAGTCTTAGGCTTCACCAGCTCAATACGGGGCAGCTTAGCTGCGCGCTGGAACAGGGCCTCGGTAGAAATGCCGATGCCAGGAGCAATAGCACCGCCCAGATATTCACCGGTAGGCAGCAATGCGCAGAAGGTATTGGCAGTACCAAAGTCCAAAATGATCATGGGACGATTCAAATGAGCGTATTTATGGAAAGCGGCCACTGCGTTAACAATGCGGTCAGCGCCAACCTCCTTGGGATTATCATAGCGAATGAAGATGCCGTTTTTAATGCCGGGGCCAACAACCATGGGCTTAATGCCGAAATAGCGCTCGCACATGTGGCACAGGGGAATCAGCACCGGGGGTACTACGCTGGAAATAATAATGGAATCAATCTTGCTCATTTCCACGTCGCTATAATCAAACATGCTACGCAGCATAATACCAAATTCATCTGCAGTTTTAGAGCGGTCGGTAGAAAAACGCCAATGCACCTTCAGCTCTTTATCTTCAAAAACACCGGCAACAACGTTGGTATTACCTACATCAATTACTAGTAACATCTTAAATCCTCCTCGGAAGTGTGGTTTCCGCCTTAAAATACGGCCTCAGAGCCTTTCTTATTTTACCACAAAGTTGGCAGAATGCAAGAATAATTACAAGATTTTCTCAGATTATGCTGAAGTATTACCATGAGCACTGTGGAGCCGTTGCTGGTATAGCTGCGCAGCTCCTGGCAAACAGATTATTCCCAAAAGCAAAAGCACGATGGCTCGCTGCCCTAGGTCATGGCAGCTGCCGCTAAGGCAGAGCTGACGCACCGCTGAAGCCAAGTAAGTAAAGGGTGAGCACTGAGCAAGATTCCGTACCCACAGGGGCATGGCCTCCAAGGGCCAGGTATAGCCAGACAGCATAAAGGCAGGCACAGTATAAAAAATCGATAGACGACTAAAAAGCAGCTCCTCCTTGCACAGGCCGGCCAGCATACCGCCCACCTGTATCACACAAAACACAAAGGCACCGCCCAAGAGCAGGTGCTGCTGCCAGCCTCCGCCCACAGGTAGGACAAAAAAGTGCCAGCCCACTGCAAGGCATAATGCGTAGGAAAGCATGCCCAAAGTCCAATAAATCACTGTTTTCACTACCCAGCAGACATATTTACTCAGCGCCAGCTCCTCTGGTATATGCTTATTATTAGGCCATAGCACTCCCGCCGCCACAGCCAGCAGCACACCCTGCTGCAAAGCCACCAGAGCCAAGCCATACATAAAGAAGATAAGGTAATCCAGCTGAGGATTATTGAGCAGGCGATAATTAAAATGCACGGGCGCTGTTCGCTGCCTAGCCTGACCGGGCAACTGAGCTTTATCACGCACCAAGGTAGCCTGAGCAGTCCGGGCATTGAACTCCCGCAAAATTTCTGCAGCGGCGATACTGCTATTACTGGTAAGCACAATATTGCTTCCCTCCATGGCCATCACCAGCTCGCTTTGCTGACGTCGCTGAATCCTTTCGCTAAAATCAGGTGGAATATATAAAGCAGCTCCATGCCTCCCTTTTTGCAGCCACACCTCTGCTGCAGCTAAGCTTTGGGACTCACCTGCCAAGGTAAAGCTATCACTTTGAGCAAAGCCTTTAATTAGTTGCCTGCTCAAGGCTGTATTGCTCTGGTCCACTACTAGCAAGGGAATATTTTGCACCACACCCCAGTAATAGAGCCAAGAAAAAACTAGCATATAGGCTACCGAGGCAAATAATAATAGGATGCCCCGCCGCCTATCCCAAACCAAAATATGTAGCAGCTCATTTTGTAGAATTTTTAAGATGTTTTTCATAGACAGCTTTCACCTCTATGCTTCTTCACTAGCAAAAGAAAGTCCACTAGAAAAAGAGCTCCCGCCGTTCCCAGCATATTGCCCACATTATGCATCAAAAGGCCAGAGCTTCCCATGAGGGATAAATCTCGTAGAGGAACTGCTAAATATGTAATCGGGAAGAAGATTTGGAGCAAGGATGGCAGCCTACCCATCCATTCATCAGGCCAGCTTAGGCCACTATAGAGAAGGCCGGGCATGATAAACAGCAACGTATTTTGAATGGCTAAAACTGCATTAAGAAAAGCCAATGCAAATAGCAGACTGACAAAAATAAAAAGAATAATAAAGCTTCCTCCCAAGAGCAGTAAATCGGCCCAAGATGCGCGCAAAGGCACTGCAAAAAGCTGGTGAGCTAGCAAAAGTGAGCCCACAAAGCCAAGCAAGGAATATATGCCCATGCCCAAGGCCTTGCCTAACAAGGCAGCGCTAGGACAGCGCCGCCACTGCCGTCCTTTGGCAAAGGCAGCGGCTCCGTAGAGATAAAGGGATATCTGGATACCGTTGCCGATAAGACCCAATAGCATAAAATTAGTATAGCTATTGGTAGGATTTTTCAAAATACGCACTCTTATAAGAGCTGGATACATTACATGCATGGCCTCATCAGCATAAAACCCCAAGCGCTCCACTATTTTTTGACCGCCACCAATGAGCAAATTAAGATTGATTTCCTTGGCTGCAATCATGGACGCGCTGCCGTAAACCACATTAGTACTGTCAATAAGCAGGCCCACCTCTGTAGGTATGCCACGTTTGATTTTGCTATCCAAATCAGGGGGAATGTAAAGGCCCACCTTAGCTCTGCCCTCGGCCAAAACATCCTCCAATTGCTCCATGGAGGCTACCTGCTCCACCATGATAAATCTGTCGGAGGTATCGTAGTATTTCACTACCATACGGGAGATTTTGCTCTGCTGCATATCACACACGGCCAAAGGGATATTATTTAAAACATTAGCGCTATAGGTTGCTCCAAAAAGCAGCGTATAACAAAGCGGCATCAGCACCAATAATACTACCGCTGTTTTATTGAGCTTACCTGTTCCTTGCAGCTCCTGCTGTAGTGCTCGCTCAAATTCTTGCCAAAACACATTGAGCATAACCTTCACTCCTGTAGCTTAAAGCGCATGCCAGGACGCACCCGCTCGTCATTAACCTGTACCTTCACATTAAAGGTAATAATATCTTCCGCATCCTTTCTTTCGCTGGTAGCACGGTAGGTAGCAAAATTAGGCTTTTTAGATATATCCACAATGGTTCCTTCAAGCCGCAGCTCTTGATTGCGTCCCACCATTTTTACCCTTTGGTTAATTTTGTACTTACCAAGCTCAGTCTCCTTGACCTTGAAATCAACCCAATTATCGAGGGGATCCTGTACAGCTAAAACGGGCATACCAGTGGAAATCATGGCTCCCGGGTCATAGTATTTGGTGGTCACAATACCATTGAAGGGTGCATAAAGCATGGTCTCACCTAAGTTAATGCCCGATTGCTTCATAGCTTCCTCGTTAGCCATTAGAGTCGCTTCACTTTGCTCATAAACAGCAGCCAAAACGTCACGCCTACTGCGATAGCTTTCATAGGTTGCTTGGGAAACGGCACCACGCTGATAGAGCTCTTCATAACGATTAATATCCCGTTGAGCCTGCTCCAAATTAGCCAGAGCCTGTACCCGAGCCGCCTTAGCAGCCTCTACCTTAGCCTTGGCCCCAGCAAAAAGCGTATTTTGCTCCCGTGCATCAATTTGAGCCAATCTATCACCTTTACGCACAAGGCTGCCCTCCTTCACATACAACTCCACTAAGCGACCCGGCACCTTAGTATTCACATCCACCTCGGTAGCATCGGCCTGTCCCCACAGTACAGCCTGCTCCCGTGGCGGTGCCGTAAGGCTGCAACCACTATTCAAGATAGCTGACGCAAGCAATAAGGCTGTTAATATTTTACTCTTCTTGGGCATAAATATTCCTCCTTGAAACTATTGGTACTATTATATTTTTTATGGTACCAGAATGGTAAAATAAAAATGCAAGCAGCACCTGCATTTTTATTTTATATTTACTTTTTAATCAGTATACCATGATAGAGAATTTTGAGCAAGTCACGCATAGCTCCTTTATAGGTTAGCCCATTACTATCCAAAAAGCTATAGGATGTGAAGCTATTAAAGGCGTCCTTTATAAGCTCACCCACCAAGCCAACATTCACTGTACGCAGCTCACCCCGGGCAATGCCCTCCTGCAAAAGCCGCTCAATGCGCTGCTGACGCTCTAGTCTAGATGCTTCTACCTTTTGCCACTGGTTAGGGAACATGCGCCGCAAGTCCTCGTAGATATTTTTGTTGAACATCTCGGCCTCGTACGGATGCACCGTCAAAAGCTGCTGCAGCTTCTCTCTGGGAGAATAAGCACTCTCGCAAATAGCTTGCTCCTGCCTCGCCATCTCCGCCAAAATATCATCCAGCAGGGAACCAACGAGCTCCTCCTTCGAGGCAAAATTCTCATACAGAGAACGCTTGCTGACCTTCATGCGAGTAGCCAAATCCTGCATAGTAAAGCGAAGTCCACGTATATTAATTTCCTCTAAGGCTGCGGCCAAAATCATTTGCCTCATAGCCAAATTCCCTCCAACCTCGCTCTATCACCTTTATACAACTTTTCAATGAAGCTGTCAATCATTTCACAAATATCTCACTTAAGCATAAGCGCCATTCTTGGCAGCTGCCGGACGAATAGAAACATCACCGGCTACAACCTTTTCTAAGGTACCATTTTCCTTGCGCACAATCAAAAGGCCCTCCTCGTCAATGTCCACGGCCTTGCCAAAATAGGTCATATCGGGAGCAATAACCTTGACCTCCTGCCCCAGGGTGCAGGAATACTTGCGCCATTCGTCCAAAACCGGACCAAAGCCTTCACTAAGAGCAGTTTCGTACAAATCCTCCATGTTCTTGAGAATATCGCATAGCAGCTGTACTCTGGTAAAGGGCTCCGTCGCTGCATCGCACACAGAAACAGCCAAATGCTTAACCTCCTCAGGATAATCATCTGGGGTAGCGTTGGTATTGATGCCAGTGCCGATAACCACATAATTGATATGGCCAAATTCCGCATTCATCTCAGTAAGAATGCCCACCAGCTTGCGCCCTAAGAGCAAAATATCGTTGGGCCACTTAATAGCAGCCTTAACTCCGGCAATTTTGTTGATCGCCTTCACCACAGCCACTGCTGCTAAAAGAGTACATTTGGAAGCCTCTTGGGGCAAAAAGGGCGGCTTCAAAACAACGCTGAACCAAATGCCCTTAGCATAAGGAGAAATCCAGCCTCTGGACAGACGCCCCTTGCCAGCACCCTGTTCCTCTGCCACGACCAAAAGTCCATTTTCACAGCCCTCGTTGGCCAGAAGCTTCGCCAGATTATTGCTGGAGTCCACGCTATCACGATAGCAAATGTTGCGTCCCAGCCATTTAGTTTGCAGGCGGGATAAAATCTCCTGAGGGAAGAGGCGATTAGGTGCTTCCTTCAAAATATAACCCTTTTTAGGCACGGACTCTATAGCATAACCCTCGTTCTTCAAGGTTTGGATATGCTTCCAAATAGCAGTGCGGGAAACCTCCAGCTGGCGGGAAATTTCCTCGCCGCTTACTGGCTCGCCACCACTGTTACGCAACAATTCTAAGATACGCTTACGCATGCTCATTGCCTCCATTTATCTACAAGTTTATTCATTAGCTACAGCTTGGTTAACCTTTATCTATATGAAAGGGTATCACTAGGTTAACCAAAAGTCAAGCACTTATTAACACACGAAAAAACTCTCCCTGCCTCCATGGGACTGTGGAAGCAGGGAGAGAAAGGAGAAATGAAAGTTTTTAAATATGATTGAATAGAGGCCAGAACTGCATGCACACATAGCCTAAAGCGCTCACCAAAAGCATGCACATAATGGATAGACGCACGCCATGCTTCATCAAATCGTCAGGTCCTAATCCATAGGTTACACCCACAGCACGGGTGCTCACCGGCAAAATAAAGGCACAGTTCACAGCTACGATAGTAGTCAAAATATAGGGCACAGGGTTGACACCTAACTCCTGAGTGATGCTCTGCACCACAGGAATAGCGATGGAGGCGGCTGCTGTATTACTGCTGATTTCCGTAAGGAACGTAGCAAACAGAGTCAGACTGAACATGGTTTCCACACCACCACTCAAGGGTAACAGGGTAATAACCTTAGCAATTTCCGTAGCCGCACCAGTATCTGTAATCAGCTTACCTAGGGCTAAGCCACCGGAAAAGAGGAAAATCATACCCCACATAATGCCCTTTTCCGCCTCATTCCAGGTAAGCAGAAGCTGTCCTGTTTCATTGCGCAGCACAAAGGTCAGCATGCCAAAGAAGAAGAAAACATAAGCTGGCTTCATCAAGGGCAGATATTCCACATACAAGGGACGAATAAAAGCCAAAATTGTGGCTAGAGCAAAAAGCCACAAGCCCAGCTTTTCACCCTTCTTCATAGGGCCCAGCTGTGCATAAACAGAGCGGAAGTATTCCTTACCACCCTCCAAATGCTCCACTGGCATGGGTAAATGCAGCAAGAAAGCGAGAATGAAAAGTAAAATAATGAAAAGCAGGGGCAAAAAGCGGATAATCCAATCCACATACATGAATTCCTGCCCTGTAAGCTTTTCTAAATAGCTAATAGCGACCAAATTAGAAGCACCGCCCAAGGGAGAGCCAAAGCCGCCAAAGCCAGCGCCCCACACTAGAGCTAGCAAAATCGGGGTAGCGATAGGGTTATTGGTAATATTCTCTTGACCCAAAAACTTCAGCATACTCACAGCCACGGGCACCAATATCATAACCACCACTACGTTGGGTAAGAAAATGGAGAGCACTGTGGCGGCCACCAGCCATACTGTAATCTGCTGACGCATGGAGGTACCGATACCACAAAGGCTCTTGATAGCCAAGCGTTTATCAAGGTGGGTCTTTTCCCACACAAGGCTAATCAAATCGCTGCCCACCAGAAGCACGACAATTTCCGAAAAATATTTACTAATGATGCCATCCATAGGCACCATACCAAAAAACGCATTAATAGGAATGGGCAAAAGAGCTGTGACCGCTATATTCACAGGACGCAGCACCCACCACAACCCCATCCAGCAAATGGTTGCGATAGCCGCAGCTTGCTTAAAGCTAATGAGCTGTGACAAAATGCCTAAAACAACAAAAAACAAAATAGGTCCCGATAAGGTATTCAATGAACGATATTTTTTCATTTTCACATCCCCCTAATATCCACCTATTTTATTATACCCTTGGACTAAAAATAAGTAAAACGACTTAAATTGCTTTTAATTAGCATTTTTCTTGCTATTTCAAAAAGAATTCCCAAATACTCTTCCTACCGCGAAACGCGGTAGGAAACATCTGTTCATATTGGATTTTAAAATAAACGCCCGTAGCACATACTACGGGCGTAAGATTTTCACTTGAGCTTAATAGTACGATTAAGCTTGAGTATTATCCTCAGTAGGAGCGCTGATGGTATCAGCAGTTGCATTGGCAGCCTCTTCCTCAGCCACGGACTGCTGCACCAGATACAGCTTTTCTTCCGCACTCAGGATATGACCATATTTTACCAGCTGATTGATTTCTTCCTCTTCCAAGGTTTCTCTTTCAATCAAAGCCTTAGCAATTACATGGAGCTTATCCAAATTCTCGCTAAGCAGCTTTTCGGTAGCAGCATAAGCGTCCTCCATGAAGGCACGCACTTCCTTATCGATTTCCGCAGCTACTTCTTCGCTGTAGTCCTTATCACGGGCAATATCGCGGCCCAGGAATACCTGGTCCTGACGATGGCCAAAGGTTACAGGGCCAATGTTCTCGCTCATGCCATATTCGCAAATCATCTGGCGTGCCAATTGGGTTGCACGCTGCAAATCATTGCTGGCACCGCTGGAAATCTCCTTCAGCACCAAGGCCTCAGCCACACGACCACCCAAGAGCACCTTCAGCTCATCCAGCATCTCGCTGCGAGTTGCATAATACTTATCCTCTTTAGGCAGGCTCAGGGTATAACCACCGGCACGGCCGCGAGGAATAATGGTAACCTTGTGCACAGGATCGGTATGCTCTAGGAGCATGCCCACGATGGTATGACCACCCTCATGATAAGCAGTGAGGCGTTTTTCCTTGTCGCTGATGACGCGACTTCTGCGTTCAGGTCCCATAATAACACGCTCAGCTGCCTCTTCCATCTCCGGCATATTGATAACCTTTTTATCACGGCGAGCAGTAAGTAATGCTGCTTCATTGACCAGATTGGACAAATCCGCACCGGTAAAGCCGGGAGTGCGTTGAGCAATAACATCTAAAGAAACATCTTGACCAACAGGCTTACCCTTGCAGTGTACCTTCAAAATCTCGGTACGACCCTTGATATCGGGGCGGTCCACCACGATTTGGCGGTCAAAGCGACCGGGACGCAGCAGCGCCGGATCCAGAATATCGGGACGGTTGGTAGCGGCGATCATAATGATGCCCTCGTTGGCACTAAAGCCATCCATTTCTACCAGCAATTGGTTCAAGGTTTGCTCGCGCTCGTCATGGCCACCGCCAAGACCGGCGCCACGCTGACGGCCCACAGCATCGATTTCATCGATGAAAACAATGCAGGGTGCGCTCTTTTTAGCTTGGTCAAACAAGTCGCGCACGCGGGAAGCACCCACGCCTACAAACATTTCCACAAAGTCAGAGCCAGAAATGCTAAAGAAGGGCACGCCTGCTTCACCGGCCACAGCCTTAGCCAGCAGGGTTTTGCCGGTGCCCGGAGGGCCATACAGCAAAACGCCCTTGGGAATTTTGGCTCCCAGCTCGTTATACTTTTGAGGACTCTTTAAGAATTCTACTACCTCCTCCAGCTCCTGCTTAGCCTCTTCGGCACCGGCAACATCCTTGAAGGTAATCTTCATCTTGTCCTCATCATAGCGACGAGCACGGCTCTTGCCAAAATTCATCACCTTGCCGCCACCTGCTCCGCCCTGGTTCATCAGCATGAACCACAGGCCTACGATAATCAGCATGGGCAGCAAGCTGCTCAGAATGCTCATCCACCAGGGCGGCTGCGGCGGCAGCTCAGCCTTGATATCCACATTCTTTTGCTCTAGTTTTTCCACCAGCTTGCTATCATTAGGAGCAACGGTGGAGAATTCTTTGCCATCCTTTAATTTACCGCTGATAACATTATCAACAATCTTCACTTGCTTGATTTCATCGGCCTGCACATGCTGCATAAAGCTGGTATAGCTTATTTCAGTAGGCTTAGTACCCTTTTCATTATAGAAATCAAACATCCAGATAATTACCATGATTATCAGCAGATAAAAAAGTACGTTCTTAAAAAATTTATTCAAGCACGTATCCTCCTTCCACTTTACCGATAATATTTTATTATATTATAGGAAGTGATATCTAGCAACCATTTTCACAAACTTTTTATTTTCTTGCGTAAACAGAGGGCTTTAATACGCCAATATAAGGCAGATTGCGGTAATCCCCAGCATAATCAAGGCCAAAGCCAACAACAAATTCATCAGGAATCTTGAAGCCCACATAATCAGCCTCCAAACCATTGATGCGACGCTCTGCCTTATCGCACAAAGCCACAGTCTTTAGGGATGCAGGCTTATTCAGGCGCAGCATATCGCTAATAGCAGCAAAGGTTACGCCGCTGTCGATAATATCATCGATTAAGAGCACATGCTTGCCGGCGATGTTCTCGCCCAAGTCCAGCTTTACCTTTACATTGCCGGTGGTGCTGGTGCCATTGCCGTAGGAAGAAGCAACCATAAAATCCACACGCAGGGGCAGGTCAATTGCGCGAGTCAAATCGGTAGCAAACCACGCAGCACCCTTCAAGAGTACTACTACTACCAAATCCTTGCCCTTATAATCAGCAGTGATTTGCTTGCCCATTTCTGCTACGCGAGCAGCGATTTCCTCTTTGGTCAATAATACTTGTTTGATATCCTCATGCATGATAAAGTCTCCTTTATTGTTTTTCCAAAATAAGCTGTTTATTTATATATCGAGCAATTACACCACCAGGCAGCTGGATGAGCTTACCACCGGTTCGGTTGAGCAAAAGCTGCTCCACCGCCAGTGTACGCTCATAATCGAGCTCTGCCAAGGCTAGGCTACGATAAGCTTCCCGAATAACGCGACGCATGAGCGCAATGGGCTTTTTTAAAAGCTCCTTCTCGGCAAAGACTAAACAGCTTGCCTTGCCACCGCGGTTGTATTCAGCGTAAGCATCGGGTTGGTTAGGCAAAGCATTTTTAGGCTCCTGCTCCAGCTGCGCCTGCACGTAGGCCGCTAAGGCTTGCTCATTCAAAAGCTCCTCCTCTGGCGCAAGCTGCAGAGCCATACGAGACAGCGTCTCCTTAATATTGCTGTTGAAGTGCTGCTCTAAATAGGGCAAAAGCTCATGGCGCACCCTGTTGCGGCTAAAAGCTAAATCATCGTTGGTGCTGTCATGGCAATATTCCACGCCTACGAGCTCGCAGTACTGCGCCAGCTCACGATGGCGCAGGCCTAGGAGCGGATGTAGGCCGCTATCGCTCTCGGCGCGGATGCCGCACAAGCCTGTCAGGCTTGTGCCTCTTAAAAGCCGCAGCAGCACCGTCTCCGCTTGGTCGTCCAGATTGTGGGCGAAGACCACACCAGCGGCGCCTAGCTGCTGCATGGTTTGCGCCAGCGCCGCCTGGCGCAGACGCCTTGCCGCTGCCTCAATGGATAGATGCTCCCTAGACGCAAGCTCCCGCACGTTCACTTGGCGCACGTAGCAGGGCAGCTGGTGCTCAGCGCAAAAGCGCTGCACCAGCGCCATGTCCCGCAGTGACTCCTCACCTCTGAGTCCATGCTCCACATGGCACACGCTAAAGCTTGCCCAGCCCTCGCTTTGCAGCTGCCAGCAGGCAGCCAGCAAAGCCATACTGTCCGAGCCACCGCTCACAGCCAATAGATAATGCTGCTCTGGCTCTAGCGCAGCTCTTAGTAAATTATGCACTTTGAAAACCAAGGGATGAATGACCATAAATGCTTCCTCTCTGCTCAGAAAGCTTATACGAAAATTAAGGGCACCCAGTAGAGTGCCCTGCTCATCCAAGCTTATCTTTCACGTCTTGCGCCACGACCGCCACGTTTAGATTCAGTATTGCGTTTTAAATCCAGCATTCTATCATCGCTATCCTTTAAGAATTTGGACAATTTATCCTCAAAGGTCAGCGGAGATACTACGCGGGCGTTTTGGACACGTACACCTGCGCGACGTTCACGATTTTCGTTTTGCGGACGCTGGGGTTTAGGCTGGGGAGCTGCTGCCGGTGGCGGAGTAAGCTGTTTAATGGACAGACCGATTTTGCCACGCTCGTCAATGCTCAGTACTTTAACCTTTACCTTGTCATGCTCCTTTAAAAAGTCATGCACATCCTTAACGTAAACATTAGATACCTCGGAAATATGAATCAGGCCAACCTTGCCCTCCGGTAATTGGACAAAAGCGCCAAAATTGGTGATGCCAGTGACTTCACCCTCTACAATTGCACCTACTTCAAGTGACATCGAGACAAAAATCCCCCTTAAAAATTCTTTGATACTATTGTATTATACTCTTAAATTTTAATAAGTGTCAACAAAAAAAGCAGAACAAAGCATTTCACTTTTGTTCTGCTTGCTTTTGCTCATCCACAATGAAAAGCGGCACCTCGTTTTTACCCACCATATTGTAATCCTCACGGGCTAATTTTTCAATATAACGGGGATCATCCAGGCGCTTGCGCTCTGCCTCCAGCTCTGCCTTTTTCTTCTTCAAGGCCTCGATTCGTTGCTCCGTGGCAGCCTGTTCCTGCTTTATCTGATAGATTCTGTATTCCTGCTTGCCCAAAACAAACAAGCACACAGCCAGTACCACAAGCATGAACACCTTAAAGCCATTGGTTTTGCGCCTTCTGCGTCTGCCCATGTTGTACCTCCTGTAAATCTAACAAAAAACAGAAGGCCCGACTAGAAAGCCGGGCACTTTAGCATCATTATTTTGCGTTGACAATGTCCTTGAATGCTTTACCAGCCTTGAAAGCCGGAACAGTAGCAGCCGGAATTTCTACAGCCTTTTTAGTTTGAGGGTTCTTGCCCATACGAGCTTTGCGAGTACGTGCTTCGAAAGTACCAAAGCCTACAACCTGAACCTTGCCACCCTTTGCTACCTCTTCCTTTACGGTCTCCAAAGTAGCGGAAATAGCTTTTTCAACATCTTTTTTGGTCAAGCCTGCTTTTTCAGCAACAGCGGCAATCAACTCAGTCTTATTCATAATTTTTCCTCCTTATTTTTGGTTTATTTCGTACAAATATGACGTTCAGAGCACACGGCTCAATTTGACTAGCAATAGTATTCTACACTTTAAAGGCTTTTCCTGCAAGTCCTTTTCAAAAATTTCTTACCAATTAGTGAAACATTTTGGTCTAATTATTTTTCTCCATGACCTTGGCCTCATCCCAGAACTTATCCAGCTCCGCAAGAGCAAAATCCTCCCAGGCCTTACCACTAGCCTCCACGCAGTGCTCTACATAATTAAAGCGACTAGCGAAGCGATTATTGGTACCATTTAAAGCCACCTCAGGCTCAATTTTATGATGACGAGCATAGTTTACTAGGGCAAAAAGCACGTCGCCCAGCTCGCTCTCAGCAGCCTGCTTATCACCACTTGTCAAGGCCTCTTGCAACTCTCCTAGCTCCTCCTGTACCTTGGCCCACACTCCTTTAGTATCGGGCCAATCAAAGCCCACCTTGGCAGCCTTGCTCTGCAGCTTGTAGGCTCTTAAAAGAGCGGGCAGGCCATAGGTCACGCCGTCTAAAACATGTTTACGCTCAGTCTTTTCCGTTTTCTTTATAGCTTCCCAATTTACCAAAACCTCATCGGAGCCTGCAACCTTGGTTTCACCGAAAACATGAGGATGGCGTCGGATCAACTTATCCACTACCTCGTCAATAACATCCTGCAAATCGAAGCGACCTGCCTCTTCGGCCATGCGGGCATGGAAAACAATCTGCATAAGGATATCGCCCAGCTCCTCACGCATGCCCTCGGTATCGTCAGCGTCCACAGCCTCCAGATATTCATAGACCTCTTCAATCATATTGCTGCGAATAGAGGCGTGGGTTTGCTCCTGATCCCAGGGACAGCCGCCAGGCTCACGCAGAGTGCGCATGACATCCACCAAGGGCTGGATATCAACATCGTCAAAGGAAGTGGTGTCCACCATGGTCTCGCTAAGAGCTAGCTCTTCTTCCTCTTCCTCATCCTCGCCAAAGGCCATAATACCGCTGGGCATCTCGTCATCCTCGCCCATGGGCGGAATATAAACGCTGGTCAGATGGTCAATATGGGGCTGTCTATCCAATTCAAAAAGCTTGACAGCACGACATTCCTCATCGGGCAAGCCCATATTGCGCAGGAAATACAGCTCGTAATCGTCAGGCAAATTTTCCATCAGGGCAATTTTTAAATCGCTAGCCACTAACTGACTGTACACTTGAGTAATCATCAAGGGATATTGGCCTGCATCAGCAATAGCACCAAAATCCTGAGCATCGATAATGCGTAGGCCTGCAATAGGGTCGATGCCCAAAGCCACATAGGCTAAATCCAAAAAGCTCATGGAGGGCTTAATCACAAGCTTAATGCCCTGCTCCTTGGCCTGCTCACGCAGCAGCACCACAGTTTTTTCGGCTACTAGAGGGCTACCGGGTACCGCATAAACCACGTCACCCTTGGCAGCAGTGGCCAATACTCGCTCGACCACATTTTGGTAAACCTCTTCAAAGGATGCGCCTGCCTCGTATAAATCGTCACAGGAGCTATATTTTACGCCCTGCTTAGCCAGCTCGGCCACAGTGGGATGCACAGCTGTGCGCAAAATTACCTGCTCACAGCCCTGCATAATGCTCATAGTTTCCAAGGATAAATGGCCCACGGCACCGGGGCCTAGGCCAACGATTGTAATCATGCCCATGTTACGCCTTCTTTCTCTTGTTCAAAATCTTTTTCAGCACAGGCAGCTGCTGTAGCTCCTGTTTAGTCAATGCGCCCATCATGATGAGGAGTACTGCATAAAGCAGTGCTGCCACAAGCATGGCGCTAATAGTTGCCAAAACCATGCCCAGCACAGGCACTAAAAGCTGCTGACTCCACCAAGCAGCCCCACCCATGAGTACTGCGGCAAGAATAATCTTCACAATGCTCCACCATTGGAAGCTAATTTTATAATAACGCAAAACGAGAATATTTAAAAGCGCCGTTAAGCCAAAATTGATGTTGGTAGCCCAAGCCGCTCCGGCAATATTCCAAGCAGCATTGGTCAGCTGGCACACGGCAAAAAGCTTGGCAACAATACCAACCAGCATGTGCACCATGGGCAGATTGCTATGGCCCATGCCCTGCAGCATACCTGTTGTCACCTGATGGAGACCTAAAAACCACAGGGAAGGCGCTGAATGCATAATGGCCGTGCCCGCCTTGGCCGTGCCATATAAAAGCAGGCTGATGGGCTCTGCTAAAACTGCCATACCCACGGCAGCGGGCACGGTGATGAGGCAGCATAGCTTCATAGCTGTGGCTGCCTTGGCTTCGATGATATCAGGACGCTTCAGAGTATAGGCCTCGGCGATAGCCGGGACTAGGCTTGTAGCTAAACTCATAGTAGGAATGGTCGCGAGAAGCAAAAGAGGCTGGGCCATACCGGCTAAGTAGCCGAACAAGGTCGTGGCCTGCTCCACAGTGAAGCCGCTCTCAATAAGATAGCCTGGCACCAGCAGCACGTCAATGCTATTAGTCACAGGCACCAACACGTTGGCGCAGGACACGGGCAAGGCAAGGAGCAGCAGCTCCTTGACCAGTTGGGTGGAGCTGAGTTCCTCCTTGCAGGGCTTCAGCTCCGCCTCCGTCAGCCAACGCTTGCGGTAGTAGCGATAAAAGCAGCCCAGCACCACCATGCCCATAAGGCTGCCGGGAACAGCGCCGAAGGCAGCGCCGGCAGCGGCGTATTCAAGGCCGTAGGGCAGCAGCACGTAGGCCAGCACCACCATGGTCACTACGCGAATGAACTGCTCTAAAATTTGGGACACTGCCGGCGGCGTCATCAGCTGGTGGCCTTGGAAAAGGCCACGGAAGCTGGCCAGCACTGTGCCGAAAAACACCGCAGGAGCCAAGGCCACCAGGGAGTAGTAGGCGCGGCCATCCTTGATGATGCCGCTATCCACTAGCCAGCCCGCCGCCAGCACCAGCGCCAGCGCGAGGCCTAAGCCTAACAGGCTCATGAGCCGTAGGCTTAGGTGAAAGACGCGGCGCACGTTGCCCACGTCGTCCTTAGCCAAAAAGCGTGATACCACAATGGAGATAGCAACGGGAATGCCCGCCGAAGAAATAGCCAACAAGAGCAAATATACAGGATAGGCCATCTGATAAAGGCCAATGCCCTCGCCACCTAATAAGCGCGAAAGCAGAATGCGGTTCACGGAGCCGATGATCTTCACGACCAATCCAGCCAGCGTCAAAATCATGGCGCCATGTAAAAATTTATCCTTTGCCATCTGCCTTCACCTTCCTTCAAAATCTATTTGTTAAACTTACTTCCAAGAGCTAAAAGTGGTAACGTTTTTTCTAGCCACTTTAGTGGCTCTTCTTTCAGCGAATTAGTCTTATACAAAAGCTGGCTTTCCTTGCCGTTTTTAAAGCTCATGCTGTTTTTATTGGCTGTGAGCAGCTTCATGAACACCTCCGTGTTCACATTTGCATGCTCTCCAAAGGTAATGCGAATGGTGCCAGGGCGCACATTGATGCCGCGCACGCGCATCAAGCGACACAAGCCCTTCAGGCTTGCCAAGCGCCACAGCATCTCCACCTCCGGTGGCAGCTCGCCGAAGCGATCGATGATTTCATCCAGTAAATCATCACGCTGCGCGTATTCCATTTCTGCCAAGCGACGATAAATCTCCATCTTATAGCGGGGATCCTCAATATAATCATCAGGAATATACGCCTCCGCCGGTATTTCCAAAACCGGCTCCGGCTCAGGCACGGCCACCTTGCCATTTTTCAGCCTATTAATGGTCTGCTCCAGCATCTCGCAGTAGGCCGCAAAGCCAATACCCACAATGTGGCCGTGCTGCTGGCTGCCCAAAAGATTGCCCGCCCCGCGAATTTCCAAATCGCGCATGGCAATCTTAAAGCCGGCACCCAGCTCCGTAAAATCACGGATAGCCTGCAAGCGCTTCTCCGCAATCTCACTCAAGGCTTTATTAGGCTTATATACGAAATAAGCATAGGCCAGGCGGGAGCTGCGGCCTACACGGCCGCGCATCTGATACAGCTGGGAGAGCCCAAAATTTTCGGCGCCATCGATAATAATCGTATTGGCCAAGGGCACATCCAAGCCATTTTCCACGATGGTAGTGCACAAAAGCATGTCGCAGCCACCCTCGTAGAAGGTAATCATGGCGTCCTCCAGCATCTCCTCATTCATCTGGCCGTGGGCTAGCTTAATATTGATGCCCGGCACCAAGCGGCGCACACGCGCCGCGATGGCCTCCAAGCCACTTACTCGATTATGAATATAATAAATCCTGCCACCGCGGCGCAGCTCGCGCTCGATGGCTTCCTTAATCATGCCGTCGTTGTACTCGCTTACATAAGTTTCCACCGGCAGCCTGTCCTCAGGAGGCGACTCAATCACGCTCATGTCACGACCGTTGACCAAGGCCAGATGCAAGGTACGCGGAATAGGTGTTGCGCTCAAGGTAAGCACATCAATGCCCGTGCGCCATTTTTTGATCTTTTCCTTTTGAGCCACGCCAAAGCGTTGCTCCTCATCGATGATCAAAAGGCCCAAATCGCGGAACTGCACATCGGCCTGCAGCAGCCGGTGGGTACCAATCAAAAGATCCACCTTGCCGTCCTCTAAATCCTGCAGAATGCGTTTTTGCTCCTTGGGCGAGCAAAAACGATTGAGCATTTCCACGTTGACGCCAAAATTACGCATCCGCTCCTTAAAGGTCAGGTAATGCTGCTGTGCCAGCACTGTAGTCGGCACCATTACCGCCACCTGCTTGCCATCCACTATAGCCTTAAAGGCAGCGCGAATAGCCACCTCGGTCTTACCGTAGCCCACATCACCACAGAGCAAGCGCTCCATGGGCTGGGGCTTTTCCATATCGGCTTTGATTTCTGCAATAGCCTTCAGCTGGTCCGGCGTTTCCTCATAAGGGAAGGCTCCTTCGAACTCATGCTGCAGCTCCGTGTCTGGGCTAAAGGCGTGGCCAGGCACAATCTGTCGCTGAGCATAGAGTCTAAGCAGCTCCTCCGCCAGCTCCGTAATAGCCTTGGCAGCCTTAGAGGTAGTGCGTTTCCAGTCCGTACCGCCCATTTTGGAAAGGCGAGGCACTGCGCCCTCGCTACCCACGTATTTATGCAAAAGGCTAACTTGGTCCACAGGCACATAAAGCTTATCATCCCCGGCATAAGCTAAAAGTAAATAATCACGGTGAATACCGCCTACCTCCACATTTTCTACGCCGATGTAACGACCTATACCATGTACCTTATGAACTACATAGTCGCCAACCTTTATATCCGAAAAATATTGCAGCTGCTGCCCTTGGTTCTTGCTATGCAAGCGCTTACGCTTCTGCATGCCATAAATATCGTTTTCCGTTAACAGCAGCCAATTAGTATCCCAAAAGCGGAAGCCATGGTCCAAATCGCCAAACATCACGTTGACATGACCACTCTGCAGGCTTTCTTGGGAATAAACACCCTTGAGCCCGTAATTATGCAGGTTTTCTGCAAAGCCGCGGGCCTTAATGCTGCTGGACAGCATAATCACCGGCGTAATGTTATCAGCCAACCAATTATGCAAGTCCTCTACTAACAGATTAGTATTTTTATTATATGGAGAAACCGAGCGTACCGGAATATTCAATGCCGGCAGCTCGCTCAAATAGCTGTGGGCTAAGGCAGAAACAAGCTGCACACCGCTTACTGCGCATTGGGCAACAAGCTCGTCCTTAGTAAATAAATCTGCAGCGTCCTCCTTATTTTCCTTGTCCAGCTTCTCCAGCATCTCAAAGGTGCGCACAGGCTCATCAAGAACCACCAGCGTGCTAGCAGCACAATAATCAAAAACGCTGGCATCGTAAACGGCATCCCCTTCCACAGTCAAGGGCATAATCTTGATCTCGCTCAGGGTCTGCAGGCTGCGCTGACTATTTACATCAAAGCTACGCATGGCATCCAGCTCATTGTCGAACCACTCCACGCGCACGGGCGTATTGCAATTGATAGGGAAGATATCTAGAATATCGCCTCTCAGGCAGAACTGACCGATGGCATCCACCTGGTCCGTGCGCTCATAGCCTAGCTCCACCAGTGTGATCAGCACATCCTTTTGCTCGCGCTCCTCGCCTACCTTCAGCACAAGCTGCTGCCCGCTGAGGCCGCTGGGCCGCAGCTGCCTTTGCTGCAGCGCCTCCGCTGTGATGAAGACGATGCCGCGCTCCTCACCCTGCAAAAAACGCAGGGCCGCTGCGCGCCCTGCCTGCAGCTCCAGGCTTTGGGTTTCCACCTGAATGCGAGGCAGATGCATGGGATAGAGCTCCTGCATGGGCAAATTAGGATAGAAATAGTTAAGCTCACGCCGATAGGCGCGAATTTCCTCTCTGGAAGCCGTGATAAAGGCTAAGCTGCCCTTTTCCTCAAGAATTTTATCCAAGGCAGCAAAAAAGACCGGCTTGCTGCTACCAGCCAACCCGGTTAAAATACAGGCACGCTTTTCTTTTTGCCAAGTGGCAGCGCGCTGCACCTCGTCAATACGCACTACCTGTTCAAGTAATAAATTTTCCATGTACTGCTACTAGAAACACTAAATAGGGCATGAAAAAAATTTCACACCCTAAATATAAAACAAATTTAATCATTTCTCTAGGTGAGCTAGAAGGTATTAGATGCGAGGCGCAGCGACGACGGCGTACTAGAGGTACGTCTAGGAGGTGCACCGAAGCAGATGATGCCTTATAGCTCGCCTTGATTACAGCTTTACTGCCAGAACCTTTTTATCCAGGCTATGGATAGCGTCTACAAAACGAACAGTGCCGGTCTTGTAGCGAGCAGAAATAGTATGGGTACGCACGCCATCATTGAAATAGTTCAGACCATGGAGCATGTTGCAGTTGGTAATAGCGGTTGCAGTAAACATGCAGTCGTCACCCTTTACTAAATCATCCAAAGTCAATACCTTGTTCACATCGGTGATACCCATCTTCAGGCAACGTTGTACCTGCGCCTCATCCTCAGGGCACAGACGAGCTTGCATATCGCCGCCCAAGCATTTTACAGCAACAGCACCAAGCACGCCTTCCGGAGCGCCGCCCTTGCCCACGTACATGTGCACGCCGCTACCTTCGATGCAGCATTCAACGATGGGATTAACGTCACCATCAGTAATCAAGGAAATACGAGCGCCAGCTTCGCGAATTTGCTTCATCAGCGGATAATGACGTTCACGATCCAGCAGAACAACATTCAAATCAGCAACCTTGCGGTTCATAGCCTTAGCAATGCGCTCCAGGTTTACAGCCATGGGAGCATCAATATCGATGCAGCCCTTAGCGCGAGGACCTACAGCGATTTTATCCATATACATATCGGGTGCATGCAGCAGGCAACCGCGAGGAGCAATAGCAATAACGGCAATAGCGCCCGGTTGTCCCTTTGCTACCAGATTGGTGCCTTCAACAGGATCAACAGCAATATCAACGGCAACGCCGCCAGCGCCAACCTCTTCGCCAATATACAGCATCGGCGCTTCATCCATTTCGCCTTCACCAATAACAACGGTACCATTAATATTAACAGTATCGAAGGCAGCACGCATAGCGTCAACAGCTAAGCCATCAGCGCCATTCTTGTCGCCCCTACCTACCAAACGACCACAGGCAATAGCTGCAGCCTCGGTAACACGTACAAACTCCATAGAAAGCTCTCTGTTCATAACCTTCATCACTCCTTAATATCTTCAGTTCAATGAAATACAATTCACTATTAACCTTATTATGACACTTTCAGCCCATTTTAGCAACCACAAATTAGTATACTCTAATAGATTTATAGCGTCTGCCCATTTTACAGATTCAAGCTAAGCAATTTAAAGCCAATCTGCCAGGGCAGTACAAAAACAATATACAGAAGCAGTAAACTAAAAACTAAAGCCACTGCTGCACGCACGCAGTCCACCAAATACACTGCTTCTAGGGAACGCACTAATAGATAAAGCATCCAGAGACAACCCACAAGAAAAATTCCGCCTAGCAAAGGCAGTCCACCCAAGCCCATTTTCCCGGCCAACAGCGCACCCGGCGTCAGCAGCAAAAAGGGTAAAGTAGTATATCCCAAAAGGCAAATCAACCCCACCGGGTCCCCTGCCAGGGCCCCAAAGGTTTCCATAATACCATGGATCAAAAAGCCATAAATCGAAAGCGCTGTCGCTGCAATTAACACAGTACAGATGATTATGGCAAAGCGAATTTGCAGGGACTGCTCAATGAGCCAGCTATTAGTAATAACGCCGGTAAAAAAGCCCACGCTGAGAGTGAAATAAAAGGCACTGCGCCAAAGGCAGGGCTGTTTGACCAAAGCGGCCATACCCGTGCCCGGCTCAAAGAGCACATCAAAGGTTTTGCGCCGCATAGCTCATCACCTCGTTACGTTTTGTACAGCAGGAGTCTCGCCGGCAAAGCCTGCTTGCAAATGCTGCAGCAGCTGCCCTTTAATCATGTGGGCAATTTCAGCGCTAAAAAAATACTCCCAGGGCTGCTGCTTTTCTCTTTCCTTCACAGGGGGCAGCCCGTCCTTGCCGGGCTTAATCTTGGCCAGAGCACCTGCCTCAGCCAAGGCATCATAATAATCGCCCAATTCGTCCACCAAGCCGATATTCTTCGCTTGACGACCGGTATAGATGCGACCATCGGCAATAGCACGCACCTTGCTAGTCTCCATGCGGCGACCAGCAGCTACGGTATAGACAAATTGGTCATAAATTTCATCCACAATATTTTGCAGAATTTCTTTTTCTTCCGGAGTCATCTTGCGGTCATAGGTCATAATATCCTTGAAGGGACCACTTTTGATTTTATCGCTAGTAATGCCTATTTTTTTGAAGAGCTCCTCGGTATTCATATAGGGCATATAAACACCGATGCTACCAGTTAAGGTAGTAGCGTTGGCATAAATTTTATCGCTAGCGCAGGCCGCAATCCAATAAGCGGCGCTGGCACCGGTATTGCCCATGGTAGCCACGATGGGCTTTTTCGTCTGCTCCTTGAAGCGAGCCAGCTCCCGGCCCACCTCTTCCGCAGCAGTAGCACTACCGCCACCACTATCAATGCGTAGCAACAGAGCCTTGACGCTATCGTCGGCAGCAGCCTCGCGAATTTGCTTCATGATACTACCGCTGGTGACACCACTAGTCTGGTTAAACAGGTTATCCTTGCTATCGGTACCACACACAATGGTACCCTCAATATTAATGACGGCAACGCGATCAGGTACTGTAACAGTCTTTTCGCTATTATTATTACCCTTTAACAGTGACACAACAAAGCTGAGTACTGCCAAAAGCAACACAGCACTAATAAAAATTTTCTTTAGCATAAAGACCTCCTTCTAGTTGCCCCGCAGCTTGCCTGATTAGCAAAATTATTTTTGCTTCTTTAAGGCAGCGCCGATAAAGTCACGGAACAAGGGATGGGGATTGGTAGGACGGGATTTAAATTCCGGATGGAACTGGGCACCAAGGAACCAAGGATGCTCGCTCTCCGGTAGCTCCACAATCTCTACCAAGCGACCGTTGGGCAGTGTACCGCCCAGCTTCAGGCCCTTGCTCACAATGGTCTCGCGGAAGGCATTGTTAAACTCATAACGATGACGATGGCGCTCATAAATGAGCTCTTTATTATAAGCCTTTTGGGTCAGAGTATCCGGATATACCTTGCAGGGATACAAGCCCAAACGCATGGTTCCGCCCATATCCTCCACATCTAGCTGCTCTGGCATCAAATCAATAACCGGATGGGTTGTTTCGGGTGCAAATTCAGAGCTATTGGCATCCTCCATACCGCATACATGACGTGCAAATTCAATCACAGCGCACTGCATACCCAGACAAATACCAAAGAAGGGTATCTTGTTTTCGCGGGCATATTGAATGGCCTTAATCTTGCCCTCGATACCGCGATTGCCAAAGCCACCGGGTACCAGAATACCGTCCACACCGGCCATAACCTTATCCATATCGGTGCCTGCGTCTTCAATCTCCTCTGCATTCACCCATTTAATTTCCAGCTCGGCCTCATTGGCAACGGCCGCGTGACGCAGGGACTCGGTGATGCTGATGTAAGCATCCTGCAAAGCCACATATTTACCGACTACGGCAATGGTGACCTTACGGTCGTACTTCTTTAAGATACGAGCAACCATATCGTGCCAACCGCTCATGTCCTTGGGCTTGTCCTCCATGTCCAGCTTACGCAGCACGATGCTATCCAAGCCCTGCTCCTCCATGAGCATGGGCACCTCATAAATGCTCTTAGCCGTCATGTTTTGGATAACAGCATCCGGGTCCACATCGCAGAACATAGCCATTTTCTCGCGCATTTCCTTGGAAATGGGCTTCTCACTGCGGCATACGATGATATCAGGAGAGATACCGATGCTGCGCAGCTCCTTAACGCTGTGCTGGGTGGGCTTGGTCTTTAGCTCACCTGCTGCGGAAATATAAGGAACCAGGGTAACATGGATGTAAAGCACATCATTGCGACCCACTTCCTTCTTAACTTGACGGATGGCCTCAAGGAAGGGCAGGCTCTCAATATCACCCACGGTGCCGCCGATTTCGGTAATAACAAAATCAGCATTATCCTGCTGGCCTACGATGAAAACGCGCTCCTTAATAGCGTTGGTAATGTGCGGAATAACCTGCACAGTACCGCCGAGATAATCGCCACGGCGCTCCTTATTAATAACGCTTTGATAAATCTTACCTGTTGTAGTATTGGAATTCTTAGAAAGATTGATATCAATAAAGCGTTCATAGTGACCTAAATCCAAATCGGTTTCGGCACCATCATCGGTGACAAAAACCTCGCCATGCTGATAAGGACTCATAGTACCCGGGTCTATATTTATATACGGGTCAAATTTTTGGATGGTTACCTTATAGCCACGGCTTTTCAACAGACGGCCTAAGGACGCAGCAGTAATGCCCTTGCCCAAAGAAGAAACAACACCGCCAGTTACGAAAATGTACTTAGTATTAGTAGTCATAATATTAATCCCCCTCAAGATTACACAAAAATGTCTACGACAAACAACAATATTAAATTATCTATAAATTCGCTGCCGAAGCAACGTATTTACCAAGCTTACATTCTTTCCGGTGCAGATACGCCCAGAATACCCAAAGCATGGCGAATGGTGTGTCCCACTGCCTTAACCAGTGCAATGCGGGCTTGTTGCACTTCATTCTCTACGCCCAAAATACGGCATTGGTTATAGAAGGAGTGGAAAAGACCTGCCAGCTCATAAGCATAAGTAGCAACGCTGTGCACAGCGCGCTCACGAGCTGCTCTAGCAATCAGCTCCGGATATTCGCCCAGCTTTTTAATCAGAGCCAGCTCCTCAGGAGCCTCTAAAGCGCACAAATTCAGCTCATCCATTGCCACTGCTTCGATACCGGCTTCGACCAATTGACGACCGATGCTACAGATGCGGGCATGAGCATATTGGATATAGTAAACAGGGTTCTCATTGGATTTTTCGGTAGCCAGAGTCATATCAAAATCCAGCTGGCTATCCAGGGAGCGCATGCAGAAGAAGTAGCGAGCTGCGTCAGTGCCAACCTCATCCATCAGCTCACGCAGCGTAATGGTCTCGCCGGTACGCTTGGACAGCTTCACAATGTCCCCATTGCGATAAAGGCGTACCATTTGCAGCAGCATGATTTCCAGATTATTAGCATCAAAGCCCAGAGCATTGACAGCTGCCTTCACGCGGGCAATATAGCCGTGATGGTCGGCGCCCCACAGATTAATAACGCGAGCGAAACCACGCTCAAATTTATTGCGATGGTAAGCAATATCTGCGGCAAAATAGGTGGGCACACCGTTGTCACGAATGACAACGCGGTCCTTATCGTCGCCCTGAGCAGTAGAGTTCAACCAGAGAGCACCGCCCTGCTCGTAAATATAGCCTCTTTCCTTAAGGAAGTCCACAGCCTCATGAATTTTATTGGCCTCATGCAGGGACTTTTCACTAAACCATACATCAAAGGTAACACCAAAGGCTTCCAAGTCTTCCTTCAGACCTGCCAGCTTCTCTTTATAGGCAATATCCAAGAATTTAGCCAAGCGTTCTTTTTCTTCTAAGGCCACAAATTCCTTGCCATAGATGCGAATGATGCGCTGAGCTGTTTCGATAATATCATAGCCATGGTAACCGTTTTCCGGGAAAGCAATGCCGGTGGGCATTTCGTCCAATTGCTTAACGGTTAAGTCAGCAGGCACACCGCCCATTTCCTCCAGCTTCAAAAGCTGCAGATAACGAGCGTTAACAGAGGCAGCCAAATTATTCATCTGGTTACCGGCATCGTTAATATAATACTCGCTTTCCACGTCATAGCCGGCTGCGCGGAGCAGGTTGACCATGGCGCTGCCCACAGCAGCGCCACGCGCATGACCAATGTGCAGCGGTCCGGTAGGATTAGCACTTACATATTCTACTTGAATGCGGCCCAAGTCGTTAGCGGGCAGGTTCCCATAATTATCACCTGCAGCTAAAATGCTAGCCAACAAATCCGCAGTCCAGTTTTGCTTCAAATAGAAATTGATAAAGCCAGGGCCGGCAATTTCCATTTTTTCCACGGAAGCACAATCTAAATTATCTACAACTGCTTGAGCAATCTGACGGGGTGCGCAGTGCAGGCTGCGGGCAGATTGCATAGCAAAATTGGTTGCAAAATCGCCAAACTCCTTCTGAGGCGGTACCTCCAGCATCACTTCGGGCAAAGTACCGGGCTTTAAAGCGCCACTATCAATAGCTTTTTGCGCTGCAGCTTTAATAGCAGCAGCTAAAATATCCTTTATATCCAAAGCAAAATCTCTCCTTATTCTTTATTGCTTATATTGCTTACATGGTTTCATATACGGGGTCATTAGTTAAATCGATGCCCAGCTTTTTGAAGATCTTAAAATCACCCTCTGTGAGCATGACAGTGGAATGGGCCTGACAACCCTTCAGCTTGGGCAATTGGTCCAGAGCCAGCTTTGCCAGACTATCCGTTGCCGCACACATGGACAGAGCAATGAGTACTTCATCCATATGCAGACGGGGATTCTTGCTTCCCAAGAATTTCGTTTTCAAGCCCTGAATAGGGTTGATATAGGTGGGAGAAATCAAGTGCATTTCATCGGCAATCTTGCCTAAAGCCTTGATAGCATTCAAGAGCACAGCGCTGGCAGGCCCCAACAAATCCGTGGTTTTACCGGTAACAATGGTGCCATCATTGAGTTCCAGTGCAATTACGGCGCACTTGCGCTCATCGGCAACCTGCTTAGCCACAGTAACCACAGCACGGTCAGTAACACTGACCTTGGCCTGCTTCATAAGTAGCTCCTGAGTATAAACCTCCTGCTTGGTGGCCTCATCCTTCACCATGCGGTTCCAGGATTGGTAGTAACGGCGGATGATTTCCTGACGCGAAGCCTCACAGCAAGCCTCATCATCGCAAATGCAATTACCCGCCATATTTACGCCCATATCCGTAGGAGATTTATAGGGACAATAGCCATAAATACCCTCGAAAATCGCTGCCAGAACAGGATAAATTTCCACATCGCGGTTATAGTTAACAGTAGTTACACCATAAGCCTCCAAATGGAAGGGGTCAATCATATTCACATCCTGCAAATCAGCAGTTGCGGCCTCATAGGCCATATTCACAGGATGCTTCAAGGGCAGGTTCCAAATAGGGAAGGTCTCAAACTTGGCATAGCCCGCCTTAATCCCACGCTTGTTTTCATGATAAAGCTGGGATAAACAAGTAGCCATTTTGCCACTGCCGGGACCTGGTGCAGTCACCACTACCAAAGGACGCGTGGTTTCCACATAATCATTCTTGCCATAGCCCTCATCGCTGACGATGTGCTCCACATGATGAGGATAGCCTTCAATGGGATAATGGTAGTAAACCTTAATATCCATGGCCTCCAGCTTATTTTTAAAGCTTTCAATGGATTTTTGGCCCTTGTATTGGGTAATAACCACACTGCTCACATATAAGCCCTTGGAGCGATATACCTTGACCAAGCGCAGTACATCCAAATCATAGGTCAAGCCCAAATCATGGCGCATCTTGTTATTTTCCACATCAGCAGCATTGATAGAAATAATCATTTCTGCCTGATCTGCCAGCTGCAGCAGCATCTGAAGCTTACTATCGGGAGCAAAGCCGGGCAGCACCCGCGCAGCATGGTAATCATCAAATAGCTTACCGCCAAATTCCAAATACAGCTTGTCACCAAACTTGCTAATGCGCTCCCTGATGTGCTCGGATTGCATCTTCAAATATTTTTGATTATCAAAGCCAATTCTCATACTATACTCCCTCGATTTCAATTAAAAGCTTCATCTCACCATAGGGCTCCTCCCCATGATAAAGAGTATATTCCATTTCCAAATGCCATTTTCCCTTGCGGAAGTAGGTATATAAATAGCGGGTGTGGGTCAAGAGAGAAATTTTTAAATAAGGCGTTTGGTAAAGGCTTTTGTCCTTATACCCCTGGACAAACTCCTGCCTATGTTCCACTGTACCACTACGCATAATAATAACTCTGTTTTGGTCCCACTTCAGCGTAGTTTTCGTACCCTCTAGGCCGGATTGTGCGTCCTCCTTGTACATCACATAATACTTGCCACTACGCTCCGTCATGGTACCCACATACCTTTGCTCCGTTGTCTGGGCTTCACCGTCCCCATCCTTGAGCATACTAAAAATACGAATTTTTACAGGTTCCATTACCCTTCTCCGTAAACACGACTAGAGCCTGCTCCTTTTCGCCAAAAAAACACTGTAACCGAAAGGTTGCAAGCCCTGCAGAATTATTGTCGTTTTCATGCCCGGAAAGCAGCACCCAAAACGACCTTCATATTCTTCAATATTATATAACAGGCGCTAAACTGCGTCAAGAAAAGTCGTAAAAACAGTTTTCTTCCCTGTTTTTTGTATTCTTATGCATTTTCTCTTGTTTTAATACGCTAAAGCGGATATAATGTTACTATCTATTATTTGGAGGGGATGTCCTATGAATTATACTGAGATTTTCGTCTTTGTGATTTACTTGGCATGCATGATTGGCGTCGGCATCTGGTTCTTCATTAAAGATAAAAATGGTGGTGAAAAGACTTATTTTCTGGGCGGCCGCGAAATGGGCCCCTGGGTCACAGGCTTAAGCGCCGGTGCTTCTGATATGAGCGCCTGGGTTTTGATGGGCTTGCCTGCTTCCGTTTATGCCTTAGGCTTGGGCCAAATGTGGATTGGCGTGGGTCTCTTGATTGGCTATACTCTGAGCTGGCTCTTTGAGGCGCCCCGTCTGCGCTCCTTCTCCATTGTGGCCAAGGACTCCATCACCGTACCGCAATTTTTAACCAATCGCTTCTTGTCTAAATCCCGCCTGCTGCAAATTCTTTGCGCAGTAGTTTTCCTCATTGCCTACACCATTTACGCTGCCTCCAGCATCAAGGCCTGCGGTACTTTGTTCAACACCGTAATCGGCATGGATGCTACCACGGCTATGTACCTGGCGGCTGTCATTATCGTAAGCTACACCTTCTTGGGTGGCTTCTCCGCTGTATGCTGGACCGACTTTTTCCAAGGCTTGATTATGCTGGGCGCACTGCTGGTTGCTCCGCTTTTCGCTGCCTCCTTTATTAATCCTGCTACCGCTGCTGAAATTCCTGTAAACTACTGGAATCCTTATGCTGACTGGCGCGATATCGTTTCCGGCATGGCTTGGGGTCTGGGCTATTTTGGTATGCCCCACATTATCATCCGCTTCATGTCCTTAGGCAAGCAAAAAGATATGGGTAAATCCGCTGCCATCGGCATTTGCTGGACCACCTTGATTCTGCTCTTTGCTGTTTTAGTTGGCGTTATCGGCCGTATGTTCCTGGGCTTTGACGAAACCATCAGCAAGAACTCCCTCGTATTTATCGCTATGGTACGCCAAATTTTCCCGGCTTTGATTTCCGGCATTCTGCTTTCCGCAGTTTTGGCAGCCTCCATGAGTACTGCTGACAGCCAGCTGCTGGCCGCTGCTTCCTCCTTCGCCAGCGACGTGTACAAGCCCTTGTTCCGTAACGACAAAGCTTCTGACAAGGAAATGCTCTGGGCAGGCCGCTTCGTAGTTTTGGCAATTTCTCTAACTGCTCTCTATTTGGCGGCCAACCCCAATGCAGGCTCCATTATGGCGCTGGTATCCAATGCCTGGGGCGTTTTTGGCGCTGCCTTCGGCCCCGCCATTTTGTTGAGCCTCTTCTGGCGCCGCTTCACCTTCCAAGGTGCGGTTGCTGCCATTGTAGTCGGTGCTGTAGTAGATATCGGTTGGTTCACCTTCCTGGCCTCCACCGGCATTTACGAGCTGCTACCGGGCTTCGTAGCTAGCTTAATCGCAGGTATCGTAGGTGCCCTGATGAGCCCTGCTCCTAGCGATGAAGTAAAAGCTCTCTATGACGAGGCACTCAAATTCGAGGATTAAAAGCAAGCTTGAGCGGCAAGGCAGTAGTCTTGCTGCTTTTTTACACAAAGGACGTGCATCATGTTTACTCCCTTTCTCACCATCGCCTTTTGGTATTGGCTCTATAATCAGCTTTTCTTTTTAGTTGGCTCCTTAGGCTTTGTCCTAGTGCTTTTTATAACTGGATTGATGCAGTTAGGAGCATTGGATACAGTCTTTAGCTTTATTATTGATATAGCGCTTCTGCGCATGCTCTACCGTTGGTTTGGCCGCTTTTACTGGCGCAGCCGCTTAGACGAGGTGCGCACCACTAGTCAAAAGCTGTCTCAGGCAGCTCTATTTCCCATCATTGCTGGCTGCATCGTGCTCACCCTATGCTTTGCTTTTGCAGGAGGCAACCACAAAGAAACCATGATCGGCATGCCCTTTTTGGCAGTGGTTAATCTAAGCTTTTCTTACTTGCCACTGGCTAACAGCGTTTGGACAATGCTAGTAATTGCCATCGGCTTTAACCTAGTCACTCTAGGCTGCTTCTGGAGCTATTGCGAAAAATATTCTAGTATTCAGCTGCCCTTAAAGCAAATGCTGTACTACCTTTTCGTATGCTTTCTAGCCTGCACAATGATAATTTACTACTTCACGCTCAAAGCCTTATAAAGACAAAAAGAACTGGTATCGACATCAACGCCGACACCAGTTCTTCTTTTACTTTAATGATCCCTTAGAAATAGCATTTTGCACCAGGTGCTTCCTTAGCTAACAGCCTGCGCAGAAGCGGGAAATCCCCCTCCACAAATTTCAGCAAGGTATATCTGTTATGCAGGTAGGAAATAAACTCCTGCAGGTGCTTACAGTTCATAAAAGTACCCTCACTATACAAGTGATTCCCAATTTCCCTATTAATAAGCTCAACGGCAGCCCCACTTATTTCCTGGTCAGGAAACATATACATTTGCTGAAAGGTTTCCTCAAAGCCATAAGATAAGGGGACCTGCACACGATACTGCATGCTCACAAAAAGTCTTGCATAAGCCAGCAGGTAACGCATTTCCCGGTTGATAGGATGTACTTTGGAATTACTTTTACTGTCAGTATTATCATCCTGATAAACACTCCATTTTAAAGGTTTAGGCAGCTGCCAATGCTTGAGCATATCCAAAGCCATATCAGGCTTAAAAACAGGATATAAGGGACGTCCGTTCTGTCTATTTATTGCTATTAACATAATCCCCTCATCACCGATAAGCTTGCCCATATTAGCCCAGCCATAAACCAGCTGTCCCGGAGCATAAACATCATGGATGTGAGGCCATATGTAATAGTATTTAATGATTGAATAGCGTGCCTTAGCGCTTGCACACAATAATCTCATAAACAAGTTTACTTCTTTGTGGTAATCAATAATATTATTCATCATGATATCTAACCCTTCCTTCAAAGATACAATATCTAATACTATTATTACTAAGCTCAGTCAGTTCAGCATAACTTAAACCAGCCATAAGCATCAAGCAACACTATAATCTATGAGGCAGGTTGTCCAATGCCTGTTTTTTAAACTAAACTAGATGCTCTAGGCAAGCATCCACCACCTGCCAAAAATTTCCCGTTAAAATGGTAATACCCTCGCTGGTTACCTTATCAACGTGCAACCCCACTGTGACTACAGCTCGCGTTCCCGTAACAGCTGCAAGCCTCGTCGCAGCCTCACAAGCAAGCATATCATCCTTATGCCCTGGCATGCAGAGCACGCTGCAGTCAGCCGAGCGACTGCCATTATGGCGCAAGCTCGGACGTGGCTCCGCCACAGCTACAGCACCGATGTGGGGCAAGGTACCACCACCAATATGTAGGGCAATATCCTGTCCACACAAGGTGAGTACTCCTTGCACAACGTAAGGAGCTTTACCAAAGCTAAATCTTTTTGTTTCCATATCACTCCTCGCCCTTCCAGGCTATAAAGGCCTTATGGTCAACGCCAAACTGCATCAGCACCTTGCCAATAATATGCTGCACTTGCTTTTCCACAGAATTAGCGCCATTATAGAAGGTCAGCATGGGCGGCACGATAACGCAGCCATAGTCTGCAGCATCCTTCAGATTGCGCAAATGAATACAGCTCAGGGGCATTTCCCGCGGCACCAGCACCACCTTGCGTCCCTCCTTCAGGCACACATCAACAGCCCGCTGCAGCAAATTTTCTGCGTAGCCTGCAGCGATACCGGCTACTGTTTTCATGCTACAGGGAATGACAATCATGCCGTCCGTTTTAAAGGAGCCGCTGGAGATGGCTGCGGCCATATTTTTATTGGAGTGTACATAGTGGGCCAGAGCAGTCACCTGCTCCAGCTCTAAATCCGTTTCACATTGGAAGTTCTTGATAGCACCCTCAGAGACCACCAGATGAACCTCCATATCCGGCAGCTGACGCAGCACCTTAAGCATTTCATAGCCTAAAATGACGCCGCTAGCACCGGAGATACCGATAATTAAACGCATGGGACTGCTCCTTTCCACACTAGGGCTTTACCACAAGCCGATAATTTTCCACCAAGGAATTTCAATAACACAGGTCAAAACAAAGAGAATTACAGTAAAGGGAACGCCAAAGCGAATACATTCCTTTTCCGAATACATGCCGTTTTCCTCGCCCATGCCTACCAAAATCGCCAGATTATGGAAGGGCAGGATGAAGTGGCAGTTGATTGCTGTATAGGTAATCATAACAGGCATGATGGTGGTCATACCCATGGGCTTAGTAAAGGCCAGCATAGCCGGAATGACGATGCCCATAACGGCGATAACGCTGCCAAAGCACATGTGGATTACAATTGCAATCAAGGTAATGAAGCCTGCCAGCACAAACATATTCTCAGGCACGCTACTGGGCAGTAAGGTTTGCGCAATCCAGGCATTCATGCCGGTAGCACCACCAACGCGGCCAATGGCTACAGCCGCAGTCAAGAAGAGCAGGGTTTACACAGGAACACCGCTCCAGCTACCAGAGGTCAGGATACCGCCCACCTTGGGCATAGCCATCATGCAAGCGATGAACAGGGTTACCCAGCCGATATCCACGCCGTGGATGGTATCAGTCATCCACAGGATAATGGCCAAAATTACCCAGAAGGCAGTGCGTTTTTCCTTACCACTCATAGGTCCCATTTCGGCCTGCTTAGCAGCAATATCTGCCTTGTTCACAGATACCTCTTTAGTGGGCTTAAAGAGCAGCATAATCATAACCATCGTGATCAAGCTAGTCAAGGCCATAGGCACACCCATCACCTTAAACCATGTCATCCAGCCCATGGGCTCAGGTGCACAGCTAGCAGCAGCCAAGGGGTTGATGGAAGCATCGCCGGTCAGGAAAATCATGGACACGGGAATGGATGCGGTGAAGACAGAAAAGCCAATCTTGACAGTGTCCTCATGAGGAATGTTAGCACTTTTTACTACCACGGCCATAACGGACATAATCAGGAAGGCCCTAGGACAAGGATGGAGAATTAAAAGTGCTAAGATGACGGTCATGAGGGAGAAGGACAAGCACATATGACCTTCATGACTCAAGCCAGGTATATTCATAAAATAGAGGGCAACGGCAACGACAATACCCAGAACGAAGCCGATAATGCCTTTATTCTTACCCATCATAAGCTCCTTTGCTAATTACGCTTCAAAATCAGGCAGCCAGTGCTTGGGATCCACATCCATGAATTTTGCTCTGTGGAAGCGATGCTCTTGGCTGTAGGGAACGGTAGCATCATAAATAGTCTTACAGGCAATACCGTGGTCACGGATGGTCCAGCTGCAGGTAGGATCATTGGAAGGATCCAGCGGATGGCAGCGTACACCGGGAATGGTGATTACGTCCACATCGGCCTGCATACGCGTGGTCATAGCCCACATAACATCCTTCATATCGAAAATATCTACGTCCTCGTCCACCAAGATTACTTGCTTCAGTTCAGGGAAGGCAGAGAAGGCCAGCAGAGCTGCTTGACGTTGACGACCTTCATCAGAGGGCACACCCTTTTTGAACTGCATAACAGCCAGGAACTTGCCACCGCCAGGGGAAGCTGCATAAACGTTCTGCAGACGACCGGGCATAGCACGCTCCACCATGTCGATAATGGAAGCCTCGGTGGGAATACCAGCCATGTTTACATGCTCTTCGGAAGGACCGATGCAGGTTTGCATAATGGGGTTCTTGCGAGTGGTTACGCATTTAACCTTGATAATGGGCAGCTCAGGAACTGCAGGGCCGGTGTAGCCGGGGAATTCAGGCATAGCCTTACCGGTATTGGTGTTTTGGTCCTCGCGTACACGCTTGCCTGGCAGCAGCTCGCCTTCAATAACGTATTCAGCGTTAGCGATACAGTTTTCGTTAATGGTCAAGCAGGGAGCCAACTCCACAGCCTTACCACGGATGGCACCGGCAATGGACAGCTCGTTGAAGCCCAAGGGAGTGGTAGGAGGCTCAAAGCAAGCTGCGATTTCGATTGCCGGGTCCACACCGATGCTAATGGAAATGGGAAGGGGTTTTCCAAGAGCTTCAGCCTTTTCACGCATAGCGCCCAGGTGACGTGCACCGGGAGTGAAGAACATGGAGATTTCATCCTTGCTTTGCAGGCACAGGCGGTGAATGGTTACATCGGATTCGCCGGTTTCTACATCGTGCGCATAGCACATGCCCAGGGTGATGTACGGGCCGGCATCCTCAGGAGTATTGGTAGGAGCCGGAACCAGCTTACGAATATCAAAGCCCTCATCCTCAGCGCGATACACAACCTCTTGGCATTGGGCCTTCTCAGCACCTACAATAACAGGGTCAATGGTATTTTTAACGGAGTCGCGCAGCAGGAAGCCCAAATTTTCGGATTTCGTATTGAGCAGAGTTGCTACACGCTTGCGGTCGGCCAGCATGCCGATAACAACCTTGGCACCGGGATGACCTTTAATATTGGTAAACATCATGGCCGGGCCGGATTTGGTAGGACGGGCTACAGTTCCGCCAGCGCCTACATGGCGATATACGCCAGCCAGCTCAGCGGAAGGGTCAACCTCCACATCAGTGCTAACCAATTGTCCGGGAATTTCTTCCAAAGCAGCTAAAGCAGTTCTTAAATCGATGATTTCTTTTGCTATTTTCTTGGCCTCCTTTGACAAAATGATTTTTAGATTATCGCAAATTTTCTAGGGTGCACTTCCTATGGCTAGCATTCTATACTGTAATGTAGCTTTACAGTCAATAGTTACATATCCTTGATTTTGCACAACATTTAAGCAAAAGTGTTAACTTTATCAGCGTTGAATTAGCAAAGCTTATATAGCTAGCAACGACCTGCAGCTACCAAAGTCGATGAGATTGCAAAAAAAGAAGGACTGCCATGGCTTGGCAATCCTTCTGATTCTAAACTATTCAATCATCTATTAAGTTTTAGGACGTATAGGAGCCTCTAAGAGGCAATAATCCAAGGTCTTTTGCTCCCTATAAAAGGTAGTATCCAAAAGGCACACATCCACAATATCACCGCAAAGCTCGTACCCATTCATATCAATCCAAGCCAGCAGCTGCTCCATGCTTTCTGTGTCATAGGGCATACCATACTTATACATGCAGGCACATTCACCGGCCGGCAAGAGAATGCTTTCGGGATAATCAGTACTCCAGGAGGGCAAAAAGAGGCAGCTTCCCGCCGAAGCCAGCGGCTGATGCTTAAGTACATCCTCCATGCGAAACATGGAGCCAAAGCCGCTACAGGGCACAAGCTCCTTTTTAAAAACCTTCCGCCATAGAGCCATCAGGGTAATATGCAGATTTTCTCGATTGATGGGCTTAACGTATTCCTTAAATAGGACTCTTTTGGGAGCACAGCTACGAATAAAGGGCTCCCTAATATTTACATTAGTAGCCTCAACGCTTTGCTCATAGAGCTTTATACGCTGGCTGATGGAGTCACGCAGCTTGTTTAAACGCGCAATTTCCTGCAAAATCCTAGTACGCTGCTCCTTTAAGAGCTCCATTTCCTTAGCTGCAGAGCGATCCTTGAAATGCTCGATCACATCTTTAAGGCCCACGCCCACAGATTTTAAAAAGCAAATCTCCCGCAGGAAAGGAATTTGACGACGGCTATAATAGCGATAGCCATTGTCATCCACCTTAATGGGCTTGAACAGGTCAATATCATCATAGTAAATCAATGTCTGGCGAGAGATGCCGTTTAATTTGGCCATCTCGCTGATAGCAATCAAATCGTCCATGTTTATCCTCCTTGCGCTGATTTATGCTTTTTAAGCTTCTACACTACTATTCTAACATATTCATTGCTGTATTGTTACAATACAGTTGCAGAAAAATTTTTTATAGGTGTATGGTCGCTATACAGAGGATAATTTTTGCTCTTGTAGTTGTTTTCTTTGTTGGTTTTTAAGAAAAAACAAAAGAGCCGTCCTTCTCTCGAAGAACGGCTTTACTTGCTTGGTGATTCACCGGGGATTCGAACCCCGGACACCCTGATTAAAAGTCAGGTGCTCTACCGACTGAGCTAGTGAATCATTGGCTGGGGCGGCTGGACTCGAACCAACGCATGCGGGAGTCAAAGTCCCGTGCCTTACCGACTTGGCTACGCCCCAATCAATCTAAAATGGTTAACCCTCGAATGACTGGCATCCTTAAGGTGGGGTGACTGGTGGGAGTCGAACCCACGCGTAACGGAGCCACAATCCGCCGTGTTAACCACTTCACCACAGCCACCAAATTGTTTCCAAACTCAATAGCTTGGCGACGAATGTTATTATACTACATTGAGAAGCACTCGTCAACCTTTTTTTACAAAAAAAGTAAAATCTTTTACAAAAACCACGCACATACTCCTAGGAGCATTTGTGCAGTAGATGATACCTTATGGACGCTCATTTATAAGCAATGGCTTCGATTTCTACGCGCGCACCTTTAGGCAGAGCTGCTACTTGCACAAAAGAGCGAGCGGGAGGATCAACCTTGAAAAATTTAGCATACACAGCATTGATAGCTTCAAAATCCTTAATATCTGTTGCAAAGATAGTGGTCTTCACCACATGACGGAAGGCAAAGCCTGCCTCCTCCAGTACGGCCTCCATATTATGCATAATTTGCTCAGTTTCAGCTTCGATGCTGCTTTGTACAAACTCGCCGGTAGCACGATTAATAGCAATCTGGCCGGACATATACAAAGTGCTGCCTACTAAAACTGCTTGGGAATAGGGGCCTAAAGCCTTGGGAGCCTTGTCACTTGCGATAACCTTCATAATAATTCACTCCTTAAAAAAACCTTGAGAAAAAATTATTTATGAGCCCTGGCGAAGTATGCCTTCGCCCAAGCCAAGGCCGTGGGTGCGGTGGCCATGCCACCTCCTGCGGTCTCCTTTAAAGCGCAGGGAAGACTGTCGCCTACGCTTTTCATAGCGTCAATGGCTTCATCAGCATTGATGAAGCTTGTAATGCCGGACAGAGCCAGCTGGGCGGCCAAGAGCGCCTGCAGCGCACAAGCGCCGTTGCGCTTGATGCAGGGCACCTCGACTAAGCCTGCCACTGGGTCGCACACCAGCCCCAGCACATTCTTGAACACAATAGCAACGGCGGTGCCCACCTGCTCGGCGCTTCCGCCCAGCATGCTCACGGCGGCTCCGGCTGCCATGGCAGCCGCACTGCCACACTCGGCCTGGCAGCCGCCGGTGGCGCCTGCCAAGGAGGCCCGCTCGGCAATGACCATACCAATGCTGCCCGCCACTACTAGGCCCCGTGCTAACGTTGCCTCGCTAAGCTGGCAGTGCTTTTTCAGGGAGAAGAATACACCCGGCAGCACGCCGCTAGCGCCAGCAGTGGGCGCCGCTACAATGCGGCCCATGGCCGCATTACACTCGCCCACGGCCATGGCGTAAATCACTGCGTCCATAGCCTTCTCTCCGAGGAGGCTCACAAAATGCTCGCCGATTGCGGCCTCAGCAAGGCGCTTGGAGTCGCCGCCTGTCAGGCCGCTGTGAGAGCGCACGCCGCTGAGGCCGTGCTCTACAGATTTTTCCATAACCTGCAGCATGTCCTGCATCTTGGCGAGCAAATCCTCCTCGGAGCACTCCAGCTCCCGCATATTATAATCAATCAAAAAATCATCTAAGGATTGCTGCCAGCGCGTTGCCTCTTCAATCCAGCTGTTCAATGAAAGCATCTCTTTTTTCATCAGTTCCACCTCACAAAACACTGGCGATAAAACGCACGGACTCAATCTGCTGCAAAGCACCAATGAGATTTAAAATCTCCTGGGGCACTGCTTCATCACATTCAATAACCATGGAGGCCATACCACCCTTGTCACTGCGGAAAAGGCGCATAGTAGCAATATTCACACCCGCATTGGCCAAGGTGCTGGTCACAAGTGCGATAACGCCGCGAGTATCAATATGCACCGTTAAAACAGCTGGCAGACGACCGGTCAGCTCCACAGGAAAGCCATCGATTTCGGTTACCTTCACCTGGCCGCCGCCCACAGAGGAGCCCACGATTTCGCAGTAGCTACCGCTGGCACTGGTCAGCTTAAACAGCACCGTATTGGGATGAGCCATATTACCCAAATCAATTTTGTGGAAGGAATAAGCAAGGCCGCTTTCCTCAGCATATTTCGCTGCTTCAGGAATACGCTCATCATCGGGCATCCAGCCCATAAGCCCCGCCAAAAGAGCCATGTCCGTACCATGACCCTGATAGGTTTCGGCAAAGGAGCCATGCAAATTGATTTCTGCCTTCACGGGCATGCCTCCTAAAATGCTGGCTGCCAAAAGGCCCAGGCGCACTGCTCCCGCTGTATGGGAGCTGGAGGGTCCGATCATCACAGGACCAATAATATCAATCAGGTTCATCTTACGAAATTCTCCTATTCATCACTGGCTAGGCTACGATGAGCCAGGCCCACACACATCTCATTAAGATTTAAAACGCCCACACCCATATAAATGGCCACGCAAAGATGCTCGCCACAGCGGGCAATACCAATTTTACCGCCTACATTAAAGCCCACAGCCTTAGTTTTGACCTGCTCTAAGGCTTCATGAGCAGCTCCTGCCACGGCTCCCGCACCCACATGGGTTTCGCTAACCAGGCCCTGACGCTGGGCCGCTACCACGGCCCGCTCGATAATCTTCACGATGGAGGGAATAAATTCACCACCGAAATCCACAGCAGTGGACTTAATTCCCTGAGCAGCCAAACGCTCCTTTACCCGCATCTCCTCGGCACGGTTAGCCGTGAGTGCAATATGCAGGGCAGCACGACCAATTTCTATGCTGCTGTAGGAGGCTTTTAGAGTTCCTTGAGACATTATTATTCCTCTTCCTCAACCATAACGACCTCTTTAATCTTTTCTTTATCCAGTACAGATACCAAGAGGAAGGTTGCAATACAAATAGGCCATTCAAAATAAATAACCTCATTAGCAAAAATAGGCTTCAAGCCTTGGATGGGGCTACCGGGCATATACCACAGCATCATGCCCAAAATACCTACCAAGGTGGTCCAGAAGGCAGAGCTACGACGGCATACACTAGGAGCCCAGATAGTAAAGAAGAAGACGCAGGTCAGAGCTGTGGTCATGGACAGGCCGGCAATCATGGTTCTTACGATACCAGCTGCATTGAAAGCGAACCACAGTGTTACTAAGCCGACAGCAACAACGGTCATACGGCTAATAACAACTGCTCTACCTTCTTCTACGCCAGGGTTAATAAAGCGTTTGTAAATATCTTGGGTAAACAGGGTTGCAGTGCCCATCAAAATAGCACAGGCAGTAGATACGTCCGCAGCCCACATAGCAGCCAGAGTTACACCGCCTGCCAAGGGGTCAAGGCTCATAATAACCTTGGGCATAGCCAAAGCTGCCTGGCTCATGGGCATTTCCGGGAACATTACCTTGGCAACTACACCAACAATAGCGCAAATAAAGCCAACGGGGAAAATCATTAAGCCTGCCAGCAGGTAACCATTACGAGCTGCCTTGGCATTTTCAGCAGCGCAGGCAAATTGCACAGGACCTTGCGCAGTAATGGTTTGGGTAATCATAACGATGATGTTACCAATAATAACTGCCAAAGGAAGGCCTGCAATGGGAGAAGCCATAATCTCCGCATTAGGCAGCTTAGCTACCATAGCATCCCAGCCACCTACATTAGCCACGGATTGGCTTGCAGAATAAACAATACCCACATAAATCAAGGTTACGCTGACGATATTGGAAAGGCCGGAGGACCAAAGGCCACCAATCAGGGTAATACCAATAAATACCACTGCACTCATAATCATACCAGTTTTAAAGGTAAAGATATTGGGCAGCAGAGAGGACAAAATCGCACCGCCTGCCATATATTGCAGGGAGGTGATAACGCCCATGATAATAATTAAGCCAATGGCACCGATTAAACGTCCCTTGGTATCATAGTAGTTTTCAAAAAACTCAGGAATAGTAGAAACCTTCATGGAACGCAGCTTGCCTGCTGCTACCAGACCCATCACAATCGCACCAATGGACCAGGCACCATTGTACCAGCCTGCTGATAAGCCAACACCAAAGGCTCTTTGGGCTACACCAACGGTGGAAGCAGCACCGACTGCCAGACCCGTAACGTTCACCGCAACCAAAAGTGTGGTAAGCTTACGACTCGCCAAGAGGAACGCTGTGGAACCGGCATCCGCTCTCTTTTTGACCCAAAAGCTGATGCCAAACAACAAAGCGATGTAAGCACACACAATAAATAACTGAATAGACATAAAAAACACACTACCTTTCTTCCATGCTACTTTGCACGCACGATATGCCACCACAGCGGGTGACCCTTACTACCATACTACACGGCAATAAATTACCTTTTATTATATCAACTCTCAAGAACAAATAAAAGCCTTTAGGCGAAAAAGTGTGTTTTTATTTTACAAAATCTGCTTACCAAAATTTTACGCAAAAATTTCTCCGTGTCCGCTCCAAGAAAAAGGATTTTACTTTTTCTTGTCGAACTTTGTAATGTATGTTATATGTATCGGAGGGAATGTGATGTTTGAATATGCACCTCAGGGAGTATGCTCCCGCAAAATAAATTTTAATATCATCGACGGCAAACTGCACAATGTGCGCTTTACAGGCGGCTGCCCCGGTAATCTGGCTGCTATCAGCAAGCTAGTGGAGGGCATGGATGCTTTGCAAGTTGCTAATTTGTTGGAGGGCAATCAATGTGGCATGCGTGGCACCAGCTGCGGTGACCAATTATCCAAGGCCATTAAATCTTTCCTGTAATTAATATCTATAACAGATAAAAGCTAATGGAGTTTTAGGAAAGGAGGGTTCGCTATGTACAAAATTGTAAAAAGCACGGATAATGGTCTGGACGAAATGGAGCTGGACCATCTGGAAAAGGGCTATTGGCTGGATGTAGTAGCGCCCTCTGAGGACGAGCTCACAGAAATCGCTGCTGCCACCGGCATTCAAATGGACTTTTTGAGCGCCGCACTGGACGAAGAAGAAAAATCCCGTATTGAGGTCGAGGACGACCAAATTTTGATTTTGGTGGACATCCCCTTCTTCCGCAGCAATAAGGATTATGATACCCTGCCCTTGGGCATCATCATTACGGAAGCAGGCATCACCACTGTGTGCTTGGAGGCCAATGGCGTCACCGCCGACTTCGGCAGTCACAACGCTCGTATGTTCAGCACCTTTAAAAAGACCCGCTTCCTCTTCCAAATTCTCTATAAATCTGCAACTCTATATCTAAAATATATCCGTATTATTATTAAACGTACCGATGAATTGGAAATCCATCTGCGCCAGTCCATGGAAAATAGCGAGCTCTTTAACCTATTGGATTTGCAAAAATCTCTGACTTATTTTTCCACCTCCCTGCGCAGCAATTCCATCGTTATGGAAAGGCTTTTGCGTTTGCGCAATGCCAACGCCAGTGCTTCCCAGCACCTTATAAAGGTGTACGAGGAGGACGAGGATTTGCTAGATGACGTTATTATCGAATATAAGCAGGCCGTAGAAATGGTTGAGATGTATAGCCACATTTTGAACAGCATGATGGAAGTATTCGCTAGCATCATCAGTAACAACCTGAACTTAGTCATGAAATTCTTGGCTTCCGTCACCATTTTGTTGGCCATCCCCACTCTCATCAGTGGTCTGTGGGGTATGAACGTGCATGTTCCCTTTGCTGATAGCCCCTATGGCTTTGCCATTGTGGTGTGCTTCGCCTTTGTGGTAGCTATCGGTAGTGCTGTGCTTCTCTGGAAACGGCGCATGTTTTAGAATTTTACTCTACTTATTTTCAAGGAGGTTAACCATATGTATATTCCCAAGCTGCACAAAATCTGGCTGTGCCAAAATAGTCAGGGCGGCATTTACCTAACCCCCAAAATGGCCAATCGTCATGGTCTTATCGCCGGCGCCACCGGCACCGGCAAAACCGTTACCCTCAAGGTAATGGCCGAAAGCTTTAGCGAGATGGGCGTACCCGTTTTCCTAGCCGATATTAAGGGCGATGTATCTGGTATGATTTTACCAGGCGAGGACAGTGAGGGCTTTCAAAAGCGTATCAAAAATAAGCTAGGTCTGGATATAGACTGGAAATTTGCCGGTTATCCCGTGCGCTTTTGGGATGTGTATGGCAAGATGGGCCTGCCCGTGCGCACTACCATTTCCGACATGGGTCCTGAGCTTTTGAGTCGTCTTTTAGAGCTCAACGATACCCAATCCGGCGTCATGAATATTATCTTCCGCGTAGCTGACAGCCAGGGACTACTCCTTTTAGACTTTAAGGATCTGCGCAGCATGGTGCAATATGTGGGTGACCATGCCGCTGAAATCAAAATGGAATATGGCAACGTTTCCTCCCAGAGCATCGGTGCCATTCAAAGAGCGCTGCTACGCTTAGAGGACCAAGGGGGCAACATTTTCTTTGGCGAGCCCGCTCTGGATATTAAGGACTGGTTTGCTACCGATAGCGAGGGCAGGGGCATAATTAATTTACTCCACTGCACCGAGCTCTTCCAAAATCCCCTGCTCTATTCCACCTTCCTGCTGTGGATGCTATCCGAGCTCTATGAAATGATGCCGGAAGCAGGCGATTTAAATAAGCCTAAAATGGTCTTCTTTTTTGACGAAGCCCATTTAATCTTTAAGGATGCTCCCCGCTCCCTGTTGGACAAGGTGGAGCAAATCGTGCGTCTTATCCGCTCCAAGGGCATTGGCATTTACTTTATTACCCAACAACCTGCGGATATTCCCGATACAGTTCTCTCCCAATTGGGCAATAAACTGCAGCACGCCCTGCGTGCCTACACTCCGAAGGAGCGTAAGGGCTTAAAGGCAGCAGCCCAAGCCTTCCGTCCTAACCCGGATTTAAATGCAGAAGCAGCCTTGGGCGAGCTTGGCACCGGCGAAGTGCTGGTTTCCTTGCTGGACGAGGAGGGTGTGCCCACCATGGTGCAGCGTGCTTATGTGATGCCGCCTCGAAGCTATTTGGGCACCTGCTCCGACGAAGTACGTCGCAAAGCCATTGAAGAAACTCCCCTGCATACTAAGTATGCCAAGGCCATCGATAGGGAGTCCGCTTATGAGATTTTGCAAAAGCGCGCTCAAGAAGCCGCTGCTGGCGAAAATGAAGAAGAACACGAAGAGGAACAAGGCTCCAGCCTGCGTGACGAAATCCGCCGCAACGTGCCCAAGGCAAGCACCCGCTCTACAGCAAGTCGCAGTAGCTCCACTCGCAGCACCCGCACTGCTAAGGAACCGCCCAGCGTTATCGAAAAGGTAGCTACCAGTGCTCTACAGACCTTTGGCCGTACCATTGCTACCTCTTTAGCACGTGGCCTTTTGGGCAGCCTGCTGAAAAAGTAAACCTACTACTTATTTAGAAATCAAAATAGTCAAGAACGTCGGTCTCAGACCGACGTTCTTTTTTTCGAAAAAAATCTCAAATTTTTTCACATTAGTGCTTTACAAATTTAATGTGCTAAAGTATAATATGAATGTACTCATTAGCGATGCTTGCTTCAAGCAGAATTTTTAATTAAGAGGTGTAGAAATGAAAAAGCTATTAGTATTACTCATGGGTCTCATGATGATGATTATGATGGTTGCCGGTTGCGGCAGCAGCGGCCCCAAGAAAATCGTTATTGGTCTGGACGACAACTTTGCTCCTATGGGCTTCCGTAACGAGAAAAATGAAATCGTTGGTATGGACATTGACTTGGCTCGCGAAGCCTGCAAACGTCTGAACATGGAAGTTGAATTCAAGCCCATCGATTGGGGTGCTAAAGAAGCTGAATTAAAATCCAAACGCATTGACGCTATTTGGAACTGTTTCACCATTAACCCTGAGCGTGAAAAGGTTTATGGCCTGTCCAAGCCCTACCTGATTAACTCCCAATTGGTAGTCGTTCCCGTCGGCTCCCCCATTAAAAAGATTGCCGACCTGAAGGGCAAGAGAGTTGCTGTACAAGACGACTCCACCGGCTCCTACCTGATGGAGCTGCCGAAAAACAAGGCTTTGAAGGACTCCCTGGCTGACTATCGTAAATATCCTGACTTTGCAGCCATCTATCTGGAACTGGACAACAAGCGCGTTGACGCAGCTATCGTTGATGCAGTATTAGCTCGTGGCTACTATGACAAGAAGAAACCCGGTCAATACACCATTTTGGAAGAAAACATGGGTGAAGAGGTTGTTGGTATCGCTTTCCGCAAGGACGATAAAGAATTCCTGCAACGCATTGACAAGGTTATGGAAGAAATGAAAAAGGACGGCACCTGCAAAAAGATCTCCGAAAAATGGATGGGCGCTGACATTATTAAATACTAATACACAAGTATTCAAGGGCCGAAGCAGTTCGGCCCTTTCTTTTTTAGCTGCTACACCCTTTTTGCTTGTCAATGCTTTAGCAAAGTGATACAATAAAGTAAGCTTGTGCTGCAGCGTAGCTACAGCACTAATAATTGATGAAGATGGAGAGAGTTATGGATTACGTATTAAAGATTATTCCTCAGATGCTTGATGGCTGCGTAGTTTCAGCCCAAGTCTTCCTGATAACCATTGTTTTGAGCATTCCCCTAGGCGTGCTGCTGAGCTTAGGCCGTGTTTCCAGCATCAAGCCCCTGCAAAAAATCATCGGCTTTTATGTTTGGGTTATGCGTGGCAGCCCCCTGATGCTGCAAATTTTCTTTGTTTACTTCGTGCTTCCCTCCGTGGGCATTCGCCTGCCGGACTTTGAGTCCGCAGCTGTGGCCTTTGTTCTGAACTACGCTGCCTACTTCTGCGAAATCTTCCGCGCCGGCATTCAGGCCATCCCCAAAGGCCAGTACGAAGCCGCTCACACCTTGGGCATGAACTATGTACAGACCATGCGCCGCATTGTGCTGCCCCAGGTAATTCGCATTATCCTACCGCCCATTAGCAACGAAACCATCACCCTAGTTAAGGATACCTCCTTGGTTTATGTTTTAGCTATGAACGACTTGATGCGTACCGCTCGTAACTTAGTACAGCGCGACTTTAACATCACTCCCTTTATCGTTGCAGGCTGCTTCTATCTGTTTGCTACCCTGATCCTAACGCTTATTTTCGAACGTTTAGAAAAGCATTTCTCCAAATACGATCAATAAACAGATTTAGTGAAGCTTACAACAGCAACAGCTCGACTGTTGCGCAAGGAGGACGACAATGAACAAGATTAAAGCACAGAATATCTGGAAAAAATTTAATAAATTAGAGGTTCTGAAGGGCATTGATTTAGAGGTCAACGAGGGCGAGGTTGTTGCCGTTATCGGCCCCTCCGGCGGTGGCAAAAGTACCCTGCTCCGCTGCCTCAACAAGCTGGAAACCATTGACAAGGGCAGTGTTATCATCGATGGCGAAGCCCTGTGCACCGATACTCCAAATGGCACGGAATATGTGAACAAGAACGAGGTTCGCCGCATCGCCTGCAAAATGGGCATGGTGTTCCAGCAGTTTAATCTATTTCCTCACATGACCGTGCTGGAAAACCTCATTGAAGCACCTGTAAACGTGCAAAAGCGCGATAAAGCTACGGTCATTAAGGAAGCAGAGGCCCTGCTAGCCAAGGTTGGCTTGAGCGATAAGCGTGATGAATATCCCCGCAAGCTCAGCGGCGGCCAGCAGCAGCGCGTAGCCATTGCGAGAGCGCTGGCGATGAAACCTGCCATTATGCTCTTTGACGAGCCCACCTCCTCCCTGGACCCGGAGCTCACCGGTGAGGTTTTAAAGACCATGCGTGAGCTAGCCGAAGAAAAAATGACCATGGTGGTAGTAACCCACGAAATGGGCTTTGCCAAAGAGGTTGCTACAAAGGTAGTCTTCATGGCCGATGGTCGCGTACAGGCCGAGGGCACTCCCACCGAGATTTTTGATAATCCCACCAACGAGCGCCTCAAGGCCTTCTTAAACGTAATCCTTAAATAACTAGTATTTTATACTGACGCCGCCGAAAAAATTTCGGCGGCATTTTATTTCACATATTTGTTACGCCTTAGTCGTACTTTAGCCATAACCATTTGCTACAATATAGTTGAGCAAAGAAAGGAACCGCAAAGCACGCAACGGTCCCTTTCGGAACTCCCCCTAAACATATCTTTTCATCATACACCTCTCCTTAACTACACCGCACGGCTACGCAAGCGTGCGGTGTAGTTTTTTTATGGAAAAATGTAGGAAAAATTTTACGCAATATGCTTTTTAATGTATAATATAAGCAAAGCTTAAAGCTACAATCTTTACAAATTAATTTTGGACGAGGTGCGGTTAATGCTAGTATATTTTCTAGGTTTTCTAGGCGGTATTGCTTTATTTATGTATGGTATGCAGCTCATGGGCGATGGCCTGCAAAAGGCTGCCGGTGCTAAGCTGCAAAAGATATTGGAGGCCATGACGGGAGTCCTGGCCATGGGTATCATTCTGGGCGCTGTAGTCACTGCCGTGCTCCAGGCCAGCGGTGCAACCACAGTTATGACTGTGGGCTTGGTTAACGCGGGCCTCTTAACCCTTAAGCAGGGCTTTGGCATCATCATGGGCGCCAACGTGGGTACCACCATGACTGCTCAATTAATCGCCTTCAAGCTTTCTAATTACATCACTGTGCTGATTTTCATTGGCTTCTTGATGCAGCTTCTGGCTGAGCGTGCTCGTGGCAAATACCTGGGCCAAGTAATTTTAGGCTTTGGTATTTTAATGCTGGGCATGGATATGATGGGCAAGGCCGTGCTGCCATTGCGTAACTATCCCGGCTTTGTGGACTTTATCGGCCACTTCTCCAGCAATCCCCTACTGGGCATCTTTATCGGCACCGTTATGACCGTGCTCATCCAGTCCAGTAGTGCCACCATCGGTATTTTGATTGCCATGGCGGGCCAAGGGCTAATTCCCTTAGAGGGCGCTATTCCCGTACTTTTGGGTGATAACATCGGTACCTGTATTACGGCAGTGCTGGCTTCCTTAAGAGCCAATTTAACCGCCAAGCGAGTAGCAGTAGCCCACGTTATGTTTAACGTTATCGGCAGTATTATCTTCGTGGTCTTCATGAAATGGTTCGTAGAAATCGTCATGATTGTTTCCCCCGCCGGTGATATCGCGCGCCAAATCGCTAACGCCCACTCCGCCTTTAATATTATCAATACTCTGCTCTTTATGCCCTTTGTGGACCCCTTTATCAAGCTTATCCAGCGCCTTGTGCCTGGTGACGCCGAAGGTATTTCCCTGCGTCCGGTATATCTTGATAAGTCCATGCTGAATACTCCCTCCATCGCCCTGAGCCTTGCTGTCAAGGAGGTTGTACGCATGGGTAACCAAGCCCGCGAGGATGTGCGCCTAGGCATGGAAGCTATTCAAAGCTATGATGCAGAAAAGATTAAATATGTGCTGGAGCATGAGCCCGTGGTAGACTCCTTAGAGAGGGAAATCACCGATTACCTGACCGATATGAGCACTGCTCAATTAGATGCCAGCCTTTCCATTCGCCATACAGGTCTCTTGCACGCCATTAACGATATTGAGCGTATTGGCGACCATGGTGAAACCCTTGCTAAAAAGGCACGGCGCATGTTTGAGGATAATGTGCACTTCTCTCCCGAAGCTCAAGAGGAGCTGTTGCACCTTAGCGAAATGGTGCTCCGAGCTAGTGGTCGCGCCTTAGAATCCTTGGAAAAGAACGACAAAGCTATTGCGGAGGATGCAGTGCGCCTGTGCCGTGAGGTTAAGCAGTACCAAAAGGTCATCCGCAAAAACCACATTGTGCGCCTCAACGAGCATATTTGCGAGCCTGTGGCCGGCTTCGTTATGCTGGAGCTTTTGATTAACATGAAGCGCGTCAGCGACCATTCTAAAAATATTGCTCAGCTTGTACAGGGTACATTTTAATTGACCTAACAAACTAACTAAAGCCACCTTAAGCAAAATACCCTTCAGTCTGCAATTTAGACTGAAGGGTATTTTTATGGGTAGCGTGAATATACCAAAAAGAATGTTCACTATATTTTTATGGGTAACGAAACGTTACTCGAAATATATGTTCGTAATAATCAAAGGCTCATGTCGCCGTAGCCAGCATGAGCTTAATGCGGTTTTCTTGGTTCACCTTGGAGGCGCTAGCATCATAGTCAATGGCCAAAATATTAGCCTCCTCAGCGATTTCCTTAATCTTATTAATCATGCCACGGCCTGCAATGTGGTTGGGCAAGCAGCCAAAGGGCTGGGCGCAGATAATATTGGTATAACCGCTGTGAACCAGCTCCAGCATCTCCGCCGTCAGCAGCCAGCCCTCACCCATATTATTGCCGTAGCCAATGACGCCCTTGGCCATAGCCTTGGTCTCATCATAGGTCGCAGGAGCACTAAAGGAAGCCGTGTCGAGAGCATTGTGGAGAATGCTTTCCAGATGCTTCAGATACCACATAGCACCCTTATTAGCACCATATTTCAGGAAACTGCCACCATAGAGCTTGTAATCCGTCAGATAGGTGTCCACGCAGTACATAACGAAGTTCAAAACGCCCGGTAACATGTACTCGCAATCCTGCTTTTGCAGGAATTTTTCCAGATTATTATTACCCAAGGCTGCATATTTAATATAGATTTCGCCCACAATACCCACCTTAGTTTTGGGACGATTCACAATAGGCACATCCGCAAACTCGCTAGCAATGGCCTTGGTGAGCTTTTTAATATTACTCATAGCCTGAGCCTTGCCGCTGACAAAAGCATCGCTAAGCTTATCCAGCCATTTTTGGGCTAAGGCATCGGCAGCACCCTGCACCACCTCATAGGGGCGTATCTTATTAGTCAAATACATCAGCGCATCCCCATATATCAGGGCCGCCAAAAATTTGCGCAGCATGGTAGCATTCAAGTGGAAGCCGGGCTGCTTTTCAAGGCCATTCACATTAAGACTGATGACGGGAATATTACTGAGGCCCGCCTTCTCCAGCGCCTTGCGCAGCAGGTAAATATAATTGGAGGCACGACAGCCACCACCGGTCTGAGTGATAATGAGAGCCGTTTTCTGCAGGTCATACTTGCCGCTTTCCAAAGCATGCAACAGTTGCCCAATGACTAAGAGAGCGGGATAGCAAATATCGTTATTCACATATTTAAGGCCTGTTTCCACCACCTCGCGGCTGGTGTTCTGCAAAATCTCGGCTTTATAGCCACAGCTGGCCAGAGCTGCCTGCAAAAGAGAAAAATGCAGAGGCAGCATGCCAGGAATAAGGATGGTATGAGTGTGGCGCATGGCCTCGGTAAAGGGTACAAAATTGGTCTGAGAAGCTTCTTGCATCGCAAAAACTCCTTTAATTATTATCAATTATTATCTAAATCGAACAGCTTGGCGGCAGAGAAAAGACTGCGAATACGGATCTTCGCTGCGCCTAAATTGTCGATATCATCTATTTTAATTTGGGTATAAATACGTCCATGCTCCTCTAGAATGCGGCGGCATTCGTCAGCGGTAATAGCATCACAGCCACAGCCGAAGCTGACCAGCTGAATCATATGCATATCGGGGTTTTCGCTGACATATTTAGCAGCTGCATAGAGGCGGCTGTGGTAGGTCCACTGATTGAGCACATGTAAATCGGCACTCAGCTCCTTGGGAGTTACATGGCTGCTGACAGCGTCCTCGCTGACGAGAGCCGCACCCATGGTGGTAATGAGCCTATCAATGCTGTGGTTAACCTTAGGGTCGATGTGGTAAGGTCTGCCTGCCAAAACTACAATGGGCTTGTGCTGCTCACGGGCGAGGGCAATAATCCTTTGACCGCGCTCCTTAACCTGAGCTTCAAAGGCATCATAAGCAGCAAAGGCTGCCTCCACCGCTTTTTTAAGCTCGCTTTTGGTAATGTTCGCATACTTGGGATGGAACATTTCGTAGAGCTTTTGTACTAGCACCTTCTTATGCAGCAATCCTAGGTAATCAAAGAAGAAGGTTGCTTTACCTAGCTCCCGCATATTGGCGTGGAGCACTTCCGGATAATAGGCCACCACGGGGCAATTATAACAGTTTTCCGTGCCCTGCTCGCTGATATTATAGGTCATGCAGGGATAAAAAATCTGCTCAAGCCCTTGGTCTAGAAGCCATTTAATATGTCCATGCATAAGCTTGGCGGGATAGCAAACAGTGTCGCTGGGGATGGTGTTCTGCCCCATGCGGTAAATATTTTTATCCTCAATGGGACTGGCCACTACCTTAAAGCCTAAGTAATTTAACAACCCCTGCCAAAATGGCAGCAGCTCATACATATTGAGGCCCATGGGAATGCCAATCACCCCCCGCTTGGGCTGCTGGATATTGGGCAAATTCTTGAGTAATTCTAGCTTCTGACGATATAAATTTAAATCGTCCTTGGGTGCCATGTGAGTAATGGGCCGCTCACAGCGATTGCCGCTGATGAAGCGCTTGCCACTGGCGAAAATATTGATGGTAAGGTGGCAGTGGTTATTACACAAACCGCAGGTCACGCCCTTCACCGTATGCTGGAAGGTAGCTAAATCCGCCAGCTTAATAATGCTGCTGGGCTTAGGATTATCCTCATAGCGGCGCTGAGCGTAGAGAGCAGCACCGTAAGCGCCCATTAGGCCTGCAATATTGGGACGCACCACGTTGAGTCCCATTTCCTGCTCAAAGGCTCGCAGCACGCAATCATTGAGGAAGGTACCGCCCTGCACCACAATGTGCTGGCCGATGGCAGCCTTGCTGCTAGGGCGAATAACCTTGTACAAGGCATTTTTTACAATGCTAATGGACAAGCCCGCGCTGATATTAGCCACGGAGGCACCGTCCTTTTGTGCCTGCTTAACGCTGCTATTCATAAACACGGTGCAGCGACTGCCCAAATCCACGGGCATATCCGCAAAGAGCCCGATCTTAGCAAATTCTTCGGCACTGTAGCCTAGGATTTCTGCAAAGGTCTGCAAAAAGCTACCACAGCCACTGGAGCAGGCTTCGTTCAAAAAGATATTATCTATGGCTCCATTATGAATTTTAAGGCACTTCATATCCTGACCGCCGATGTCTAGGATAAAGTCCACATCGGGCTCCAGATGATGGGCCGCATAAAAATGGGCCATGGTTTCCACAATGCCATAGTCCATGCCGAAGGCATGGCGAATTAAATCCTCACCATAGCCCGTTACCGCGCCCGCAAGCAGCTGACAGTGGGGATATTTATGATAAAAATTAGTCAGGTAATCACGCACAGCAATAACAGGATTACCCTTATTACTTTGGTAGAAGGAGTCCAGCAGCTCGCCCGCAGGGCTCATCACCGCAAATTTAATAGTGGTACTGCCGGAGTCAATGCCGATAAATGCTTCTGTAGCCTTTTCAGGTGTGGAAATAGTAACCGAGTCCTTTAGATGACGCTCATGAAAGGCTTGGTATTCTGCTTCGCTCTGAAAAAGCGGTGCCAAATGCTCGAAGGTATGCTCCTTAATCGCCGCCTCCAGCTTCGCTGGCAGGCTGGCAAATTCCACCTCGTGCTCGGCGCAAAAGGCTGCGCCCATGGCCACATAATAGAGGCTATTTTCCGGGCACTGGCCCTTAATATTTAAGATTTGGTCAAAGCTGTCTCTAAGACAGCTCATAAAGGTCAAGGGCCCGCCTAAATAAAGCACCTCGCCCTCAATGGGCCGGCCCTTGGCCAGGCCTGTGACGGCTTGGCTGGCCACAGCGTGGAAGATACTAGCTGCCAAGTCGCTCTTGGCAGCGCCCTGATTTAAGAGCGGCTGGATGTCGCTCTTGGCAAAGACGCCACAGCGGCTGGCAATAGTATAGCTAGTAGTTGCTTGCTGAGCCAGCTCGTTCATTTGGTCCGTTTCCACATTCAAGAGCGCGGCCATTTGATCGATAAACGCGCCGGTGCCACCGGCGCAGCTGTCGTTCATGCGGGCATCAAAATGACGTCCTAAAAAGAGAATTTTCGCATCCTCGCCACCGAGCTCGATAACAGCGTCGGTGCCGGGGTGGAGCTTTTCGGTACAGATTTTTTCGGCGAAAACCTCCTGCACAAACTGAATACCGCAGCTTTCGGCAATGCCGATACCGGCGCTGCCGCTGATAGCCAAGCGAGCTACCCGGAGGGTGGGAAATTTCGTCATCAGCTCCCTATGCAATTCTAATATTCTGGTAGCAATCTGGCTGTAGTGGCGCTGGTATTTGCTGAAAAGCAAGGTCCCCGCATCATCCAACACAGCTATTTTAATTGTAGTGCTGCCAATATCTAAACCGATCTGCATGATAACCTCCGTAAGCTTAATCAAACCTGAACTCCATAATTATTCATACTATATTGTAATACTTTAATGCGAAATAGTAAAAGCCTTGGAGATTATAAAAAGTAAAAAAAGTGAAAACTTTTTAGAAAGTGTCTATTAAAGCCCTCTCTTAAGCACAAAAAGAGCCTTCAGATTGGCTCAGAAGGCTCTCTTTTTCCCTTATGCAATTGCTTCTACAGAATTTTCATGCTCAAGCATATTGTCCTAGAATATCAACACCAGCGTCCCGGCCGTAATCAGAAGGCCGCCGATAATGGTCTTGGTGGTAATGGCCTCACCCAAAATAAAGAAGGCCATGACCATGGTGATAACCACGCTGAACTTATCCACCGGCACCACCTTGCTAGCCTCGCCAATCTGCAGTGCATAAAAATAGCAAAGCCAGGATAGGCCCGTAGCCAAGCCGCTGAGCACCAAAAAGGTCCAGCTTTTGGCAGTAATACCCGCAATCTGATTATGCTTGCCTGTGGCAAAAACGATGAGCCACGCCATCACCAGCACCACCACAGTGCGGATAGCAGTTGCCAAGTTGGAGTTGACGTTTTCAATACCAATCTTGGCAAAAATGGAAGTCAACGCAGCAAATACTGCTGACAAAAGCGCAAATACAACCCACATAATTTACATCTCCTCATATGATAATTTAAAGCAAGCCCTTCACTAGATTTACCACCGCATAAAAAATAGGTGGTACCAGCAGGGCCGGTAGCATATTTAAGGTCTTGCAATCCCTAATTTGTAAAATTCCCAGGCCTGAGCTCATGAGGAAAATACCGCCGAGGACGGAAATTTCTCCCATCAGCGCAGGTGTCATGTAAGGCGCAATAAAGCCCGCAAAGAGGTAAATACTGCCCTGCCAACAAAAAAGCACCAGGGCCGCCAAGGCAATGCCTATGCCATAGGCCGAAGACAGAATAATGGAGGACACAAAATCCAGCGTGGCATTGGTAAAAAGATAGGTATTGTTGCCATTCAAGCGACTTTCAATGGGGCCTAAGATGGACAAGGTGCCGATGCAAAAGAGCAGTATAGCTGTTGATAAGCCCTCCGCCAGCTTGGAGCCACCCTTAGCCTTTTCCAAAAGGGCGTGGAATTTGCCGTCTAAATCAAGCCGCGTGCCTAACACTGTGCCAATGGCAATGCTAGCGATAAAAAGCACGGGGTAGGTAACCTTGGGCATATTGCTCACAAAAGCATTAGCACCGAGCCCCACCGTGGCCAGTCCCAAACCATCGAACAAAGCCATTTTATATTTTTCATCTATGCCGCGACTGACGAAGCTACCAATTACAGAGCCAGTCAAAATACAGCTCACATTCACAATCGTACCTAACATACTACACCTCTCCTACCATGCTGCTTACTTATTACTCAATTTACATATATTTCTCAATCTTTCTCTTTACAATTACTAGATTATTGTATACCATATTAGTAGAAATTGCAAAAAGAAATTAGGAGGTGTCTCCACATGTTCAAAAAAACCTTGCTCGCCCTGTCCCTGTGCTTGGCCGTAAGTGCCACTGCCTTTGCCGCTTCTGTTGAGAAGAAGGAAGAAGGCGACAAATACAAAGTTTCCTATCCTGTCTTTACCTTGAAAAGTGAAAAGGCTGCCCAACGCATCAATGATGACATCCTGCGCGTAGTTGCTGAAACCAAGGAATTGGCTAAGAGCACCGACCCCGTTTACGTGGCAGTGGGCACCAACTATGAAATCATTAGTGAAAACGATAAATACATCAACCTCATCCTTACCACCTGGGATAATCTGGGTGGCGCTCATGGCATGTACCACGACCTGGGCATTGTTTATGACGCTAAAAGCGGCAAACGTGTTCCCTACACCAAATTTGCTAAAAAAATCAAGGCTGAAGACCTTTATGACGGCATCGCCAATCGTAAATATAAAGTATTCTGTTCTGACTTAACTACCCAATCCGATGCTCCCTTCCTTGAATACATCAAGAGAGATGCATTCGTGGTAAGCAAGCACTATATTCTTAAGAATGGCAAGGTATATTTGATGTACCCGCCCTATGAGCTGGACTGCTACGCCGCAGGCACCACCTATGTGGAGCTCCCTAAAAAATAAGCTGCTTGCTTCATAAAGTGAAAATAGAGCATTACACGTAAAAAACCAGCTAGCCTGACACGCAAGTGCCACAGCTAGCTGTTATTTATTTTAATTTAAAAGTTATTTATAATCCTTTTCCTACCGCGAAACGCGGTAGGAAACATGTGTTTAGTTAAACCTTAGAAAAAACCTCAATCTCAATACCGCTAGCCTGCATCATATCCTCCGCCAGCTTATCGGGATAAGGATTGGCGTAAACAATGCGCTTAATACCGGCGTTGATGAGAATTTTCGTGCACACTACGCAGGGCTGGTGAGTGCAGTACAAGGTACCGCCGTTTACGGATACACCATGATAAGCAGCCTGCACTACTGCATTCTGCTCCGCATGAATGCCACGGCACAGCTCGTGGTTCTTGCCAGAGGGCACCTTCAGCTGCTCACGCAGGCAGCCCACCTCGCTACAGTGGGGCAAATCCTTGGGCGTACCATTATAGCCCGTGGCCACGATCTGGCGGTTCTTCACAATCACAGCGCCCACGCTGCGTCTGAGGCAGGTAGAACGCTTGGAAACCACATGAGCAATCTCCATGAAATATGCGTCCCAGCTGGGACGCTCCAGCTCGCTCATAGCCTTACACCGTGCCAAAAATACGGTCGCCGGCATCGCCCAAGCCCGGAACAATGTAGCCCTTTTCGTTCAGGTGGTCGTCCAAGGCTGCTGCAATAATGGGTACCTCAGGATGAGCCTCGTTCAGGCGTTTCACGCCCTCAGGAGCAGCTACCAGGCACATAAAGGTAATATTCTTCAGGCCACGCTTTTTCAGCTGATTAATAGCTGCCACCGCACTGCCGCCGGTTGCCAGCATGGGGTCAACCACGATGTTATAAGCGTTGAGATCCTTAGGAATCTTGCAATAATATTCCACCGGCTCCAGAGTTTCCTCGTCACGAGCCATGCCGATGGGGCCCACATTAGCCTCGGGCAATACGCTGAGCACACCCTCTAAAAAGCCTAAGCCGGCACGCAGTATAGGAATAACATTTACCGTACCCTTAATGCTATGGCCAATGGTCTCAGCCAAGGGCGTGGTCACAGGATGGGTTTCCAAAGGAATATTCTTGGTTGCCTCAAAGGTCAACAGCATGGCCACCTCGCCAATAATACGACGGAAGGAGGGGCAATCGGTGTTAATATCACGCAAAGCACTCATTTTTACTTGTAAAAGCGGATGGTGAACAACTGTAATCTGCATGATAAGCGTCCTTTCTTGTCTAAAATTGCTGGAGCAGATGACCGCTCCAGCTTAACAGGGCAAAATTATTGGATGTTGGTATACATGGGATATTTAGCGCACAAAGCAGCTACGCGCTGAGCAGCCTCTGCATGCTTAGCTGCATCGGTAGGATTGTTCAGTACCAGACCCATGATGGCTGCAACCTCCTTGAAGTCCTCCTCCTTAAAGCCACGAGTGGTAGCTGCAGGAGTGCCCAGACGGATACCGCTGGTAACAAAGGGGCTAGCAGGATCGAAGGGAATGGTATTCTTGTTGCAGGTGATGCCAACTGCGTCCAAGAGGTGCTCTGCTTCCTTACCGGTCAGGTTCTTATTGCGTACGTCAACAAGGATCAAATGGTTATCGGTGCCACCGCTTACCAGACGGAAGCCCTCAGCCACCAGACCTTCAGCAAAGGCCTTGGCATTCTTCACGATGTTAGCTTGATATTCCTTGAATTCAGGCTTCAATGCTTCGCCAAAGGCTACTGCTTTAGCAGCGATAATGTGCATCAAGGGACCGCCCTGCAAGCCGGGGAACACTGCCTTATTGATTTTCTTAGCATATTCCTCGTTATTGGTCAGGATGATGCCGCCACGGGGACCACGCAGGGTTTTATGAGTGGTGGTGGTGACAAAATCTGCATAGGGAACCGGGGACGGATGCAGGCCAGCAGCAACCAAGCCAGCGATGTGAGCCATATCTACTAAGAGCATGGCGCCGTTATCATGAGCGATTTGAGCAATGCGCTCGAAGTCGATAATGCGAGGATAAGCGCTAGCGCCTGCTACTACCAGCTTGGGCTTGCATTCCTTAACCTTGGCTTCCAGTGCTTCATAGTCCAGCATTTCGGTTTCCGGATTAACGCCGTAGTGTACAACGTTGTAATAGGTACCAGAAATGTTAACCGGGGATCCGTGGGACAGATGGCCGCCTTGGGACAAATCCATGCCCATCATGGTGTCACCAGGCTTTAAGAAGGCGAAATAAATGGTCATGTTAGTGCTGGCGCCACAGTGGGGTTGTACATTGGCAAATTTAGCACCGAATAATTCCTTAGCGCGCTCAATGGCCAGGGTTTCTACCTTGTCCACATATTCGCAGCCACCATAATAGCGGTGTCCGGGATAACCCTCAGCATATTTATTGGTGAGGATGGTGCCCATGGCCTCCATTACTGCGGGAGTAACGAAGTTCTCAGAGGCAATTAGTTCGATTTTGTTGCGTTGGCGGTTGAGCTCCTCGTGGATAATTCCATCAATTTCGGGGTCAACCACAGCTAATTTTTCCAGATTCATTGTAAGTCCCTCCTAAAAAATAAATAAAACAGGTACACATCTTATGGGCGATTTTAAAATCGTTCAGAACGTGCCAGATACGAGGCGTGGCGACGACGGCGTACAAATTAGTACTTCTAGGAGCCGCAACGAAGTAGATGGTGCGTTATGGGCGATTTTCCTCATAATGCGCTCTTGGGCCGCCTACTAGCGGCGGTCTTGTTTTAGCGGCAGTCAACACTGCTTCGCCAATTTTTTTATATTGCAGGCGCACGGGCACAGCCACCCTTTTCAGGTGCATGCCAATAAGCGTCTGTCCAATATCCAGTCCCAAATGAGCCACAACTCGCTCCACCATTACCGGCTGAGCAAAGTTCTCATAGGCAGCTGTACCCATGGCACCACCTGCGTGGGCAACGGGACGCACGGTCACTTCATCGAAGTTATAGCGCTCCAGACAGGGAGCATCAATAACTAGGGAACGGTTCAAATGCTCGCAGCATTGTACGGCCAAGAAAAGTCCATGTGCATCGCACACAGCCTTGAGGGCCTTAAACATGGCTACGGCAACCTCGCTGCTACCACCGGTGCCGATTTTATTGCCTAGCACCTCGCTGGTACTGCAGCCCACAACGAAAATTTGTCCTCGGCGCGGCTGGGCCACGCTGATGAGCTCCTCGGCAGCAGCCGTGAGCTCCTTAACAATTGTAGAAACTTCCATAGCCATACCTTCTATTATTTTTCTAACGCCATGATTTTATCAACTCTGCGCTGATGACGACCGCCGGCAAATTCAGTCTCCAGCCAGGTATCAGTAATCATCTCGGCCAAGCCCACACCGGTGGTGCGCTCGCCCATGCAGAGCACGTTGGCATTATTATGCTCGCGGCTCATTTTGGCAGAGAAAACATCGGCGCACAGAGCTGCGCGAATACCCTTACATTTATTAGCAGCAATGGAGATGCCAATGCCGGTGCCACAAATCAAGATGCCGCGCTCAGCACCGCTCTCGCCAGAGGTAATATCCTTGCACAGCTTTTCCGCAAAATCAGGATAATCTACGCTATCCTCATTGTAGGTGCCGTGGTCAACAATCTCAATACCCTTTTCAGTCAAATACTTTTTGATGTGCTCCTTCAGATGGAAGCCGCCGTGGTCACAGGCCATAGCAATTTTCATGGTAAATTCCTCCTCAAAAGAGTTATTATTAGATATTATTGTATCATAAAAGCTGGTAATTGTTTATCCCCTTTTAGGGTTAAAACGCCTTTTTCTAGAGTTATTATTTGATAGCCTGCCGCCTTGCGCAGGCGGTTCATGATGGCGAGGCCGATGCCGTCCTCGCTGACCCCTTGGGCTAGGATAACATCCGGCTTGGTTCTATCGAAATCACGCAGCAAATAGAATAAATCGGCAGCCAAGGCCTCGCGACTTACTCCCCAGCAGGAGAGCAGAATGCGGTCCTGCTGGGCTGAGGCAGCCCTAGCTTCAGCGGCTCCACTACCAAACGCTTGCTCTATGCTAGTTCGTATAGCTGCGTCGCAGAGCACGCCTACCCTCAGGCCCGCTGCTAAAGCCTTGCCGACGAGAGTCGGCAAGCACTCAACGGCGTTGCCCTCAAGTAAATATACCGGCTCCTTGGGCGCGTAATGGCGGTACTTCATGCCCGGCGCGATGGGCTTAAAGCTTTTATCTCCCAAGAGCGCCGGGTCGATTTCCACTGCGCCCAGCACCTCGGTGAGCATTTCGTAGGTCACGCCGCCGGGACGGCAGATTGTGGGCACGGGGCTGGTGGTATCCACGACAGTGGATTCCAAGCCCACGCCACAGCTGCCGCCGTCTAGGATGCCTGCTACCTTGCCCTGCATGTCCTCTAGCACATCCTGGGCGTTAGTCGGGCTGGGACGCCCGCTAATATTGGCCGAGGGTGCCGCGATAGGGCAACCGCAGGCCAAGATAAACTCCTGCGCGTACTTATTAATGGGAAAGCGCACGCCCACGGTGTCGAGCCCTGCGCTGGTCACATTAGGAATAATTTCTGCCTTGGGCACGATAATCGTGATGGGGCCTGGCATAAAATGCTCCATGATTTTGCGAGCGTTAGCGTTTAAGCCAGTGGTTAGCCCGTTAATATCTTCCTTGCGAGCAATATGCACGATTAAAGGATTATCCTGAGGGCGACCCTTGGCGGCGAAAATTTTCGCCACCGCTATGGGATTGAGGGCGTTAGCGCCCAATCCATACACTGTTTCCGTAGGGAAGGCCACTACCTCACCTGCCCACACCAGCGCCCCTGCCTCGGCATACGCCTCGGCATCCGCCGGTGTCCCTGTTAACTTCCAATACTTCGTTTCCATATATCACAGCTCCTTCGCCGCCTCGGCCAGCAGCGCGTCATAGCGCGCCATGGCCTCCTCGCTCGTCGCCGCGGCCTTCACCGCGAAGACCATGCGCTCGATGCCGGCATAGTCCTTGCGCACTGCCGTCTTCACAAAGCCCGCATCTAAGCACAGCTGCTGCACCGCAGCAGCTTGGCCGATGCCAATTTCAAAGGCCAGCACACCCTCCTCGGCCATATGGTCCATGGCCTCCGCCGTAATACGGCGATAGAAGTCAAGGCCATCGGCGCCGCCGTCAAGGGCGCCGCGTGGCTCCTGCTGCACGTCCTTGTCCAGGCCAGCTATATCCCCTGCGGGGATATAGGGCGGATTGGAGACGATGATGTCAAACTTTTTCTCCAGTGGCAGCTTGCTGAACACATCGCTGCGCACAAAGCCGATGCGGCCGGTGACGCCGATTTTTTCGGAGTTTTCCTTAGCCACGATGAGGGCGTCCACGCTTATATCCACGCCCACGCCCTTGGCGTTGGGCAGATAGTCCAAGAGCGACACAATGATGGCACCACTGCCCGTGCCGATATCGAGAATTTTTACATCACCCTCAAGGCGCAGCATGGGCGCAACCCTCACCAGGCTCTCTACCAGAAGCTCCGTTTCCGGGCGGGGGACCAGCGTTGCTTTATTCACCTTAAAGGTGTTGCGCATGAAGGCTCTTTCACCCAAAATATAGGCTAGGGGCTCAAAATTGCCCCGCCGCTGCACGTACTCCCGGTATGTCGCCAGCTCCTCCTCACTCAAGGGACGCTCAAAATCCACATAAAGGGTAATGCGTTGGCACTTTAAGACAGCACAAAGCAGTACCTCAGCATCCAGGCGTGGATTTTCCACGCCCTTGGCTTCAAAGTACTGCTTCGTCCAATTTAAAATTTTCATAATGGTCCAAACAGAGTGCGCCATTTTATTTCACCTGTCGTAATTGTTCACTTTGCTTAGCGGTAATCAGTGCATCTAAAAGCTCGTCCAGATCACCATTCACAATGGTATCCAGCTTATGCAGGGTCAGGCCAATGCGATGGTCAGTAACGCGGCCCTGGGGATAGTTATAGGTGCGGATGCGCTCGGAGCGGTCGCCGGTACCTACCTGGCTCTTGCGGTCCTCGGCGGTGGCAGCACGCTGCTCCTCCTGGGCCTTTTCCAAAATGCGTGCACGCAATACGCGCAGGCATTTTTCGCGGTTCTTCAGCTGGGATTTTTCGTCCTGGCACTGAGCAACGATACCAGTGGGAATATGGGTCATGCGCACCGCAGACTCGGTTTTATTGACATATTGGCCACCGGCACCGCCTGCGCGATAGGTGTCAATACGCAAATCTGCCGGATTAATCTCCACATCCACTTCCTCGGCTTCGGGCAATACTGCCACAGTTACAGTGGAGGTGTGGACGCGGCCTTGGGACTCGGTTTCGGGCACGCGCTGCACGCGATGCACGCCGCTTTCAAATTTCATGCGGCTGTACACAGCATCACCGTTGATTTGGAAAACTACTTCCTTGAAGCCGCCCAGCTCGGTGGGATTGGAGTCCATAACCTCCACCCTCCAGCCGCGGGTTTCTGCATAGCGCAGGTACATTCTAAAGAGTACACCTGCAAAAAGGGCTGCTTCCTCGCCACCGGCGCCACCGCGAATTTCTACGATAACGTTCTTTTCGTCATTGGGGTCGGAGGGCAGCAACAGAATGGTCAAACGTTGCTCATACTCCTCAATCTGGGGCTTCAGCTCCTTGAGCTCCTCCTTGGCCATTTCCACGAGCTCCTCGTCCTCGTTAGCACGCAGGATTTCTTCGGCTTCATCACGGGCAGCACACATATCGCGGTATTCACGATAGGCAGTAACCACGGGCTCCAGCTTGGCGTGAGCCTTGGTGGCCTTTTGCCAATTGTTTTGGTCCGCAATCACATCCGGGTCGCTGATCTTGGCCTCTAAATCTAAATATCTATCCTCTATTGCTTGCAGTTTGTCGAGCATATAGTTCTCCTTGTAATTTATTGTTCGTTAACTTCTTCAGGGGGTAGCACAGCCTTCAAGGAAGCGATAGCTACCTCGATTTGGCTGTCATCGGGCTGGCGCGTGGTGAGCTTTTGCAGCAGTAGCCCAGGCATAATGCAGGCATGGACTAAGCTGTTTTCCGCATGAGCGCCTGCAAAGCGGATGAGCTCATAGCTCACGCCAGCGATCACCGGCATCAGCACGATACGGGACGCAATACGCTCTAAAAGGCTGGGCCAGCCTAAAAAGGTAAAGATAAACATGCTGATGAGCATAACGATCATCAAAAAGTTAGTGCCACAGCGGGGATGCAGGGTGCTGAACTGACGCACATTTTCTACCTTCAGAGGCAGGCCTGCCTCATAGGTATAAATGGTCTTGTGCTCCGCTCCATGATATTGGAATACACGCTGGATATCCTCCATGGAGGAAATAGCCGCAATATAGCACAGGAAAATCACCATACGCAGCACGCCCTCAGCCAGGTTGAGCAGCATGGGGTCATCGGTTAAGGTATGCAAAAAGCGCATGGACCAGGTGGGCACCACGATGAAAAGGCCAATAGCCAGTGCCGCGGAGGTAATAATGGTCAGCACCATTTCTTTATCGGAAAGCTGCTCGTCCTCGTCCCCACTGATTTGGGCAGAGTAGGCCAGGGCCTTCATGCCATCGTATAAGGATTCGAATAAAGCGATAACGCCACGCAGCAGCGGTTTTTTCAAAATTGGATATTTATCGCGGATGCTATTCACTGGGTTCACGTCCACTGCGATTTCCCCGTCGGGCTTGCGTACAGCCACGGCAACCTTGTCCGCGCCACGCATCATCACGCCCTCAATGACAGCTTGTCCGCCTACGTTAGGTTTTTTACAAGTCATTTTGGAACTCCTACATCAATCAAAAAGGAAAGAAAATAAATACAGCAGAGCGCGATAGTAGCTGCTCTGCTGTAGATATAGAGATTATTGTTCTTTGTTATAGCGCTTATTGAATTTTTCAATACGGCCGCGAGCAGCAACGTTACGTTGTTGACCAGTGAAGAATGGATGGCATTTAGAGCAAACATCCACGCGAATCTCTTTCTTAGTGCTACCGGTTACGAAGCTTGCGCCGCATGCGCAGGTAGCAGTAACTTCACCGTATTTCGGATGAATCTTTTCTTTCATTCTTTACACCTCACTTTACTTTAGAACAGATTAGTTTCATCGTTAAGATATTAACACCATGTTATTGTATCACATAGAACGGTGTAAAGCAAGCTCTTTTTTGTGAACTTAATACGATTATGCTATATAATTACTTTGTCCAACTAGGCTATCTTTACGGCATCTACTGCTTCCGAATTCTTATATAGTTCTTCCGGGGCTATATCTATATCTCCATCATTCCAAACTAACACTCCGTAGTCTATATAGGCCTCTTTAAACAAATCATAATTCTTTAACGGCTTAAAAGCTTCGTACTCCAGCAGGGGCTTAAAATCGTATATTCCAGCTTCACCAGTATTAAAGCGTATCCACAATTTCCAATCTGGCAAAACACGCACACCACTTACTTTAATTTCCGTCTTCGGCTTTCCTGCATAAGCAATTCCATCTATAACATGCATATGACAATCAACTCTCCGTGTAAATAAGTTGTTCTTGCTAAATTTAGCTTTTTATAGTATAATGTCCATAGAAAGGGTGCTACCGATAGACGGTTGCCCTCTTTTACATGACTATTAAAGAATAACCGCCAGTTTTCTCAGGACCGGGCGGTTATTTTTTTGCATTTTTGCCCATGGCATATCCTGCTCGAAAGCATGCTAAGCCGAAGCTTAGTAAAGCAATGACTTCCAAAATGCTCACAGCAACACCCCCTCTCTTTCCATCACAACAAAGCATGACTTCAGTGGAGGGCTGCTCACCCTCCGTAGAGGGACCGCCTACCGTTATGGCAACACCTTGATTATATTATAGCATGTTTTTCTTTAATTTGAATGTGTTTTCACAAAAAAAGTTCTATTATGCAATACAAAAACAGGGCCACCGAAGCGACCCTGTTGTTTTTGTTCCGATATGGAATTGCCTGTAGGACTTGAATTAGAAAGCGAAGAACAATTCGGTGTACAGACGTTGTTCGTCTTCATTACCAACTTTAGCTTCGGTATCATAGTAGTTTACAGACAAGGTAATGTTCTTAGCCAATGCATAATCAGCACCGATATTCCAGCCTTTGTAACCTACTGCTTTGCCGCCAACTTCGTAGTCAGTCTTTGCATCATAGGTAGGAGCCAAGAAAGCATTAGCAGGTTGATCATAGTAAGTTACATGAGCGCCCCAAGTGCCAGGAGTAGCGTTATCAGCACCCTTGTAAGCCAAAGTAGCTACCCAACCATCTTTGGAAACATCTTTGTTATATTCCTTATCGCCCCACATATATTCATATGCCAAGTTCAAGTCTTTAGCTACATCAAAAGCAACACCGATGTTGTAGATTTCTTTATCGCCATTGTCAGATTCGGTGCCCTCAACGCCATTACCTTTGAAGTAGTTAACATATGCATCAACTACACCAATCTTGCTTGCAACACCTACTACATACAGACGATCAGCAGCTTCCTCTTCTAAGCCAGTAGCTTTCAGAGCAGCGCCCCAAACTTTAACTTTATCACCATAGGATACTTTTACGCCATCAGCGTCAACATCGAGAACGGAGCCAGCATTAGGCATTTCGTTATAACGACCAGCAGTTACAGCCAAGCCACCAACTTTGCCGTCAACCCAAGCACGACGCAGTTTAACATCGGTATCATTACCTACGTTATCGGAGAAGTCTTGGAAATGTTCAATCATGCCAGTATATTGCCAATCGTCGTTTACAGCACCCTTTAACCACAGACGAGTACGCAGGTCTCTCTTGCCTTCAGCCTTGAAGTTTTCGGAATGACCATAACGGAAACGAGCTTGACCAGAAATCTTTACATTGTCAGCTTTCTTTTCCAGGTTAGCAACGCGAACGCCCAGGTTATCCAGCTCATCAGCAAATTCAGCAGCCAGCTTGTCAACATTAGCGCCTTTAGCCATTGCACGAGCAGTGATTTGAGCCATTTCATAACGAGTCATCAGCTTGTCGCCACCGAAGGTGGTGTCGCCATAACCATCGATTACGCCAGCAGCTGCCAATTTAGCGATGCTGTCATATGCCCAGTGGCCAGCCGGTACATCAGAGAAGGGTTGTGCAGCGTATGCGGAAGCAGTTACGCCCAAAGCCATAGCCATTGCGAGTACTAAGGATTTTTTCATTGTAAATTCCTCCAATAGAATTCAAATTAGTGAATCTCCATAAGCCTGCCAACCATGCCTCAAACACCTAGCTCTGACCTTCAAATAAGAGTTGCCTTGTTTCCTCTACTTTACCAATCAAAGCCCTTCGCTTGCGCATCAATTAACAAAACTAATACTAAATTCACTTACACTGATTATAACATAAGCTTCTCTAATATACAAGCAAATATTTTATGTATACACTCTACTTTTATGTTTTTTTACTAACAAAAGACTAGCTATAGCATATTTTTCGCACAAAAGAGGACTGCCACTAGCAGCAGTCCTCTTTCCACTTATGCAATTTCTCAAATTACAGCTTAGACATCCTAGGAGCGTCGACCATAATTTTCTTTACCTTCAAAATACTATTAATCTCTCGACGAACAGCATAGCCCCATTCTTCATGTACCCAATCCCAACGAGATGTCAAGGCTTCATCAATTTCCTTATCACCATAAATCTGATGTTTATAATACTTATTGGTCAAAGCATTATAAGCCACAGCCTTTCCTTCCATAGTTAGCCTCAACATACGATCCAGAGAAGCAATTGGTTCATCATACAATTTATCCAACTGCATAGCTATAACTATGTCTACTTTAGCATCTTTAGCAATTCTTCTCAAAGCATCTTCACTAGGTACTTGATTACCATTCTTATTAGCCTCAATAACAGCGGTTACATTGTCATTATCAACAATGATATAGCCTTGTTGAGCGTTAATGGCGTTAATAGCATTCTTGTAGAAAATCTGATTAGCAATATCGTCACCCTTCACATTGTTAATCAAAGGAACAAGAGCAATGCTAGCAGCCTCAGCTGCAATTGCCGGAATACTCAGGCACAGAGCCAATACAGTCATTAATAAATAACGATAAATTTTTTTCATTTCATTACCTCCAAACGCATTTAGAAATGCTAACATCTCTATACATTGTAGCACAAAAAGTGTCCTCTGCCTAGTATAAGCTAAAATATTTTGACTGATTAGTCTATGTAATGCTACTAAGATTGATTTTTGATGTGCGAAGCCTTGCATTATTACGACTTACGTTGTATAATATCAATAGAAAAGGTGCCACCGATAGACGGTTGCCCTCTAAAAATGTTTAGCTAAAAAATAGCCGCTCGTTTTCTCAGGACGGGGCGGTTATTTTTTTGCATTTCTACCAATGAGATACCCTGCCTTAAAACAGGCTAAACCGAAGCTTAAAAGAGCAATAACCTCTAATACACTCATGGCATCACCCTCCTTTCCAACAGATTGATCGAGTCAAATCTATTTACTCCAGAGGGCTGCTCACCCTCCGTAGAGGGACCGCCTACCGTTATGGTAACACCTTGCGTATATTATAGCATATTGTTCTATAAAAAGAAATTATTTTTGCTAAAAATTGCAATAATAAACGGGACTGCTTTCGCAGTCCCGTTTATTATTGTTTGCTTTATGTTCGCAAGTCGCTCTTCTAATTTGAATTAGAAAGTGAATACAACTTCAGACCACAGAGTCTTCTCGTCAGCTTCGCCTTCGCGAGATTCCAAATCATAGTATCTTACAGCAGCAACGATATTCTTAGCAACAGCATAGTTAGCGCCTACTTCAAAGCCCTTGAAGCCATCGGTACCTTCAAAGTTTCTGGTCAAAACGAGCTTGTCAGTGCCAACAGTTGCACCTGCAGCATAACCAGAAATAGTCGGTTTCAGGTAGGTAGCAGCGGGTTGATCATAGTAGGTTGCCCACAAACCATAAGAGCCAACAGCAGAAGCCTTAGCGCCTTTGTATGCCAAGCCGATTACATAACCATTGTTGTCGAGCTTGCTATTCTCGAAGTCGCCACGCAGGTATTCAGCCTTCAATTTCAGGTCTTTAGCAACAGTCAGAGCTGCACCGATATCATAAATCTCTTGATCTTTATCGTCAACTTTATAGTAGGTAGCGAAAGCATCAACAGCGCCCAGTTTAGTAGCTACATCAACAGCATAGAAACGATCTTTTTCAGCTTGATCAAGGCCAATGTTGTGTACTTTATCAACAGCCTTTGCAGCAACGCCAGTAACCTTTACAGCTTTGCCATAAGAAGCCTTAACAGCATCCATTTCGATATCAATTACGGAGCCATTATTCAGTTTTACATTTTGACGGCCAGCGGTAACTGCCATGCCACCAACTTTACCAGTAACAAATGCCCAGTTCAGTTTAACGTCTTTGTCTTCGCCTTCATTGCTGCCGGTAATCTCTTGCTCGTTTTGCAGACGACCGGTGTAAGACCAATCCTCATTAATTTGTCCATTAACGAACAAACGAGTACGCAGTTTAGAAACAGAAGCACCTCTGTCCAAATCACGATAGTGAGCACGGATTTGACCAGTGATCTTTACGTTGTCAGCTTTCTTTTCCAGGTTAGCAACGCGAACGCCCAGGTTATCCAGCTCGTCAGCGAATTCAGCAGCCAGTTTGTCGCAGTTAGCGCCTTTAGCCATAGCTTTTGCTACGATTTGAGCCATTTCATAACGGGTCATCAGTTTGTCGCCGCCAAAAGTAGCGTCGCCATAACCTTCGATAACGCCAGCAGCAGCCAATTTGGAGATGCTGTCATATGCCCAGTGGCCAGCCGGAACGTCAGAGAACGGGTTAGCAGCGTAAGCGGAAGCAGTTACGCCCAGAGCCATAGCCATTGCGAGTACTAAGGATTTTTTCATTGTAATTTCCTCCTCTTCAATGAGAGATATTTATTTATTATAAAATCTCCTTGCAGAGGCTCGCTCTCCACAGACCAGTAAGAGTTGCCTTGTTTCCTCTACCAAGTGGTTTACTACCTTTGCCTCAGAAATTTTATAATAGCGGGGTGTATAGCAGCCTCAATGCGCCTGCCTATTGCGCATTTTATAAAGCTACTGTAGCTATTGTATACCAAGATGACCGTCAAGTCAAGCCATTTTTCAGAAAACTTCTCAAAAACTTATCATATTTAACACTTTTGCTTATGTCTATCCCAATAATTTATACAGCGTTGGCAAGCTTAGGACCTCCTTCACGAGCCATCTCCCAAATCAATGCTTCATTGTCCGTTGCAAATTCCTTTAAATCCTTTATTTCCTCCTGCGATAATCCTTCAGTATCAACGGTATTCAAATCGGGCAAAGAAATCTGTAAATATGCAAAGCCACCATCTATGGGACGTTCAAAATACACATCAATATGTTCACCATTATTATCTCTATATATATCATTAAATGTTACCAATGTTTCATCCGCGAATTCCACATATACATGTTTCATAGGATGCACCTCCGAATTCTTTTTTCGGATATATTCTATCATAAATAACCTCTCAAAAAAAGTCATCTTTTTCACCTCGTCTTTTATGTCATCTTTATAGGTTTCCTAAAGCAAAACCATGCCAGAGTGTAGTTCCAGCATGGTTTGCGGTGCCAAATTTGCCAATGTTTTCATTAAATAATATAGGTTATGCAATACTTAAATATTAACTTGAATAGCCAAGCAATGCTTCAGTTCATAAACGCGCAGGATGCAAACGGCGCTACCACATCTGCATCTGCACTAAAGGTAGAAGCACCCTTCAAAATTATCTTGTTGGCCAAAATCAGGCCCTTAATCTTGCAGCCCGTGCCAATAGTCACAGTGCCGTAGGCATGGATCAGTGCTTTATCCATACGCACGTTATCACCAATAGTAATATTACCCTTCTGGCTATACATTGCTACGCGATTAGGAAAGCTACAGCCAGCCCCTATTTCAATGCCGGACTTATTCACAAAAACTGCCTCTCCTAAAAGCCTTGCCTGCTTAGGAAAAACAAAGCTACTACTCAAATCCAAATAAGTGAAGCGCTTATTAAAGCCATCGCTGACCACCGTATTAGCAGTGGTATCACTAACTGCCTTTTTATAGAAAAACCTGACCTCAGGAAGCTTTACTTCTTCTGTGCTTGCTTGTTTATATACTTCCTCCTGGGTCAAATATTCTAAACCAGTGGCAGTTTTGCTGACCAAGGCATATTGCCCTGCCAAAGCCTTCTGGGGCTCAGCAAAATGCAAGGTGAGTTGGCACAGCCGTTGTACTACGCCATTTTCTTGAACGGCCGCACCCTCCACCTCCAAAAGCTTGATTAAGCCATCCGTGGACTCGGAGCTAATAGCTTCGACAATCACTGCTTCATTGTTAGGCTGCAAATTGCCCTCAAAGCAGACATAGGTTCCTGGTGGCATATTGTTATCCTTTAGCTGCATAAATAGAGTATTGTTAATTCTGCGCAGCTGCTGACGCAAAAGCCTCTGTTGGCTTTTACTAAGCTCCGCCCTGCTCCACACCAATGCCAACTGAGCCAGCAACGCTAATAAGAGCGCCACCAAGAGCAAATAGATACTGATGCTGCCGCGTTCAGAGTGTTTCATCAGTAATTTCTCCGTTACAGCAGGTCACTAGCTGCACAAAGCGACGCTCCACTCCCTGACCTTGCAGGACAAAATCAATGCGCAGCTGCCTGCCAGAAATTTTCTCTGCCCGCCAAGCGCTTACATCAATGCCTGTAAGATAGAGAGGATTGGTTCCTGTACCGGCTCCGGTGGTAGTCTGCAAATATAAGCCCTTGCTGCGATAATACACTACTAGCTTTTTATTGCCCTCGATAGTGTCCAGCTCTAGATTGCCATCAGCTCTGATGCGAACGGCAGTGGCATTATAGCACAGCTGCTTTTCTAAGACGCCCTGCATATAGCTGCCCGCCTGGGCCAGCTCCAGCTGGCTCACCAAACGCTGCCAGCTCAAGGTAGTCCGTCCAAGCCCCGTACACACCAGCGCAGCCAAGGCTCCGCCTATAGCAAGGCTCACCACATATTCCATCAGCATAAAGCCCCTTTGCTTAAGGTACGCCTTCCACCAAGGAGCATAGCTGCCTGCCATTTTGTGAAGCATATACCCGCACCTCCAGAAATTTAGAGCCGTTCTGCTCCTTATACTCCTTCTCTATGACATAGTCCGACTCAGCTGCAAGACCTGCCGCTGCCATTTGCGCCACCTGCCAAGCCTCCTCTAGCTGCAGGCTTTTTTGCTGTGCCACAAGGCACGCTGTAAAGCCTTGGGCTGCGCAGCCTAGCAATATAGCAGTAAAGCCCAGGCAGAGCAGCTCGTACACCAAAAAGAAGCCCTTACTGCGTTGCATAAGCCAAAACCCTGCCTGTAATAGGCTGCACATCCACTTGATAGCTAAAGCTAGCCAGCTCCTTATGCTGCAAGCGATAATATCCATTGACCGAGGGTGCTCCATTATTGCTAAAGCTGAGCTTAGCTAGAAAGCTACTAAAATACACCTGCTCACAGGCATAGTCAGTAAAGTGAACTGCTTTCACGGCGCTACCCTTCAAGGTCCAAAAGTAGCCATTCTTTTCCGGATTAATTCTAATATCCCTAGAGCTGGTATCTTCAGGAAACAAAGCCTCCTGCTGCAGCTGGCGCAAATCAGCGGCCAAAAGCTGGGCGCAAAAGCGCAGCTGCTGCTTATGATAATGCTGCCAAAGAGCATCGGTATTAAGAAAGACAAAGCCAGTGGACAGAGTAATGAGCCCCACCAAGGCCAGCAGCTCAAGCAAAATAGATCCTCTTGCTTGAGTTGTGCACTTAAGTCTCATCAGTAGAGGTGGCTTTGCTAGCAGGTGAATTTACCGTGCTACCGCTGGCATTTTTTCCGCTCAGGGTATAGCTTGCCCCCGATGCATCGGCAGTATAGCTCAGAGCATCTCCTGCCGCATCCTTAAATTCCAGCTTACCGCCGAGATAAGTGCTGTCCAAGGCGGTGAGGCTCTCTGGAACCTTGCCCGTATCCATGCGATAAAGCTGGATAGCTTGGTCAATAGCAGCTAAATCATTGCTGAGCTTAGCATTTTTCACCCTGTCATTAGCACCCGACAGAGATGGCATAAGCATGGTGGCCAGGATGCCTATTAAGGCAGCTGCGGCCACCACCTCGATGAGGGTAAAGCCTCTTTGACTACGAATTTTTGTAAGCATAATAATCCTCCTTTCCTATTGTGGCAATGCGGATAGCATTTCCAGCAGCGGCCCCAGCACCGCGCAGACAACAGCAGCAATCACGCCTGCTGCTAAAAGCAGCAGCAGGGGCGCCAGCACTTCCCTAAGCTTAGCAATTTTACTCTGCATATCCTGCTGCCTGAGGCGCGCTGCCTCCCGCAGCATTGGGGGCAAGCAGCCTGTGGCTGCGCCCACACTGACCAAGTCCAGCGTCAGCGGCGACAGCAGCCCCCGCATCCCTGCCAGGGAGGCAGTGATATCCGCGCCTCGCTGCAGCCTGCTATCTAAAAGCAGGAGCTGCTGCTGATAAGGACTCTCCGCCATAGTTTTGGCAATGGCTTGGACAGCGATGGTAATATTTAAGCCACTGTCCAAAAGCAGTGCCAAAAGCTTGCAAAAGCGTATCTCGCAAAGCAGGCCATAAAAATTTCCGCACCAAGGCTTGCCCAGCAGCCATAAGAGGAAGCGCTTGCCATAAAAGCGCGCCAGCATGGCCATTGTCACTAGTGCTCCTGCTATGAGCAAAGGGTTGTTCACCAAAAAATGATGCACCCTTAAGAGCAGCTCCATGCTACCATTAGGCTGCATGCGCATGCCTCTATATACTGAGGCCAGCATGGGCAGCACATATAAAAGGAAGAATAGCAAAACGCCCAAGGCCGCTGTAAGCAAAAACAAGGGATACAGAGCAGCCTTAAGCACAAAGCTGCGCAGCTGCTCCTGCTGCTGGTAATAATCGGCAAGCTCCTCTAGAACTTCGCCCAGCTGACCGCTGAGCTCACCGGCCTGCACCAGCTGCACTGTTAGCTCCGGAAAGAACTTTGGCTCCTTAGCCATGGCCTCAGCCAAGCTAGCGCCGTGGCGTAGCAGCTGGTACAAATGTAGGCACACCCCATGCAGCTTTTTATCCAAGCGCTGGCGCAGCAGCTCCATGGCCTGCAGCAGCGGCAGGCCGCTTTGTAGCACCAAGGCCAGCTGGCGCAAAAACATGATCCGCTCCCGCCAAGAAAAGGCTTGCCTGTGCAGAATTTTTATCACCTCCTCGCCGTCTATTCTAGAGTTTCCCATTAGTAGCAAGCCGAAGCATTTCTGTCACATATGAAAACTTTCTGTGAACTTTGCCTGTAAAATAACCATCTCCAAAAACAGAAAAAGCCCCGCAAAGCCCTTGCCACAGGGCTTTGCGAGACTTGGATAAATTGTAAATTTTTGTAGGATAAGCGGTCGCTGCGCTCACAGCGCTTGAGGCTTTTCCTGTCCATGGCGCAGGTAAACCGCGCCACTAATGCCTAAAAGCAGCGTTCCGGCCACGAAAAACAAAGACTTCAAGGGGAAAAAGGTAGCGATAGCTCCACCTAAAAGCGGCCCCACCATACTACCAAATTGCTGAGCGCTGAACATAAAGCCAAAGACACGACCTCGCTGGTCCGACTCCGTATTGCTAGCCAAAACCGCCGAAAGCGAGGGCTGAATGCCCGCGCTACACAGTCCATAGGTAAAGTTGAGCACGCAAAACAAGGGCAGCGTCTCCGGCAAAGCTACCACGAAATTCATCAGGCCAGCCGTCAGCGCAGCCCAGCACAGGCTGCGATAAAAGCCATGCCTCTGCCCGAAGCGGCCCCAGCTAGGCGCGGTCAAGGCGCTAGCTATACCCACGAGACTAAAGACGAAGCCCGAAAGAAAGAGTAAATTACCCTCACCATGGTTGAGCTCGCCCACATAAAGAGTCAAAATCGGCTGTATTAATAGGATGACCATCTGGGCCACCGCCACGTAAATCAAGGCTTCGCGAATCACTGGCTGCCGCAACAGCTGCGTCTGAGCGCGCCCCTTGGGTCGCGCAACGGGCTGGCGCGGCGGCTCAGGAATGTAGAAAAAGAAAATCAAGGTAATCAAGGTCAGCAGACCGCCAGCCACAAAAAAGCTATAGCGCATGCCGAAAAGAGTAGCCAGCGAGCCCCCTACCAGTGGTCCGATAACATTGCCAAAGGTGAGTCCTGCTTGCATAATGCCCAAGCTAACACCTAGCTTATCCATGGGTACAAGGCTGGTAGCGATGGCAAGGCACACGCTCCATAGGCCGGCCGCAAAACCTTGCAGCACCCGAACGCCGAACATTTGCTCCGGTGTCGTCACGATTCCGCCTAGGAAATAGGAAAGAGCTAGCCCGGCGCCCGCACGCATAGCCATCATTTTTTTACCCTTGGTATCCGCCAGCTTGCCCCAGATAGGCGCCATAATACCGCCAATCAAAAAGGTAATGGAAAAAATCGCGCCATTCCATAGCTTCACCGCCTCCATGCTCACCCCTAGCTCCTTAATTAAATACATGGGCAAAAAGGGAATTAGCATAGTATATCCAGCGGCCATCATAACTACATTGGCAGTGAGAATGGCTAGCACAAGCTTCCAATTTTTCATAAATCTCCGCCTCCAACCCTAGTCCATTGCTACTAATTATGCTCGGGTCTCGGCAGAGCCTTCCTCTACCACCTTAGCTTCTGTAACAGCATCAGCATCGGTAGTGGCGTTAGTATCAGTCTGCCCCTCACGGTGCAGCAGCGCCATAAATTCGTCGCCGGTAATGGTTTCCTTCTCCAGCAGGAAGTTCGCCAAAACATCCAGCTTCTCGCGATTCTCGCTGAGAATTTGACGTGCCTTCTCGTGGGCCTCCTTAATGATGGCCAGCACCTTAGCGTCGATAAGGCCGGCGGTTTCCTGGCTGCAGGCCAGGGACGTGTCGCCGCCTAGGTATTGATTGGTGACTACCTCAGTAGCCATCATGTCGAACTCCTCCGTCATGCCCAGACGAGTTACCATGCTACGAGCGATGCGAGTAGCTTGCTCGATATCGTTGGCCGCGCCGCTGGTGATGCTGCCGAAGACCAGCTCTTCCGCGCTGCGACCACCGGTGATGGTGACAATCTTGTTAAAGAGTGTCTCCTTCTTCATGAGCACGCTGTCGTTCTCGTCGATTTGCATGGTGTAGCCCAGCGCACCGTTGGTGCGCGGGATAATAGTAATCTTGTGTACGGGCGCGCTATTTTTTTGCATCGCAGCCACCAGCGCATGGCCGATTTCGTGGTAGGCGATGACCTTCTTTTCCTCCGGACTAATAACGGCACCCTTGCGCTGGTAGCCTGCGATGACAACCTCGATGGACTCCTCCAGGTCGGCTTGCTCTACTACCTGACGCTGAAGCTTCACAGCACGCAGCGCGCCTTCGTTGACGATGTTGGCTAATTCAGCGCCGCTGGCACCGGCAGTGGCGCGGGCCAAGGCCTTAAAATCGATATTGTCGGCCATCTTCACATCACGGGCGTGCACCCTCAAAATCGCCTCGCGGCCCTGGATATCGGGCAGCTCTACGGGGATACGGCGGTCAAAGCGGCCGGGGCGCAGCAGCGCCTTATCCAAGGATTCAGGTCTATTGGTGGCTGCTAAGATGACAACACCCTTGCTGCCGTCGAAGCCATCCATTTCACTCAAGAGCTGATTTAAGGTCTGCTCCCGCTCGTCGTTGCCGCCGAACTGGCCGCTGTCGCGGCGCTTACCGATAGCATCGATTTCATCGATGAACACAATGCAGGGCGCCTTTTCCTGTGCCTGCTTAAATAAGTCGCGCACACGGGCGGCGCCCATGCCCACGAACATTTCCACAAATTCGCTGCCGCTAATAGAGAAGAAGGGCACCTTAGCTTCGCCGGCTACAGCCTTGGCCAGCAATGTTTTACCTGTGCCCGGCGGGCCCACCAGTAGTGCGCCCTTGGGCATATTAGCGCCAATGGCCTTGTACTTGCCGGGGTTATGCAAAAAGTCCACCAGCTCCATCAGGGCCTCCTTGGCCTCATCCTGACCGGCCACGTCCGCAAAGTTCTTGCCGGTCTGGGCCTCCACATAAACCTTGGCATTACTCTTGCCAAAGGTCATGGCATTACCGCCCATACGTTTTCCCATAAAATACATGAAGAGCTGACCTAAAGCAAAGAAGATAAAAATCGGTAAAATCCAATTTTTAAAGAAGCTTACGATGGCCGAATCCTCTTTGGGCACAACTTGAGAAAACTCCACCTTGCTCTTCATCAAGCGCTCGGCCAGCTGCGGGTCCTCCACGCGACCGGTGACGTAAATCTCTTTTTCCTGCTCGCCCTTGCCCAGAGCAGCAATGCGCTTATCGGTGATTTCTACCTTGGACAGCTTGCCCTCGTCCACCATCTGCATAAAGCTATTGTAGGACACATCATGGACCTTGGGGCTGAAGAAGGTGGGCATAATCACTGTGTTGATCAGCATAATAATCATCAGCGCCATCACATAATAGTACAGCAGTGGCCGCTTTTTATTATTATCACTATTCATACGTTCATCTCCTTTTTGATAACCTTGTGTAGTATTATTGTACTATTATAAAGGCAAATAGACAAATGAAAGTTTTGTAAACAAAAGCATGCTAGTATTTGAGGCCGCTCCTGTCAAACCCTTAACCTTTCTAAAGACAAACAAAGTATGGCAATACTGTATACTAATGAAGAATACTTGTATACATATATGCTACACCTTGCAATGTGCAGGTCTTTTATATACAATTATGCTTGTAACTATAAAGGAGGTAGCAATATGCCCAAAATTAACACAGTTTTAGTTGCAAATCGTGGTGAAATCGCTATCCGCGTTTTCCGTGCCTGCAATGAGCTAGGCATCCGCACCGTTGCTATATACTCTAAAGAAGATACTCTTTCCCTGCACCGCAATAAGGCCGACGAGGCTTATCAGGTGGGTGAGGGCAAGAGTCCTACTGATGCTTATCTGGATATTGAAGATATCCTGCGTGTGGCCCGTGAGCATGAGGTTGATGCTATTCACCCCGGCTACGGCTTTTTGTCCGAAAACAGCAATTTAGCACGCCGCTGCCAGGAGGAGGGCATTACCTTTATCGGCCCCCGTCTGGAGCACCTCATTATGTTCGGTGATAAAATCAATGCCCGCAAGCAGGCTGAGCTGGCCGGCATCCCCATGATTCCTGGCAGCAAGGGTACTGTTAACAGTCTACAAGAGGTGCTTGACTTTGGCGAGAGCTATGGCTATCCAATTATCATCAAAGCCGTTAACGGTGGCGGTGGTCGTGGCATGCGCGTGGTTAAATCCGCCGAGGAAGCTGTCACTGCCTATGATTTGGCCAAGAGCGAAGCTAAAAAGGCCTTTGGCAATGACGAAATTTATCTGGAAAAATATTTGCAGAACCCCAAGCACATCGAGGTACAGATTATTGGCGATATGCACGGCAATTTGATGCACCTTTTTGAGCGCGATTGCTCCGTACAACGCCGTCACCAAAAATTAGTGGAGATTGCTCCGGCCTTCTCCCTGCCCTTGGAGCAGCGCAAGGCCATCTGCGATGCCGCTGTAAAGCTGATGAGAAATGTAAACTATATCAGCGCTGGTACTGTTGAATTTTTGGCTACTCCCGATGGCAAATTCTACTTCATCGAGGTTAACCCCCGCATTCAGGTTGAGCACACCGTTACCGAGCAAATCACCGGCATCGATATTGTGCAAACTCAAATCAAGATTGCGGAGGGCTATGATTTGCACGGCCCGGAAATCAATCTGCCGGCGCAAAAAGAGCTCCACACCATTGGTCATGCCATTCAGTGTCGTATTACCACCGAGGACCCTGCTAACAATTTTATGCCTGACACTGGCAAGCTGATTACCTATCGCAGCGGTGGCGGCATGGGCATTCGTTTGGACGGCGGTAACGCCTTCACCGGCTCCGTTATCACTCCCTACTACGACTCCCTGCTGGTAAAGGCCACTACCTGGGGCTTGAGCCATCAAATCGCTATTACCAAAATGCTGCGCTGCCTGAAGGAATTCCGTATCCGCGGCGTGAAGACCAATATTCAATTCCTAGAAAATGTGCTGCAAAACGAGCACTTTATCAAGGGTGACTATACCACGGACTTTGTGGACCAAACCCCTGAGCTTTTCGTCTTCCCGAAAACTCTGGACCGTGGCAATAAGCTGCTCCATTATATTGCGGACGTAACCGTCAACGGCTATTCCAACGTGGGCGTACAGCCCAAGCCCGATTTTGCGCCGCTGAATATGCCCAAGCATTACAACGGCTTCCTGGCTCTGGGCGCTAAGCATGTGCTGGATACTCAAGGCCCTGAGGGCCTTGCCGATTGGGTTATGGCCCAGCAGGAGGTTCTCGTAACTGACACCACCTTCCGTGATGCTCACCAATCCTTGTTTGCAACTCGTCTGCGCACCGCCGACATGCTGCGTGTAATGCGCGACACCGCTGGCAAGCTACCCGGCTTCTTCTCCTTCGAATGCTGGGGCGGTGCTACCTTTGACGTAGCCTATCGCTTCCTGGATGAAAGTCCTTGGCAGCGTCTGGCTCAGTTCCGCGAGGCTGCGCCCAACGTGCTGCTGCAAATGCTGCTCCGTGGCGCTAACGCTGTAGGCTACACCAGCTATCCTGATAACGTGGTTAAACAATTTATCCAGCTGGCTGCGAAAAACGGCATCGATGTCTTCCGCATTTTCGATAGCCTCAACGGCCTCGACAATATGCGCTTATCAATCGACACCGTTCGCGAATGCGGCAAGGTTGCTGAGGCAGCCCTGTGTTACACCGGCGATATCCTCGACCCCCATCGTGATAAATACGATTTACAATATTACATCAACATGGCTAAGGAGCTGGAAAAGGCAGGTGCCAACATCATTGCCATCAAGGATATGGCTGGCCTCTTAAAGCCTGAGGCAGCTTATCGCTTGGTAAGCAGCCTGAAGTCCTATGTGGGCGTGCCCATTCATCTGCATACTCACGAGGGCAGTGGCAACGCTATTTACACTTATGCGCGCGCTATCGACGCCGGCGTAGACATCGTGGACACCGCTATGAGCGCTATGAGCTGTGGCACTGCCCAGCCCTCCACCGCCAGCCTCTTCTATGCTTTGAGCGGTCATCCCCGTCAACCTCGCCTTGATGTGGACGCATTGAACGAAATGTCCCGCTATTGGGAAACCGTGCGCCCCTACTACAAGGCTGCGGATAGAACCGAAAACTTCCCCAACCCCGAAGTTTACTGCCATGAGATGCCCGGTGGTCAATATACCAATTTGAAGCAACAAGCTCAAGCTCTGGGACTCATCGACCGCTGGGAGGATATCAAGGATATGTACCACAGAGTATCTATGATGTTCGGCGACCTTATCAAGGTTACTCCTTCCTCCAAAATCGTGGGCGATATGGCCCTCTTTATGGTGCAAAATAACCTAAGCGAAGAGGATGTTTACGCTAAAGGCGATGTGCTGGACTTCCCTGCTTCCGTAGTAGAATTCTTTGAAGGCCGCATCGGCGTGCCCTATCAGGGCTTCCCCGAAAAGCTGCAAAAGATTATCCTCAAGGGTCGTGAGCCCATTACCGTACGCCCCGGCGCCGCCCTAGCTCCTGTAGACTTTGAAGCTGTACGCGCTAAGCTTGCAGACATGGGCGCTCCCACCACTGATGAAGCCATCAGCTCCTATTGCCTCTATCCCAAGGTATTCACCGATTGGGTTGCTCGCTATAATGAATTTGGTGATGTTTCCGTGCTGGACTCCCCCACCTTCTTCTTCGGCATGACCCCCGGTGAAAAGATTAAGGTAGAAATCGAGCAGGGCAAGGTTTTGGTCATCAAGCTGGTACACGTTTCCGAGGCCAATGCCGCAGGCATGCGCACTGTAACCTTCGAATTCAACGGCCTGCCCCGTGAAATCGAAATCAAGGACCGCAATGCCAAGGCCACCGAGGTCACCCGCAAGAAGGCCGACAAGTCCAACATGGGCGAAATCGCAGCCTCCCTCTCCGGCTCCGTAGTCAAAGTTCTGGTAGAAAAGGGCCAAGCCGTAACCAAGGGCACCCCTCTCATCATCACCGAAGCTATGAAGATGGAGACCACCCTCTCCGCACCCATCAGCGGCATCGTGAGCATCATCCATGTTGCTCCCGGCGAGCGCGTAGAAAGCGGCGACTGCCTCATGGAAATCAAAACCCAAGTCGACAAATAATACTTGCGATTAGGCAAAGTATATGATACACTGAAAAAGCAGCGGACATTTCCGCTGCTTTTTTAACTATTATATTAATATAGAAATGACCAATTAGTAAGCAGCATGTGAGCTGTGATTTTTAGCAAAACAAAATCACAGCGAGCATGATGCTTACTTATTACGAATTTATAATAAGGTATACCTATGCAACAATCACTTTACGACTACATACAACAGCATATTGACGAGGATGGCGTGTTCACCGAAAGCACCCTGCCTGACGGCAACGACTACGTGAACATCGTCGAGCCCGGCCAGACCGATGCATTTTATTATACTGCTGACATGCCCTCCAGTGACGAGGACGCCAGCACCATCCTGAAAGACCTGCGCGCTTATTTGGCCGAGCCCTGCATCAGCACCTACCAAAAGCTCTACAAGGACCTCAAGGACATGAGCATGGCTGAATATGCCGACCCCTTCATCGCAGCCTTCGACCAGGACGACATGAACGAGGCAGCCTTTAGCCTCGCCCGCCGCTTGCTTTACAACGCACGCCATCGCGAGCCCTTGAAATTTGCCTTTCTGCTCTTCGGCCTTTATAGCATGCAGCACATTGAAGAGGAAGACCCTGAGCTGTGGCACGATTTAGTCACCACGGCCCACTGCGAGGAATTCACCTTCGCCTTCCTTTATAGCTGCCGCGTCACCAATCATATTTCCCAAAAGGCTGTGTGGGAGCTCTTAGGCTGCACCAAGGGCTGGGGCAAGGTCTTTGCCATCATCGACTGCCGCTGCCCCGATGACGACCATCGCCGCTGGCTTTTGCAAAATGGTCCCGATATCGATGTAGAATATCCTCCCCTATCTGTTAAGCTTATTCAGGAAACCCAGCTGGACAAATTCCTAGCCCAGCCTGTTATCGACTATCCCTGCTATAAAAGCGCCGTGGCAATTTTAGGCAATTATATGATGCTGCTCCTGCATTACAAGCCTGAGGCCGTGCGAGAAAACTATAATCTTACGGACATCAACCTTTATGGCATGCTGAAAAATCTGCTCCACCACGCCCTCTATCTTTCCGTAGAGGCCGAGGATATGCTGGACATGATCACTATTGCCACCTCACTGCGCAATATGCAGGAGGACAATGCCCTTTATTCCCTAACGCCTAATCAGGTCAGCGAGCTCATCGCTGCCTGCGACAAAATGGTCTATGCCACCAATTGGGAGCCTATCATTGCTTCTCGCTTATTTGAAGGCGACCAGGTGAACTACCAGCTGGCGGATTTGGCTTATGAGCTGGAGCTGGATATCTGGCAGCAGCTCTACGATTTTTGGCTGGCCCATCCCATGGAATACACCCTTTTGCCTTATCTACTCTCCTACGAAGGCGGTAGCCGCTCTGACAAGGTGCTGGCACGGCTCACGGAGCAGCTGACCCTTTACGCCAGCGACCTGCACTCCTTAGTAGTACCACTGCACTATCTGCGCACTCATCCCGGCAAGGGCGAAACCATTTTATGCGCTGCCCTAAGCTCCATGTACGAGCTTTTACGCAGCTGTGCCTGCGATGTCTTGGAAGCCTGGGGCCCGGACTACCTATCCACAACCATCAAGGATAACATCTACACCGCTATGCGCAGCAGCACAGACGATCTGGTGCAGGCCCGCCTTACAGCGATTTTACAGGGACGTAAGCTAGACATAGAAGCCTTTTTGCAGCGCCTCAAGAAAAAAATGAAAAAATAACTAAAAAATTTGTAATTAGCACTTGCTAACCGAAAAAGGTTGTGTTATAATCAAGGTGTAGTAAGCAATGGCTAATCAAGATTTGCATTTCGACCCTTCCTGATTTTACAGCCTTGACCTTGACCATATTCCTTCCAAAGCATTTGGTTAGCATGCTACTATGACCACATTCTCCTCATAAAAAGATGACTGCGTCCGCACTTACGCAGTCATCTTTTTTATTATCTTCAATTAATGACCATAACACAGGCGTTCATACTCGTCCATAGGAATGGGTCGCGAGAATAAATAACCCTGTCCCTTGTGACAACCACAGTCAAGCAGGAGCTTTCTCTGTGTCTCAGTTTCCACGCCCTCGCAAATGGTGCTATAGCCCAAGCTATGCAGCATGGCAATAGTATTCTTCAAGAAAATATTTCCCTTGATGCTGTTCTCGCAGTTTAAAAGCAGCTTGCGGTCAATTTTAATCGTATCGATAGGAATATCCACTACCATGTTGACCAAGGAATAACCGGAGCCAAAATCGTCCAGGGATGTTTTAATTCCCGACTGGCGCAGCTCATCAAAAAGCTGGTACACCTTGGCAAAGTTTTGGGCAGCGGCGGTTTCCGTCAGCTCGATTTCTACCAAAGCCGGACTCACCCCATACATTGCCAAAATCTCCAAATAACGCTGCACTGTGTTATCGTTTTGGGTGTGCAGGACGGAGGCATTAATAGAAATAGGCACCTGCTTGCGTCCCAGCCTTTTATTCTTGGCAAGGAAGGCCACCACTCGCTCGAACACATAGAAATCCAGCTCCGTAATACGCCCATTATCCTCTAGAGCAGGAATGAATTGGTCAGGATAAATCTGGGTGCCATCCTCCCGGAACCAGCGGATTAAAGCCTCTGCACCGATTAAGGAATTATCCTCCAGAGAAAACTTGGGCTGCAGGAAAACCTTGAATTCCTTATCCGTGAAGGCGTTATTGGCATTGGTAAAAATGAGCTTCTCCAGCTGCTGCTTGGCAGCCAGCTCTTCATTGTACAGCGCCGCCGTACTCTGATGGTTCAAAATGAGGGACTTGCGAGCATAATTAGCTGCATCGATGGCCTCGGCCGCATTCTGGCATTTCCCTGTTACGTGATAAATGCCGCTGCGCAGGCGCAGCTTGAGGAAGGAATATTGCTTAGACACATAGTCCATGAAGCGATTATTGATAGCATTAACCCGCATTTCTGCATCGGCAATATTCTCGTAGGGTCTAAATAAAATAAACTGGTCCGCCACAATGCGGGAAAACAAAATATTATTCTTATCGCTGAGAGCATCAGAAACAAATTTGGTAAACAGTTGCAGGAGCTTGTCACCAAAGGCATAGCCATACTTTTGATTGATTAAATTAAAGCGCTCAAAATCAGTATAGATAACCGCATGATTTTTGGCCAAGCCACTGACAATTTTCTCTTCCATTCTCTCGCGGAACTGGGAGAAGGTGATAAGCCCGGTCAGGGAATCCAGCTTGTTTTCACTGAGGACTACGTTTTGGCAGGCATTAATGCGTCTGCTTTGCCCGTGATGAGCTGCCATAATCTTGCTCAGCTCGCTCAGCTGCTGCTTCGTGTTCTTAGACCAAAAACGTTTTTGACTACAAACGGCATAGGTAATAAAGCCCACCATCTGCCCCTGCCAAAACATGGGCGCAATGAGCGCAGTCTTACTTTGAGCAGTTGCACGTAATTTATTGAGGATAGAAAAGCCTTCCATACACTCCTCTAAATCAAGCTTGATAAGTCCGGTCTCATCCCGCATCTGGAAAATTTTCCGAAACTCATCCTTACTAAAGCTAAAGGTATCATCAAAGCAGGAGTCGACACCATCCCGCATCCATGCATATGCCTTATGCGCCGTTTGCTCCTGAAGCTTGATGTCAATAACGTTAATTCTATCCAAATGGAAACGAATGCCGATAAGCTTCAGCAGTAGCTCCATGCCCTGCTCCACTGAGCCGCTGGTTTCTAGAATCTCAAAGGCCGTAGCAATAGGATCATTTTGCAGATAGCGTATATTAAGCTGCTGAAAGCTGGGATTATCGCTGTTGCGGGCCTCCAAATAGCGATTTAGATCATCGCAAAAGCTATAGGTGTCACGTCCATTAAATTTGGCCTGATAAAGCGCCCAGTCAGCATTCTCCAAAAGCTGGTCATAGGTATAACCGCCCGTGTTTTCCGGCAGGAAGCAAATACCGATGCTACAGGTGAGATTGTCGCTATCGTTGAGCATTTCCACATTGCGGATATGCTGCATCATGCGATTCAAGATGGTAATCAAATCTATTCTATTGATGCTGGGGAAGAAAAGCACGAACTCATCCCCGCCAAAGCGAGCAGCAATGGTGTTAGAGGGCAATACCTCTTTAAAAATGCTTGCGGTTTCCTTGAGCACGTGATCTCCAAAAAGGTGCCCATAGGTGTCATTGATTTGCTTAAAATAATCCAGGTCCACCATGACGAGGGCACAGCTATCGAAGGGACTCTTATCAGCCAACTGCTGGCTAATCAAATACATGCCGGAGGCGTGATTATAAAGTCCCGTGAGCTGGTCCAGCTGGGCCTTTTGGGTCAGCTGCTCTTCCTTTTTAGCATAATCAGTAATATCCTTAATCGTACCCAAAATTACATAGCTATCATCCTGCTCTGAGGGCAAAAGCATGCCATCCATGACGCAGCGCATAACCTGCCCATTATTGAGCCGCGTACCCTGGATTTCTACAGACTTGCTCACGTTGCCCTGGAAAAAGCTCTTGACCTTGGCTCGATATGCCGGATGAATATTGACATCGTTGTCAACATTTTGCAGGAGATGCTCCACAGTATGGAGCTTATTCATGCAATTATCATAAATAGTAAGCCTATCCTCCTTGGAGTTATATTCAAAGGCCTCCAGCTGGCTGGCCTCTAGAATAAGGGATAGCTTCTGCAGCTTGCACAAGCATTCAGAGGTAGGCGCGTGGCCGCGCAAGCAGTGTAAGGTTGTGTTGAAGGTTGCCGCGTCCATAATATTACTCCTTAAGGCTATCAACGAGATAGCAGAAAATTCGTTACAAATTCTTTCTTATATTATAAAACACATCACCCATTTAATGCAAATAATTTTTGAAATAGAAAAAGTCTCACCCATAACAAGAACAGCAAAAGTACTTTTTGTTACACTTTCGTTACGCTCAAGGCAGCAAATCTAACGCCAAATTGGAGCCAAACATAGCAAAAGACACCGAAAACCCCGCGTAATGCAAGGGCTTTCAGTGTCTTCTGCTATATTAGGGAGTAATTAGGGAGAAGCAAGTTTATAAACTATCTGTGAGAATTTGCATTTGTTATAAATTGTTAGTCAAACTATTTGCAGGGCCCAAGCTTATGCCTCAATGGGTTTATCCTGCAGGGCATCAAATCCAGTCTCGCCGGTACGAATCTTCACAACATCCTCAACGTTGTAAACGAAGATCTTGCCATCGCCATATTTGCCGGTGTAGAGCACTGCCTTAGCGGTGTTCACAACATCTGCTACAGGAATTGCAGAGACAATCAATTCTACCTTAACCTTGGGCAGCAAGTGAGCTGCAACCTCAGCACCACGATACATTTCGGTTTGACCCTTTTGGATGCCATAGCCCAAAACCTTGGTTACGGTCATGCCGGTGATACCCAGCTTATCCAGAGCAGCCTTAAGGGCTTCAAAGCGGTTTTGAGAAGTAATGATGCAAATCTTGCTCAGCTTGTGCTCGCCGGTAGAAGCAGCTACGCTAGGAGCAGTTACAGCAGCGGGAGCTACATAGGTAGTAGTTACAGAAGGCATTTCCTCCACGGTGGGCATGAAGTCAGCATAGCTGGAAAGTAGGCCGTGCTCTTCCATATCCAGACCTTTGATTTCTTCTTCCTCGCTTACGCGCAGGCCGATGAGTTTATCGAGAACACCAAAGATGATGGTCATAGCAATTGCTACATAAATGGCTACGGTTACAACGCCGATGATTTGAGTGGTTAAGAAGCTAGTGCCACCGCCGTAGAACAGACCGTCCTTAGTAGCGAAGAGGCCGGTTACGATGGTACCGAAAGCACCGCACACACCGTGAACGGAAACTGCACCAACGGGGTCATCAATCTTCAGCTTTTGGTCAAAGAATTCAACAGCTACAACAACCAGAACACCAGCGATAAGGCCGATGATCAAAGCGCCAGCAGGGCTAACAACGTCGCAGCCTGCGGTGATTGCAACAAGGCCTGCCAGCACGCCGTTCAGAGTCATGGAAACATCGGGCTTGCCATAGCGTACCCAGGTGTAAATCATGGTAGCGGTTGCACCGGCAGCAGCAGCCATGTTAGTGGTAATGAAGATGTCGCCCATGCTAATCAGGGCTTCATCACCGGTTGCGCAGACGGTGGAAGCACCGTTGAAGCCGAACCAGCCGAACCACAGCAGGAATACGCCCAGAGCGCCCAGAGGAATGCTGTGACCGGGAATAGCGTTCACAGAGCCGTCCTCGTTGTATTTACCAATACGAGGGCCAATCATTTTGGCGCCAATCAAAGCAGCAACACCGCCTACCATGTGTACGGCAGTGGAGCCTGCGAAATCATGGAAGCCCATCTCGGCTAACCAGCCGCCGCCCCAGATCCAGTGGCCGCTGATAGGATATACCAGAGCGCTGATCAAAACGCTGTAAATGCAGTAAACCAGGAAGTTGGTACGCTCTGCCATAGCACCGGAAACGATGGTAGCTGCGGTAGCGCAGAACATGGTTTGGAAAATGAAGAAGGAAGAGGAAGGATAGCTTCCGCCGTAGTCACCTGTTACAAAGAAATCAGGTGCGCCGATGAAGCCGCTGATATCCTCACCGAACATCAGACCAAAGCCTAAAATCCAGAAGACGATGGAGCCAAGGCTCATGTCCATAACGTTCTTCATTACGATGTTAGCAGCGTTTTTAGCTCTGGTAAAGCCGGTCTCTACCATTGCGAAGCCAGGCTGCATAGAAAATACTAGGAAGGCACCAATCAGTACCCATATAGTGTCCGCGGATACGAATTTATCCATTATTAATCACCCCTCATGAAAATCAAGCACCGTTTAGCCATTTAAACGATGTGTGTTTTATCGTCACATGCCTGTGCATGTAATTTTCAGGCCTCTTTTTATCTACTAGCCTTGAAAAAGAAGTGAGGCGTATTCTACTACCAGCAGAATACACCTCGTTGTGTACAGAGATTTTATATATTTTTATTTATTTACTCATTAACACCGAAGAGCAGTTCGCCATAAGTCGGATACGGCAGATACTTGCCACCGGTCAGAGCTTCAGCTTCGTCAACAGCTTTACGCAGAGCTTCCATATCAGCTACAACAGCATCATGGTAGAAGGTTGCTTGCTTCTTGGTGCATTCAATTTCACCAGCAGCCTTCAAATCTGCATCCAGCTTCAGGCTTGCAGCATACATTTCAGCGCTCAGATCGCTCAGCTTGCTAGCCAATTCAGCCTCAAAGCCTGCGCTGATGCCGGCAGCCTTTTTATCCAGCACTGCCTTGGTCAAATCCTCGGTGTAAGCAGCAACTGCCGGGAGGATATCCTTGTGGAACATATCCAGTGCGGTAGCAGCCTCGATGGAAATGGTGGTGCTGTAGTTCTCCAGTAGGATTTCCACACGGGATTTAACTTCAGCTTCGGTGAAGATATGATGCTTAGCAAAGAGAGCAATGTTCTTTTCGCTGCCCAGATAAGGAATAGCCTCCGGAGTGGATTTCAGGTTCAACAGTCCGCGTTTTGCAGCTTCAGCAACCCATTCATCGGTGTAGCCGTTGCCGTTGAATACGATGCGTTTGTGTGCCAGGTATGTTTGTTTAACCAGGTCATATACAGCAGCTTCCAGATCAGGAGCATCGGCCAGCTTTTCAGCAAATTCATCCAGCTCTTCAGCAACGATAGTGTTCAGTACAACGTTGGGGCCGGCGATGGAGAACATGGAGCCTAGCATACGGAACTCGAATTTGTTGCCGGTGAAGGCAAAGGGAGAGGTTCTGTTTCTATCGGTGTTATCCTTAACCAGTGCAGGAATGGTGTCGTCGCTGATCTTCATGAATTCAGCCGGGTTACCGGTGTAAACCTTGTCAGCCGCGATCGCTTCCAGAACTGCGGTCAATTCAGTGCCCAGGAAGACGGATACGATAGCCGGAGGAGCCTCGTTAGCGCCCAGACGATGGTCGTTACCAGCGCTTGCTACGGATACACGCAGCAGGTCTTGGTATTCATCAACAGCCTTCAAAATAGCTGCTAGGAAGGTCAAAAAGCGCAGGTTCTTATAGGGCTCCTTGCCAGGATCCAGCAGGTTTTTGCCCTCTTCGGTAGCCAGAGACCAGTTGTTATGCTTGCCGCTACCGTTAACACCGTCGAAGGGTTTTTCATGGAGCAGGCAAACCAGGCCATGACGCAGAGCAACGCGTTTCATGAATTCCATCATCAGTTGGTTATGGTCGGAGGCAACGTTGGTGGAGGAGAAAATGGGAGCCAGCTCGTGTTGTGCAGGAGCTACTTCGTTATGCTCGGTTTTAGCAAGCACACCCAGCTTCCACAGCTCTTCGTCCAAATCCTTCATGAAGCCCAATACTCTTTGTTTGATGATACCAAAGTAATGGTCTTCCAGCTCTTGGCCACGAGGAGACTTAGCACCGAACAGGGTGCGTCCGCAGTATACCAAGTCTTTACGTTTTTCCCACATCTTTTTATCAACCAGGAAATATTCTTGTTCAGGGCCAACGGTGCTGTTTACGCGCACGGTGTTGACACCGAAAATCTTCAAAATCTTGCAGGCTGCCTTGCTAACAGCGTTCATAGAGCGCAGCAGCGGAGTCTTTTTATCCAGCACTTCGCCAGTGTAGGAGCAGAACGCGGTAGGAATGCACAGGCAATTGTCTTTAATAAAAGCATAGCTGGTGGGGTCCCAAGCGGTGTAGCCACGAGCTTCGAAGGTAGCACGCAGGCCGCCGGAGGGGAAGCTAGAGGCGTCAGGCTCGCCTTGGATTAATTCCTTGCCGGAGAAGTCCATGATTACACGACCCTCAGCGGTAGGAGAAATAAAGCTTTCATGCTTTTCAGCAGTAATGCCAGTCATAGGTTGGAACCAGTGAGTAAAGTGAGTGCAGCCATGCTCCAAAGCCCAATCCTTCATAGCGTTGGCAATAATGTTAGCGATTTCAATATTCAAGGGTTTACCTTCGATAATCGCTTGCTTGTAAGCCTTGTAGGTTGCAGTCGGCAGACGATCCTTCATAACAGTTTCGTTAAAAACTAAGCTGCCAAATAATTTCTGAACATCATTCATGATTATACCTCCCTAAGCTCTCTTGTGAGAAATTCGGCCTACAATCGTAAGCCCCTCATTTTAATGCAAATTATGTGCTTTTACAGATTATTTTTCTTTCTGGCTCTGTAAAATAAGAAAACACCGCAAGCTGCGTCGTACGCTGCTCCGGTGCTCCGTTGCACTATCTACTCCGACCCTTTACGCCAAAGTGGATATAAAGCAAAAGCAACGACGCGGTTTGGAGACTACTCCAACAACAACATCGTTGCTTTATGCGACTATTATAATGCCTCTTTTGCGATTTGTAAAGAGGGGTAAGCAAAAAATTTTTAATTTTTTTCTTTGCTTCTCCTTGCAGGATTTTTGTCTTCAACGCAGAAGTGATAACGTGTATAATTTGTTGATACGGAAATTTTATGTTTATTACCAATATGAGGAGGGGTACCAGCATGGAATTAACCGCAGTTGCCCAATTACGGCGCATGGTTTTAGAGCATTTGTCCCGTTATACCTGGAACGATGTACTCATCGACCACGTTTATGATATTTTGCAGGAAGTGCGCGATGACACGCCACGCTATCGCTGCTGTGTTTACAAGGAGCGCGCTGTTTTAAAGAACCGCATTGATATGGCCCTGGGTCAGGAGTGTAAGGAGAATATTATTGAGGCCTCCAAAAAGACGCTCTTTGAGCCAGAGCGCAAGGATTTGCCTATTATCGACGTGCTGCCCGCAGCCTGTGACCAATGTCCCATCGACGCTTATTACGTTACCGATATTTGCCGTCACTGCATTGCCCACAAGTGCATGAACAATTGCCCTAAGAAAGCAATTAGTCTGGTGCAAAACCGCGCCTTCATTGATCGCGATAAATGTATCGAGTGCGGTCGCTGCAAGCAGGTATGCCCCTACGGCGCTATTATCGAAATCCATCGTCCCTGCGTGCGTGCCTGTGGCGTGGGTGCTATTTCCATCGGCGATGACCGCAAGGCTAAAATTGACTATGATAAATGCGTAACCTGCGGTGCCTGCCGCAATGCCTGCCCCTTTGGCGCCATCGACGAGCGCAGTAATATTGTGCGCGTGATTAAGGCGATTAAGAGCGGCAAGCAGGTGGTGGGTCTCGTTGCTCCCTCCATTGTGGGCCAATATGGCTTAAAGATTACCATGTCCCAGGTTTATGCCGCTATGAAGAAGGCTGGCTTTGCCGAGATCATCGAGGTCGGCATGGGCGCCGATATTACCAGCGTGAAGGAAGCCCGCGAATATATCGAAAAGGTTCCCAAGGAAATGGGCTTTATGACCAGCTCCTGCTGCCCCGCCTTTGTGAAGCTAGTGAAGACCCATGTTCCCGAAGCTGCCGAGCATGTTAGCGAGACCGACTCCCCCATGATGTCCACCGTGCGCTATGTGCGTAATCACTTCCCGGACGCAGTGCTGGTTTTCGTAGGTCCCTGCATTGCCAAAAAGAACGAGGTGCGTGAGCACAGCGATTTAATCGAATTTGCTATGACCTTTGAAGAGCTCCAGTGCATGCTAGAGGGCAAGGATATTAAATTTGCCGATATGAATCCCTACGAATTTGAACGTGAAGCTTCTCGTCTGGGACTGGGCTATCCCCTCACCGCCGGTGTTACCGCTGCAGTGAAGGAAACTGTCACCGCTCTTGGTGGCGAGGTGAGTCAGGCTGTGTATGCCAGCGGCTTGGAGAACTGCTTCAAGACAGTGAAGCAGGCTAAGGATGGTCGCATCGACTGCAGCTATATTGAAGGCATGGCCTGCCCTAACGGCTGTATTGACGGCCCCGGCACCGTAGGCGATTTCCATATCACCAAGGTAGCCCTGACCAAGTATGCTAATGCAGCGCCTAATCAGGAGGCCTTGGACAAAAAGCACACCAAATAGTGCCGGCCACAGATAATACTATTTTTAATAAAATTTATTAAAGGAGTGGTCTAGAAGCTTAGGCCACTCTTTTAACTGCTCAATTAAAGTCCCTTATTGCTATTAACGGCACAAATTGATATAATAGTAAGATATAGAGGGGGAATAGAACTATGAGTACCTTTACCGTAACCTTGAATTATAATTGCAATTATGGATTTGTAGAATATAATGAAGCAACGAAATCCGCCACTGTAACCCTTCCTGTTGAGGAAGCTAAGGCAGCGGTTGAGAAGTTTTTAGCTACACCGCTGACATTGGATGTGCCCCAAGGAGAAACCATCCGCGATTTTGTGACTAAGACCTTGGATCCCTTGTCCAGTCTGGATAACTTTAAGGTTTGCCTTACCCGCCTGTGGGGTCCCACCGGCGTCCGCGTAGAATGGAGCATGCCTCCGGGAATGGCCGAGCGCCTGTAAAACTGTATATGGCTCCGTAGCATAGCTGGATAATGCAGCGCTCTCCTAAAGCGAAGATCGACGGTTCGAATCCGCCCGGGGTCACCATATGAAAACTTAAGCCCAGTCCCTGATACCAGGGACTGGGCTTTTTGCTATCTCCTACTAAAAACGGGCTGCAAGCGCTGAGCCATGGGAAGCTTGTCGCCGGTCACAGCCAGCTGCGCCATCTCGTACAGCGCTGCCTGGGCGCTAACAGGCTCCAGCTTGTTGTGCACACGGCGATAGGTGCCATTGGATTGCATCATATGGGCGCCTACATTGTCGCGCAAATACAAATCCAAAAGGCCCTTAATGCGGCGGATATGCTCCTCCGTTTCCACAGGAAAGAACAGCTCCACGCGGTCGTTGAGGTTACGCGGCATCCAGTCCGCACTAGATAGATACAGCTGCTCCTCGCCACCATTGGCGAACCAGAAAATACGGCTGTGCTCCAGCTGGCGTCCCACGATGCTACGCACCGTGATATTCTCGCTGATGCCCTCAATGCCCGTGCGCAGGCCGCAGATGCCGCGCACAATTAAGTCAATATGTACGCCTGCAACAGAAGCCTCGTACAGCTTTTGGATAACAGGATAATCGATAAGGGAGTTCATCTTGGCAATAATATGACCTTCCTTACCCATATTCACCATATTAATCTCGTTATTAATCAAAGAGTAAATCTTTTCACGCAGGCCTAAAGGTGCCATGACCAGCTTGTTCCACACAGGTGGCTCGCCATAGCCGCTGAGCAGATTAAAGAAAGCGGAAGCATCAATGCCGAACTCATCATTGGCTGTCATCAAGCCCAAGTCCGTATAGAGCTTGGCGGTGCTATCGTTATAGTTACCGGTGCCCAAATGCACGTAACGCTTGATGCCGTTATCTTCCTTGCGCACAATGAGAATAATCTTGGCGTGGGTCTTGAGGCCTACAAGACCATAGATTACGTGGCAGCCAGCCTTTTCCAAGCGGCGAGCCCAGAGAATATTATTCTCCTCGTCAAAGCGAGCCTTCAGCTCTACCAGCACCGTAACCTGCTTGCCGTTTTCTGCGGCTCTCGCCAAGGCCGCTACAATGGGGCTGTTACCGCTGACGCGGTACAGGGTCTGCTTAATCGCCAGTACCTGCGGGTCGTCGGCAGCGTCGCTCACCAGCTTCACAACCGGGTCAAAGGTCTCGTAGGGATGGTGCAGAAGGATATCATTTTGGCGAATAGCGGCGAATAAATCACTGTCATCGGGAAGCTCCAGGGGACGCTGGGGCACAAAGGGCTCATGGAGCCAGGGCCACATACCCTTAAGTCCTGTAAACTTAAAGAAGCAGGTGGGGTCTAGAGGCCCATTAATCTCATAGATTTCAAGGTCGGACACATCCAGATTATCCTCTAAGAATTTCTTAATGCGGCTATTATTAGTCTTAAAGATTTCCAAGCGCACGGCAGCACCACGCTTACGCTTGCGCAGGGATTCCTCTACTTCCTTCAACAGGTCGACGCTGTCCTCTTCCTCCAAATCCAAATCGCTATCGCGGGTAACCCTAAAGGGCACAACGTCCAAAATCTGGCAGCCCTTGAAGAGATCCTGACAATGACTAGCAATAATATCTTCTAAAAAGACGAAGGTGCGTCTTTCCTCAGGCGGTATTTCCAAAATGCGGTCCAGCACAGATGGCACCTGGATAAGGCCCATGCTGTGCTCACCGTCCGATTTAATCAGCTCTACAGCTAAGTTCTGTGTCTTATTAGCCAGGAAGGGGAAGGGACGGGAAGCATCCACGGCCATGGGCGTCAGAACAGGATAGATGACCTCGCGATAATACTCCTCCAGCCAATCCTTACCCATATCCGTAAGATTTTCTACGCGGCGGAAATGCAAGCCTACCGCGTCCATTTCACCCAATAGCGCCATCAAATATTTCGTTTGGGTGCGAATTTGCTCATGGGCCGACTCCGCAATAGCCTCTAGCTGGTCTTTAACGGAAAGCCCTGTCGCATCCAGCTTCTCCACGCCGTTATCAAGGCTGTTCCACAGTCCTGCCACGCGCACCATAAAGAATTCATCAAGATTAGATGCAGAAATAGCGATAAATTTTAAGCGCTCCAAAAGAGGAGCCTCCTTGAACATGGCCTCCTTCAAAACACGCAGATTGAATTTCAGCCAGCTCAGCTCACGATTATAAAAATATTCCGGTTTATTTAATTCTAGCTTTTTCATTATTTATCCACCCGTTCCAAAATCGGCTTAATACCATAAACTTCCTCGAAGAAGGCGGACTTATCCTCAAAAGTCCACATTTCCAGAGCCAAATCCATCTTGCTCACAGCTTGAATCTTGAGCTTGTTATCCTTCAAGGTGACACTACAGCTGCGGATTTTTTGCAAATAGCTGCGGTCGAGAGCATCGGCCAAGCGCACAATAGCAGCCAATTTGGCCACTACAGCCACCATATCCTTGGGCACATAGGGTGCCTCAGGCTTGCTCTGGTCAAAGAGCCTATTGGCATGATAATAAGAGGCCAGCGCCACAATGCGCTTATCCCGATCGCTCAAGCCCAATATATCCGTAGAGGAAATTAGCTGGTAGCTATATAGGGAATGACTGCGCATGCAAATATATTTACCTATATCGTGGAGAATACAGGTTGCTCTGAGCAGCAGGCGCTCATACTCACCCATGCTGTAATATTTGGCAATAGCTTCAAAAATGGTCACAGCTAGGCGCTCCACCTGCTGTACATGGTGCCTGTCGTATAAATAACGCTTGCCAATGCAGTGGAAAAGGCTAATGAGCTCCTGCTCCCACTCCTTGCACAGGGCAAGATTGGTCTTGCGGCCGATGTGCAAAAGCTGCATGCCATCGATAAAGCTGTCGCCGGTGATGACAATTTCCTGAGCCGGCAGCAAATGCAGCAGCTGCTCGTACAGCAGCACCGTAGGCAGGGCTAGCTCGGCCACATGCTCAGGAATGTTATAGGCACTAATCAGCTGGGGCAAATTCATACGCCGCATCTTGGCAAAGAAATTGTGGAAATCATCCGCCTTAATGCGATGTACCAGCTGCTCCTCATCCAAGCCCAGCATGCGCAGCAGCAATTCCGTTTCTGTGCCGGATAGCACCAAATATTGTACGCTGCTCTGCTGTAGCTCTTGGCGTACCGAGCCGATTGTGCTGCTCAAAAACTCCGTCAGCGCTTTGTTAAAATGGATACTCTCCCTACGATTGCGGGCAAAGCTTTCCTTGATGCGGATAATGCCCACGTGGAAATTTTCCTGATAGCGGATTTGCTCGTCTTGAACCAATGTTACGCCCAAGCCACCGCTAGAAATATCCATCATCAGCATCCCCTCACGCTCGCTGGAGATTTTTTCGTTCTTCAAAGTTTTGCGAATAGCCACAAACTTAGTGTAAATTTCCTTGGGCATATCCACAACCTCGACCTCAAGGCCGGTCTTGCTATAAATCTGGTCTAAGAGGAAGATTTGGTTACTGGCCTCACGCACGGCGGTAGTAGCCTGTAGCTTGTACTCTTCCACTCCATATTCCACCATAAGGCGTTTAAAGCCCTGCAAAATCTCGCAGATTTCTGATACTAGCTCAAAGGGAATAATTTTATTTTTAAAGGTTGCCTCACCTAGGCGAATGCGTCGACTCACACGCTCGATGATTTTATACTTATCAAGATTACGATACTCTGTGATTTGCATACTAATCTTCTCAGAGCCCAGATGAATGGCGGCGAAGGTAGTATGTGTTTTACGTTTCATATGCAGCGCCTCCAAACTAATTATATCTATTATATTCTGTTTCTAATGGAAAAGTCCTGCGTCCTTACATAAATTTGACAATTTTACACGGATTTTATCTTGGAACGCAGGAATTTTGACTTTTGTGGGTAATATATACTTTAGTAACGTGGAGTTGCTTGGAGGAGAGAGGAAAATGCAGAGAATAGCGATCATAGATATTGGCTCTAACTCGGCCCGCCTTGTTATCAGTCATATCTACAAAAACGGGGCCTATAATATGGTCTACAACCAAAAGGAAGCGCTGCGTCTGAGCCAAAAGGTGGATGGGCAAAACCTCTTGACGGAGGAGGCCTTTGCCAGCACCATTGAAACCATGCGCAGCTTTGCCCATATGTGCAAGATTTATCAGGCGGATAAGACGATTGCGGTGGCTACGGCAGCTATTCGCAATGCGTCCAATGGCGCGGAGCTGGTAGAGCAAGTGGCGGAGCAAACCGGTATCCAGCTACACATCATTTCCGGCAAAACGGAAGCCTATGTGAGCTATTTGGGCGTTATCAATACCTTGGATGTAAAAAATGGTATTATCTTCGACTTAGGCGGTGGCAGTACGGAGCTTATTCTTTTTAAAAATCGCAAGATTTTGGAGAGTGTTTCCCTGCCTCTGGGCGCTGTGAATACCACGGGCATGTTCAACATTCGCAACGAGATGCCTGCCAATGTTTACAATGATTTAAACGCCTTTATCATGAGCCGCTTAAGCCAATACCCCTGGCTCAAGCAGAATAATCTGCCCTTAATCGGCGTAGGCGGTACCGCTCGTACCGTGGCCAAGATTATTCAGCGGGCGAAGAAATACCCCGCTACAAAAATTCATAATTATGCTTATCCTGTACAAACCTTCCGTAGCTTTTTCAATAAATTGCGCCTGACCAATTTGGAGCAGCGCAAAAAGATTTCCGGCCTCAGCACCGAGCGTAGTGATATTATTTTGGCCGGTAGCAGCATTATTAGCTGCCTTTTAGAAGCCACTGGCGCTAAAAAGCTCATTACCAGCGGCTGCGGTCTGCGCGAGGGTCTCTTCTATGATTATTATTCTAAGTCCAATAATGTGCCCTTGATTGCTAAAAATATTTTGGAGCGCAGCAGAGAAAATACCCTGCGCCTCTTTGAATCTGACACTGGACACGCTCGCCATATTACCAAGCTGGCTCTGGCCATGTTCGACGGCTGGATGGAGCTGCACAAGGTGCGCAAGAATTATCGTCGGCTCTTGGAAACAGCTGCCATGCTCCACGATATCGGTATCACCATTAACTTTTACAGTCATGCCCGCCACAGTGCTTACATGATTCAGAATGCCAAGCTTTTTGGCCTGACTCATAAGGAGCAAATCATTACCAGCGCTATCGCCGGTTGGCATAACGGCGTTTCCAAAAACTACTTCAAATCACGTTTCTACAAGGAAATGCTTACGGACAGCAATTGGAAGCTCATCAACAAGCTGTCCCTGCTGCTGGCCTTGGCAGAAAGCCTGGACTATTCCGAAATGCGCATGGTGCATACCCTCACTCCCAGCTTTAATAAAAAGAATGCTGTGCTCACCATTCATGCGGAGCACATGCCTACCATCGAAATGCACCAGCTGGAGGACCATCTCTCCTGGTTCAAAAAGACCTTTGGGGTGGAGCTGAAGGTGGAGGTTATTGAGGACCCGGAGGATATGCTTATTCCCGAGGAGGATGCTCCCGATAGCGCTTTGGATAGACTGCTGCAGGAGCTGGATGCGGATAAGCCACAAAAGCAGATGTAGGAAGCATAAAATATCTACAAACAATTGTTTCCTGTTGCGTTTCGCAATACATAAAAATATACTACATTTGTGCGTATACAAGAGATGGAATTCGCCATAAAAAGAGCCCTAGCTATGCTTCCCAAAACATAGCTAGGGCTCTTTTTTTGTGCTTTTTTATTCAGCAGCTGCTACTAAAATGCCATACACCATGAGGGCAGAGTTGTAAAGATCCTCTTCCTTCAGATATTCCTCCACGGTGTGCACATTGGCCATGCCCGTGCCCAAGATTACGCAGGGCACACCGGCAGCATTGATAAAGTTGGCATCACTGCCACCGCCGGTCAGCGTTACGTCGGGCGTAAAGCTGCATATTTCACAGGAGCGCTTAGCCAAGGCTACCACCTTGCTCTCCTCAGCTACTAAGAAGGAGCTGTACTTGTGCTCCACCAAGGCCTCCGCCTTGGCCCCGTGCTTTTCTACGCCGGCCACAATGCTATGCACGATTTCATCGCGAATGGCCAGCAGCTTCTCATTATTGCGGCTGCGGGCATCGCCCTCAATGGTAACAAGATCCGGAACCACATTGGTGGCCACGCCGCCAGAAATAATGCCGATATTAGCGGTGGTTTCCTCGTCAATGCGTCCATAACGCTTCACCTCGGCCAAGGCCTTGGCCGCAATCATGACAGCGTTGATGCCCTTTTCCGGCTCCAGGCCACCGTGGGCCTTTTTGCCATGCACGCTGATTTTATACTTGTACTGACCGGGGGCACCCACCACGATTTCCCCGGGCGCACCCTCGCCGTCCAGGGCATAGCCCACCTCCGCACGCAGCTTGGACTTATCCATGCAACGGGAGCCGTTGACGCCCCCCTCCTCCGCAATGGTGAAGAGAATCTGGATATCGCCATGGTCAGCACCGCTTTCCAAAAGCAAGCGAATGCCCTCTAAAATGCCGGACACGCCGCTCTTGTCGTCACCACCTAAAATAGTTGTGCCGTCGCTGTAGAGCACGCCATCCCTTTGCACAACGGTGGTGCCGCCGCAGGGCTCCACGCCGTCCATATGAGCAGAAAGCAGTACGCCCACCGCTCCAGCCTTAGTCGCTGGCAAAAAAGCCCACAAATTGCCGCAATTACCACCTAACTGCTTCCCTGCGTCGTCCTCCTCCACCGTAAAGCCCAAGCCCTCAAGCTTAGCCTTAAGATAGTTAAATACAGGACGCTCCTTAAGTGTGTGGCAGGGAATAGCCACAATCTCCTTAAATTCTGAGAGCATACGCTCTTTATTCACTGTAATCATATTTTGCCTCCTTTGATAATACGCATAGCCGCAAGTGTCTCCCTTAGCAGCCAACACTATCGATTTTATGAGATAAAACCGGTATGCTCTAGGACGATTTTTACGCCGATGGCGATAAGCACTAGGCCACCGATAATATTAGCATTTTTACCTACGGCTGAGCCTAGGCGGAAGCCTGCCAAGCCACCGAAGGTGGCGATAGCGAAGGTCACCACGCCAATCATAGACGAGGCCAGCCAAATATTGGTATTCAAAAAGGCCAAGCTAATGCCCACGGCTAAAGCATCAATGCTGGTAGCAATGGCCAGCACTGCCATTTCCTTGGTTGTATAGCTGTGCTTGATGCTGCAGGCCTCCTTGGCCTCGCGAATCATATTTACGCCCAAATAACACAAAAGAGCAAAGGCCAGCCAATGGTCATAAGCCGTAATATAATCAATAAAAGAAATGGCACCAAAATAACCGATGAGCGGCATCAAAAACTGGAAAAAGCCAAACCAAATGCCAAAGCGCAGGGCACCACCAGTTCTGTCCTCAGGACTGAGTACCATGCTGCCGCAAATGGACACAGCAAAGGCGTCCATGGCCAGACTCACTGATAACAATAATAATTCTAAAAGACCCATATTCCCCTCATCACTCCAAAATCATTTTTTTCTTTTACTTAAGAGCTGCAAGAAGCGCTTGCGCTCTGCACTTATTTTTAAAACTCGGAAGAAGCTACCCGTAAACATAATGCCTAGGGCAATAGCTGCCGCATCCAAGCCCGCCGTCAACAGGATGTTGATGCCCTGCTCGTAATTATTTTCTATAAGCTGGGCCATGCCGTTATACATGCCTAGTCCCGGCACAATGGGAAATATCCCCGGAATGACAAAGACTGTGGCCGGCTGCTTAAAAATGCGGGCCGCCAGCTCGCTTAAAAGCGACAAAATCAGGGTCGCACAAATATTGGCATAAAAGCTGCTGGAGCCCATTTCCCGCCGCACATACAGGAAAACGACCCAGCCCACAGCACCGATGATGCCGCTAATGGGCAGCGTTTTGCGCGGTGCCTGCAGCAGCACTGCAAAGGCCACCGTGGTGGAAAAGGAGAAGGCCAAAGCGCTTACATAATCGATAGGCATCAGCACACCTCCTCATGTGAAGTGGCTAAGGGCCTAGGCAAAGCTATTTTTCGACCCATAAATCCCACCCCCAATGATACCAAAGTAATAAGCTAAAGGCTAGGCCTATGGCTATGGAAATAGCAAAAAGCAGTGCTTCAGCAATACGACTGTTACCGCTGACCAAATCACCGGCCATGTAGTCCCTCAGGCCGTTGGTGCAAGCCACACCGGGCACGAAGGGCATCAATGAGCCTACGATGATATTAGTTTTAGTGCACTGAATGCTGATGGCGCAGCACAAAATCGTGCACGCACCAATAGCTGCCCCCGCCAAGGCATTCTCCCAAAAAGCGCTGGGTCGATAGCCACCTAGCTGCTTTAAGAGCACCATGGCAAGCCCGCCGGTGAAAAAGGCAGCCACAAAATCATGGCTGTTGCCTCCCAACATGCCGGCGAAGGTAGCCGAGCAAATAGCCGAGGCCAAGCACAGCATCCACTTGCCGTAGGGTGGACGACGCTGCAAAAAGTCCTGCAGCTTGCTCATGGCCGTGGGATAATCCACCGGGTTTTGGCTAATATTATAGGAAAAATCATTGATTTCGCTGATATTGGACAGATTAGTGCTGCGATTGCGAATGCGGCTCATCATAGTGGAATTGGGAGCGGACTTGTCGCCCACCAAAATTACCGTCGGCGTCACAAAAACATTTACCTCGTGGTATCCACAGGTTTGGCAAAAACGCATGATGGTGTCTTCCACGCGGGAGGTTTCCGCGCCGCTTTTTAAAAGGGCTTCACCCATATTCAGAGCCACTTCCAGAATTTGCTCCCTAGTCATGGATTGAGCGCTATTGGGTATTTTATTTGCCTCCATGCTTGTGGCTCCTTTCCCGCTTTATTTTGATCACTCTAAATAAACTGCCCACAAACATAATGCCCAGGGCAATGGCCGAAGCATCCATACCTGCCTGCAGGAGCAGTGACATACCTAAATCATATTGCTTTTCGATAATTTTTGTCATGCCGTTATACATGGCAAGGCCCGGCACAATAGGAAAGATGCCCGGAATGACGAAGACAGTGACCGGCCCTTTGAAGATACGTGCAGCCACCTCGCTGAGCAAGGCCACTGCCACAGCTGCTGCCAAATTGGCATAGAAGGAGTCCAGCTCCGCACCGTTACGCAGATAAATATATACAAGCCAGCCCACAGCACCCACTAAACCACACAAGGGCAGGGAACGCCGCGGAGCCTGGAAAATAATGCCAAAGGCCATGGTAGAAAGCATGGCAAAGATAAAGGCTTCTGGATAATTTAATAAAATCATGCCTGCCACCTGCCTTCATCGGGAAAATTGGGGAAAAGGATCAGCGAGGAGATGGCCATAGTTCCCACCCCCATCGATACCAAATTAATAAAGTAAAGGCCAAGCCAAAGGCAATGGAAACTGCAAAGAGCAGTGCCTCGGCAATACGGCTGTTACCACTAATTAAATCCCCGCTCAAGTAGTCTCGCAGGCCATTGGTGAAGGCCAGTCCCGGCAAAAAGGGCATCAGCGAGCCTACGATAATATTAGTGCGGGTGCACTGCACACTAACCGCGCAGCACATAATGGCCAAGGTGCCAATAGCTGCGCCGGCCACAGTATTCTCCCAGAAGGCACCCAGGCTATAGCTGGTCAGCTGGCACAGCAGCGTCATAGCAAGGCCGCCAGTGACGAAGGCTGCGCAGAAGTCGTGACTATTGCCGCCCAGCATGCTGGCGAAGGCGGCGGAGCAGATGGCCGAAGCCAGGCACACCGTCCACTTGCCATAGGGAGGCTCCTTTTGCAGCAGGTGATGCAAAAAGGCCATAGCCTCCTCGTAATTAAAGCTTTCAGGCTTCAGACCATAGGAAAAATCATTAATGGCCTTTACATTGCTCAAATTATTGCTACGATAGCGAATGCGACACATAAGGGACGCATTGGCCGTGGTCTCATCACCGATGATAATCATGGTTGGCGTAGCAAAGACATTCACATCATGATAGCCAAAGCTGCGACAAAAGCGCGCAATAGTGTCCTCCACACGAGAGGTCTCAGCGCCGCTTTTCAGCAGCACCTTGCCTATATTCAGCGCCACATTCAAGGCCTGCTCGCGGGTGATGTAATTTTGGGCAATAGCTACAGAAGTGGCCTGCTCAGTTGCATTATTTTGTTTTTCCACATCCATCAGCCACACCTCCGAGCTGCTTTTGTATCACTCTCATAGTTACATACTAAGCTTTTCAATTACACTTACATTACTCTATCCTGAGCCACTCTGTTGCGCTCGCACAGCTTCGCGCCAAGCTACTTTATCTTTACTCCTGACCTTTAAACAGCGCTGCCACCTGCGCTCTAAAGATCTCCGCGCCGCCCATGGATGGGTGGCGCACTGCCTTACACCCGATGCCGTAGCGGCTTAACGTATCCGCCGCCTTCTGGCCGATGGCCACAATCTCCATTCCCGGCACCAGCTCCAGCAGCAGCTTGGCATACTCCACGCCTACGTCCAGCTCCGGCGTGGAGGGCGTGCGATTGGTGAGCAGCTTGCCCTCCTTGTGAGGATGCCAAGGGAAGATGTTCCACAAAATGACATCAAAGGCTGCAACACCATGGTGTTGCAGCGTGCTCCACACCACAGTATCCGTAGGCTCGTTAAAGCCCTTCACCTTCTGCGTAGCATTCAGCAGCGCACTAGCAGGACTGCTCGTGCGCCTATACTCCCACGGGCCCAGCACACTTGCCGGTCGCACGTCCTTATGCTGCCCCAGCAGAATGCGCTCCGAGGTAATGGCCACGCCGCTAAAATGACCGCCCTGATAGCCCAAGGCCTCCGCAATAAAAAGATAGTGCGCATGCTGGCGCAGCTCCAAATAGCGGCGCAAATGCTCGCGCCGAATTTCTGGGGCCTCCGGCCCAATCTCAGTATAAGAGTCGTAATCACGCCAAGGATTAAACACGTTCTCGCCTTGATAGCTTTGCAATTTATCTATAAAAGTATTAATATCCATACATTTTCCTCCATAGTATATTATACATGATAAACTTGTAGAAGAAAACACTAATTACAAACTTCGCAAGCGAAAAGCGTATACCTGGGAAGTGACGGAGGCAAGAATGCGACTACGGTAGCAAATCGATGCATAATCGAATTACGATAGCAACGGACAGGCTCGCATGTTCGCGAAGCGCCTCTTCTCTGTTGCGGAGGTTTTTCTCTTGACGGATTAAGCGCTCTATGTGGACATTGTATCAAGCATTCGCAGACCGGAGCACTTCTCAGGTATACGCTTTGAGCGATAACATCTATAAGAAAATCACCGCGAGCATGATGATTGCTTATTACTAACTCATAAAAAAAGCCACCGTCAGCTATACACTAACGGTGGTTAATTTAATTTTATATAACTTTTAGAACAGCAGCAGAACCATGCCTACCAGCAGGGCGCACACAATACCCAGCGCATTGCGTTTGCAAACCTCCATGGGGTCAACACCAGCAATACCTGCGCAAATAATAGTTGCACCGGCGATAGGAGAAATAGTACGGCCCAGGGTGCCGCCCAAGGCAGCAATGGAGCCCATATTCATCGTAGAAATACCAAACTCAACAGCATGGGGAGTTACAGCCTCATTGAAGGCAACAGTTGCTGCGTCACCGGAGCCGGAAATCAACGCCAGCAGGAACGGGCCAAAGGTTGCAGCAATCTTTACGATACCAGTGGAATGCAGCATCCAAGCAATCAAAGCCTTAATCAGGCCCAGAGCATTCAAGCCAGCTACGAAAACGCCAACGGAAATAATAATACCGATGATATTTGCATAAGCATCGCCCATACCATTGAAGAAGCTCTTAGTCAGCTCAACAGGACTCTTGCGGGTGGCAGCCAATGCCAGGATAGCACCGATAATCATAGCCTGAGGAACGCCCATCTTCAGCACAGGCACAACCTTAGTGCTGCCCAAAAGCAAAATAATAACCGGAATCAAAGGCATAATAGCGTACAGCGGATTTACAGAGAAGCTATCGTCATCCACAACACTTCCCTCAGGTACATAGCCCTTGTTTTCCTTCAGCACAATAGCCACAACAGTAAGTACTGCAGCTGCTACCAAAACGCCTGCTACCGTAGCCATCATATGGTTACCAATAACCTCAGTAATTTGAGTACCAGCCAGCTTCGCAATAACACCATTGTGTACCAGACCAGGGTTCAGCATGCTGCCATAAGTACCGGACTTAACAGCAGCAGCAGCCATGGCCGGATGCACGCCTGCAGCCATCAAAATAGGAATAAAGATAACGCCTACAGCAGCACTGCAGCCTGCAGCACTGGGGATGGCGATATTAACAACGAAGGTTGCCAAGGTAGCACCAGGAATCAGCAGGAAGCCCATCTTTTTCAGCACCTTGCCAATGGCTACAACCAAATGCTTGTCGCAGCCAGTGTACTTCATGCACCAAGCAAAGCCCATGCAGGAGCACACAGAGGTAATCAAGCCAGCGTTGGTCATGCTCTTAGCAAAAGCATCCAGAGCAGCCATGGGCTTGCCACCAATAATACACATCAAAATACCGGCCGCAATCAAAACCATGCGGGATTCTTGCCGCTTCAGCAAGAGATAGATTACGCCCAAAACTACGAGCGCACCAATAATCAAAAACATACATACCCCTCCATTTACTAATAATATTGTATGATATCTTATTATAAAACAAACTCCGTAGAAATTGTAGTCTCTACGGAGTTGTATACATTATACTTTTACACTTTCATTTAAAACCAGATGAAAAATTTAGACTTCTTTACTCTTTTTGATGCCATAGTCCATAATTATGGATGATGTAGTTGCTCAGTGCATCCTCTTCATCATTAGGCGTCGGATTATCCATCTGGTCCACAAAATGCTGCTTTGCTGACCAATAAAAGGCCTTGCCACCAAAATAACCCAGCGCAAAGGGCACCCGCGCAGGCTGCAAAAGATTGCGTCCCATAAATTTTTCTGGAATATCCAGCCCCATTAAGTAAAGCAGTGTGGGCGCTAAATCGATTTGAGAAGCATATTCATTGGTGCGCAGCTCATCTAGAGGTCCCAAATTCTTGCTAATGAAAAGCAAGGGTATGGGCGCAATGCTCAGCTTATCATTAGCCTTCTCCACTAGCTTCGTATATTCGCCACCGCTATGGGGATTATGGTCGCTGGTAATCAAAAACAGGGTGCGCTCATCCATGAGGCCTCGCTTTTCGGCCTCGGTAAAGAAATGCTCGATGGTTTTATCAACCCAATACACGCCACGCACGGTCACATTGGGATTATCCCGCACGCCCTCAGGCATCTCCTCCCAACGGTAGCCCGTGTAGGGATAGGGCTGATGCATATCCAAGGTTTTCGTCACCAAAAGCAGCTTTTGACCCCTGTTTTCCTCCAAAATGCGCAGGGTATGCTCATACATCACGTCATTATGATAGCCCCAGCCGCTAGCACCGGTGTAACCAAATTTCTCCAGCTGCTCCTTGGCGATATATTCCTGCATACCGAATTGGTCAGGATATTCCTTAAGCTCGTTGGCATAGTATTGACTGGAGGCATTCATGAAAATGCCCTTATAGCCAGCTGCTTGCGCCACTCTAAACAGGGAAGGTGTACCCTTGCCCGGTACATCCTTATCCATAATCAGATGTGAACGGAAGGTAGCATTGAGGCCCTGGGTAGTGGGCACCGCTGAGGAATAATACCTATTCAGATGGGGATAACGGATGACCAGCTTATTTAAGTAAGGCGTGGCCTTTTCCGGAATATTTTCGTTGTAATAATTGATATAATCCCGGTGCATGGACTCTAAAATCAAGAGCACCACACGGTCATATTGGGGCGGGATTTTCTGTACCGCCTCCTTGGGCACATCTATGCCCAGCTTATGCAATGTTTTTTTATCCTTATCCGTCAGCTCCCGCATCTCCACATGTTTGGCGCTGGCCATTTTATCCGTATCAAACATGGCCTTGCTCAAGAAATTCAGATTGATGGGCACCGACAGCATATTGCGATAAATGAGTCTTGTTTTCTCGTTTTCAATGGTTATATAGCTGCCAATAATCTCTTCCACACACCACATACCACCGCTTAAAAGCAGCTTATCCGCCAAATTGAGGCCTATGGTAAACATAGCCACACATAACAGGGACCACACGAAATTAGGCTTGCGCTTGCTGGGAGTGGGCACACGGAACAAAAGCAGGATGAAAGCGATGCCACCAATGATGGCAGCTAGCAAAATATTGCTCATGGTGGCCAGCACGCCCTTAATAGCATAAATATTTAAATTTTGGAAGAGCACGCTCTCCACATGCATGGAGGTCTGCCAAAAATAGAAGGTATCAAAAATAAGCGTTAATGCCGTGAACACATAGACCAGAAAATAGATGCCCTTCATCAAGGCATTGGGCCATTTATAATAGCACATGGCACACAATAGCACTAACAAAATATTATTATTAATGCCCGCAATAATTGCCAAAGTTGTCTGAACACCCTTATCCAGGCTTAGCTGGTACACCATGAAGCAGGCTACGCCCACATACATGAGCCCTATGACCACAACCGGGAAATACCGACGCAGCCTGTCGGGCAAGCGCTTGCGCCGAAAATACATGGTCCAGGCAATCAAGCCCAAAAGGCAGTCCCGCAGGAGATGGTTAAAGATTTCAAAGCCAAACTCCTCCACCGGCATGGGGTCCAGCGCCCCAAAATTGTCATAGGCCAGCTTCCATTCCACTGCCCCTGCAATGAGCAAAAACAGCACTATTACCAGCTTGCTGATCACTTTTCTCAACTTACATCATACCTTCGTCTAACAAAAATCTAAGCCAAAAACTTAATGGGCTCCTCTTCCAGCTCTATACTCAGGGGAGCCGTGGTTACAGCGTCGCCGTCCAGCTCCGCCGCAAAATCCTCCACATTACAACGAATTTCCAAGCGTTTCGCCTTGCGCACCACGATATCCTTGTCCAAGCCCAGTGCCTCCATAGCGATGCAGGCAGCATAACGAATGAAATCCGCACGCTTAGCACCGGTGAACAGCGCCGTATACAACCAAGGCGTTGATAAAGAGGCTCCGCGGAACAGATTATAGCGTCCCGCATAATAACGGCTCTTGCCTACAATCACAGAGGAGCACTCGTGCCATTCCTCTTCGTCATCAAAGCGCACCTCAAAGCGATAACGCCAGTTGTTAAAGAGAACCTCCTTACGCATGATCTCCGTGCCCTGGAGCACATATGCCAGCTTATTCAAAAGCTTCTTTTCCTTTTCCGTTACATTATCCACTACCAAGGAGTCAAAGCCAATGCCTGTAACCGTTAAGAAAATATATCCATTAGCACGACCCAGATAAACAGGTACCTCCACGCCCTTCAGCACTCTTTTCGCCCATTTATAGGGGTCGCCGCTCATTAAAAGCTCCTTAGCCACCAAATTCACAGTGCCTGCAGGATATACACTGATATAGGGCAGATATTTTCTGTTGGACAGCTGCTCAATAAGGGCACGGATGGTGCCGTCGCCACCGGCAATAACAACCCAATCCACCTGCTTATCCTTGATTTCCTGGGCAATGGCGGGAATCTCATCAAAGCGCTTGATTTCGCGCAGCTCCACAGTTTTTGAGCCCAGCTGATCCTTTAAACGTTTAAAAATCTCATTAATTTTGGCCATCATGCTAGCAAAAAGCTGCTTGCCACTGTTGCGATTATAAACGATGACAACCTTTTTAAATTGCATTACCTCAGCATAATTAATAGCCATGTTTAACTCCTAAAAATCCATTTTTTGCGTGAAAGATAGTTCCACACTACTACGATACAGCTGGTCAGTACCTTGCTCAGCATGGGCTCCCAGCTTAATAGTGTTACAAATATATACATCAGAAGCAGGTTAAAGCCCAGTCCCATAATGCTCACTAAAAAGACCAGGCTTAACTCCTTGCCTCTCTCGTAACGACTGCCACTGTCAAAGACTAGAATATTTCCCAGGAAATAATGAAACAGGGTGGACAGGCAAAAAGCCATGGCCGTTGCCGTCATAGTAAGGGCGGTAATACCTAGACCAAGTCCATTTAGTAGATAATGAATGAAAATATAAAAGAGTCCCCATTCAAAAAGCGCCGCCGTACCGCCTACAAAGAGGTACAACACCAGCTTAATAAATTCGCTATCCGTATAATCAAAGCCAAAAAGAACCTTTCTGCGCATAAAATAACTCCACTCAAAATTATGATACTGTATTATATCATAATTTACGTGGAGTTAACAGTAGCTTGAGTACTATTCTTTGGCAGTGATTGTGGCAAGAGTCTGAATTATGCGTGCCAGCAGCTCCTTAGACCTCTCCAAGGGTAGTGCCAAGCTTTCATCCCACACCATTTCCGGCAGCAGTGGCACATGGACAAAGCCTATTTGGGTTTTGCTGCCCTCAAAATGGTGGCAGGCCAGATAAAAAATATCGTTGCACACATAGCCGCCCGTCGTGTAGCCCAAATGGACGGGGCAATGCTCCCTTTGCAGCTGCTGCACAATTTCGTGAGCAGGAATCGTAGCCATGTAGGCAGCAGGTCCGCTGGAAAGAACAGGCTCATTCCAGGGCTTGCGCCCCAGATTATCCTCCACCAGCGCATCCCTTAAATTCACAGCCACAGTATCTAAATGCACATGCACGCTGCCGCTATCCATGCCTGTAAGCAAAATCACATCTGGCTCTAGCTCCGCCGCTTTGTCTAAAAGCATGCGTCCGGCTAAGCCATAAATATTGGGCAGCAGAAGCTTGGTGATGGCAAAATCGCCTAGCTGCTCCGGCAAGGCCTGTACCACCTTCCAGGAGGGATTGATTTGATAATGAGCAAAAGGGTCAAAGCCCGTTAATAAAAGTTTGCGCACTGCTAGCACTTCCTTAACCAAACTGTTGTTTCCTGTTGCGTTTTGCAATACATAAAATTATGCTACATTTGTACGTATTCAAAGTATACAAAAAGCCCCTAGATAAAATCTAGGGGCGAGTTGTTTATGGAGCTCCCAACAGGATTCGAACCTGCGACCCTCTCATTACGAATGAGATGCTCTACCAGCTGAGCTATAGGAGCGATTTAATCTTTACATTTATTACTAAGCTTGCTTATGCGCTTACAGCCTCCTTGGCTGCTTCTTCAGCTGCTCTGGCTGCAGCCATCTCCGCCTTAGTGCGGCGCTTTCTCGCCTTTTTGGCACTATTGATGCCAGCCTTTTTCACTACCTTGGCCAACTCGGAGATAATGTGCAGCTCATCCACGGAGCAGTCCTGCACCAGTTCAGCCAGCTCATGGCAGTAAATTTGCTCGCTGCGGTGAATGTTATCACATAAGAGCTCATCCACGGACACATCCAGCACATTGGCCAGATGAATGATGGTGGGCAAGCCCAGCTTAGTATTACCGGTTTCTATATTACTAATATGCGGAGTCGATAAGCCGGTTAATTGGGCTATATTCCCCTGAGTCAACCCTTTACGAGTACGTGCAGCTTTTATTCTCAGGCCAATAGCCTTATAATCAATATCCAACTTCAACAAGCTCTCCCCTTTAATCTCTAACTTTTTTTGCAACGCTATAATTATATCCGAATTCTTTTTAAAAGGCAAGCAGCTAAAGGGATTTTTTTGTGTTTTTACAAAGCAGGCTATTTTTTGATTACCGGCACAGTGAGACTGCCCTGGGGCATGAGCAAAATCTTGTAGTCAGGGCCAATGTAGGACTCGGCCAAAGCAATAGCCTCATCCACATCATCTACTGCTTCAAAGAGTAAGTCCTTGGCCAGCTTTTTATCCAGTGCAGAAACCAGAATGAATTTAGCCTTTTTCATAAGGCGGGTAATGGCAAAGGCCTTATGGGCACCGATAACGAACTTTTTAGCCAATGCTTCTTTGATAGCATCGGGAGAAGGATTTTCCTGCAGGGCCTTTTCCAAGGCTGCACTGCCACTGCCCTCCTCGCACTCGCCCAGGATAATGACTACGCCGCCCTCGCGCACTGCGCACCAAGCGTTATCCATTGTCTTTTGCAGCTGATAAATATTGATATCCTTAGGATAGCCACCGCAGCTGGCGATAACAATATCCGCAGGCTGGCTTACGGGCGCACCATACACCTGCTCTACGAACTTGCAGGCCTCCAGATGGGACTCCTTCCAGTCGCCCGCGAAAATCTTCAAGAAACGCTTTTGGGCATCCAAAATAGCATTGAAGTTAAAGAGTCTATGCTTTTGGGCAAAGAGAGCCACGCCCTCCATCTGATCCTCATACACAGGATTCCCCTCCAGCTTGCCCAGCTGGGAGTTGGGACTCATCATCAGGCTGTGGTTCCGGCGCACCGTTTCCATGGCTGCCACTCCGGGCAGCACGGCTTTGCGCCCACCACCAAAGCCGCTAAAGAAATGATATACAACCGTGCCTGTCATAATAACCAAATCCACATCGCAAATCAATTTATTGATAAGCACAGGCGTGCCAAAGGAGGTAGCACCAAAATAGTTGAAGTCCTCGTGCTTATTGCAGTCGCTGTTATACATGGGCAGGCGCGCAGCTACGCCCTCGCTTACCTGCTCCACCATTTCCTCATGGCTCATAGCACGGTGGGTACCCAAGGCGAAAACGATTTTCATGTCCTCATCCTTCACACCCAGCTTGTTCATTTCGTCCACCAAAATAGGCATAAAGTCGTGGGTGTTGGCCACACGAGTGGAGTCGTTGCAAATGAAGGCAATTTTCATACCCGGCTTAACCAATTTATCAATGGGCTCGCTGGCAATAGGATGATACAGAGCATCCAACACAGCGCCCTTCAAATCGGTCAGAGGCGGAAATTCAGCAATTTTGATTTCGTCCAGTACATGCTCCTTTTCCAAGGTAAAGGTTTTGTAGCCATGGCCATATTTATACTTATACTCAACTGTTGTCATAAGAGCACCTCCATTTTTTTGCTTATATTCATTCTACTATACTTTTCATCGCACTACAATGCATGCTTATATATATTGTATCATATTTCGTAAAATGCTGTACTACTTTTTGTAAAGAACTGGTGAATTATCTGTTATTTCTTTGACAAAGTGCAATTCAATTCGAGGATGCAAAAAGCGGACGCCGCAGCGTCCGCTTCTATTTTGGGAAATATTTACTTGCAAGCTAGCCAACCTTTATTGCATGGTTGCGATGAAGTAAGCGATGGAGCTTACCAATACCGTCAAGGTAATCATCATGGGGTCGGCAATGGAGGTACGATAGTTCTCCGGATTGTAGTGGCTGCGCTTTCTAAAGGGCTTCGCATCCAGGAAGTCCATGGGGTTAGCAGTCAAATCCATGAATTTTTCGTACAGCACCTGCCAAGCATTGCCCAAGCCACCGCACAGTGCGCACAGGAGGGCACTGGTCTTGCCGATCAGTCCGGCAAAGGGCTTACGATAGAACCAATCGGTATCCAGGCTGATGGCTGTATGGGGCTCCATGTTCTTCAGATACATCATGAAGGGAATCATGGCCATGCCCAGCATTTGCACCGGCTGCAGCAGGTGCGGCGCGGTAAAGGGCTGGTACGGGGTCATCTCAAAGGGCAGATGACGGTACAGCAAATCTGGGTATACACCATAGAGGAAGCAGAGGAAGCCGCTGATGCTCATAGCAATTTTCATGTTAATGGGCAACGGGTTGATAATTTCTGCGCCCTTATCGTCCTTGCGCAGGAAGATGAAGTAACCCATCTTCAAGGGGATGGACAAAAAGGTACCGATGGCAGCCAGCTCTAAGAGAGTGAAGACCATGGGCTGGCCAGCAGCTGCCGCAGCGTTTACAGTAATATTCTTACTGATGAAGCCGTTGAAGGCAGGAATGCCGGCGATGGAGAAGGCAGCGGAGAAGAAGCACACTGCAACCAGCGGCAGCTTCTTGGCCATGCCGCCCACCTTATTAATGTGCTTGATGCCGGTAGCATAAATAACAGCACCAGCGCACATAAAGAGCAGGGATTTAAAGAGAATATCGCAGAAGGCATGGGCAGTAGCGCCATTCATGGACATGGCCGTGCCGATACCGGCACCGGCAACCATGAAGCCGGTCTGGGAAATAATATGGTGAGCAAGGAGCTTACGCATATCATTTTCCATAATCGCATAGCAAGCGCCATACAGAGCCATCAGCACGCCGCCCCACATGAGGAGCTCGGTGCCTGCGTACACTCTAATCAAAGCATAAACTGCAACCTTAGTAGTCAAGCAGCTCATGAAAACACCACCAGTGAGGGTGGAGTTGGAATATGCATCCACCAGCCATGCGTTTACAGGAGGCATAGCCACGTTGATGAACATACCCAGCATTACCAGCCAGTAAGCCCAATCGTGCGGGCGATTGGTCAGGCTGTGAATCATCATGTCGCCGTGGCCGGTGTACCAGATGCAAAAGATACCTGCTAAGAGGATACCGCCGCCCAGCATATGCACCAGCATATAGCGGAAGCCAGCACGGCGTGCTTCATGGGTGGGGTTACACCAAACCAGGAACAGAGAAGTAATTGCCAAGGATTCCCAAAAGAAGATGAAGGAGAGCCAGTCCTTAGCCAAGCACACGCAAATGGCGCCGCCGGCATAGGCCATGGAGCAGAGCGCTTCCATTCGATTGGGATTGTGCGCAGCATAAATGCCGCTTACCAAAGCCAGCACGGAGAAGATAAAGGCAAAAATCCAAGCCAGCTTATCAACATACATCAAATGCAGCTGAATATCATGGACGAAATTTAAGGTATACTCCGTACCGAGAGGCAGCTTCAGGGCTGCACCAACTGCCGCCAGAGGTCCTAAAGCCAGGACAAATTTTCTGATTGCCTTGGGTGCCAGTATGGCAATAATGCCCACTGCCCACAAAATCAGGCCGGGATGAAGCATTAATTCATTCATTAGTCATCACCTCTGCCATCTTCATCAAAATCATCATCATAATAATCCTTATCGCGCTGCAAAATCGGCGCCATAATCAGCTTGGAGACGATGATAAGCACCCAAGCACCAACAAAGCCGAAGAAAATGTCGTAGCCAAAGGGCAAGGGCCACCAGGATGCAGCATGCATATGCACGCCAGCGATTTCAGCAGCGGCTGCCAATACCAAAACTACAGCTACAAGCATATAGACTGTTTTCTTAGTCATTATAGCCACCCCCCGTGCCAGCCTGCGCAAACAGCGTTAGAGGCCATTGTTGCCAATTCGTAGAAATGCGGATATACATTGGGAACGCAGCCCAAAATCAACGCAATCAAAGTGGTAATGCAGATAGGAATCAGCATTGCATAGCTGATCTCGCCATAGGAGCGGAATTTTTCCTGCGGGTCCTTCACGAAGAAGGCCATCTGGGAAACAGGAATCAAGTAAGCAGCAGCCAAAAGACCACTGGCTACCCACAGCAGCACATATAAGGGCTTGCCTGCCTGCAGAGCACCCAAGCACAGGTTCCACTTACTAATGAAGCCTACCAAGAAGGGTACACCGGCAATACCCAGCGACGCTATGGTAAAGCAGGCCATGGTAACCGGTAGCTTCTTACCGATTCCGTAAAGCTCGCTGATATTATTCCTATGGGTACGGGCGATGATAAGGCCCGCACACATAAAGAGAGTAATCTTCATAACCGCATGGGCTACCAAGTGCAAGTACGCACCCTTAATGCTGATAGGAGAAATCAGCGCTGCACCCAAAACGATGTAGGAAAGCTGGCCGATGGTGGAGAAGGCCAAGCGGCGTTTCAAGTGATCCTGACGCAGGGCGATAAGGGAGGAGACCAGAATACTGGTAGCAGCCGCCCAAGCCAGCACATCAGTAACACCAATTTCCGCGAGCAGCTTCGGTCCAAAGACGAAGCCGATAATACGCAGCACGGCAAATACGCCTGTCTTAACAACGGCTACGGCATGCAGCAGTGCAGATACCGGAGTCGGCGCAATCATTGCAGCTGGCAGCCAGCCATGCAAGGGCATAACAGCTGCTTTTACGGAGCCTGCTAAAATCATCAGCACGAAGGCTGCCTGCAGTACCCATTTGGGAGCCATGGCGGTGGTTAAGAAGCCACCGGCGGTGAAGCTCATGGTACCGCTGATGCAGTACACGGCGATAACGCCAGCCAGGAAAAACTGACCGGAAATCAAGGTGTAAATCAAGTATTTGCGGCTAGCCATCAAAGCTTCCTGGTTACGCTTATGCAGTACCAGCGGATAGCTTGCCAGAGTCAGCAGCTCGTAGAAAATGAAGAAGGTCAACAGGTTCTCGGCCATGGCAATACCCATTACTGCGCTCATACACATTGCAAAGGCGGCAAAGTAACCGGTCTGCTCGCGCTCCTGATTGCAGCGCATATAGCCGATGGAATAGAAGTTCATGGGCACCCACAGCATGGAGGCCAGCGTTGCAAAAATCATGCCCGCCGGGTCGGTGCGCAGGGTCAGGCCCACAGTATCAGTAATTTGGCACAGAGTCCATTGATATACATTGCCATCTAAAACGGCGGGCAGCATGGACAGGATAATGCCAAATTTGAGTACGGAGGCGATTACACTCCAGGCCTCACGCAGGTTGGGCCAGCGTCTGCTGAAGGCAATCAAAATTACCGCAATAAAGGAAACACCTACTGCCAGAAAGGGTCTGCAATCTATAATCGTCATCTCAAGAACACCTCCGGCAAGCCTAATTTAATAATATCCGTAACAATGTCCACGCTGTAGAAGCCCAGCACCAGAATGCCAATGCCCATTACGAAAATCGGCAGTGCCATGCTGAATGGCAGGCCCAGCTTACCCTTATGAGGATGAACCTCGGTCAGGGAAGCTTCACGCTGTACAAACATTTGTTCAATGATACGGAAGAAGTAAATGGCGTTCAACAAGGAGCTGACTACCAGCACCGCAATGTAGAAATATTGCTGACCGGTGTAGGCACCCATCATAAGGTACCACTTACTGAAGAAGCCAGCGGTCGGCGGCAGGCCGATCATGGACAGAGCAGCCAAAGTAACGGTGATGGTACTGATGGTCATCTTTTTGTTGAGGCCGCCCAAGCGATACAGGTTAACCTCACCAAAACGATGCTCAACGCCACCGATTACCAGGAATAGACTGCATTTCATGAAGGCATGGTTGATGATGTGCAGTACAGCGCCGATAAAGCCATACATATTGCCCATTGCCATGCCAATGGCGATGTAGCCAATCTGGGCTACAGAGGAGTAAGCAAGCATACGACGGAAGTCGTATTGAGCCATAGCCATAATGGAGCCGATTAGGATACCGGCGATACCCAGAATACCTAACACGTTCAAGGCACTATGCATTACAGGGCTATCAACCTTGAAAATGTAGTACATGAAGCGTATTAAAGCGTAGGCAGGAGCTTTACTCATGCAGCCAGCGATAAAGGCAGCCGCACCGGGATGAGCAAAGGTATAAGCATCGGGCTGCCAGCCGTGGAGCGGGAACAGCGCCATCTTAATACCAAAGCCGATGATGAAGCAGGCCACAGCGATGGCAAAGAGGGGCGTGCCCACGAAGGGAACAACTCTTTGAGCCAGATCGGCCATATTCAAGGTACCGGTGAGAGCGTACAGATAGCCAACGCCCATCAGGTACAGGGAAGCACCAATGGTGCCGATTAACAGATAACGGAAGGCTGCCAGCATGGACTTTTTGCCACCGAGGGAAATAAGGCCATAGCCGGACAGGGACATGATTTCCAGATATACGTATAGGTTAAATACGTCGCCGGTAACAATCATGCCGCACAGGCCCACGGTCAACAGACCGAACAGGGTGTAATAGCCACCCACATGGAGCCAATCCTCTTCCTTTACGAAGGGCTTGCTGTAAAGAGCAACCATCATGGAAATAAAGGTTACCAGCACAGCCAGCACACTATTTAAAGGATCGAGGGCAAATTCAATGCCGATAGGAGGCTGCCAGCCGCCCATCCAATAGTGCCAGGTTTTGCCGCCGGTAGCGATAACACGCTGAAGCACGGTGCAAGCACTCAGGAAGGCACCCACGATGGAGGCCATGACAATCCAAGCACCCAGCTCTTTTTTAATGCGGCTAAACAGCATACACAAAAGGGATGCTGTCAAGGGCAGTAGAACGATAAAAATTGGAGCATGCTGTGTCATTTACTTGCCCTCCTCAATACCTCTACTTCCTCTACGGAGCCATAAATTTCTTTGATGCGCATGAGGAGCGCGATGGCTACACCGGTGGTACCAAGGCTAACAACGATGGCTGTCAGCATCAGACCATGAGGAAGGGGGTTGATATAGGCATTGGGGTCAGTGGTAATACCATTTTGAATAGGTATCATAGCACCGTCCTTTTGGGCAAAGCACAGATAGAAGAAGATTACTGCTACCTGCATCACGTTCATGGCCATAAGCTTTTTCATATAGTTTTTGCTTAAAACCATGCCATACACGCCTAAGAAGAATAAAATCATAACTAGGGAGTAGATGCCTTTAGTCTTTAAAAACTCATTCAACACTTCCATCATCTTCACCCCTTTTCACGATTGCATCAAGCAGATTAATAATTGTCATCATTACACAGATGGCAACGCCGATTTCGATGAGGAAAATACCCATGGCATGCATTTCATGCTTCGGCTCCAGCACAATCGGCATATAATCATAATTCAGGAAATAATCCGCGCCGCCAAACAAAGTCAGCCAGCCGGTAAAGGCATACAGGAAGGTGCCTAAGCCAGCCAAAACAACGGAGGTTTTTCCCAGCACATTAAATTTGGTGTCAAAGCCCAAAATCAAGCGAGCTAACAGCACGCCCACCGCCAAGAGTGCGCCGGCTTGGAAGCCGCCGCCCGGTGAAAACTCGCCCAAGCAGAGTACATACACACCATAGACGATGGTGAATGGCACCAGCATACGGAAGGCCACATTGAGGATGAGGCCACCAAATGGTTCTTTCATCATTTGATAATCTCTCCTTCCTCCGGATCCTCCGGCTCCTCTTCAGGACGACGACCAACGGGATTGCTGGTGAGCACCAGCACGGTGGTCAAGCCTGCCAGGAACATTACCGAGGTCTCCCACATGGTATCGAAGCCTCTATAGTCAATGATGACGCCGGTTACGATATTCGGAGAGCCTGTATCCTCCGCACTGCGGGAAATATAGGTCGGGGTAACATGCTGGTTAGGGGCCGCATTGGCGTCGCCAATCTGCGGCAAATAGGTTACCACGGAGCAAAACATGCCCGTCATAATCGCCAAAATAACTGCAACTAAGCCACGCATTATTTACACCACCTATCAATTTTTCTCAAAGAAGCTACAAAGAAGATTGTAGAAATAGTACCGATAACTGCCTCAGTAAAGGCTACGTCAGGAGAGCCCATCATTAGATACAGCAGCACTGCACAGAAGCTGAAGCCGCTATAAATAATAGCTGCACTCAAAATATCCTTGCAGAAGATAACGGCACAGGTAATCAGAATGAGGAAAATCAATAAAACTGCTTCAACTATGTATATCTGCATTTATTTTTCCTCCTTTTGTCTGATATGACCTACGGGCTCATCCGCGCTGTGGTCCTGTTTTTCCAGGCCCACCAGCTTCTTAGCGCCCTTAGTATCCAGTGTCCACACAGGATGACCGGATTTATAGGCTGCCTTACCCAAAATATGGGAGCCAATGGGGTTAGCCATGAACACAATCAAGAAGGCAAAGGCCATCTTCACTGCGGTCAGGGTCGGTCCCTCATAAATCATGAGGCCGATGAAGGACAGCATGCAGCCCAAGGTTTCACTATTGCCGGAGGCGTGAATTCGAGAATAAAAGTCCGGCAGGCGCAGCATACCAATGGCTGAGCCGATGAAGAAAACCAAGCCGCCCAGCATAAACAACGCTGCAATAAGCTCTCTGAGAGAATTAAGACCGAATGCTTCAATCATATATTTTTACCTCCCAGGAATTTTGCTACGATAACGGAACCAATGAAGCCCAGGAAGGCATAGGAAATGGCTATATCCACGTACATATCCGGACGTCCGTCGATATAACCGAAGAGCACCAAAAGCAAAATGGTGTCCGCGCCAATAACGCCCAAGCCATTCATGCGATCATAAATCGTTGGTCCATAAAATAGTCGCTGCAGCATGGCGCCAATAACAAAGAGGATCGAAACCATTAGAATAAAAAAGATTACGTTCATAATTATTCCTCACCCTCCGCTACAGCAAAATCAAATTTTTCTCCATACAAATCAGCGACCTTCTTTTGCATAGAGCCATCCAATACACCGGCAGCCGCACCCTTAGTAAGGGCGTGAATCTCGTACAGCCCATCATCGGTAACGTTGATGGTGACCGTACCAGGAGTCAGCGTAATGGAGTTGGCCAAAACAACAGAGGCCATGGGGTTATCCGCTCTGAAGTAGAAGCGCACAACCTTGGGGTCGATGTTCAGCTCCTGAGCCGTTGTAGCTAGCAGAACATCTATGTTGGCCAAAACCAGCTGCCACATAAGCCAGAAAAAGTACATGATGAATTTGGGAATGGAAACGCCAAAAACAAAATATCTTTTGCTGCCGTCCTTATTGGGCACCAGCAGCAAGGGATAGGTAACCCAGGTAGTGACAATCGCCGTAATGAGACCGTACACAATAAACTTTGTTTCCGTTCTACCTGACAGAACCATCCAAAAACCAAAAAGCACCACGAACATGGCAAGCTTATGGACCAAGGTCGAGCCCACAATATTGTTGTTGTTTAATACTCCTTGCTTTTCCACAGCTACCACCTTTCTTTATAATATTTTTTGTATAACCTGAATACATGTATACATTTGACAAAAAAGAAAAATCTCCTGCCTGTATTCCAAGTTAGTTAGCAAATATTGTAAGTTTATTTTTCTTGCAGGTTGATTTCTCTGAATTCACAATCAGCTACCGGCAGCATTCTTTGAGCCAAACGGCGCACGCGCTCAATATCTGCCGTACCACAGATAGTCACCTTACCCACGCCCTCGGACTTGGCTAAGCCCACCTCGTTTAAGGCTGCAATGGCCAGTTGGCTCGTTGCCTCCGCTGGGTCGATAATAGTCACCTCAGGCCCAAACTCTGCCGCAATCTGCTCTCTAATAAAGGGATAATGAGTGCAGGATAAAATCAATGCATCTACGCCCGCTTCCTTTAAAGGCGCTGCATACTCGGCAATAGCCGCTGGCAGCTCAGGGCTTGCGAACTGTTCACCCTCAATCAAGGGCACGAATTTGGCGCAGCCCATGGGATAAACCTCCGCGCTAGGGTCTGCAGCTAAAATAGCCTTTTTGTGAGCCTCGGTACTAATCGTAAAGGGAGTAGCAAAAACGCCAATTTTTTTCTTCTTGCTAGCCGCTAAGAGCAGCTGCTCCCCCTTGGACATGCCCACAATGGGAAATGTGTGTCCACCCTTAAGGCTATCCACACCCAGCATGGTCAGGGTATTGCAGGCAATGACAACCTCCTTTACGCCCTGAGCTGCCAGCCAATTGATGATTTCTGCCACGAAGCCGCGAATTTCCTGCTCCGGTCTAGTGCCATAGGGAGTACGAGCTGTATCCCCCACATATATGAAATCCTCATGGGGCAAAAGCTGATGCAAGCACTTCAGCACGGATAGCCCACCTACGCCGGAATCCAGCACACCAATAGGTGCATCCTTTCTCATAAGCAAAACCTCCTTTTTCACTGCCTTTATTATAGCACTAATAGCCTGTCAAGCCAACAAAAAGCCTAGGAAACACCTATTGCCGCTCTACAATGCAGCTATAAGCTAAAAAAATACACCGCCGACACTTCGTATCGGCGGTGATAAACGCAGAGTCCGTATAGCACGTGCTGCTAAACGCAGCGCTTCAAGCTATCTACACTTTATTTTACACGATAGTACGCAAATAGTCCATAAATTTTTCGCGCAAATCCTCGCGACGCAGGGCATATTCGCAGGTAGCCTCCAGATAGCCCAGCTTGTCGCCCACATCATAGCGGCGGCCCATAAAGTCATAGGCATACATGGCCTGCTCCTTAGCCAGCACCTTCAGCGCGTCAGTGAGCTGAATTTCACCGCCGCGACCAGGCTCGGTGTGCTCCAGAATTTCGAAAATCTCCGGCATAATCACATAGCGGCCCAGCACAGCCAGCTGGCTGGGAGCCTCCTCCACGGCCGGTTTTTCTACCATATCATTAACTTTAAAGATACGCTCCTTATCAGTAGGAGTGCTAGCAACGATGCCATAGGAGGAAACCTTCTCCTTGGGCACGGTTTGGCAGCCCAGCACGCTGCCACCGGTGGCCTCGTACACATCCATCAGCTGACGCAGGCAGGGATACTCGTCATTATAAACCACATCGTCGCCCAAGAGAACCGCAAAGGGCTCATGACCTACAAAGGCTTTCGCACACAAAATCGCATGACCCAAGCCACGGGGCTCCTTTTGGCGAATATAGTGAATGTTGATATCCGCAATATCCTTCACTTGCTTGAGCAAATCTAGCTTGCCATGCTCCTCCAGATTCATCTCCAGCTCAGGGCTGCGGTCGAAATGGTCCTCAATAGCCCTTTTAGTACGGCCGCTGACAATCAAAATATCGGTAATGCCGCTAGCCAAGGCCTCTTCAATAATATATTGAATGGTAGGCTTATCCACAATGGGCAGCATTTCCTTGGGGCAAGCCTTGGTAGCCGGCAAAAAGCGCGTGCCTAAGCCCGCAGCAGGGATAACTGCTTTCGTAATTTTTTGCATGATCTAACCTCTTCTCTGTATGGTAATGCCCCTCATTCACCATCCTGAGCATCCTTATGCTCATGTCCATAATAATAGTAGTAGCCATAACCATAGCCATAATGACTATTAGCAGCCACATCCACCTTATTCAGCACTACGCCCAACAGATGGGCACCGGCCTGTTCCAGGCGAGTCTTAGCCTCCACTGCGATAGCAGGGCTCACAGCACCGGAAGCCACCACCAAAATGGTGCCATCCACCTTACCACTCACTACAGCAGCATCGGTAACCGGCATAATAGGCGGAGTATCGATAAGCACATAATCAAAATGCTGCTTTAACTCTTCTAAGATATCCACCATGTTTTGGCTTGCCAAAAGCTCGGAAGGATTGGGAGCCACCGGACCGCTGGTAAGCACATACAGATTGGGAACAGCGGTCTGCTGAATAATTTCCATCACATCACTGCCGGTAGCAACACAATTGCTCAAGCCCTTGTTATGTACCTTAAAAATCTTATGCTGGGTAGGATTACGAAAATCACAATCACACACTACAACCTTATAGCCAGCCTGAGCCATAACAACGCCCAGATTGGAAATAGTCGTACTCTTGCCCTCGTTAGGGGTAGCGCTAGTCAGCATAATTGTTTTGAGCTCTCGACCGGCGATATTGGAAAATTTAATATTGGTTCTAATAGTTCTATATGCTTCGGACACAGGAGATTTCGCATCCGTATTCGCAATCAAAGTTACTTCTTCCATACTGCCCTCCAGATCTTCTGCCAGGTGCTCAGATTTTCTGTCTCCTGTGCTTCATTTAAGGATTCACCGCTGGGCACTTGTCCCAAAACAGGCAGTCCCAAATAGGTGGCAACATCATCGGTGGTCTTGATAGTGCGGTTCATGAGCTCGCGAGCGATTACATAACCGCTGCTGCCGAAGAGGCCTAGCAAGAAGGCCAATACCAATGTCAAAGCCTTTTTCGGCTTCACCGGCTTTTCGGGCAGGGTGGGCGCATCCACAACCTGTACCTCAGTGGATACGGCAACCTCAGCAACCTTAGCTTCCTCTAAGCGCTTAGCCAGCATTACATAAATTTCCTGTGCAACTCTGGAATCACGCAGCAGGCTCAGATATTGCTGCTCCGTATCAGATAATCTTTGTACATCCTCATTATAGCGCTTTTCCAACTCGTTGATGGTCTTCAAATTGCTTTGAGCTACGCTCATTTCGGCTTCACTCTTAAATTTATCAGCCAAAAGTCCTTGGTGTACCACGTTGGTAGAAGAGGTTTCCAGGGAAGCAATGCGAGCAATCTCATCATTCAAGCTCTTGCGAATGCCGGCAATTTCCTTATTCACCTCCAGCACCTTGGGATGCTTTTCGGTATATTTATCAAGGTAATTAATGCGCTGGGTTTCCAAAGTAGCCAATTGCTTCTGCAGGGAGGTAATCACATTGTTGTCTGCAACACTAGCAGTATTATTCTCCAATTGGCCGCTTACGGAGCTATTGCGGGCACGGGCTGCCTCTAAAGCAACCTGATTTTCCGCACGCAGCTTGTCCACCATATTCAGCTTATCAGCAGTCAGCTTTACCTGATTATCAGGGGACAGCACATTCTTCTCTTTTTTGAAGGCAGTGAGCTTGCTTTCAGCATCATTCAATTCCTGCTTAGAGGATTTTACGCGCTCTTCAATAAAGAGACGGGTAGTTTTTTGCTCACCACGCACCAGCTCGGTCAGGCGAGTCAGGAAGCCATTCACTAGAAGCTGATTAGCCTTTTGCGCATCCTCAGCAGTCTTGGCAGTTACGCTAACCTGCATAATTTCCGTATCCTTAAAGGGATTGGTAGTTACGCGGCTCTTTAAATAATCCTCATAGCGGGGATACTTGCCATCCTTGTCAGCTTCCTCAGTAGCTTCGATAACGGGCACAACTACACTACGGCTCTTCAAAATTTCCGCATAGGTGCTCATGAGCTGTTTCGTAGCCATGGCATTACCCATGGGCATGGACTCCAAAATGGAGCTGCCAATACCCTTAGGCTGCTTTACGCGCAGCAAGGCCACGGATTCATAGGTAGGAGGCACAACAATCAAATAAACTACGGCAGCAGCCACGAAGCCACAGGTTACCTTTTTGATGGTGCGTATATTTTTTTGCAATACGTGCCATAAATCACGTAAATCAATAGTAATCTCTTGCTCGTCCACGTTTCTACTCCTTAATCCTTATTATTTTGCCTAATCTCGCTACCCATGTACCAAGCATTCAAGAACGGCAGAACATCCTTCTGGAAGACAATCTTGTTATTGCTGGTCAGGTATACGCAATCGCCCTCATGGAGCACAACATTTTTTGAAGTATCACCCTTAGTAAAGAGGGCATTAATATTAACCTTAGTGAAGGCGTCCTGCTCGCCGCGACGGATAACATAAACCTTCTTTTTGGCACTGGCTTCAGTAAAGCCCTCGGCCTTAGCCAATGCATCCAAAAGATTGTGGCTCTTTTCCAGCTCGTACATCCCCTGGCGCTTTACTTCACCCAAAACATAGACCCTAGTGGTACCCAGCTTCGTAATGTTGATAGTTACCATAGGATCCACAATGTATTCACTGAGTTTAGCCTCAATTTCTTTGGTTACCTGGGACACGGTCTTGCCGGTCACATCAATATCGCCGATGAGCGGCATGGATAGACGTCCATCAGGGCGCACGATATAAGGATTGGCAGTAGAAGTAGCAGGACTGCTCAAATCAGGATGATTGTACACAGTCAGCTGCAGCTGGTCACCACTGCACATAATGTACTCCTGCGGCTCAGCTGCTTGAATACCGCCTAGCGGCAGCAGCAGGCTGCCTGCCAGCAATGCAGAAAACAATAATCTTTTCATAATTCTCTCCTTATCCAAAAAGCTTATTCCAAAAGCTTTGCTTCTTCTTTTGCTCCACTCTTTTGATAGCCTGAGGCAGCTGCACACTTATGTCCTCATCTGCCAAAAGCCTTTGTGGATTAATATCACACAGCAATTTTGCTTTTTCAGCACCCACTAGCTCATTCAAACGCTGCCTAGCATGGGTCAGATCCGTATTGCGTATCTTCACCCGATGGGCATCGCTACCGATAAAGCAAATTACGTCATTTTTAAGCAGCATTTCTGCATTCTGCTTCACATGCTCACCAAAACGACCGGTAATACTGCCCCCGTTCATCTGAGTTAAAAGACCGCCACGCATCCATTTGAGCAAACGCTCCGGATGCTCCATGAGCCGCTGGTGGCGCTCAGGATGGGCCAGCACCGGGCAAATGCCCTTCAGCTGCAGCTCATACCAAAAATCCTCTGTATAATCAGGAATGCTCATGGCCGGCAGCTCCACTAAAGCATAACGGCTTCCGCCTAAGCAATAATCCCTGCTTCCTTCATGAAAGACATCCAAAATATCCCAATTCATCTCGATTTCGGCACCGGTGTAAATAGCCAAATCAAGCTTTTCCTCGGCGGCCATCTCCTTAAGCTCGGCTACACCTGCGTTAATGCGCTCCCAGCTGGGACAGTTATTTAATTCTATCACATGAGGTGTGGCAATAATGTGCTTAGTGCCACAGCTAGCTGCCATTTTCAGCAGCTCCCTTGAGGTCGCAGCATCCGGCGAACCATCATCCACCCCATAAATGATATGCGAATGCAAATCGTACATGCAAGTAATCCTTTTCTATAATAAAATCTACCTTGGCCATACTCATAAAAGCAGCCAATTGTACCATTTTAGTATACTATTATATTCTATAAGTAACAACATTATATCACTATGAAAATCTCTTATCAAGCAATTTGTGCAGTAAATAAAAGGCTTCTAACCACTATCCATATCTAGTGGTAGAAGCCTATACATAATCACAGATATTGTAAGATTTCTTTGGCATGGGGCAGGATAATATCGGGCTTAATAGAGCCTCGCTCCACGTCCTCCATGCTGGCCTCGCCGGTGAGCACCATAATCGACAAAATATCGTTATTAAGGCCAAAGGCAATGTCCGTAGCTAAGCGATCCCCCACCATGGCAATCTCTTCCTTGGCAAAGCCCGTTTTATCTAAAACCACGTCCACCATGTACTGATAGGGCTTGCCAAAAATCAGCTGAGGCGCCTTGCCCGTAGCCGTTTTAATAAGCTCCAGCATAGCCCCCGTATCGGGGATGAACTCACCACCTTCGATGGGGCAGCGTACATCGGGATGAGTAGCCACATAGGGCACGCCTTTATCAATCAAGCGGCAAGCGATGGTCAAGCGCTCATAGGTCAAGGTTTGGTCAAAGCCCACTACTACGAAATCAGTTTCCTCCTCCAAGCTATTGGTCAGAGTAAAGCCCGCCTCCCGAATTGTATCTAAAAGCTGGGGCGTGCCCAAAACAAAAAGTCGGGCACCGGGATTATTTTTGCCCATCCAGTTGGTCAGAGCATCGGAGGAAATCAAAATCTCCTTGCGGGTCACCGGTACACCTAAGCCATTCATCTTCTGCACATAATGCTCGTGACTGCGGGATGAATTATTGGTCAATAAATAATATTTTCTACCGGCCGCAGTAAGCTTGTCAAAAAAGCCCTCCATGCCTGGGATAAGCTCGTTACCCAAATTAATAGTGCCATCCATATCAAACAAAAAGCATTTTATCTTGCTAATGCGCTCGTAATCATAGCCCATCTTACACATCCTCCGTTCTTAGCGGCACAGGGGCAGCACATCCTCTACCTTCTCTGCCAAAAGCGTTGCCCCATGGGCAACTAAAAATTCTCTACCTCTAAAGCCCCAGCAGGCGCCGATACAGGGAATCCCTGTGTTGGCAGCCGTCATTAAGTCCGTATCCGAATCGCCGATATAAATGGTGCTTTCCTTATCGGCGCCTAATTTTTCCATAATAGCTACCAGCATATCCGGTGCGGGCTTTTTGGCAATGCCAGCCTGCTCGCCGATGGCTGCATCCAGCAGCCCCGGAAAATACTGCTTGGCCAGCTCCTGCACCCCATAATCAGCCTTATTGGACACAATCGCAGTTTGGCATCCCAACGCCCGCGCCTCCTCCAGAAGCTGCAGCACACCTGGGTAAGTGCAGGTGGTATCAGCGCAGTGCGCCTTGTAATACACATTAAAATCAGCGTAAACACGCTCCTGCACCGCTACGCTAGTGCCTGCCGGCACAGCTCGCTCGATGAGCTTGCGAATGCCATTGCCCACAAACATGCGCACCTCATCCGTGGTGCGCTCCGGAAAACCGTTCTTTTTAAGTGTATAATTGGTTGCCGCTGCCAAATCCTGCAGCGTATCTAAAAGCGTACCATCTAAATCAAAAATCAAGGTCTTATATCGCAAAGCCATTCCTCCCCATCAAGCCTTCTCTAGTAAAATCACACACCTATATCATAATATGGAAAGAGCAGAAATGCAATGCCTAGGCAAACAGAAAAGGTGCGTTGATGCCTAGCGGCATCAACACACCCCACTTCTGGATAATTGTAGTGCGTTAATTCTTTTGTTTCAACAGCTTTACGATTTGCAGAACATCGTCCAAGCTAATATCATTTTCTTTAGTATCAGGTTGTTGATCCAAATCCACAAAGAAGCTAGACATATTGCAATCCAGCAAGCTGTGCAGCTTGAGCAGGTTGGGCAAAGTTACAGGCACGCGACCACATTCAATATTGCATAAATGTGTTTGAGAAATACCCATTTCCTTTGCTAAACCCGTCTGGGTTAAATTTTTTGCAGTACGCAGTAATCTGATTCTACGACCAATCAGTTTGATTTCTTCCTGCATCCTTTCCACCGCCTTTCGTGCACTCACAATTACTTTTCTTGTAATACTCCTATATATATTTAGAGTATATCACGAAATGCAAATTTTTCAAGTCTTTCGGCTCAAATTTTTATTTGTTTTCTGGTATATTTTAGACTTGCTGCTAATATTTACATGTTTTCTGGGAGAAAGGGTACATGAGCGCAGAAAGAGTACTTTAACAATAGACTTTTGTACTGTCAATATTTAATTATCCAAGCAGTAATCTATCACTAGCCATTTCAGAGCCACTGGCCTTTTCAAACATAGCCAGCAGGTCGGGTATTGCTAAATGTTGCTTCTCCTCACCCTGCACATCGATAATAACGCGGCCGTTATGGAGCATAATCAGGCGATTACCATAGCGCAAAGCATCACGCATATTATGAGTGATCATAAGTGTGGTCAGATTGTCGCGGGTAACGATTTTTTCGGTTAAGGCAAGCACCTTAGCAGCAGTTTTAGGATCCAGAGCAGCCGTATGCTCGTCCAATAAAAGCAGCTTAGGCTTTTTCAGTGTCGCCATGAGCAGGGTCAAGGCCTGACGCTGGCCACCGCTCAAAAGGCCCACCTTAGCCGTCATACGGTTTTCCAAGCCCAAATCCAGCTCCTTGAGGAGCTCATAAAAGCGCTCGTGTTGGTCACTGGAAAGGCTCCAGCCTAAGCCCGGAGTTTCGCCGCGGCGGGAAGCCAAGGCCAAATTCTCTTCAATCATCATGCCGGCGGCAGTACCCAGCATGGGGTCCTGAAACACACGCCCAATGTATTTTGCTCTTTTATGCTCAGGGCGCTTGGTAATATCCTCGCCATCAATAATAACCTTGCCCTCATCGATGGGAAATACACCTGCTATAGAGTTGAGCATAGTGGATTTGCCGGCGCCATTACCACCGATAACAGTAGCAAAATCACCGGGCTTTAAATGCAGGCTTAAGCCCTGCAGCGCCCGCTTTTCGTTGATGGTACCGGGGAAGAAGGTTTTAGAAATATTATCAACCACTAGCATTTAGCGCACCACCTTTCTGCCGCTAAGCTTAGCCTTAATGAGGGGCATGGAAAGAGCCAAAGCCACCAGCACAGAGGTAAAAAGCTTCAAATCATTAGGCGGCATGCCCATTGCCAGCACCGCCGCAATAACAATGCGGTACACAATGGAGCCTAATACTACAGAAATAAGACAATTTTTAAAGGAGCGTGTGCCAAACAGCACCTCGCCGATAATAACGGAGGCCAAGCCGATAACGATGGTACCCGTGCCCATGCCCACATCGGAGAAGCCGTTGGACTGAGCTACCAGCGCGCCGCTGACAGCTACCAAGCCATTGCTCAGCAGCAGGCCCAAAATAATGGTCACATCCGTATCCACGCCCTGAGCGCGAATCATCTGCTGGTTAAAGCCGGTGGCGCGGATAGCGGCACCGATTTGGGTACCAAAGAACCAATACAGGAACATACCTACTATAACGGTCACTGCCAAGCCCACAATCAAGGTGGTTTGGGCCATGTTCATGCCCAGCATGCTGCGGGCAATTTTAAAGGAGGTGTCCACGCCCAAAAGGGAAAGGTTAGCCTTGCCCATAATGCGCAGATTCACAGAGTATAAAGCTATCATCGTTAAAATGCCTGCCAATAGCGCAGGAATTTTCATTTTCGTATGCAAAAGGCCAGTCACCACACCGGCCAAGGTACCGGTGATAAAAGCGGCCAAAAGGCTGGTCAAGGGGCCATAGCCAGCCACCATCAGGGATGCTGCCGTAGCAGCGCCCAAGGGAAAGCTGCCCTCCACCGTCAAATCCGCAATATCCAGCACTCTAAAGGTTACATATACGCCTAAGGCCATTAAAGCCCACAACAAGCCCTGAGCCACTGTGGGGATCAATAAATCAATCATCAAGAACATCCTTCCATTTCCAGATTCAGAGAAGAAAAGTCTGCCATATATAGGATATGGCAGACTTCATTTTTCCTAATATGGGGAAATTTAATTATTTAACTACTTCTGCACCCTTCAAAACATCTTCCGGAACCTTAAGGCCAATCTTTTCAGCTTCCTTCATGTTAACCATAGCTTTGAATTCCTTTTGTGCTTGAATAGCCATATCAGCAGGTTTGGATTTGCCGCCGAGGATATCAGCTGCCATTTCGCCAGCTTGGAAGCCCAGCTTGTAGTAGTCAACGCCCAGGGTTGCTACGCCACCGGCCTTAACCATACCGCCTTCGCCGCAGATTACGGGCAGCTTAGCTTCTTCAGTTACAGAAACCAGAGTGGGCATTGCAGATGCCAAAACGTTATCGGTGGGCACATAGATAGCCTGTACCTTGCCCAGCAGGCTGCGAGCAGCTTGTTGAATGTCGTTAACGTTGGAAACAGTTGCTTCCTTAATGGTTACGCCCTTAGCATTAGCAGCCTTCTTCAGGATGTCCACCTGCAGCTGGGAGTTAACCTCACTGGAGCAATAAATGGTACCTACGGATTTAGCATTGGGAACCAGCTTCAAGAGCAGGTCTAATTGTTGCTCTACAGGGTTCATATCGGTGGTGCCGGTAACATTGGTACCCGGTTTGGCGTTATCCTTAACCAGCTTAGCAGCCTTGTAATCGGTTACAGCGGTTGCTACGATAGGAATATCGCTGGTTACGTTAGCCACAGTTTGTGCAGCCGGAGTAGCAATAGCGCAAATCAGGTTCACCTTATTGTTAACAAAGCGGTGAGCGATATTTTGCAGATTGGATTGGTCTGCTTGCGCGTTTTGACGGTCATAAGCAATGTTTTGGCCTTCCTTGTAGCCCTTAGAAGCCAAGCCTTCTACAAAGCCCTTATTGGCAGCATCCAAAGCAGCATGCTCAACCAATTGGACAATACCTACATTTACCTTCTCAGCCTTTTTCGGAGCTTCCTTCTTGTCGCCACCGCAGCCCAGAACACCCAGGGCCAGGGTCAGCATAAGTCCGGCAGCCAATGCCTTAATTTTAGAAGTTTTTAAAGAAATCATTTTTACCATCCTTCCATACTACATAGATTTACGTATATACTGTAGATAGATTTATTGTATACTCTTTTAGCTCACTTGTAAATATCCTTGTGAAATTTTTATGAAAATTTATTGTTTCACTTCTTCCATGAGCTCAAACAGAATGCCATCCTTCATGATAAAGGCGATGCGGGTGTGCTCATCGGCCATCCAGGGCTCTACAATAACCTTGTTTTCGGCTAATTGCTTATCCAGATCATCCACCTTATAGGCTACATGCACCAGAGTTTGCAGCTCCTCAGGCAGCGGAGTATCCTTTTCAAAGCGCAGATACTCGATATGGAATTCATTGGTGTCGGGAGTAATAATATGAGTTTTAATGCCTTCAGCATAAATTTCGCCTTCACGAGCGATATCGGTGGGTACACCCACATGCATAAATTCTTTCATTTACTTCACATCCTTCTTCCATAATTCATAAGCCTTAAGGGCCTCTTCCGGCTTAGCGTTTTCATGTACTACCATGCGAATAGCGCGCAACATAGCTTTAGGGCACTCGGCCTGCAACACATTGCGGCCCATATCCACACCGGCAGCACCCTGGCTTACAGCGCGATAAGCCATATCCAGAGCTTCATTTTCAGGAATCTTCTTGCCGCCGGCAATAACGATGGGCACGGGGCAGGCAGCAGTGATCTGCTCAAAATTCTCGCAGTAATAGGTCTTGATAATATGCGCACCCTGCTCGGCCAACAGACGCGTTGCCAGAGAGAAGTAACGAGTGGTGCGCTCCATTTCCTTGCCCACAGCTACCACGCCCAGCACAGGAATGCCATATTTTTCGCCGTTATTTACATAATAAGACAGAGTGCGCAGGGAGTCCAGCTCGCCCTCAGCGCCTACGAAGCATTGCACTGCCATGCAGGAAGCATTCATGCGAATAGCATCTTCGATATCCACGCCGGCGGAGCCAAAGCTCATATCGTCCTTGAGCACGCTGGTATCAGCGGTGCAGCGCAAAGCAACAGCTTTGCGGTGATTAGCCGGGATGCAGGTGCGCAGAGCGCCGCGGGTTGCCATGAGGCAATCCGCATACTGCATCAGCGGCGGAATTACTAAGTCCAAACGTTCGAGACCCGCAGTGGAGCCCATAATATAGCCATGGTCAAAGGCCAGCATAATGGTGCGGCCATCATCTCCGAAAATTTCGGAGAGGCGGCGCTGCATGCCCCAGCCAGCGCTCTGATGACCCTTCACAGGGAAGGTCTGTAGAGGCGGCTTGATGCCGATGCCGTAGTCTTTTGCTAAAATGTTACCGTCTTTATCTGCCATATAAGAACCTCCTAGACCGCGTATAAGGCACCATCTACTTCGTCGGAACTCCTAGGAGTATTTCCGATACGCCGTCGTCGTTCCGCCTCGTATCTAGCACCTTCTCCGCGGTCTTAATTAGTCGTAATATTAGTTTTTGAAATACGGAGTGCGAGCAGGTGCCTTCCACAGGGCGATCATTTCGTCGTCCATGCGAGCGATGCTCATTTGGAAGCCAGCGGTTTCTTGAACGGTCAGGATTTCGCCAACCATGTTAGCCACAACCTCGATACCCTTTTCAGCCAGCATCTTGTGTACAGCACGGAAAACAATCAATTGCTCCATCAAGGTAGTAGCGCCACTGCCGTTGATAACAACCATCAGCTTTTCGCCAGCCTTAACGTCCAGATCCTTCAGCAAAGCATTCAGCATAATAGCTGCGGTTTCGTCAGCAGATTTCATGGGTTGGCTGCCGCCGCCACCTTCGCCGTGTTGGCCCATGCCAACTTCCATGATGCCCTCTTCAATATGAGCGATTTCCATGCCGGTTGCAGGATGGGTTGCACCCTTAGTAGCAACAGCGATGGTAGCCATGTTATCAGCAAAGCGTTGAGCAATAGCAGCAACCTCTTCCAATGATTTGCCTTGAGCAGCAGCTGCACCGGCAATATGATACAGAGGTACGCAGCCAACCAAGCCACGGCGGTCGTCAGCATTCTCGCGAGGTGCGTTAGCAATATCCTCTTGGGTAACAACCTTGATTACAGGAATGCCCAGCTTTTTGATTTGCTTCATGGTCAAATTACCGGTCAGCATATCACCAGCATGGTTCAAAACTACGAAAAGCACGCCATGTCCCTTGTCAGCCATCTTAATAGCTTCAACACAGGCTTGAGGGCCGGGAGCGGCAAAAATATTACCGGCTACGGAAATATCGATCATGCCTTCGCCAACGAAGCCGCTGATAGCGGGCTCATGGCCGGTGCCGCCCAAGGTAACGATGGTTACACGGTCAGCTTCAGCCAATTTCTTGTTGACAATAAGATTGCCTTGCTCCAAGGAAATCAAATCAGCATTGGCCAGTGCCAAGCCTTCCAATAATTCATTAGTTAAATCCTCAGGTTTGTTGATAAATTTTTGCATGTTAAGTGCCTCCTTATTTTATCTTCAAAATTAAATTGCTTCTGCCATTTTCGTGAATAACAAAGCCATGGATACGGCGCCAGGGTCTTTAGTTCCCAAGCTGCGCTCGCCCACGTTTTTGGCTCTGCCAAAACGTGCCACCATGTTTGCTGTTGCCTCGGCGCCCTTATTAGCCGCCTCGGCCATAGCAGCAAAAATTTCCTTAACATCGCCCTCGCAGGCGATGCCTGCGTCCAAAGCGGGATAAAGCGCATCCACCATAGTCTTATCGCCAAGCTTAGCCTTGGAAATATCCATAAAATCTTCCTTAGCCTGCTCCAGCATCTTATGGATACCAGCTGCATCCAGCTCGGTCGCGCCATCCTCGATGCCCTCAGCAAAGCCGCCAAACACGGTGCCCCACAACGGGCCTGCACTGCCGCCGTTAACGCCCATAAAGGCCATGGATAAATCATCCAGCAGTTCCTTCATATCGGAGCTGGTGCCTGCCTCAATCTGGGCCTTCATGGCATCCGCCATGCGGCCAATGGTCAGGCCGTGGTCTCCGTCCCCAGCCACACCATCCAACTGGCACAGAGGAAGCACATTCTCCTTCAAAGCTTCAGCAGCTGCCAACAGCATTTTTTGCAGCAACTCTAAAGTCAGCATTCTATCATCCTACCTTTCATTGTTAATAGCTTCGTTGGGCACATTGCCTAGTTAATAGATATACTTTTCTAAAAGTTTCTATTATTATAAGACGCAGTTCTGCCACATATACCTTATGTTAATTCTCCAATAGGTTGTACTATTCCTGCTAACAAGTAAAAAAAATACTGCCAGAGCCCTAAGCTCTGACAGTAAAGCCTTATACGTAATTGAGTGGATTAACCTGCTTGCCATATTTCAGCACTTCAAAATGCAGGTGGGGACCGGTGCTATAGCCGCTGGAGCCCACATAGCCAATAATCTGGCCCTTTTTTACATAGGTACCAGCGCTTACAGCTAAGCTGCTCATATGAGCATAGGCAGTTTGCAGGCCGAAATCATGGCTGATGCGAATGTAACGGCCATAGCCGCCGTACCAGCCGGACTGCTGCACATAGCCGGAGGCTGCTGCATAAACAGGAGCGCCATAATAGTTAGCAATATCGATACCGGAATGCCAGGTATAATCATAGCCACCGAAGGGATTGGTGCGACCACCGAAATAAGAGGTGATTTCACCACCGGCAGTGGGCCATTGGCTGGGAGTAACATCACGGCGATAGTTTTCGCTTTCGATAGCACTTAAGATATTTTCCAAATCAGCCTTTTTGGCCTTGGCCTCATGGCTGATATTCTTTTCCTGCTCCATGATGTAGCCCATGGGACTGCTGTCGCCCAAGCTGGGACCACCCTTACCGGCAAAGGCAGCAACATCTGTCTTAGGAGGCAGCTTAGTACCATTTTTCGCCATTTCCTGACGCACCTTGTCCTCTAATTGGGACAAATAGGCCAGCTGCTGCTGGTTCTTTTCAGCCATCTTTTGTAGCTCCTGAATGGTCTGCTCCTGGGCCTTTTTCGTAGCCTTATATTCGGCAATTTCCCGCTTTTGAGTTTCGTTTTGAATAGCAAAATGAGCCAGCACACCGATGGTCACGGATACAACCACAAGGAAAGCAGCTACACCACTAAAGGCGTATTTCAAATGAGCTTTCTTGACATGCTTTTTCGCAATATGGGAGCCATCGGCCGGAATGAGCCAGAATGTAAAATGCTGGTTGGCATGCCACACCTTGCGGCACATCCCATAACGCTGCTGCATCTTGGCAGAGCATTCATGGGCATATGCGTCCAGCCTGCCAGTGAGCTGGGTATATCTGCGGTTGACACGGGCCTTGAGCATAGTCAGCTGCAGCTTAACAATAGCTATAATCGTTTGCAGTTTAACAAGCAAACTACTCCACGCATTCTTAATTTTCATGTTCACTGTTTGCATAAAATTATAAACAGACTCACCGCTGCGTTGTATAATTAATTTAATTTGTTCTAGGAAACTACCCTGCATTACGCCACTCCTCTATCATTTTAAACAGGGTTTCACGCTACTTAACCCCTGTTTTTTAGCCATTTGGTTTACAGAAATACAGTGATATTATAATACTTTTAGGGATTTTAGTCAAAAGCTTTTTGCTTATCTCTGGCAGCAGCCAGGCTGATATGCTAGCTATAATGGCTAATTATATCCATAAAGATTATAGATATACAAACGCAAAGAAATAACCGCGAGTAAAAAATGCCTCGCGGTTATATTTTACCAAAGGAAAATTTCTTTAAAAATTAATTTACTTACGTTAGTCTTATTCGGTTTTGGGACCCAAGCCGTACTTTTTCAGATAACGATAAAGAGTTACACGGCTCACATCCAGCATGGAGGCCAGCTTAGAAATATTGCCACCAGCGGATTTCCAAGCGGCAATAAAGGCTTCCTTGTCGTACTTCCAGGAGCGCTCCAGAGTCTTATCACCGGGCAGCTTAATATTTTCCGCCTCGATAATGCTACCGGGAGTGTGGAAAAAGGCTTGCTCGATAACGCCCTGCAGTTGCTTAATATTACCGGGCCAGCTGCAATTCAAGAGCAGGGATACAGCCTCAGGAGAGAGACGCTTTTGGGGCAGATTATGCTGAGCGCTCATTTCCACCAGAATATGACCTGCGATAACCTCGATATCCTTAACGCGCTCCCTGAGGGGCGGTACGCGCATGGTAGTATCAAGAACAAGCTCATACAGCTTGCGGCTGAAAAGGCCCTTGTCGGCTAAGCGCTTTAGGTTGGAGTCACAGGCTGCAATCACGCGCACATCAAAGTAGCGGGGCTTGCCGCCCTTTTTCAGCGGCGGCAGGCCATGGGTCAAGGCCTCGGCCAACTCGTCGCCCATCTCCAAAGGCAGCTTTTCAACCTCGTCCAAGAACAAGGTACCTCCAATAGCCAGCTCCAGCTTGCCGGCGGACTGCTGCTCGCCCTCATTGGTGCCAAAGAATTCGGTTTCCAGCTCCTTTAAGGAGGAGTTGCGGCACTTCACCGCAATAAGGGGCGCTGCTGCGCGGGGGCTGGCCTGATGAATGCCATGGGCCAGACGCTGCTTGCCCGTACCGGGCTCGCCCTGTAGCAGGATATTGTGGTCGGTGCGGGCTACGCGGCTGGCCTTGTGCTGCAAGGCCAAAAACTCGCTGGTTTCGCCCACCATGCTGTACAGGCTGTAGCGGCTGCTATAGCCGGTAGCATGGGCGATAGTGGTCTTCAAATCCTCGATGGACATGCTCAGCACCAGGGCGCTTTCCACCTCGCTGCCAACTTTAATAGGCATAACGGTAGTAATATCCTCATAGGTTCTATCCTGAGTAATCCAGGTAATCTCACGACGCTGGGTGGGCACGCCCTTCAGCGCCTTTTTAATAGGAATATGCTCGTAGTTTAAGAAAACATCCTGCAACCGCTCGTGATTATCTAAGCGCTTGCGGCCATTTTCGTTGCAATATTTTACAGTGCCATCCTTGCCCAGCCAGTATACTGTTACCGGCAGCTGGTCCATCATAATGCGGTTGATAGTCCAGGACTCCAGCATGGCCATGTGCTGCTCAATGGAATATTTCATGGTCAAAAGCAGACTCAACAGTAAATCGTAGGGCAAATCATTTTGATCCATGGAAAAGAAGGTGATGATATAGCGAATTTTGCCGTTGATGGAAATGGGCGCACTGCAGGCGTCCCCATTATGGCTATCCTTAATCCACATTTCCGGACCGAACATCAAAAAGGGTACATTATGCTCCCTAGCCACGCTGATGCTGGAGGTACCAACGTCTTCTTCCAGCACGCGCATTCCCTGGATATCCTCGATAATGCGTTGGAAAAAGGGCATGGCGTAGTTTTTAATGACATAGCCATTCTCATCAATCAGGAGCATGCTCAGATTGTGAATATTAAAATGCTGCTTGCTTTGCTCGTAGAGGCCATCCACGTATTTCACGATGAACTCGTGGGTTTTCTGATGCTCAGCAATTTCCTCTCGGCTCAGCTTGTTAATTTTGGGCATGGTTTCGTGGGGCAAATTAAGGGCGCGGCAGCGCAGCCAGCTTTCGGCAACCCAAGGATGCACGTTGGGGTCCACTATACCCTCTTCCATAAACTTCTTGTAATAAGAAGCCAGCTTTTCTTTGTTACGTCTTTCACGAATCATGAGCAAATCCTCCCCCTGTGCTGCCTAAGCAGCATTTTCAATCAGTTAACCTCGCCATTGGTTACTAAAACCCGGCGAGCCCCGTAATAGCGTGGTTTCCAATAGCTGTCGCTTAAGGAGCACAGCATTACTCCCTTGGATGATGATGCGTTCCAAAACTGTCCCTTACCGGCGTAAATGCCCACATGGGATGCTCCCGGAGCATAGGTGGTGAAAAACACCAAATCCCCCGGCTTGAGCTGCTTTTGGGTGACGAATACGCCCTCCAACACCTGTTCATCCGCTAATCTAGGTAAAGTAGCACGGCAATTTTTGAAAACATACTGCACATAACCGGAGCAGTCAAAGCCCTTGGGCGTCACGCCGCCAAACTTATAGGGCACGCCCTTAAACTTAGCTGCCTGCTTGACTATATCCTGCCCCTTCACATGGGTAATGCCGCTTTTGGCAAAGGCTTCCCAGTTCAGCTTTTGGTAGGTTTTGTCGTCCAGCTTGCCAGAGGCCTTCAGCTTGTGCTGCTGCTGGAACTTCTTTAGAGCAGTTTCCGTGGCCGAAGTCATTTTACCGCTGGGGCGCTCCTTATAAAGGCCCAACACCTGCAGCTTTTGCTGGGCTACCTTCAGCTTCCAATTGCTTTGCTGCACGGTCACCTTAGTTGCAGCTGGCTTTGTAGTTGTTTTCTTTTTTGCCTCTGCTCCCCAGGGCAAGCAGCATAAGCTTGCGACCACAGTGAGCAGCGCCACGGTCTTTCTAAACATACTATCACATCTTAAAAAGTTCTTTTCCCTTGCGTTTTGCAATAGGAAAGATCAATATTCCGTATTATTATATACGTCCCAGGTCTTTAATTTACTTAAGGCCTGAATGCTCACATCCACCTGCTTTAAAAGTCTTTCCTTCTCCTTGGGCAGGGTAGCTGCCAGCTGCACGTAATTAGAAACATGGTTACTGCGGAAGAGACAATGCTTATCCGCAGGCAAATCAATATGCTCTAGCATCAGGCGCAGCTCCTGCATGAGTCCTGCCGGGGATAGGGGATTAAACTGACCTGCCTCGAACTGGTCCAAAAGCTCACTGCCACGATAAAGCATTAAGCACAGAGCGCTCAGATGGGTGGGCTGGATAATATTTATGGCCTTGGCCGTAGCCAGCGCATGGCGCTCACTGCCCTCTACGCCTGCCAGGCCTAAAATTACCATCAGGGACAGCTTCATGCCACTTGCAGTTACTCTGCGACCTGCCTCAATAGCCTCTTCGGCGTTAACGCCCTTATTGACAGCCTTGAGGGTAATGTCATCGCCTGTTTCCATGCCGTAGTACAAGAGCTGCAGGCCTGCTTCCTTCAGCTGGCGCAGCTCCTCCTCGCTTTTGCGCAGGATATCCTTGGGCGCAGCATAGCTGGCTACGCGCTGCAGCTTGGGGAATTGCTCCCGCAATGCCTGCAAAATCTTCAGCAGCTTAGCCGTGGGCAACACCAAGGCGTCCCCATCGGCCAAAAAAACACGCCGCACCTTGTCCTTGCCATAATAAGCTGCCAAGGCGATTTGGCGGAAAATTTCCTCATCCTTTAATATTTGAAAGGGCACCCCACGGTACATATTGCAATAAGTGCATTTATTGTGGGCGCAGCCCCTGGTTACTCTCAAAATAAAGCTTCTTGCCTCGCTGGGAGGGCGAAATACTGGTGTGTCATAGGAATCAAAAAACATAATAACCTCACTTGCAAAAAATCATAATAAAATACAACATCAAAAAAATACAATACATAGCGCCAGTATATTTGAGCCATTGTATCACAGCCTCGCGATTAGCTGTAAAGCAAAAACGGCTCACAGTGTTAACAATAGAACACTTTTAATTATATTATACCTTATTTTAAGCAATTTGTAACGTGCTTCTGAAAACTTTTTGTAAACAATTTTACAAAGCTTTGTGGAGCGTGGTCAAGAGTGTAAAACTCTTGCACTTAAGCTCTAGACTAGCGCAAAATAAATTCTCCGGCAATGCCCACTTTTCTACTCGGAAATGTTATAATAGGCTTAAGTATTATCATCTTATGCATTTTAGATAAATATAGAGGAGATAACATATGCTCAATCAATTTTCCCGTACAGCCCTTTTAGTGGGCACCCAAGCTATAGACAAGCTAGAGGCCAGCCGTGTAGCCATTTTTGGCATCGGCGGCGTGGGCGGTTATGTGGCCGAGGCCCTCGCCCGTAGCGGCGTGGGCAGCTTTGATTTAATCGATAATGATACTGTTGCTTTGACCAATTTAAATCGCCAAATTATTGCTACTCATGCCACGCTGGGACAGCCCAAGGTGCAGGTCATGGCTGAACGCATTCATGCTATTAATCCTGAGGCACATGTATACGTGCATCAGTGCTTCTTTTTGCCGGAAAACGCCCATGAATTTGACTTTAGCCAATATGATTATGTAGTGGACGCAGTGGACACTGTGGCTGCTAAAATCACCATCATTATGGCAGCAAAGGCTGCTGGCGTGCCCGTCATCAGCAGCATGGGCGCAGGCAATAAGATGAACCCAGGCAAATTTCAAGTAGCAGATATTTTTAAGACCAGCGTGGACCCCTTGGCGCGGGTCATGCGCCAAGAGATGAAAAAGCGTGGCGTGAAAAAGCTCAAGGTAGTGTATTCTACGGAGCTACCCCTGACGCCCGTGGACGAGCTAGAAGGTGAATGCCACGAGGAGGCGCCCCAGCGCCGCGCCTTGCCGGGCAGCACCGCCTTCACACCCTCCGCCGCTGGCCTGCTTTTGGCCAGCGAGGTGGTGAAGGATTTGATTGGCTGGGACGGTGGGCGGCGCAAGGGCGTGGCGCAGTAAGCACAAGTGCAGCGTGCTACGCAAAGTGTAAGCCCAAGCAAGCAGCATCTTGTCAGAATATCGGCACGCAAAAACCCCGAAGCGGAAGCTTCGGGGTCTTAGTATTTAGAGTGTGATTTTCTATGAAATTAGAAAGTGAAGTACAGGTCAGCGTACAGCAGTTGAGATTCGCTGTTGGTTGCTTTTGCATCGGTGTCATAGTAGCTCAGTTCTGCTACGATGTTCTTAGCAATTGCATAGTTAGCTACCAAGCCATAGCCTTTGTAACCGCCTTCGGTCATAAAGGTGGTAGCATCAGTAGTCGGAGTCAATACTGCATTAAAGGGTTGGTCAAAATAAGTTGCGGAAACGCCCCAGGTACCCGGAGTAGAAGCGTCAGCACCCTTGTAAGCCAAGGTAGCTACCCAACCATCTTTAGAAACGCGCTCATCATAAGCCTTGTCAGCCCACATATATTCATATGCCAGGTTCAAGTCTTTAGCAACGTCAAAGTTTACACCAACGTTGTAAATTTCTTTCTCGGTAGTAGTATCAACTACGGTATTGTCATCAGCATCTTTATGAGTCATAAATGCTGCTTCACTAGCTTTAAAATAGTTAGCATAAGCATTAACTACACCAATCTTGCCTTCAGCACCAACTACATAAATGCGGTCAGAAGACTCAAAAGTGTTGGTGGTGCCGTCATCAGCGCCCTTTAATGCCATACCATAAACTTTTACTTTGTCGCCATAGGAAACCTTTACACCATCAACATAGGTATCCAAAACGTTAGCGGTAGAGGTGCATTCATCCCAACGACCAGCTTGAATAGCCAAGCCACCGATCTTGCCGTTTACATATGCACGGTTCAGAACAATTTTATCGTTAGCAACATTATCACCAAGGTCTTGGCTGCTTTGCAACATGCCAGTGTAGGACCAATCATCATTGATTTGACCATTTACCCACAGACGAGTACGCAGGGTTGTGTCATCCTTGTCGCCATTAGCTTTGTAGTCATGTACATTACGGAAACGAACTTGACCAGTGATCTTAACGTTGTCAGTCTTCTTTTCCAAGTTAGCAACGCGAACGCCCAGGTTATCCAGCTCATCAGCAAATTCAGCAGCCAGCTTGTCAACGTTAGCGCCTTTAGCCATTGCACGAGCAGTGATTTGTGCCATTTCATAACGAGTCATCAGCTTGTCGCCACCGAAGGTGGTATCGCCATAGCCATCAACTACGCCAGCAGCTGCCAATTTAGCGATGCTGTCATATGCCCAGTGGCCAGCAGGAACATCAGAGAAGGGGCTAGCAGCGTATGCGGAAGCAGTTACGCCCAAAGCCATAGCCATTGCTAATACTAAGGATTTTTTCATTGTCTTTTCCTCCTTAAGGAAATAAATTTATTTTATAAAACACCTTAAGGACGCCTTTGCCTCAGCTTAGCCCTGCAAGAGTTGCCTTGTTTCCTCTGCTGCTGCACCTCGGCGCCGTTGTTCTTTAGATGCCTATAAACGGTAGAAATTACTTATCCACTCTATATTTGTATTATAGTTAAAAGTCAAATTTTTAACAATTCTGATTGCTTATACTAGCATTAGCGCTACTGATACACATTTGTCTTTTTAAAAACTCTGAGCATTACACAAATTTCTGAAAAATTTTGCAGAATACTGTATACAAAATACAAAAAAGTGGTATAATAAGAGGCGTAGAAAAGAAAACAACCTTGACCACACAACAGCGGTAGCCAAGGAGAGCATAATATGCGATTCATGGAGGTGAATACACTATGTTTAGCGCAGTAGGTGTTAGCTTAGTATTTTTGTTCGCGTTGACTGTTATGTGCATTTTTGAATAATTGAGGGATTTAAAAACGTCCTTAGCCAATCGGCCAAGGACGTTTTTTATTTGCACTTTAAATTCTTTTTACAGCTTGCTCATTCTCGGAGCATCCAGCATAACCTTTTTTACCTTCAGAATGCGATTCATCTCGCCTCTTACAGCATAGCCCCATTCTTCATGAACCCAATCCCAACGAGAGGTTAAGGTTTCATCAATTTCTTTATCGCTGAAAATCTGATGCTTATAGAATTCACCCGTCATAGCATTATAAGCCACAGCATTGCCTTTCATAGTTAGCTTAATAATGCGCTCATTAGAAGGGAATACAGGGTCATCATGCAGCTCATCCAGCTGCACAGCAATAACTAAATCCACCTTGCCATCCTTGGCAATCTTTTCCAAAGCAGCTTTATCAGGCACATTCTTGCCCTTCACATTGGCCTCGATAACAGCAGTAAGCGCATCATTATCTACAATAGTGAAGCCCTCTTGTGCATTAATGGCACCAATGGCACTCTTGTAAAACAGTTGGCTAGCAAGCTCATCGCCTTTAACATTATTAATTAAAGGTAGCAGTGCAATGCTTGCAGCTTCCACAGCCAAAGCAGGAATGCTCAAGCACAAGGCTAACACTGTCATTAAGAAATAACGGTACATTTTCTTCATCCTTTGTAAACCTCCTTGCATTATAGAATTAAAAGCAGTTTTTGACTGAATAGTCTAAACTTACTTCTCCTAACAAAAACGGGACTGTCGAAACAGTCCCGTTTAATGTTTGTATTAAGCTTGTAAAGCTTCGTTTCTAATCGTTAAATTAGAAGGAGAATACAACCTCGCCCCACAGAGTTTGGTCATCGCTATCGCCTTCACGAGTTTCCAAATCATAGTACTTAACAGCAGCCACGATGTTCTTAGCGATTGCATAGTTAGCACCAACTTCGAAGCCTTTGAAGCCATCGCCAGTACCATTGTAGCCAGCGGGCAGTTGAGCATAACCATCAACGGTTTGTTCCAACATGGTTGCGATCGGTTGATCATAGTAGTTAGCATACAGGCCATAGGAACCAACCTTAGCAGCAGAAGCACCTTTGTAAGCCAAGCCTACCATGTAGCCATTCTTGTCATAGTCGTCTTTAGCTTGACCATTCAGCCATTCAGCCTTCAGAGTCAAGTCTTTAGCCAATTTAGTATCAGCACCAACTACCCAAATTTGATTGTCGTCTTCAGCAATATCAGCTTTGTAGTAGGTTACATAGCCATTAATCTTACCAAGTTTTGCACTCAGGTCAACAACATACATTCTGTCGCCAGCTTCCATTTGAGTGCGATCCCATTTGCCTTTTCCATCAGGAGTCTTAGCAGCAACAGCAGTCAATTTGATGTCTTTGCCATAAGCAACTTTTGCAGCATCAAAGGTAGCATCAACAACAGTACCAGTGTGGAGTTTAACATCCATACGGCCAGCGTCAACAGCAACACCGCCGATCTTACCAGTCAAGTATGCCCAGTTCAGAGAAGTACCATCATCAGCCTTAGCACCTTCACCTTCAGAATCGGTAATCTTGTCAGAATGATATTGGTTGTTTTCAATACGGCCAGTGTAGGTCCAATCTTCGTTAATAGCGCCTTTTACAAACAGACGAGTACGCAGACGGCCTTCACTGCCCTTCTTGTCAGAATCTTTGTAGCTGTAACGAACTTGACCAGTAATCTTAACGTTGTCAGCTTTCTTTTCCAGAGCAGCTACGCGAACGCCCAGGTTGTCCAGTTCTTCTGCAAATTCAGCAGCCAGTTTGTCGCAGTTAGCGCCTTTAGCCATAGCTTTAGCGGTGATTTGAGCCATTTCATAACGGGTCATCAGTTTGTCGCCGCCGAAGGTAGCGTCGCCATAACCATCGATAACGCCAGCAGCTGCCAATTTGGAGATGCTGTCATATGCCCAGTGTCCAGCCGGAACGTCGGAGAACGGGTTAGCAGCGTATGCGGAAGCAGTTACGCCAAGAGCCATAGCCATTGCCAATACTAAAGATTTTTTCATTGTTTTTTCCTCCCTTGGAAAAAGTGTTATATTTTATAAAACACCTTCGGGAGCTAAAACTTCTACTAAAAACCTTGCAAGAGTTGCCTTGTTTCCTCTGCTATTTTTAGCATAAGCCTTTGCACCAAAAGTGATTTATAACTACCTTTGCAGGGTTTGGATTTAGGCCGATCCTCTCCCTGCTTTGAAAAAGAGGGTACTCGCATGTACGGCTATTAAACCCCACCCCTGAGGTTAATCCTTGCCATACTACCCCTTTCTCATGGTTACATTATATGTCATTTAAAATATTGGAACAATTCTGATTGCTTATTCCATTATTAGTTCTATTTATATATCTTCCTTGCATCGCAAAAATGTTACACAATACTCACAAATGTACTTATGCATTACAATATTTCGCAACAAAAAAGCCCTGCCGATGAGCAGGGCAAAATTATGATACTTAAATATCATTTCAACAGCCTGTCTAGCAGCAGGCTTCTAATTCTATTTTGGTGGATATTTTGAACGCCATAGCTTTTTGCAATAGTTTCACTTCTATTATACAAAACAGCGTATTTCACTAGGATGGGTTCCTGTTCCTTTTGTAGGGGCAGGATTTTTATAAATGAATCATAGGCAGTCATACCTTCATCCTTACATCTCAAAGGCATAAATGCAGGATTGTTTATCAAATAAGAAAAGGCGGAAAATGATTGGGGGGGGGTAAAGAAGTTACCAAAAAAGTTAATGAGACTTTGGTAATACTTTTCAGTTGTTTCTCTATCCTTTTGTGATACAAGAACCACGCACTGTAAGTCCTTCAACTGAGAAACATCAATATAATCTTGCTCAACTAGGGGAGAACGAGCTGATATAGCAATTCTTAATGGCTCTTCATTTATAATATGCTGTACGAAGTGCTCATAGTTCTCATGGGGTCTAATATCGCAAATTACCATTTCTAGCTCTTGTTTTTTTAGCTTGTCAAGAAGCTCGTCGTGTTCACCCCAAAAAATCTCTATATTCAAGCTAGCATCACTAGCCAAGATATCGTTAACAACTGTACACACCTGGATTAAATTATAACCATTGAGGCAACCCAGGCAAAACAACCCTTGCTCGTGCTGTTCAATTTGCTTCACAGTCTGCTTGATGGTGTTAACCTCCTGCATTATTTTGCGGCTTTCGGTATAAAAGTACTCCCCGGCGCTAGTAAGCTGAAAACGGCGATTGCTACGTTTTATAAGCTCAACCTGCAGCTCATCCTCCAACACTTTTATCTGTTGGGAGATTGCTGACTGCGAGATAAAGCACTGTACTGCCGCTTCACTGAAGCTTTTATTATCAACAACACTAACGAAATATTTCATTTGACGTAAAAGCATGGTTACCCCACCTCATGTAATATTAAATCTAAAGCTACACCTAGCATCTACCACAATAATAGATGCATAAAGGTCACTTTCTACCATTATAGTAGATATATAGATGCATTTACCCAGAAGCTATAAAAAATCATTCTTTAGCTATACTTATTGTAAACTATGTTTTTTCTAATAACAAATTAGAAGTAGTTATGCTATTAATAAGTTGCACTTATGTTAAGGGCTGTCACCTTTTCAAAAGCACCAAATTACAAAAACATTACGGTAACAAAAAAGCTCCAAGTTAAGCAGATGCCTAGCTTGGAGCGTGAATACAATATGGAGCGGGTAACGAGACTCGAACTCGCGACACATAGCTTGGGAAGCTATTGTTCTACCACTGAACTATACCCGCACTATTAAATTTATGGTGTTCTCATTATAATACATTAGGAAGAAACTTGCAAGAAGAAATAAAAAAACCCGCCTTCGAGCGGGCATTTTTACTTCGCGCGACCAGCTTCCGGCCCCCCAGCCGGCAGTGCTTTTACTTTTAGCCAACCCAAAAGTCCCCTCAATTGGCCGCTTCCACGAACCACCTTGTTTATAATTCTATGGTGGTAGTTGCGTCACGCGATTAAGCACTAATATCTTTTTGGAAAACAAAAAGAACAACAACGACACTTAGAGCACATAGCTCACAACGCCGTTGTTGTCCATGTTGCAATTATACATCATCCATAATTGCTTGTAAATAGTTTTTGTGTATTTTTTGTGAAAAACTTTTAAACGTTCGGATTTTGCGTCAAAGTTTACACTTTAGTCACAATTAGAAGTCGAACTTTTTGCCCGTCAGCAGCTCATATGCCTCGATGTATTTGGCAATGGTCTTGTCAATAACCTCTTGAGGCAGCTTATAATCGGAGTCAGGATTTTCCTTCAGCCAATTACGTACAAATTGCTTGTCATAAGAGGGTTGGTCATGGCCAACTTCATAGCCCTCCAAGGGCCAAAAGCGAGAGCAGTCAGGAGTGATCATTTCATCGCCCAGTACAACCTCGCCCTTTTCATCCAAGCCAAACTCAAACTTGGTATCGGCAATAATAATGCCGCGGGACAGAGCATAATCAGCACATTTTTTATAAATAGCAAGGGTATAATCTCTGATCTTTAGGGCATATTCTTTGCCGCGACCGGGGTACAGCTTCTCCAAAACCTCAATGCTGCGCTCCACGCTGATATTTTCATCATGGTCGCCGATTTCAGCCTTGGTGCTGGGAGTGAAGAGCACTTCGGGCAGCTTTTGGCATTCCTTGAGGCCCTCCGGCAGCTTGATGCCGCAGATTTCACCACTTTCCTTATAGCTGGACCAACCGCTACCAGTGATATAACCACGTACGATGCACTCAACGGGCAGCATTTCCAGCTTTTGGCATTTCATGGCCTTGCCGGCAAATTCTTCAGTTTGGAAAAATTCGGGCATATCCTTAACATCCACGGACAGCATATGGTTGGGCACAATATCCTTAGTAAAGTCGAACCAGAATTTGGAAAGCTGGGTCAACACAGTGCCCTTTTTCTTGATATCATTTTTCAGGATAACGTCGAAAGCAGAAATTCTATCGGTGGCTACCATAACGATGCTGTCGCCGATATCATACATTTCACGGACCTTGCCTGATTTAAACGGTTTGTACTCTTGCATTGATAAAGCCTCCTAATGCAAAATTTTTACTGTAATATCATACCACAAGGAGTGAAAAAAGTCGAACGTTTTACGAAAATTTTTCAAAAATATTCGCATGCGATATCTTTAAATTGTGGAGAAGGTATCAGATACGAGCAACAGCGACGACGGCGTATCGGACATACTCCTAGGAGCTGTTGTGAAGTAGATGATGCCTTATACACGATTTATTTCATTTTAATTAATTCGTACTGACGTGTTCCCAGCCCAATCTTTTCCGCATGCTCTAGGCAGCTCTTCCATTCGGACTCAGGAGTGGTGTTATGGAAATGGTCATGACCAGCGCAGCCAGCAGCATCCGCTGCCAAATGCTCGCCCAGCACAGAATTAGCCACCGGGGGAGTAGCATTTACCAAATCAGCGCAGGCTTGGTCCAAGGCTACAGGGTCAAAGGAAGCCAGCATGCCGATATTGGGCACGATGGGCGCGTCATTTTCAGCATGGCAGTCGCAATAAGGAGAAACATCCACAATCAGGCTCACATGGAAGCTGGGGCGCTCCTGGCACACGGCCTGAGCATATTCGGCCATTTTTTTATTAAGATTTTCCATACTAGCATCATTAAGAGCATGGATAGCATCCATGGGACACAGGCCCAAGCAACGACCACAGCCCACGCATTTGTTGATATCAATGGATGCCTTACCATCTGTGATGGAGGGAGCTCCGTGAGCGCAAATTTTTACGCAACGGCCACAGCCGATACATTTCTTTTGGCTTACCTTGGGCTTGCCATCGTTGTGCATTTCCATTTTACCGGCACGGGAACCGCTACCCATGCCGAGATTTTTAATGGCGCCACCAAAGCCCGTCATTTCATGACCCTTGAAGTGGGTCAGGGAAATCACGATATCCGCATCCATAATCGCGCGGCCAATCTTTGCTTCCTTCACCAGCTCACCATTTTTTACAGACACGTAAGCCTCGTCGGTACCCTTGAGGCCATCGGCAATGAGCACATGGCAGCCAGCAGAGAAGGGACTAAAGCCATTTTCAAAGGCAGTATCAAGATGCTCTAGGGCATGCTTGCGGCTGCCCACGTAAAGGGTATTGCAGTCAGTCAGGAAGGGGCGACCTCCCAATTCTTTTACCAAGTCCACTACAGCCTTGGCATAGTTAGGGCGCAGATAAGAGATATTGCCCAATTCGCCAAAGTGCATTTTGATAGCAACGAATTGTTTTTCAAAGTCGATATCACCAATGCCAGCCTTTTTCATGAGCTTTTGCAGCTTCTGGGGCATGCTGGCACCGCCATAAGGGGTACGAAAATCTGTGAAATAAACCTTTGACCTTTCCATTTTTGTTCTCCTCCAGTATAAAAAAATGCAATTCTATCTCCATGAGTAATTGTCATACTCTCTGCAACGAGTAATTTTTTAACGCTCGCAGGGGTATGACAACATGGTCGTTCTCATATGTTCGCATATTTATGAAAAAAAGTAATAAGGATAAATATGCTCACGATGAGCCCTGACCATGTTGTCGTTGATTAAAGGGCTCGCTAAAATTACTCTAATTGTTGCTAGAGAGTATGCCAATTACTCATTACTTTTCTACAACAACTTATCTAACCTTAGCATTGATGTATCTACATACGGCTCGCCTAAATGGCGCCCTGGGACGAAGGTGCCGTGGCAGTCGCTGCCGCCGCTTATTAAGAGGTTGTGCTTGTGACAATGGCGCAGCAATCGCTCCGTGCCCTCCTTGCTATGCCCGCTGTGATAGCATTCAAAGCCATCCAAGGGCTCAACGCGCAAAAGATCCATCACACGCTCCAGCCCCGGCCCATGAAAGCCGCTTGCCGCATGGGCACAAATAGCGACGCCCCCAGCGCCGTGAATAGCAGCCACAACCTCACTAATGGACGGAAACTCCGGAAAGCCTAAATCGTGCTCCGGCGTAAAAATGCGTTGGAAAAAGTCGTTGACACCGGTGCAAAGGCCCTTATCCATAAGATAAGCTAAGGCTCGCCAGCCCCCGCGCCTGCGGTCGTAATCATAATGAGCGAACTCGCTACTGGACACAGCCCAACCATCGCGCTCTAGAAGACGAATACTGTCCACATCCTTTTGGTCCAACAAATCCTCGTTGTGCTGCATGAGCTCTAACAAAGCCTTATTCGTAATGTCTATGCCATAGCCCAAAATGTGGAAGGATAAACCCTCCTTCGTAGAGCAAATTTCTGCCGCCGGCAGAAATTTTAAGCCCGCCTCCCGCGCCAGCACAGCTGTCGCGGCCACATTAGCCACGCTATCGTGGTCTGTTACGGCCAAGGCCCCCAGCCCCACAGCTAAGGCCTGCTCTACGAGCTCCTGAGGCGTCCAGGTGCCATCAGAAGCAGTGGTATGAATGTGTAAATCAACTCGCATCCTGCTTACCCTCTTCCTCACAAATATGGCAATGGCAGTGCCCCGGCACAGGCTGCTGTGCCTTGCGCCTGCTGCCTGCAAGGCAGCTCAGCAAAAAGAGCAGCGTGCCGGTAAGCACGATGGTGCCGCCAGGCGCTAGATTCATATAATAAGAAATAGTTAAGCCTAAAAAAACTGTTACTAAGCCATAGGCCATGCTTTGCATAATAGTACCGCGAAAGCTCTGGGCCGTTTGCAAAGCACAGGCCACGGGAATGACCATCATGGCCGACACCAAAAGCAGACCCACAATGCGCATGGACAAAGCCACAGTAAGCGCCGTAAGCAACGCCAGAAGCAAATTCAAGCGCTCCACAGGCAAGCCCGCTACCTTGGCCGATTTTTCATCAAAGGTTAAATACTGCAAGGGCCGATAAAAGAGCACCACAAAAAGCACTGTGCACAGGCCCAAGGCTGCCACAATCAGCAAATCCTTGCTGCTCACCATCATCAGGCTACCAAAAAGGATGCTGCCCAAATTAAAGCCACCGTCCTTATTGAGGCCTGTAAAAATTACAGCCAAGCCCATGCCGCTGTAGAAGAAAATCGCCAGCACCATGTCCGCAGCATCGCTAAGTTTAGTGCGCACCTTTTCAATAGCGAGCGCGCCCAAAATCGTGGCCGCTGCGGCGCTAAGCACGGGGCTAAAGCCCCAGAGCGCGCCCCCGGCCACACCGGCAAAGGCGATATGCCCAAGGCCATCACCAATCAGGGACTGCCTGCGCAGCACCAGAAAGCTACCAATCAAGGGGCAAATCACCGCCATGATGAGGCCCGCCAGCCAAGCGCGCTGCATAAATTCCATTTCTAACATTTCTAGCATTTTTGCATCCTCTATCTATAAAAATAACCGTGCTTATGGTGATGCTTAAGCGCCTCATGCACATCGCCTCTAAAGCAAATGCCGTGGTCAATGCAGAGCGCACTCTTGGCTGCATCCGCAGCCAACTCCAAATCATGGGAAATCATCACAATGGTCACATTTTGTTCCCGATTAATCTGCTTCAGCCTGTCATAAAGAGCTATCTTCGTGGCCGTATCAATACCGGTAGCAGGCTCATCCAAGAGCAGAATTTGCGGGTGATGCACCATAGCGCGAGCCAAAAAAACTCGCTGCTGCTGACCACCGCTGAGCTCGCCAATCTTGCGATGACGCAAATCCATAAGCTGAAAATCAAGCAGTGCCTTTTCGAGAGCATGCTTCTCAATGTGTCCTAACCGATGCCATAGCTTGCCCGGCTGCAATAGGCCCAAGGCCACAACCTCTTCCACGCTAATGGGGAATTCACGCTGCATTTTCATGGGGTTTTGCGCCACATAGCCAATTTTATTCCACTCCTTGAACTCTTCGAGAGGCTTACCATAATAATAAATCTCTCCAATTGTAGGTGGCATGGCATGGGCCAGCATCTTTAAAAGCGTGCTCTTGCCTGCGCCATTGGCCCCAATCACGGCCACAAAATCGCCCTCAGCAATATCTAGATTTAATTTGTGAAAGACCCAGCCATCTCCATAATCGAAGCCCAGGCCCCGCACCATAATAATGTTATTTTCCATTTTTAACCCTTATTCGTTCAATGCCTTCTCTAGATTAGCAATATTCTGCTCCATAATTTTGAGATAATCCAGTCCCTGCTTGCGACCTTCCTCATCCAGGCCCTCCAAGGGGTCTAGCACCGCTGTTTGCGCGCCAGTTTCCTGGGCCACCAGCTTGGCAATTTTGGGGTCCGTCAAGGTTTCAAAAAATACATAGCGCACCTTTTCCCGCTTTACAGTAGCAATCAAGCGCTGCAAATCGCCGGGAGTGGGCTCTGCCTCGGCAGAAATCCCCGCCACGCTCAGCTGGCGCAGGCCATAATCCGCTGCCAAATGACCAAAGGCCGCATGGGCAGTAACAAAAACCTTTCTAGGTGCCTTTTGTGCTACTGCAGCCAGCTTCTTATCCAGCTGCTCCAGCTTAGCTATATAAGCTCTGCTATTAGCTTTATAGTCATCAGTGTGCTTGGTATCGACCTCGCACAGCACTTCCGTGATGCGCTGCACTTCCACAACGGCCTTTTTGGGGCTCACCCATACATGGGGGTCCTGCTTACCGCCTCTGGCAAAAAGGTCATGTCCAGCCTCCAGTGGAATAATTTTGCGCTCGCTTAAGGCGTCTAAAGCCTGCTGAGCCCAAGGCTCCACCATACCATTATAGACGAAAACCTGCGCCCGGCCCAGACGAGTCAGGTCCTTAGGTGAGGGCTCCCAATCGTGGGGCTCTGCTCCATCAGGCACGAGACAGGCCACCTGCACATGCTGACCGCCCACAGCGCTAGCAAATTCGGCCATGGGATAAAAGCTGGCCGCCACCTGCAGCTTATTTTTGTCGGCACTTTGCTGACCGCCACAGCCAGCAACCATATTCATTATTATTAGTAGTAATAAAAGTAAAGTTTTCATAGTCATAGAATATTTCATTATACCTTTCTTGTCAATATAATAGAAGCTAAAAAGCTACCATGTTATATTATAACACAAAAAAAGTCTTTCAGCACAAACTTACAGCATAGCAATAAGCAAGCAGCAGGTGAGCTGTGATTTTTAGCAAATGAGTGGTTGGAACAATAGAAGCAAGAGTTTCGAAAACGTAAATACTTCTGCGAACAGATTGGACACCGCAGCTTCGTGATTGTTCCCCACGAAATTTGCGTTATCCCCAAGGGGACAGCTCCCTGCATAAATTCTGCTGCGTGCGGGGCACTTGCACAATTTGGCGACTCGCTTGAGAAAATCACCGCGAGCATGATGATTGCTTATTACTATTTTCTGTATTATAATTATATTATTATGTATAGTGAAAGAAGGTCATTACATGCAATTGCCAGCTAAAAAATACATTGCGTCCTTTGATATTGATGCCCAAAACACCTTTACTCCGGTCTGCCCTGACGAGCTGCCCGTGGCCGAGGGCGACCAAATCGCTGGTGAGCTTAATGCTCAAGCAGCCTTTGCCAGCCTGCGTCTTGGCTCTCGCGACGCCCATACCATGGATGCTCTGTGGCTTAGCGACGCTGACCACGCACCCTTAACCCCCATTGAAGGCCATCCCGACCTAGATGTACGCTGGCCCGCCCATGCCATCATCGGCACCAAGGGCTTCGATTTTATTGATGGCTTGGACCCCAAGGCCTATGACTTCCAAGTGTACAAGGGAATCGAGCCCGATAAGCACCCTTATGGCGCTTGCTACCACGATTTAAAGAATACCCTTTCCACTGGCGCCATTGAATTTTTGCGCTGCCACGGCATCACCACCGTCATCTGCGGTGGCTTGGCTACTGACTATTGCGTAAAGAATACCGTGCTGCAGTTAAAGGCTGCCGGCTTTGATGTAATTTTGAACAAGGCTGCCTGCCGCGGCATTGCCCCCGACACCATCGCCGCTGCCATGGAGGAAATGGCTGCCGCCGGTGTTAAATTTGTAGAGTGCGCTGCAGAACTAAAGGCTTAATTCTAAAAAACGCAACCCGGAGTACCAGCTCCGGGTTTTCTTATGCATATTTTTATGAGCAGCTGCTCCCCTAGCGAAACGCTAGGTGAAACAAATGTTCTGTACGTTTATCCCGCCGTGATGCCCCCGTCCACAGTGATGATGCTGCCGGTCATAAAGCTATTGGCGGGCGAGGCCACGCTGCAAATCGCGTGGGCGATTTCTGCGGCGCGGCCGATGCGCCCCAGGGGATACGCCGCAGCCATATCCGCCAGGGTATAGCCGCCGTTGGCGTCTACCAGCTGGCGGGCCAACAGCGGCGTGTCAACGTCCGCAGGACAGATGCAGTTCACGCGAATGCTTGGCGCTAAGTCCAGCGCCAGCGCTCGCGTGAACGCTACTACTGCGCCCTTGGAGGCGCAGTACACGGGGCAGCCATAATTGCCGTTGACGCCTGCGTCAGAGGCAATGTTGACGATGCTGCCCCCGCACTGCATGAAGGGCAGGCAAGCCTGCGTCAGCAGCAGCGTGCCTTTCACGTTAGTGTCCATGATGTCGTCGTAGTCCGCTTCGCTCATATTCTCCAAGCGCTGCTCCGCATAAACGCCAGCGCTGTTGATGAGAATATCAATGTGCCACTCCTGCTCCGTCCCATGGCCGTCGCGTGTGGCACACTGCGTCCCACACGCCTGCTGCAGTCGCAGCAGGCTTTTTTCATGAGCACACATTTGCCTTACAGCCTCCTTGCAGGAGGCTGCTTTTTTTACATCACAGCCCACAAAGCATACGCTTACTCCCGTTTGCGCCTCGATGTGGCGCACAGCCGCCGCTCCACGAGCGGCGTCGCGCCCTAAAATATACACTCTAGCCCCATCAGCGGCGAGACGCTCCGCCGTGGCAAGGCCAATGCCGGAGCTCCCGCCACTGATGACAGCAACCAAACCCTCGCAGCCATATTTAAGCTTTGTCATTTTCTTCTTCCTCTCTCGCCAACTCCTGGGGCAGCTTGACAATAATCGTAGTCCCCTTGCCCAGCTCGCTCTCTAGCTCTAGCTCCATGTCGTGGCGCACAGCAATTTGCTTCGCAATGGCCAAGCCCAAGCCGCTGCCGCTCTTGTTCTGCTCATTGCGAGCCTTGTAGAACCTATCAAAAGCATGAGGAATATCCTCCGCCTTCATGCCGCAGCCATGATCTGTAAGTCGCAGCTCGCTCCCTGCCAGAGCCACTTCAATGCTGCTCTTTTCTGGCGAAAACTTAATACTATTATGCAAAAAGATCATCAGCATTTGGCGCAAACGACCATAATCACCGTTGATTACATAAGTCTCCTTGTCCAGCTCTGCCGTAATTTGAATTTCCTTTTCTAAGCCCAAACGACGGGAGCCTCGCACAGCGTCCTGCACTACAGCACACATATTTAAGGGCTCTTTTTCGATGGGAAAATCTGTATTCTGCAAGCGAGATAAATCCAGCAAATCATTGATTAAGCGCTGTAAAAAGAGGCTTTCATTGTACATCTGCTCGTGAAACTCTGCCACATCCTCCGGCTCCGTTACCACGCCATCCCGCAAGGCCTCAAGACTGCCTCGAATAACCGTTACCGGCGTGCGCAGCTCGTGGGAAATATTGGCAATGAACTCCCGTCGCAGCTTTTCCAGCTTCTGGCTTTCCTCATCCGCCAGCTGCAAGCGCTGAGCCAAAACGTCCAAGGTACGCGCAAGCTCACCCACCTCATCCTTTTGGGTAATCTTATTGCGTACCTCGTAGTGACGCTCGGCCAGCTGCTCAGCATTATCCTTCATGATATTCAGTGTGCGCGTAAAGCGCCAGCTCAAAACCAGGCTCAAAACCATAACCAAGGCCAACGCCGCAGCCAAGCTCATCAGCAAAATCTGCAGTCCTTCCCAAATAGCCTTGTTCAAGCCCTGACGGGGTGAATGCAGCAGCACCACAGCCTTCACCTTGCCCTGAGCATCGTAAACAGGCTCGCCCACAGTGAGCATAATATCATTAAGCCACACATTATACTCTTCCACAGAAAAATCCTCGCCCTCGGCAAAGCATTTTTCTACTTTTTCCTTAATATGTCTGGGCAGCTTGGCAAAGGCATCCTTAGAATCCTGGGGCGGGGGCAGCATAGGGCGCAGTTGCTTCTCTGGATGCTTCTCGCGCCACTTCATACGCCTAGCCATGCGCTCCTTATTGACGTTTAAATTGCGCTCACTATCCACTACCCAGACAATATCCTGACTTAAATTGTCTATGAAATTAATAAAATTACTTTTGGCAAAGCCGCTACCATGATGCTGCTCCAAAATAGTCAGATTGGCACTAATGGCAGTGGCAACACGCTTAGCTTGGGAGCGCATGCTACGCTGCTTGGTGTCTATGGTGTGTTCCCTAAAGAATTGATAAAAAACGCCACCAATGATAAGGCCAAAAATAACCAGCACCGAGGTAAAGCAGAGCATGAGCTTCAGCGCAACCTTACTTTTAAAGGGCCACTTCATGACTTCACCTCAAAGCGATAGCCCACGCCCCAAATGGTTTTGATATCCCATTTTTCGTGCTCGTATTTATCCAGCTTAGCTCTAAGACGCTTGATATGGGAATCCACAGTACGACTATCGCCAAAATAATCTATACCCCAGATGCTATCCAGCAAATTATCGCGGCTAAAAACCTTGGTATGATTTTTAGCCAAGGTCCACAGAAGCTCGATTTCTTTTTTGGTCAGGGGCACCTCTTCCCCACCTATCTGTACTTCATATTTATCTAGATTGATAAAAAGGTTATCCGTGCTCATGCTGTTTTTACTAGCCGGCTCCTGGGGCTGGATGCGGCGCAGCACCGCACGCACTCTGGCCATTACCTCGCTGGCCGAGAACGGCTTGATCACATAATCATCTGCTCCGATGTCCAGTCCCATGATTCTATCATAGTCCTCACCGCGAGCGGTTATCATAATGATAGGCACCATGGAGTCCTTGCGCAGACGGCGGCACACCTCAAAGCCATCCAGCTTGGGCATCATCACATCCAGGAGCACCATCACTATCTCAGACTCATTTTGCTTGAATTTCTCTAGGGCCTCGGCTCCGTCTAGGGCGATAACAGGCTCCAAGCCTTCCTTTTTGGCATAGCTGGAAAGAATAGTCGTAATTTGCTTATTATCATCGGCGATTAATATCTTTTTCATCTTAACCTCACCTCGTTCAAACTTGCTTTGCAAGCTAGTACTAGTTATATTATAGCATATCAGTAAATTGTGTTGAAATTATGACGCAGGCTTCAAAAAAATTTAGTACTATTTTTTGCAAAAAAAGTCAAAAAAGCTCTAAAAAAACATAAAAAAGTCATAATTGCCCCGTACAATAAAGACAAATCAAGGGATACCCCCTAAGATAATAAAAAAGCAACTTTCTCAACAAGATATAACTTAGATAAGGAGTGACTGAATATGTTGAACATGAAAAAAATTTTGATCGCCGGTACTGTAATGACTGCTCTGTGTGCAACTGCTTTTGCAGCCACTAACGACCAAGCTGATAAACCTACCATGAAGGAGCGCGTTAATCGCATTCTTTGCGAGAACCGCGGTGACTGCCAGCCTCAAAAAATGACTCGCCAAGAGCGCCACGACAAACGTGCTAAAGAAGCTATGGCTAAGCTGACCCCTGAGCAACGTGCTGAGGTCGAAGCCTTCATCAAAGAGGATATGGCTCAGCGCCAAGCTCGCCGCGAGAAGCTGCAAAACATGACTCCTGAGCAACGCCATGCTATCAAAGCTAACCGTCCTATGAAAATGAAGTCTGGCAAGCACTTTAAGGGCAAACACTTCCGTGGTCACGGCCCTGCAGGCCCTCGTCCTGACTGCCCCGTACCTCCTTGCCCGGTAGCCCCCGCTAAATAAAATTATAAGTCCCCTCCATACAATCATAAGACATAAAACAGTAACGACAAATACTTCCTTTCCCCTTTCTTTCCCCCAAACAAAAAGAGTCCTGCGCCACTTGGCCAGGGCTCTTTTTCCGTTCCAAATTACCAAAAATTTCAGTCATTTTATTTCATGTAGTTTTAATGTAATATAGTATAAGTATTGCTAATTTAGCTGTACATAAATTGTTGTTCAGTTTATATTTGTATTTGCTAAATTCAGAGCTTTGTGGTATAATGCTTTCATGAGTTGACTAGTCAGTCAAAAATTGTGGGTGGTACAGGGATGTTCTATATGGATAAATGGTATGTCAAGGGCTGGCTTTATTTTGTCGCCATGTTTGGCCTTATTGCCGTCTTGCCTGAATGGACGGGCAAGGAGAACGGTATTATTGAAAATTTACAGCTGTTGTGGCTGCTAGCAGGTTTGGTCTACTGTTGGCATATGCGCACAGCAAAGCAGCTTACTTGGGGAGGCTGTGCCTCCAAGCTATGGAGCGCAGGTGCGATTTATTTTTTTCTGCTCTTTATGCGGGAAATCAGCTGGGGCAGGGTATTTTTCACCAATGCCCATGGAGGTATGATTAAATATCATCAGATGGGACTTTATGGTAAGCTGGTGCATCCTCTAGTGGGACTGTTAATAGTTTTGGCTTTAGTACTAGTGGTGCAGGCCAAAATTTGGCGAGCCATTAAGCTCGTTAAGCTGCCCTTCAAGTCTTTCCTTTTGTTACTCTTATTTATCGCCATGTCCTGGATTGGCGAAAAGGGCCATATCCCCTTTTTACGCAGTCAAGTAACAGAAGAGCTAGCAGAGTTTGGCGCCTATATGATGATGTATTATATTGCGCGTGATATGGGTGACAGAATGCGGCAAGTAAATTAGGTCTCAACAAAAAACTCATGGTTCACTGCCTTAAGCGGTGTTCCATGAGTTTTTTATTTGCAAAAACACTTTGAAATTGGAGAACAGCCTTATTTAAATAAGCCGCAGCGTTGGCCGATAGCTAGGATTCTCCTGCCGATAAAGGGAATATTGTCCAAATCCTCCTTGCTCAGGCCACCAAAGCCAATCAGAGCCAAGGCATAGGCAGGTACAGCTGCTATCATGGCAAAAAGCACGCACCACATGCCAAGCTGCTCTGTAAAAGCAAGCACCACGTAAATAACCGCGCCCATGACGCCCGACGCTAAGAGAGGCTTTAACAGACTGCCCAAGGAAAGGGTAAAGCCAGTATACTTATAAATAAAGCCCATATTGATGATGGCAGCTACCGCAAAGTCAGCCACAGTAGCCATAGATGCGCCCTTGATGCCCAAATAGGGTATCGCTGTAAGCCACCAGCTCATGACAACCTTTACTAAGCAAGCCAAAATCATATTCAGCACAGGAATGGCTGTTTTGCCCAGCCCCTGCAGGATACCCGTGCTGATCTGATGCATACCCAAGAAGAGAATGCCCACGCTCATAGTCTGAATGGCTCCAGCAGCTCCGGGAGCATTGTAAATCAAGGCCGCTACCTTCTCAGCCAAGAAGAAAAGTCCCATAAAGCAGGGGAAGGTAATAATCATGGCCACGCGAAAGGCCAGCCGAATTTTATCCCTGATGGCAGCAAACTGCTCCAAAGCCCTAGACTCAGAAATAGAGGGCACAAGGCTGATGGTCATAGCCGCTGTAAAAATTGTGGCTAGGTTAACCAAGGGTACAGCCATACCGGTCAGATAACCAAAAAGCTCCGTAGCATGGCGCACATCAAAGCCTGCTACCTCCAAACGTTGGGGCACGATCAAAAGGTCCAGATTAGCACCGATGGGCAGCATTAAGCTCGTCAAGGAAACCGGCAGCGCCAGCTTCAGCAAGCGCTTGATGATGTGGCCTGCGCTCTCCTGAGGAATGCTGTCATCCTGAGCCTCGATTTCCGCATGCAGGCGCTTCTTGAGGCGACGATAGAACCACATAAGCACTAGCAGTGCGCAGAAAGCACCAGCGCCTGCACCCATGCTGGCACCACCTGCTGCGTAGGCTAGGCCATAGGGCATAAACAAGTCTGCAAAAACCAGCATGGTAATTACGCGCACCAGCTGCTCCACAACCTCGCTGGTGGCCGTAGGCGTCATAATCTGCCAACCCTGCAGATAGCCACGGAAGCTAGCTAGGAAGGTGACAAAGAACACCGCCGGCGCCAGAGCAATAATGGAATAGTAAGCTCTAGAGTCGCGAATAATATGTTGATTAATAAGGAAATCAGCGCCAAAGAAAAGGGCTGAAGAAAATAATAGACCCGAAATTAAAAGCAACCTTAAGGACACATTAAAGACGCGCTTAGCGCCACGATAGTCCTTATTGGCCAGCTTTTCCGAGGTAATGATGGAAATCGCCACGGGCACACCGGCCGAGGAAACGGTGATGGCCATTAAATAAATAGGAAAGCCCATTTGGTAAAGGCCAATACCCTCGCCACCTAACACACGGGACAAGATAATCCAGTTTAGGGAGCCGATGACCTTGACGATAATACTGGAGATAGTCAAAATCATGGTGCCCTTTAAAAATTTGCTATTATTGGTATTAGAATTCTGTTTCTCTTCGCTCATACAATCCGCCTTAATTCTGAAAATAGTCGTACATTATAATTATCCTCTTTTCCGCGCGATTTTACAAGCTTTTTAACATAAAATTCATAATTCCTGCCTGCTTTTCCCTTGCATAATCTCGTCATTATGCTAAAATTAAGCTGTAGGCTTCTTATAAAAGCTGTGCTAGTCTCGTGCAAAGATACCCAATGGACAGCAAGCTTTTTAGGTCTTACTCAGAAAAATCTGTAATAAAGAATAATTATTGACAGCTTTACTAGGTTATGGTATTATATGAGTGTCAAGGTGGTGCTTAATGTAAGCACTGAAGATACTTATTAATAATAAATATATAATTTGGAGGGAATTACAATGAAAAAATTCGTTTGTCAAGTTTGTGGTTACGTTTATGAAGGCGAAGCTGCTCCGGCTGCATGCCCCCAATGCAAGGCTCCTGCTAGCAAATTCACCGAAATGAAGGGTGAAATGACTTGGGCTTGCGAGCATGTTGTAGGCATCGCTTCTGACGTTCCTGAAGATATCAAAGCTGACCTGCGCGCTAACTTCAACGGTGAATGCTCCGAGGTTGGTATGTATCTGGCTATGGCTCGCGTTGCTCATCGCGAAGGATATCCGGAAATCGGCCTGTACTGGGAAAAAGCTGCTTATGAAGAAGCTGAACATGCTGCTAAATTTGCAGAACTGCTGGGCGAAGTTGTTACCGACTCCACCGAAAAGAACCTGGCTATGCGTGTAGAAGCTGAAAACGGCGCAACCGCTGGCAAGAACGATCTGGCTGCTCGCGCAAAGGCTCTGGGTCTGGACGCTATCCATGACACCGTTCATGAAATGGGCCGCGACGAAGCTCGCCATGGCAAAGCTTTTGCTGGCCTGCTGAAAAGATATTTCGGCAAATAATTTAAGCTTAGCTAATACAAATCCCCGCTCTGAACAGAGCGGGGATTTTTTATATTCTCAAGCTATTATTTTTCCACACACTTATGCACACTGTGGATAACTTTTTCCTGAATATGTGGATAACTAGGCTTTATAACCACGTGCTTCTGCAACCTTGGCAAAGGCTACGCTTGCTGCATCAATGGTCTTTTGGATATCCTCAGGGCTGTGGGCCAAGGACAAGAAGTTGGTTTCAAATTGGCTGGGCGGTAAATAAATCCCCTGCTCCAGCATGGAGTGGAAGTAGATTTTGAAGGCTTCCAAATCACTGGCAGCAGCGCTATCAAAATCAGTTACAGGCTTGTCGCTGAAGAAAACAGTGAACATGCTACCCAAACGATGTACCTGCACGGGTACACCTGCCTTAGCAGCTGCGCGCTCCAGGCCGCCGGTTAAAATAGCGGTCATGCTTTCCAGCTTTTCACAAACCTTATTTTCTTCCATATAGGTCAGGGCTGCAATACCGGCAGCCATGGCCAGCGGATTACCGCTTAAGGTGCCTGCTTGATACATGGGGCCAGCAGGAGATACCTTTTGCATAATCTCCCTTCTGCCACCATAGGCAGCCACGGGCAGGCCACCGCCGATAACCTTACCAAGGCAGGTAATATCGGGGTCAACATCATACAGAGATTGGCTGCCACCTTGAGCACTGCGGAAGCCGCTCATAACCTCGTCACAGATAACCAACGCACCATACTTTTTGGTCAGGGCGCGAATGCCTTCCAAATAACCTTCCTTAGGCAGCACTAAGCCCATGTTACCCGGAGTGGGCTCCATGATTACCGCGGCGATTTCCTCGCCGCGCTCTGCGAAAACCTTTTCCAAAGCAGGCAAATCGTTAAAGGGCACAGTAATCGTTGTAGAAGCAACTGCCTTGGGCACGCCGGGGCTATCGGGTACGCCAAAGGTGGTAGCACCGCTGCCAGCCTTTACCAAAAGGCTGTCGTGATGACCATGGTAGCAGCCGATGAACTTGACAATGCAGTCGCGACCGGTGTAGGCACGAGCCAAGCGCAGGGCGCTCATAGTAGCCTCAGTACCGCTGTTCACCATACGCACCTGATCCATGGAAGGCACCAAACGGCATACTAATTTGGCCAGCTCAGTCTCCGCCAGAGTAGGAGCACCATAGGAGGTACCCTTTTCCGCTGCGGCCTTAATAGCCTCGGTTACGCAATCGGGCACATGCCCCATCAGCAGCGGGCCATAGCTCAACACATAGTCGATATACTCGTTGCCATCAATATCATAAATTTTGCTGCCCTTGCCACCGGCAATGAAGGGAGGCACACCGCCCACACTGCGGAAGGAGCGCACAGGGCTGTTTACGCCACCGGGAATATACTTACGAGCTTCCTCAAAGGCAGCTGTAGATTTAGTGTTATTCATAGCTTTACTCCTTTAACCATTTCGCTACATCCAGTGCGTGATAAGTAATAATCATTTTCGCACCGGCGCGCTTAAAGCCCAGCATGGTTTCCATAACAATGCGTTTTTCATCAATCCAGCCCTTTTCAGCAGCGGCCTTCACCATGGCATATTCGCCGCTGACGTTGTATACACACAGAGGACGATTGAAGGTTTCGTGTACCCGTTGTACAACGTCAAGGAAAGCCAAAGCAGGCTTAACCATCACGATATCAGCGCCTTCTTCAATATCCAATGCTACCTCGCGCAGAGCCTCATCGCTATTGGCAGGGTCCATTTGGTAACCCTTGCGGTCACCAGCAGAGGGAGCGGAGTCCGCTGCAGCGCGGAAGGGTCCGTAATATGCGGAAGCAAATTTAGCAGAGTAAGCCATGATAGGAATATGGTTGAAGCCATTTTCATCCAGAGCTTCACGAATTGCCTTCACATAGCCATCCATCATGTTAGAGGGAGCGATCATGTCTGCGCCAGCTTGGCAGTGAGAAACGGCAACCTTAGCCAAAAGGGGCAGGGTCTCATCGTTGTTTACAGTGCAGCCATTTTGCAACACGCCGCAATGGCCATGCTCAGTATATTCACACATGCACACGTCGGTAATGATAACGATTTCAGGATAATTGGCCTTAATAAATTTGCAGGCCAATTGCACGGGCTCGTTCATATCCCAAGCGCTGCTGCCCACTGCGTCCTTATAGGAGGGCACACCAAAGAGCAGTACAGCGGGAATACCAAGGCTTGCAACCTCGTCCATGCACTCGCCAAGACGGTCGATGGACCAATGGTAGTTACCGGGCAGGGACTCGATTTCATGCTTCACATTGGTGCCGGGAACTACAAAAATAGGATAAATCAAATCCTTCACGGATACTTCAGTTTCACGGATCATGGCGCGCAAATTTTCAGTTGCGCGGGTTCTACGAGGGCGATAGATAGGAAAATCAACAGCCATTCTTAAGACTCCTTTACTTGTTATAGTATTGGCGGATAGCTTGTACTAAGCCGTCGATGGTATATTTTTCGGCTTCGATAGCCGGCTGTAAGCCATGCTTTTGCAGGGTTTCGCTGGTCACAGGACCGATAGCAGCCAAAGCAACCTTGTTCAGCAGCGCTTGCTTCTCGCCCAGCACCTTTAAGAGATTGGTCACGGTGGAAGAGCTGGTGAAGGTTACCACGCTGGCGCTGCCATCAGCGAGGGCAGCGAGGAGCTCGTCCTTATTTTCGCAATCAGCCACAGTTTCGTAAGCAGTTACCACGTCGACTACGGCGCCGATTTTACGCAGGGACTCAGGAAGCACCTCGCGAGCGACCTTGGCGCGAGCGATAAGAATTTTATCGCCGGCAGTGATTTTATCAGCCAAGGCTTCGGCTAATTCCTCTGCCTTATAGGCAGAGGGGATTAAATCGGCAGCGAGGCCGTGACCCCGGAGGGCATCGGCTGTAGCGCTGCCAATGGCGGCCAGCTGGACGCCGGCAAGCGCGCGAGCGTCCTTGCCGGCGGCAGTCAAACGCTCGAAGAAATATTCTACGCCGTTGGCGCTGGTGAACACCAGCCATTTATAGCTGGACAATTCAGCGATACCTTTATCCAGCGGAGCATAGTCGGCAGCGGGCACGATTTTAATAGCAGGCACTTCGATTACCTTAGCACCCAAAGCTTCCAGCTTCTTAGTCAAATCACTGGCTTGAGCGCGCGCTCTGGTAACGATAATAGTTTGACCAAAGAGGGGCTTATTATCGAACCATTGCAGCTGCTCGCGCAGCTTCACAACCTCGCCTACGAGGAAAATAGCAGGGGGCTTCAGGTTATTAGCCTTCACATCCGCAGCAGCCTTGCCCAGAGTAGTAACAAGGGTGCGCTGCTCAGGATGGGTACCCCAGCGAATAACAGCAGCAGGGCAGTCAGCACTGCGACCGTTGGCAATCAATTGGCTGGAAATTTTTTCAATATTTTCCACACCCATTAGAAAAACAAGAGTATCAACGGCAGTAGCCAAGCCCTTCCAGTTGATGGTGGAAGCGCCCTTGGTAGGGTCCTCATGGCCGGTAATTACAGCGAAGGAGGTTGCCACATGGCGATGGGTAACGGGAATACCAGCATATTCAGCAACAGCGATGGCGCTGGTCACGCCAGGAACGAATTCAAAGGGTTGACCTGCTTCCAAAAGCTCGATAGCTTCCTCGCCACCGCGGCCAAAAACGAAGGGATCGCCGCCCTTTAAGCGAGCTACAGTCTTGCCCTCCTGCGCCAATTTCACCAGCAGCTTGTTAATATCAGGTTGACGCATGGTGTGGTTGGCACTGGCCTTGCCCACGTAAACCATTTCTGCATCCTTGCGCGCAAAGGCCAAAATACGCGGATCGGCCAAGCGGTCATACACCACTGCATCCGCAGTTTCTAAGCATTCCTTGGCCTTCAGGCCCAAGAGGCCCGGGTCGCCGGGGCCTGCACCGATTAAATATACTTTACCCTGTTTAGTCATTCTGTCACTCTCCTTAAAGAATTGCAGCCAAGATTTCCTGGCCACCGTTAGCGAGCATCTTTTTGCCCAATTCCTGACCTAAGGCCACAGCGTCAACGGCTGCGCCCTCGATAGTATCTCTCAAAACAGTGCTGCCATCTAACGCAGCAATGATTGCTTCAATTTTAATTTGGTTACCCTCCACATCAGCATGCACCCCAATAGGCACTTGGCAGCCACCTTCTAAGAGTCCTAAAAAGGCGCGCTCAGCGTTGGTCGCATGCACAGTGGGCATATCATTCAAAAAGTCCAGCATTTGGCGAACTTCAGCATCGTTAGTGCGACACTCAATAGCCAGAGCACCTTGACCTACTGCAGGCAGGCACACGCTGCTAGGAATCACGTCCTTAATTCTGTCACCATGCCCCAGTCTTTCCAAACCAGCAGCAGCCAAAATCACGGCGTCGTACAAACCTTCATCAAGCTTGCGCAGGCGGGTATCCACATTGCCACGCAAATCGCGAATGGTCAAATCAGGACGAGCAGCCAAAAGCTGCGCCTTACGGCGCAGGCTGCTGGTGCCTACAACTGCTCCCAAGGGCAACTCGGCGAAGCTATTATATTTATTGCTCACAAAAGCATCACCTACATTGGCGCGCTCTGTGATAGCTGTTAAGCACAAACCTTCAGGTAGCACTGTGGGCATATCCTTCAAGCTATGCACGGCCAAGTCTACCTCGCCGCTCAACAAATCCTCTTCAATTTCCTTGGTAAAGAGTCCCTTGCCACCAATTTGGGCCAGAGGCACATCTAGAATTCTATCGCCTTTGGTGACGATTTTTTTCAGCACAACCTCGCACTCAGGATATTGCTTGCGCAGGCAGGCTGCAATATGGTTACTTTGCCACAGGGCTAACAGACTTTGTCTAGTCCCAATCTTCAATACGGCCTTCATCACCAAACTCCTCTCCGCTTTCGTTCAACAAGAATAAATCACACATCATCTGCTTATAGCGTTCTTCCTCAGGTGTACCTGCCACAGCATTCATGGCCTTCATGGGCTCGCGCAAAAATTTGTGCTCCAAGCGCTGGGTCATCAAATCAATAATACGGCGCTCTTCATCAGTTAAATTAGGCAGCTTGATAAAGGCCTTTTTCAGCACCTTTTGACGCAGGAAATTCATTTTATCGTGGAGCTGTACCATCACAGGGCGCATAGTGTAATAGCGTAGCCGCTCCTTCAGCGCAGCAATTTCTTCCGCAATAATTTGCTCAGCCACCTTGGCCTCATGGGTGCGGAAGTTTTTGTTCACATCCACCACATTTTCCAAATCGTCGATATTATAAACAGTTACACCCTGCATATTATTCAAGGCCGGGTCCACATCACGGGGTACAGCAATATCAATTAAAATCAAGGGACGTGTCTGGCGATTGGTCAAGAGAGGCCCAAGATTTTCCGCTGTCAGAACATAATGGGGTGCACCTGTTGAAGTAATAATGATATCCGCCGCCGCAGCCTGCTTAAACATTTGCTGATAAGGAATAGCAGTACCATTGAACTTCTCTGCCAGCTCCTGAGCATGGTCAAAATTACGGTTACTCACGAAAATGGTCTTAGCGCCCTTATCAATTAAATGGCGTGCCGTGAGCTCGCTCATATGACCTGCGCCAACTACTAAAATATTTGCAGTGTGCAAATCACCCAAAATATTGATAGCCAAATCCACAGCAGCACTAGAAACAGAAACACTGCTGTAGGCGATTTTTGTCTCCGTGCGCACACGCTTGCCCACTGCAATAGCGCGGTTCATGAGGGTATTTAAAATGGTATCGGTCATACCATTGTTGCGAGCAATTTGGTAGGCATTTTTAATCTGACTCAAAATCTGACCTTCGCCGATAATCAGTGAATCCAAGCTAGAAGCCACTCTAAACAAATGCTGCACGCACAAAGTACCAGTAAGATTATAAAAATACTCACTCTTATAATGCTCTCCCGCCAAATGCTCCAAAAGGCGTTTCACAAAGGGAATAGCCTCATGGGGATTTTCGATAACCATATAAAGCTCGGTACGGTTGCAGGTGGACAAAAGCATAGCCTCAGGAATATTATCGTAATTGCGCATACGGCGCAAGATGCTAGCTACCCTATCATTAGTGAAATTAAAACGCTCGCGGATCTCAACGGGGGCCGTTTTGTGATTGAGACCTAAAACTGCTAATTGCATCTAAGATGTTCTCCTTTGCCTGAGCAGCATGGCCTGCTGCTACTAAATTAATTATCTCTTCTGTAAGAATTTGTCGCCACAGAGCTGTTCGCTGTGCAGGTGTTGAGGGGATTTGCTGCACTATAAGCCGCTGCTCGCGCAAAAATTCATTAAAAGCTGCAATATCAGGAGTAATTACTTGTTGTAATTTCTCTTTTAAGATTCTTGTAAAGGCTGGCATGCCACCCGTAGCTAGCGCCACAGTGATATCTCCTTGGGTAAAGGAGGAGGGCACAGTAAAGTTACTCAGCTCCGGCTCCGTGATATTATTGCAGAGCACGGGAGCATCGGCTGTAACCTGCCTATTAACCATCGCATTATTAGTAGCAGCAATAACAACAAAGGCTTGCTGCAAATATTGTGTCTGATAGTAATCTTGTACCAGCTGGCAATGGTGTTTTGCTGCTATGTTTTGGAGCAAAGTGCAGAACTCTGGAGCCACCACTGTGACCTCGGCACCAGCCTCACATAAGGTATTAAGCTTGCGGGCTGCTACCTCGCCACCGCCGATAATGACGCATTTTTTGCCTGTTAGCTTCAAGATTACAGGATAATGAAAATTATTCTCAATAAGCATTGGTTAAACCACCTGTAAATTAGTGATAATACATGTCATTAAACACCAGTCTTAAGTATATATGATATCACAAATTGCAGATTTTAGAAAGAAGTTCAGGCAGAAAATGCAACAAAATTTACAGAAAAATACAGCCCCCTGCTGTAAGGAGGCTGCATTAGTAAACTATTTAATTTTCTTGAAGAGTCGCTTGGCGTTAGCTGTAGTCAGAGCTGCCAGCTCGTCAAAATCCATATCCAGCACCAGCGCTGCATTGCGAGCAGTGTATTCCACATAGCCTGGATTATTGCGCTTGCCGCGGAACGGCACGGGCGTCAGGTACGGACAGTCTGTTTCAAAGAGCATGAGCTCCTTAGGTACATACTGCATGACCTCGCGCACCTTTTGGGCGTTCTTATAGGTGGAGGTACCGCCAAAGCCGAAATAATAACCGCGCTTGGCCAGCTCCTTGGCCATTTCCAAGCTGCCACTGAAGCAGTGGAACACAGCCTGCACACCCTTGACCTCCTTTTGGAAAAGCTCCAGCATATCGCCATGAGCTTCACGGTCATGAATAATAATGGGCAAATCAAATTGCTTCGCTAAATCAATCTGCTCCAGGAAGGTGCGCTTTTGCACAGACTTAGGCTCGTTTTCCTTCCAGTAATAATCCAGGCCAATCTCGCCAATGGCCACTACCTTGGGATGAACAGCCCATGCTGCCAGCTGCTCCAAATAATCGGCAGCAATACCCTTTAAATTTTCCGGATGATAGCCCACCGCCGCATAGATAAAATCGTACTGCTCAGCCAGCTCCACCGCCATGGCGGAGCTAGGAGCATCACAGCCGGCATTGATAATGCCGTCCAAATCCTGCTCCAGCTGCGCCAAAAGCTCCTTGCGGTCCTTGGCGAAGGCAGGGTCATCTAAATGGGCGTGGGTATCCCATAAACCTGTTCTACTCATTTTATTTTACGCGGCTGCCAGATGCCATATTCGGCGCCTCAGCCAATACCAAATTGCCTTGTCCATCGCTAGCGCAGAGCAGCATACCGAAGGACTCGATGCCCATGAGCTTAGCCGGAGCCAGATTTGCTACCACAACTACGTTGCGACCCAGCATTTGCTCGGGCTCATAGTATTGGGAAATACCACTGACGATAGTGCGCACCTCGTCACCAATTTCTACCTGCAGCTTCAAGAGCTTCTTGGACTTCTTAACCTTTTCTGCTGCCAGAACCTTGCCCACACGCAAGTCAATCTTTTCAAAATCAGGGAATTGGATTTCCGGTTTAATGGGCTCCATAGCCGGTTTGGGTGCTTCAGCCTTCGGCGCTTCTACAACAGGACGCTCATAGCGCTTGCCACCGATAATGGTTGCACCATCCTCAGCAATCTCGATGCGCGGATAGAGAGGTTCTCCCTTGCAAACCTTGGTTCCGTTAGCCAAGCCACCCCAAACAGCGTTCTCCAGCAGGAATTGCTCCGGAGCAACCAGGCCCAATTGAGTATAAATCTTGGGGCTAGTGGTGGGGATATAGGGGCTGATCAAAATAGCCACAATGCGCAGGGTTTCAGCCAGGTTATACATAACAGTCTTCAGGCGGTCGGCCTTAGCTGTATCCTTAGCCAAAATCCAGGGAGCGGTCTCATCGATATATTTATTGGCACGGCTAATCAAAGCCCATACAGCCTTGATAGCAGTGTTAATTTCCATATTGTCCATAGCCTTACCATAGGTAGCTACGGTTTCAGCAACCAATGCCTTCAGCTCGTCATCGATAGCTTCGCTAGCGCCGGCATCCTCCACAACGCCACCATGATATTTTTCAATCATGGACACAGTGCGGTGGAGCAGGTTGCCCAGGTCATTGGCCAAATCAGCATTGATGCGAGTAATCAGCGCATCGCGGGAGAAGTTACCATCACTGCCCAGGTTAATCTCGCGCAGCAGGAAGTAACGAATGGAGTCAGCACCGAACTCGTCAATCAAAGCCAGCGGGTCAATGACATTGCCCTTGGATTTGGACATCTTATCGCCGTCCACGATGAGCCAGCCATGGCCATAAACCTCTTCCGGCAGCTCCAAGCCCATAGCGTGCAGCATAATGGGCCAAATAATGGTGTGAAAGCGTACGATTTCCTTGCCTACCAAATGCAGGCTTGCGGGCCAGAATTTGTGGAAGAAAGCGTCATCGGTACCGTATTTAATGCCGGTCAGGTAATTCAGCAAGGCGTCAAACCAAACGTAAACCACATGCTTTTTGTCGAAGGGTACAGGAATGCCCCAGTCGAAGGTAGTACGGGTAATGCACAAATCCTCCAAGCCCTGCTTTACAAAATTGATCATTTCGTTGCGACGGCTAGCCGGTTGGATGAAATCAGGATGCTTTTCAATAAAATCAAGCCACCAATCCTGGTACTTGCTCATTTTGAAGAAATAGCTTTCCTCCTCCATCTCCTCTACAGGACGATGGCAGTCGGGGCAGCAGTGATTTTCGTCCAGCTGGCGCTCCAGCCAATAGGACTCGCAGGGCACGCAATAAAGGCCCTTATAATTCTTTTTATAGATGTCGCCCTGCTCATAAATTTTTTGCAGTGCGTCCTGTACTACCTTGTGATGACGCTCTTGGCTGGTGCGCAGGAAGTCGTTGTTAGAAATTTGCAGGCGCTCCCAGAGCAGCTTAAAGTTAGCGATAATGGCGTCAACATATTGGATGGGGGTTACGCCCTTTTCCTTAGCCTTACGTTGAATTTTCAGGCCGTGCTCGTCACTGCCGGTGAGGAACCACACGTCCTCGCCCTTCAGGCGGTGATAGCGAGCCAGGGTATCGGCGATAGTGGTGCAATAAGCGTGGCCGATATGCAGATTATCACTAGGATAATAAATAGGGGTGGTAATATAATAGGTCGGTTTAGTCATCTTTATGCCTCTTCTCCTTCAGAAATTAGTTGATTATATAGCTCCCGTTTGGGGATTTTACGTTTTTTTGCGACTTGGGCTAGGGCTGTTTTTTTGTCGACACCCTCTGCCATGAGTTGGCGCACCTCGTCCAAAGGCTCCAGCTCCACTTCCTCGCTAGGCGCCTTGGCTTCACCGGCGCCGATGACGAGGCAGAACTCGCCGCGAGCAGCGCCTGCTGCGAGCCACTCCAAGCAGCCGCTGATGGTGCCCCGATAGAACTCCTCGTGGAGCTTGGTCAGCTCCCTTGCGGCCGCCATAGGGCGGTCGCCCCAGCTCTCCAGTACATCCTTGAGCACCTCTTCAATGCGATGAGGTGCTTCGTAGAGAATCATGGTCGCGGGAATATACTTCCACGCTTCCAGCTGCTCCCGCCGATTTTTCTTGCTCTTGGGCAAAAAGCCCCCGAAGAAAAAGGGATAGGCGGGCAGCCCGGAAGCGATTAAGGCACACAAGGCCGCGTTAGCGCCGGGCACGGGCACCACCCGCACCCCGGCGGCGATGGCCTCCTTGGCCAGCGCCTCGCCGGGGTCCGCGATGCCCGGAAAGCCCGCGTCGCTGACCAGAGCAACGCTTTTGCCCTGCAAAAGCTGCTCTAAAAGGTAAGCTCCTTGCTTCTCCTTGCTGTGCTCATCGTAGCGCACCAAGCGTCCCTTGATGCCGAAATGATTGAGCAGCTGCAGGGTATGCCGCGTATCCTCCGCGGCAATTAAATCCGCCTCTGCCAGCATGCGCTGGGCTCTCGGCGTCATATCCTCCAAATTACCTATGGGCGTGGCGCACAAGTACAGCGTTCCGTATGTAGTTTCTAGATTTGTCACTGCCTCGCCTCCTGTCCAATGAGCTTCATCTGTTAGCTAGCCTAGCCCATGTATAAATTTGCTGAGCAAAGAGCTAACGCTCTCTATCACAGACTAACCCATAATATAGTTATTTTATCACAATGCTAGCAAATAATAAAGAAAAAGCGTGTAGATTTACGCAATCCACACGCTTGATGTGCCTTCCCTATTATTTTTTCTTAGCTTTGGCTGCTGCCTTAGCATCATTTTCATTGGCTACCACAGCCCAATCACGCAGCATGTCAACGCAAGCACTGGCATAGGCACCGGCGCTTCCCCAAGCCCCTGCGTCCTGATTATATAGAGTCAAAATCTGAATATCATCATAGTAGATATGGGCATAACTGCCATTGTCATAGACTACGAAATAATTCGGGTTAACCTTGCCCCGTTGGCGCACATTCCACAGACCCCCAGCCAGCATATAGGCGCGGTATTTGGCCTTGGTATTACCGATGCTCTGATTAATATCAAAACGCCAGTTACCCTCAGTTACAGAGGCATGATCATCATCGGTTACAGTGACATCAGGATGAATATTATAGCTCTTCAGCTGCTTCATCACTCGCTTTACGCGCTCCTCCGGCTCAGGGTGACTACTAAACAGGCCATAATTGGCACCACCGCCCTGCTTGGACAAATCGTCCAGCTTTTGCACTGTAATCAGCATGGCATAGGGATTAAAGCCCGCTTTGATAGTGTTATTCACGCCTTCCTTATCGGCGCCGCGCTCGTCAGTACGGCTATAGCCGGCGAAAAGTGCTTGCTGAGCTGCCTGCACTAGGCCCAATCCCTGTCCGCGAGTGGCAGCAATTAAAATCAAGGAAGTCCACAGCTGCTTTTCAATGGCATTCACTGTATGCTTTTTGGCAACGTGCCCTACCTCATGGCCCAATACGCCTGCCAGCTCCGTATCCGAGGGCATATAATTAAGCAGACCCTTAAAGACATAGATAAAACCTCCGGGACATGCTAAAGCATTTACCTCATCACAGTTGAGCACCTTAAAGGAATATTTTATTTCGTTGCGTCCGCAGACAGCTGCTAGACGCTGACCAATGCGGTCCACCCTGCTATTGAGATTATAATCCTGGGAGAGACCATATTTTGCCTCGAGGGATTGGGCCGTTTCCTTACCCATTTTAATTTCCTGCTCCAGGCTAATCATGCCTGCTTCCGCAGGACGCAGGCCCATAAAGCAGCAGCACGCTACCACAAAGGCCATAAATATTTTGGCTAGCTTATGCATTGCACACCTCCTAAATTGCACCTTCAGCTCGCAAAGCGCTGATAGCCTCAGCGCTATAGCCTAAGGACTCCAGCACTTCCTCCGTGTGCTCACCTAAAAAGGGCGCACGACGGGAAATCACAGCACTAGCGTCCGAGAATTTTACAGGACCACCCACATAACGCAACTTACCCAAATCGCACTCCTGCTCCTGCAGGATGTTTTCTTGCTCAGTCAACTGACTTTGTAGAGCCTCGTCCAGCGTGCACACCGGAGTCACGCAAAACTCTGCGCCACCGATGAGCTCCAGCCATTCCGCCTGAGTTTTGGCAGCTATTTTTGCAGACACGAGCTGCTTCAGCTCCGCCTCATGAGCAAAGTCAAACTGGCGCTTTTCTAGCTCAGGGCAGCCAATTAAATCGCAGAAGCGCTGCCAAAACTTGGGCTCAATGGTGCCCACAGTCAGGAAGCGACCATCCTTAGTACGATAAATATTGTAATAATGAGCAGTACGCCCAAAGGGCGTATCCCCTGTTTCCTCGCAGCCCCACAGGGAGCTGATGCCCGTTACCTGCATGGACATGGCCGTGGCATAAAGGTTTACATCCAGCAATTGCCCCTGGCCCGTGCGCTCACGGGCCAGCAGTGCCATAGCAATGCCACTCAAGGCGTTCAAGCCACTACCAATAGCCGAAACCTGCACCTCGCTGACGCAGGCTCCGCCCACGTCATCGAGGCTGTTTAAGCCAGCTAGTCCAATTACATTTAAATCATGAGCAGGCTTGTGACAATTCTGTCCAAAGCCCGTAATAGAGCAGTACACTAAGCGCGGATTTATTTTATGCATGGTCTCATAATCCAGTCCATAGCGCGCTAAATAGCCCGGTCTAAAGCCCTCCAAGAACACATCCGCCTCTGCCAAAAGCTTGGCTAAAGCCTCGCGACCGCCCTCCTTTTTAATATTCACGGCCACACCCCGCTTATTGCGGTTCAGCATTAAATGCCAATAGCTCATGCCCGGTGCCTTTTCCGGCCAAAATTTGCGAGTAGCATCTCCGGCCAAATCCTCAATTTTGATAACATCGGCACCATAATCACCTAACAGCATGCCACAGTATTGCCCTGGCAGCCATTTAGAAAAATCCACAACCTTAATACCTTCAAGCAGGCTCATCCATATCACTCCAATTATTGCTAAGCTAAGTTTAGAGATAATGTTTTGTTATTCTACAAAAAGTGGCAGTTATCCTTTTTTTACTTTCCCACTTCTTGGGAAAAATGGTATAATATCAGTGAACTATATATTCATTAAAGACTTTTAAGACTAGAATAGAGGGGATTACTGTGCAACCACGCAAATTAACATCGGCAGCACTTTTGATTGCCATCGGCACTCTCAGTGCCCATCTAATTTATATTCCGGCAGGCGTTTCCAAATGCTTTCCTGTGCAGCATGCCATCAATGTTTTAGGCGCTGTGCTCCTAGGCCCTGATTACGCCGTTGCCATCGCCTTTCTTATTTCCTGCTTACGCAATATGTTTGGCACCGGCTCCCTCTTAGCCTTCCCCGGCAGCATGATTGGTGCCCTTTTAGCAGGCTTAGCCTATCAAAAGTTTGCCAATATCCCTGCAGCCATGGTCGGCGAGGTATTTGGCACCGGCATCTTAGGCGGTTTCGTAGCTTGGCTCATCGCCAGCACCCTTTTGGGTAGCAAGGCTGTGGCCTGGTTCTTTATTCCGCCCTTTTTGGTAAGCACCACCGGCGGCAGCATCATCGCCGGACTCCTGCTCAAGAGCGGTTTATTTGCTCAGCTCAAAATGAAGGCAGGTAAATAAGATGACCTTTCATCAAATCGTAACCTATTTGCTTTACGGCATCAGCGGCATGTTCTTTGGCATTTTCGCCTCCCGCTACAGCGTCCTAGCGGCGCTGAAAATTCGTGAAGCACTCCACGAGGGCGGCATCACGGGACTATTTAGCGTACTACCGCAAATCCTTTTTCTTTTTGTAAGCTTCTTTCTCTTTCCCTCGTGGTTCTTGACTCGTACTACCACAGGCGGCTTTACTTATTATGTTTGCCTTTTGTACTTCTTTAACAAGGGTCTTTCCATGCACAGCAAAAAATAAAAGCAGGTGACAATATGCATACTCATCAACACAATTTACCCCTGCCCGGTCAGGACGAAGAAAAATATATTCAACCCATGGCTGACACCTTTAAGGTACTCAGCGACCCCACCCGTATTCGCATCCTTGCTCTTTTGGCTCAGCAGGAGCTATGCGTAACCTGCATTGCTGATGCTCTAGATATGACTCATTCGGCCATCAGCCACCAGCTGCGCCTTCTTAGAGCGGCCAATCTCGTCAAATTTACTAAGGATGGCAAGGAGGTTATTTATTCTCTGGATGACTCCCATGTGCTTTCCCTTTTCGACCAAGCCTTGGACCATGTAAAACACAAAATGGGTTAAGCACTAACGTGCATTAACCCATTTCTTAATAATTTCACTTTTATAGGTGCTAGTCCAGCTTAAATCGTCCACCGGCACCCTCACATTGCCAATTAACTCCCTACGACCTACGTTGTAGGGATAATTTTTTACGTGCCACATATAGTGATAGCCATTCTGGGGCAGTAGCTCCGCACCCTCATCACTCATGAGGTAATCCAAAAACTGCTGAGCTAATGCTTCATGAGGTGCGCCCTTAATAATCGCTGCACCAGTTAAAATATTGCGGTTGGCGTCCTTAGGCACCGTGGCAAATAAATGGCTGTGCCTTGTTTCCAAAAGCAGCGCATAATCCAAGGGCACAATGGCCACAGTTTTTTTGCCAATATAGACCTTGTCCACGGCCTCACCAAAGCCAGAGGTATAGTCGGGATTTTGCGCATTCAGCTTGGCCGCATATTCCAGCGCGGCCTCACGTCCACGCAGCTGCCAAATCGAGGTGAGCATGCCAAAGCTAGCTCCGCCCAGACTGAAATCCGCCATAGCAATTTCATCCTTCAGCTGATGTGCCAAAAGCTCATCCCAGCTTTCCGGAGCATAGAGCCCATAGGAATGGAGGTTATTCTTATTACTTAAGAGAGCAATATAGCTTAAATAGAGACTCGTCCATTCTCCTGTGCGATTGCGTAGCTCCGCCGGCACCTTGTAGAACTCCTTAGCTAGATAAGGCTCCAACACATGCTGCTCGTCCGCCATGAAAAACTCCTCGCTGGTACCACCCAGCCAAATATCAATTTTATGGGAGCGCAAATAATCAAAGCGCTGCTGCTGCGTGCCACCAGGGAGATAGCTTACTACTACCTTGGCGCCCGTTTTTTTGCCAAAGCTAGCAGCGATGAGCTCTGTAAAAGCCTTATTCATACTGCTGCATAGGTGTAGCTGGGGCTTTTCCTTGGGCTTTTCACTGGCGCAGCCGGCCAAAAGCACTAGCAGCACCAGCAAAGATAATATTTTAGCAAAATAAATTTTTCGCATTATTCATAATCCGCCTTTCCTTTACCATTATATCATATCTTAAGCGCTTATAGACAGAAAAAATGGGCCGGCACTGCTGCCGGCCTAAAATTTTACATTTTGTCTTATTTTTCAAAAACCATCACGCGGTCAAAGTCCAGATATACCTTGGCACCATCGGGAATGGAGTCCAAATCTGCACCCTTGACGATAACGCGTACATCGTGGTCGCCCACCTTTACGCGATAGTCAACTGCATCGCCCAAGTAGAAGCGGTGAGTCAGCTGGCCTTCGATTTGGCCGCCGTCCAAGGACATAGTGATGTTCTCGGGACGTACAGCGATAGTGGCTTCGCCGGTAATTTTGCTGTGGTTGGGGAAGGAAACCTTGCTGCCCTTCAGGAAGACGCGGTCGCCCTTTACCTCGCCCTCCATGAAGTTTACGAGACCGATAAAGTCTGCAACCATCTTGTTGGCGGGTTGGGTATAGATTTCATGGGGAGCACCGATTTGTTGCACGACGCCCATGCTCATAACTACTACGCGATCACTCATAGCCATAGCTTCGCCCTGGTCATGGGTTACATAAACAACGGTGATGCCGGTTTTCTTTTGGATTTCCAAAATCTCAAAGCGCATGGACTCACGCAGTTTAGCATCCAGGTTGGACAGGGGCTCGTCCAAAAGCAGCAGTCCAGGCTCAGCAACCAAGGCACGAGCCAAGGCTACACGCTGTTGTTGACCGCCGGACAATTGGTTAGGATAGCGCTTGCCATATTCACCCAAGTGCACCAGCTCCAGCATTTCCTGTACGCGACGCTCACGCTCAGCCTTGTCCACCTTTTGAATCTTCAGGGGATAGCCAACATTTTCAGCTACAGTCATATGGGGCCATACAGCATAGGATTGGAATACCATGCCAATATCGCGTTTTTCCGGAGGAGCAAAGGAGCCCTTAATGGAGGAGCTTACGCATTGCTCGCCAATATAAATTTCGCCCTCAGTAGCGCGCTCAAAGCCTGCAATCATGCGCAGGGTAGTGGTCTTACCGCAGCCGGAGGGGCCCAGGATGGACACGAATTCGCCATCCTTAACAACCAGATTAAAATCGTTTACAGCAGTTACGCCGCCGAAACGCTTAAATACATGCTCAATTCTTACCTCAGACATTTATTGTTCACTCCTTGTTAAATACCAACGTTACCCCTGGAAAGCTTGTTCAGAATCAAGTTACCAATGAGGACGATAGCCAAAATGATTACGGAAAGCACGGATGCATTCTGGGTATCAGCATAGGTTTGCAGCTCGTACAGCAATACGCCAATGGTCTTGGTGTCACTGCCATACAGCAGCAAAGACATGGTCAATTCGTAGAAGGACGGCATGAAAATCAAGAACCAGCCGGCGATTACGGAAGGAGCAATCAACGGAATAATAATATCCTTGCAGCAGCGCAGCCAGTTAGCACCGGAGTTCAAGGCAGCCTCTTCCAAGGAAATGTGTACCTGACTCAAGGCTGCGGCGATGGTGCGCACGGACATGGTCATGTACTTAACCAGGTAGCTGACGATAATAATCCATACAGTGGAATACAGATTGAGGCCATAGTTGCCGCTGAAGGTAATAATCAAAGCCAAAGCGATAACGATGGAGGGAGTGGAGCCACCGATTACTACCAAAAGGTCGGGGATGCTGCGGCCCTTGAGCTGGGTTTTAACAGCCAGATAAGCCACAAACAAGCTGAGCAGAGTGCCGATGGAAGCAGCGATAACACCATACACAACGGAGTTCCATACGCTTTCCATGTACTGAGCACTGGTAATAACAGGAATCCAGGGATCAATGCCGATATTGGACCAGGTAATGGGCTTGGACATGGACTTCAGGAAAGAGGTCAGAACGATGGAGCCCAGCGGGATAATAACGGCGATAGCACCATAGATGCCCACTGCACAGAAGGCAGGCCAGCGCCATTTGCCCAATTCAACGATATTAGGACGGGTGGATTTGCCGGAAATGGTGGTGTAGTCCTTGCGGCCCATCATCCAGGTCATACCCATCAACAGGATGTTAGCAATGAACATCAACGAAGCAGCCAGCGCCGTGGAATCACGGATACCGGCGTCGTCGCCCATGTAAATATAGGTTACGATACGGGTGGTCATAACCTCGATATTACCGGGCATACCAACGATGGAGGGGATACCGAAGCAAGAGCCTGCAGCGATGAATACCAAAAGGCCACCGGCCAAAATAGAGGGAGCCATCAGGGGCAGGGTTACGTCCAGCACAGTACGCAGCGGAGAAGCGCCGGATACGCGGGCAGCCTCTTCCAAGGTTGGGTCCATTTTCTCCATAGCGCGAGAAATGGTAATGAAGGCAAAGGGGGAATAGAACAGGGTTAAAACCCAAGCCAGACCCCAGAAGGTGTAAATATCAAAGGGAGCGGCCTGTAATCCGAACATCCATTTGAAAATATTGTTTAAATAACCTACGCTAGGGTTCAACAGCTGTACCCAAGCAATAGCACCTACATAGGGAGGAATCATATAGCTGGAAACTAACAGGGTACGGAAGCCCTTTTTGCCAGGCATATCGGTACGACCTACTAGCCAGGCCAGCGGGAAAGTAATGATAACGCTGGCAATCATAACCATCAAGGACAGCTCTACGGTATTGGTCAAGGCCTTCCAGTTGACATCGGCGCTGTACACATTGCGGTAATTTTCTAAATTAATGGCACCGTCCTTCACAATGCTGTCAAAAAGCAAAATTCCCATGGGGAAGATTACGAAATAGAGCAGCAGCAGCACGGACAGAGAAATAACTATTGTTTTGCTGTTAATTCGTGATAGCATGGAAAGTAATGTTTCTCCTTCCCTCAAAAGTCTCAAAACACAGGGGTTTAAGGGATTTAAAAATAAAGCAGGAAAACAGGGAGCGCCTAAGCGTCCCTGTTTTGCCTATGAATTACATTGTTACACTACAGGTAGATTATTTGTCCATAACTCTCTTACGGAACTCTTCTTTAATCTTAGCGTTGTTGTCAGCCAGTTTTCTCCAGTCAACTTTGATCTTGCCGTCGGTCAGACCCTTGGTCGGAACGGAACCAATAGGTTCTTTAACGTCGCCACGAACGGAGTGCATCCAGCCCTTAACAACTGCTTGTTGGCCTTCCTTGCTCAGCCACCAGTCAACCAATGCCTTAGCGCCCTCAGGATTTTTGGTGGTGTTGAAAATAGCGATCGGAGAAGGAACTTGTACTACGCCGTCCTTCGGATAGATAACCTTCAGAGGCTCTTTCTTGGTGTTAGCCAGCTTCAGGATGTTTTCTTCCAGAATCATAGCAGCTGCATATTCGCCGGTCAACAGCTTGTTTTGAATAGCGGAGTTGCCTTCTTCAACACGCAGGCCATTAGCTTTCAGCTTGTCAAAATATTCCCAACCATATTTGTCAGCCAAAGCGCCAACTGCAACATAAGCGGTACCGCTCAGCATGGGGTTAGGCATAGCGATTTTGCCCTTCCATTTCGGGTCGGTCAAATCGGTCCAGTTTTTCGGAGCGTCTTCAGCCTTCAGTTTATCAGCATTGTAAGCAATGATCATGTTGCAAACACGAACTGCATACCAAGCGCCATCAGCTGCTTTATCATTGATCAGGTTCTTTTCTTCCTTGGATTTGTAAGGAAGCAACAGTTTTTGGTCTTCTAATTTCAGATAGTAGGAAGGATCCGCTACCATCAATACGTCAGCGCCAATCTTCTTAGCTTTGATTTCGCCGGTAATCTTGGTAACAACTTTTTCGGTGCCGCCTTGGAACCAGTTAACCTTCATTTCGGGGAATGCTTTAGCAACATTGGGTTTGCACATATTGTCGATGATATCAGGGTAAATAGAGGTATAAACCATCAATTCGCCTTTAGTGCCGGTAGCTTTTTTATCAGCCTTTTTGTCGCCACCGCCGCAGCCAGCCAGGGCTACGCTCAATGCCAGAATTGCTGCTGCGCCAAGCATCCATTTAGATTTTTTCATTCACAAACACTCCTTTTTTCCTTATCTTCGTTGATATATTATTTGCACTAGTGTAAATTGCCTTCTACACCTTTATTAAAAAAATTCGCTACAGTCTGATTTTCCCCTGCTTACACTTTACAAATATTTAATAAAAATTTAACTTTTTGTGTCACATTAACGCTTATTGAGTAGACATTCCACCACGGCATTACATGTGACTACATTTGTCCTGTATGGACATTTTGTGTCCCGCGTTAAGCAAATAAAAATGTGTATTTAAAGTGCAGGCACTCCAACCCAGCTTTAAATACACATTTTCAAGTCTGATTACTTTACAGCAATAAAATTTAGCTCCCACGCGGGTACATATGGATGCTTGCGCAAATAGATTTTATAATCTGGCACTAGCTGCCACATGAGCAGAGGCAAACGGAACAAATCCACATCATAGTGATAAGCCGCTACAAAAAGCTCAGGCGCATACCTACTAATGGTCTCGGCCCCGCCCTGCAGCGCCTGCACCTCCGCCCCCTCCACATCCATCTTAATGTAGGAGATTGCGCGTCCCGCCGCAACAACGTCAATTGTAGTCACAGGTACCACTTTTTTACACGCGCCCACAAAGGTGGACTGACGTCCACCGCTGTCGCTAAAGCTAAGCTCACCCGCGGCCTCCCAGATGCCGCTTTCGTGCACCTCCACAGCCAGGCCCCGCTGCGCGAGCTGCTCTGCAAGAGCGCGCAGCTTGCGGCAATTGCGCCTGTCCGGCTCCACTGCAATAGCCTGCTGCCACTGCCAGTCCGTCAACCTACCAAGCTCTTCAATAGTATCTCCGTTATACGCGCCCAGGTCCAAATAAACCTCCCCAGCGTCAGGACGGATTAGCTGGCGCAAATCCTCCTGCCGCTGTGTTTCGCAGTTGAATAAATAGCTGATTTTTCCGCTCAGCTTATAGTTCAGCGTATTGGCAAAGACCTTACGGGACTGCTCATCTGCTAAGCATTCATAAACCTCTGTGAGCTCGCTCTCATGCTTTCTAAGCCACGCCTCGCTCACAGTCTCCTCTTCGTCGAACAGGGGCAAATGGGGCGCTACCACCTCCTGCTCCGCAGCCAGCTCCTTAAAGCGGCTCAAGACCTCCGGTCTCTCGCTGGCAAAGGCAATAACGACCAATAGCTCTTCTCCTAACCGCGACTTGATATCCGCGTAGCGCTCCACCGTAAAGCCACGAAACTGCTGTCCGCGCACGAATTCATCGCTGGCAAAGACACCCTGCACTTGCACCTTATTGACCTCGCACCAATCGAGGATTTTATCAGCACCATTGCCCATTCCATAAAGCACAATGGGCTTGGCCGTAGCCCGCAGCGTTTCCCAAACGCTGCGCTTTTCTATCATGAAATCAAGCATTGACCTACCTCCTGATATATTTACTCTATTATACACTATTAGCTAGTGACTGATATGGTAAAATATGTTAAAATAAGAAATAATGAGCTAATTTTTTAGCTCCAGAATATTATTCTCTTCTTACTCGGAGGTTTTTCTAATGGCTCTACTAGAATCAGGTGAAAACTACCTGGAAACTATCCTCGTTTTAACAAAAAAGAACGGCAGTGTCCGTTCTATTGATATTGCTGATGCTATGCAGTTTACTAAAGCCAGCGTCAGCCGCGCCATGAGCATTTTGAAGCGTGACAATTACATCATCATGCATCCGGACGGCTCCATTTTGCTTACCAAGGAAGGACAGAAAAAGGCTGCTGCCGTTTATGATCGCCATGTAACCCTGACACGCTTCATTAATGAAGTTTTAGGAGTTGATGCTGAGATTGCCGAAAAGGATGCCTGTCGCATTGAGCACATCATCAGCCCTGAAACCTTTGCCGGCATTAAAGCACAGCTGGCTCATAAAAAGTAAAACCTGACTGGGGTGCAGTTATCTTTTACAAGGAAGGTGTTTTATGAAAAGAATCTTTTTACTCGTGTTAACCCTTTGCCTGTTCTGCGTTAGTGCAGCAGCAGGGCCGAAGCTGTATCGTCATCCCCAATACGATTTCTCCAATGTGCGTAATGTGAAGGTTACTGTTATCACTAACGCACATCCGGAGACCGCTGGTAACTTCCATGCCGAAGAAATGGCAGAGGAGAAGCTGCTCTCAGCACTGTATAGCGCAGCCGGCAAAAATAATCTCATCCTTACCGATGAACGTCCTGGTGGCCCCATAGCTCCCACAGGCGAACAGGAAAGCTTTTTAAATCGTAATAAAAAGGCTCCCCGCACTGTAGAAGCGCGTATCACTATCAACTATTTGGGCTATCGTCGTTATAAGGTTGCCGGTCATTATCAACAAAAAACTGAGTACTTTAAGGAAAAGCGCAAGGACGCCTGGGGCAAGGAGCATTATGTAGAAATTCCCATCACTACTCAAGTGTGGGTTCCTGATGCCTATCACAACAACGCCTTGATGGATGTCATTTATAATGTCTACGACCTTGAAACCGCTGCTGTAATCGCTAATGTTATGGACAGAAGAGAGCGCGAATACGAGGAGGATACTTCCGGTATGCTTGGTCGCTCCACCAACGATTTCTTAAAAGCTCTGGTAAAAAAATAAGATATAAACTATCTCCCCGAACGTGGCTACACAGCCATATTCGGGGATTTTCTTTTCAAGGCAGCACTCTTATTAAAATTAATTCTTATTATTATTGACATCTTAATTATTCATGATATAATCTTAAGAAGAAAGGCAATCTAGCTTTTCTTAAACATTTTTGAGTCACTCAATTGCCCTTCATATCATAAATCAAAAGGAGTGTGTACTTATGAAATCCTTAAAAAAATTTGCTCTCGCCACCATGACTTGTGCCGCACTATTAGGCTTTGCTGCAACTAGCCACGCAGCTTATCAGCTCAGCGATGAGGTTAAAACCGCTACTCCGGCCCTTTTGATGGCCACCCAAATCGGTGTTAAAAGCAATGTGAACGCTGATTTAGCTAAGCTGCCCGATAAAGACGCCATTCTCGTGATGAGCTTTGGCACCACCTTCAAGGATACTCGTGAAAAAACTATTGATGCCACTGTAGAAGCTATCAGAGCTGCTCATCCCGGCGTGAAGGTTGTCACTGCCTTCACCTCTCACATCATTATCGACCGCATTAAAGCTAAAGAAGGCATTACCTATCCGACTCCTGAGGAAGCCATTGCCCAGCTGAAAAAGGAAGGCTACACCCGCGTAGCTATGACCTCTCTGGACATCATCCCCGGTATGGAATATGCCTACAAGGATGCCGTATATCAAATGCACAAGAATGACTTCAAAAAAGCATCCTTCGGTACTCCCTTGATGTACTGGCAAGGCCAAGAGGGCCAGGACGATGATATTACCGCTACCATGAAGGCTCTGTCCACCCAATTCCCGAAGCTGGGTAAAAAGGATGCTATACTGGTAATGGCTCATGGCACTCCCCACCCGGCCAATGCTTACTATGCAGTAATGCAGGACCGCTTGAACGAGCTGGGCTATGAAAATGTTTTGATTTTCTCCGTTGAAGGCTGGCCCCATCTGGACACCGTTATCCCGCAGCTGAAGGCTAAAAAAATCAAGAATGTTACCCTGATGCCTCTGATGATGGTTGCAGGTGACCACGCTAATAATGATATGGCCGGTGACGAGCCCGATTCCTACAAATCCATTCTGGAAAAGGAAGGCTTCAAGGTTGATGCCTACATCCATGGCTTAGGCGAAAACGAAGCAGTGCGCAAGATTTTTGTGGAAAAAGCTGATCAAGCTTGGGATGCACTCCATAAATAAGCATTGTTGTAAAAATTCTATAGTAACTCTCCGTCTGCTATGGGCGGAGAGTTATTTTTCGCTTGCCCCTATTTATGCTATAATAAAAAGAAAACGAATTGAGGTGTAATATGAAGAATACTAAAGCTCTGGTAGTAATCAGCTTTGGCTCCACTTTTGACGATACTCGCAAGCGTGATATCGGTGGCATTGAAGCTGCTTTAGCCACCGCATTCCCTAATTATGACCAATATAGGGCCTTCACTTCTAGCATCATTCGCAAGCGCTTAACAGCCAAAGGCATTTTCGTGGACGATACAGAAACTATTTTGCATAAGCTGGCTAAGGATGGCTATGAGGAGGTGCTGCTACAGCCTACTCATTTATTGCACGGCGAGGAATTTGAGCAAAAAATTTTAGCCTTGCAGGAGCAGTTTCTCCCCCTCTTTAAGAGAATTATTATCAGTAGACCGCTTATAACCTCTGCGGAAGACTATGAGCTAGCGGTAACTGCACTTTTGGCGCAATTACCTTCTCTGAAAGAGGACGAGGGCGTTGTCTTCATGGGGCATGGCACGCCCAGAGCCAACAACGCTGCCCATCGCTACACCTATGTAAAGCTGCAGCAGCTCTTTGATGAGCGCAAGGCCAATGTGCTGGTGGGCACGGTCGAAGATGAGGATGCGCCCAATTTTGCCACTGTTTTAGCGCGCCTGCAAGAGCGTGGCTATCAGCATGTACACCTATATCCTCTCATGGTTGTAGCCGGAGACCATGCTAATAATGATATGTACAGCGATGAACCGGACAGCTGGAAATCCCAAATTGAAGCCTTTGGCATTACTACTACAGGACATTTAAACGGCATCGGTCGTTTTGCTGCCATCCAAGCACTGTATATTCAGCATGCTTTGGAAGCCCTGAAGATTTAATAAAAAGAAAAGATAACTAACCATTTCTTAGAAATTGTCTTTGTGGAAAAGTCCTGTCTTTTGTGTGCATACAAAAAAACAGGGCTTTTTTCTTGCTTACACCCTTTCACCCATGCTATAATATACTTACCAATATTTTTGCACAAAAATTAAGTAAAGAAAGGATGTTGCAAATGGGTGTTGTTATTTCTGCTGTGGTAACTTTTTGGGTTGGTTATCTCATCTACAAAAAGTTTAAACCGCAACCCGTTCTTTTTCTGGGCGGTATGATTATGATGTGGCTGGCTTCTGTTTTGGGCTACGGCCAAATTTTAGGAGCAAAGGCCTCCACCGGCTCTGTTTTCTTCGATGCCTTTGAATTTATCCGTGCCACCTTCAGCTCTAACGTAGGTAAGCTGGGCCTGAACATTATGTCCGTAGGCGCCTTTGCCAAATACATGGACAAAATCGGCGCTTCCCGCGCTTTAGTTCGCTTAACTATTAAGCCGCTCTTGGCTTTAAAATCCCCCTACATCGTTATGAGCGGCACCTGGATTGTAGGTATGCTCATCGGTCTGTGCATCAACTCCGCTTCCGGTCTGGCCATGCTGCTCATGGTAACCATGTTCCCCATTTTGATTGGTCTGGGCGTTTCCCGTCTTTCCGCGACCGCTGCTGTAGCAACCACCCTGTGCTTCGACTGGAGTCCCAGTGACACCGGCACCATTTTGTCCGCCGAAACCGCCGGTGTGGACCCCGTTTTCTACTGGAGCCATTACCAAGTGCCCATCGTTGCTGTAGCCTTCGTAGTAGTTGGAGTGCTGCACTACCTGACCCAAAAATACATGGATAAGCGTGATGGCCATGTGGTTAAACCCATTGATGTAGAAACCGTCAAGGATGAATCCGATACTGCACCGACCTTCTATGCTATCCTCCCCGTAATCCCCTTAGCTTTGATTTTGAGCTTCAGCTCCCTGTGGATTACCTGGATTAAAATGAATATCGTTATGGCTATGTTTATCGGCCTTTTCATTGGCGTAATCTGCGAATTCATTCGCTGGCGTGACGGCCACAAGGTTTTGGGCGATATCCAAACCTTCTTTGACGGCTTAGGCCTGCAAATGGCAAACGTAATTACCTTGGTTGTAGCTGGTCAAACCTTTGCCAAGGGCCTTATTGCCATGGGTACTATCAAAGCTATGATTGACGGCAGCCAAGGCTTAGGCTTCGGCCCCATGGCTATGATGCTGGTGATGGTGGCCATCATCGGTGGCTCCGCCATCGTGATGGGCTCCGGCAACGCTCCCTTCTTCGCCTTCGCGGCTCTGACTCCGGCTGTTGCCGCCGCTACCGGTCTGCATCCCGTACTGATGCTGCTGCCTATGCACTTTGCAGCCTCCATCATGCGTAGCTGCTCCCCCATTACCGCGGTTATCGTAGTATCCTCCGGCATGGGCGGTGTGTCCAGCTTTGATTTGGTAAAACGCACCTTCATCCCCATGATGGGCGCTATGGCCGTAACCATCGGTATGACCTTCTTCTTCTACTACACCGGTTATTAACGAACAACTGGAGAGCGCTCCTCTTAGCGGAGGGGCCTCTCTTTTTCTACGGAGGCTATAACTATGTTTATTTGTGATTGTCATTGTGATACCCTCACCGAATTATATAAGAAACAAATCGACCTATACGAAAATCAGCAGCATATAGACGTAAAGCGCCAGCTGGAATTGGGCGGTATGCTGCAATTTTACGCTATGTTCGTGCCCACGCCGGAGTACCGCTACGGCGGTGGCCTACGCTACACCATGCTGCTTTTGGATACTTATCTTCAGCAAATGCGTAAGCTTAAAGAGCAGGGCATCGATATTCTGCAGGTGCGCACCAAAGCGGACGCAGCCGACGTTCTGAACCATCAGTGCGCTTCCCTTTTGGCTATCGAGGAGGGCGGTGCCATCGATGGCAGCTTAGAGGCCCTGCGCTGCCTGTACGAGCTAGGCGTACGCGCTATGACCCTTGTATGGAGCAACCGCAATGATATCGCCGACGGCGTCAACGAGGAATGCTCCGGCGGTGGCTTAACTGTTTTCGGTCGCAAGGTTGTGACCGAGATGAACCGCCTAGGCATGCTGGTGGACGTATCCCACATCGCTCCTGCTGGCTTCTGGGATGTCATCGAAACCAGCTCTAAGCCCATCATCGCTACCCACTCCGATGCTAAGGCCCTGTGCGCTCATCCTCGTAATTTGGATGACAAGCAAATCTTGGCCATCAACGAGAATGATGGCCTTATCGGCATCACCTTCGCCGGACAATTTTTAGAGAACGACTATCACAACGCCTGCATTGAAAGCGTTTATAAGCATATCGACCATATGCTGAACCTGATGGGGAACGACGACCATCTTGGCTTTGGCAGCGATTTTGATGGCATCAGCCATCCGCCCTATAACATTCAGGGCGTGCAGGACTATAAGCCCTTACTTGAATACCTCTCCACCAAATACAGCGATAGCACCATCAAGAAAATCACCCACCAAAACGTGCTCAATTTACTTCAAAAGGTGCTGTAAGTAAATACATTGCTCACATCCATGCTTCCCCTAGCGAAACGCTAGGGGAAATTTTTGTTCGCAGAATATAAAAATGCCGCTCGCCAATATTTCAGCGAGCGGCTAACACGGTGCTGCAGCGGCCGTGGGATTGTAGCCTAGAGTATTCAAGTCTATCAGTCCTTTATCGATTTATTTTTATGAGTCCGTTAGTGCTCCATCAGCCATATACCGCCCACACAAATCAGAGCGATAATGCCAATGCTCAGAATGGTCGTGCTATCCATGCTCCTGCCTCCTTTCTGTAAGCCTAAGGGGTCCGCCAGTCTTATCCTATTTAGGTAAAAACCACGAACATCAACACTGCCCACACTCCTACGATGCTGGCATAAGCAATTTTGAAGCCTGTTTGAGCCCACCACATATTTGCCACCTCCTTACAGTTTTTGGTAGTTTCTTGAGTAGATGTTTTTAGTAGCCTGCACTCCCCATGCCTGCCCTCACGGGTCAGGCTGTGGAGTGCTTTTGACAGGGAACTTCGAGCGCTTGAGGAAGGTTGTGCTCTCTTTTTCCTTCACCTAAAGTGTACTACATTTCAAGCTTCAATGAGTGTCATTAATGTTAATACCAAAAGAGTTTTATGTAGAATATGAAAAAGGCGCGAATATGAAAGTTTATTAATCACATTCGCGCCTTATTTTTCATTTTCTTCAAGGTTTGCTTTACGCTATTAAATTATTATTTCACTAAATTCTGTGGCTCTCCATCCAAGAAAGCATCAATATTAGCAAAGACAATATCGGCTCTGGTCTCCAGCGCCTCCTTGCTGGCGAAGGCCACATGGGGCGTAACCACCGTATTTTTTGCGTGCAGCAAGGGATGCTCCCCTGCCAGTGGCGGCTCGTTTTCAAAAACATCGATGCCCGCTGCTGCTAATTTACCGTTGTTTAAAGCTACTGCCAGTGCCTCGCTATCCACAACGCCGCCGCGGGCGCAGTTAATCAGCACTGCACCGTCCTTCATCTTAGCAATGCTTTCAGCATTGATCATCTTCGCAGTTGCAGCCGTCATGGGCACATGCAAAGACACAAAATCGGACTGAGCAAGAAGTGTGTCCAAGTCCACATATTCTACGCCTTCGCTAGCCAGCTCCGGCTTCACAGTACGGCTATAAGCCAGCACCCTGCAGCCAAAGGCTTGGGCAATTTTCGCTACACGGCAGCCAATAGCACCGGTGCCAACTACACCGAAGGTTTTACCAAACAGCTCAAAGCCTACTAAGCCGTCCTTAGTACCGCCCTTACGGCAGCGCTCATCCACAGCCACTATATTGCGAATAGCGCTAATGGCGAGGCCAAAGGTTAGCTCTGCCACTGCGTTAGTGGAATAACCGGCCGCATTGCAGGCCACAATGCCGCGAGCACGAGCAGCCTCCAGGCCCACATGGTCCACACCGGTGAAGGCGATATCAAGCATCTTTAAATTGGGGCATTGCTCAATAATCGCAGCGCTCAAGGGCTGGTTGGCCAGCATCAGGATATCCGCATCCTTAACACGAGCCAAGAGCTTTGCTTGGTCCGTTTCTTTAGTTGTGTAATAAGTAAATTCATGACCTGCTGCTTCTAAGGGAGCAACAAGGCTTGCAATCTTCTCTTGGGATACCCCCAAGGGCTCCATGCAAATAATCTTCATTTTTACCACCTTGCTTAATCAGTGAAATTATCAAAATAGCCTTGTACCAAGACTACCGGAGTACCCTTGTCACCGCTACCACTGGTCAAATCGCACAGGGAGCCAATCAAATCGGTCAGCTGACGAGGAGTGGTGCCTTGAGAGGCCATATTGCCCACCAAGCTGCCATTTTTAGCCTTAATAGCTGCAGAAATGGCATCCTTTAAAGCTGCGCCACTGAGATTTTTGAAATCGTTATCAGCCAAATATTTCAGCTTCAGCTCATTAGGAGTACCGATGAGGCCATGGGTAAAGGCAGGAGAAACAACGGGGTCGGCCAGCTCCCAAATCTTACCTTGGGGATCCTTAAAAGCGCCGTCACCATACACCATAACCTCCACATGCTTGCCTGTTTTCTCCAGAATAGAAGCTTGAATTTCCTCCACCATACCCTGGCATTCTCTGGGGAAGAGCTTAATTTTATCTTCAGTGGATTTATTAGAGCCTAAAAGGCCGTAGCGTTCATTGCAGCCACTGCCGTTGACAGGTGCGTTCAAAATATCATCCAGACTGCATACAACCTTAGCACCTGCTGCTAGGAGAATGCGTTTAGTTCTAGCACGGGTATGAATATCACAGTTCAATACGCAATCAGTGTATTGCAAAATAGTCTTTGCTTGGTTAGCGAAGATAACCTCAACCTCGGCGCCAGCCTCTTTAATTAAATCAGCATAATATTGCACATAATCCACGCCAGTAAACTCATGCTTATTCTCGCCAAAGAGCTCACGATATTTTGCCAAGGTCAACACATCACTATAGGGATTGATGCCAGCCTCATCCACTTGGTCCCAGGTAATCAAAGCGTTGCCCACTTCATCACTTGGGTAGCTGAGCATGAGCACAATCTTTTTCGCGCCCATAGCAATACCCTTTAAGCAAATAGCAAAGCGATTGCGGGACAAAATGGGGAAAATTACACCAATGGTGCCCCCGCCTAGCTTCGCCTTTACATCAGCAGCAATATCCTCTATAGTAGCATAATTGCCCTGGGAACGTGCCACAACGGACTCGGTAACAGCGATAACATCGCGGTCACGCAGGCTAAAGCCCTCGCTCTCAGCAGCCTCCAAGACACTATTAACAACAATCTCCGGCAAATTATCTCCCTCGCGAATAATCGGGCAGCGAACGCCACGGGAAACAGTGCCAACTTTTCTTTCCATAATCTTATCCTCCCTCATTTGTAAGATACTCCCTAATCATTTACTATGAAAAGCTTTTTAAAAGCCAATATCACAGGAATAATGTCCGTATTCATTATAGCCTACTACGCGCAATCCTGCAAGGAAAACATCTCTTATGGGCCAAAAGCCTTAGCAAAAAGAAAATCCTGCACCCGAAGATGCAGGATCTTGATACAACTTAAATGAGCTTACAGCAGCTCTTTGAGCACGATGGTTTGCTCACGGTTAGGACCAACGGACACAATGCCCAGCTCTACGCCGGAAACCTCAGCAATGCGAGCCAAGTATTTCTTAGCGTTTTCAGGCAGCTTGTCGTATTCACGAATGCCGCTGATATCAGTCATCCAGCCGTCGAACTCTTCATAAATGGGCTCCACCTTAGCCAAAACATTAAGACTTGCAGGAATGCGTTTCAGCACTTCATCGCCAATCTTGTAGCCAACACACATCTTAATCTTAGGCATGTGGTCCAGAATATCCAGACGAGTAATAGCCAAATAATCGAGACTGTTCAGGCGAGCGCTGTAACGCAGCATGAAGGCATCCAGCCAACCGCAACGACGCGGACGACCGGTTACAGTACCATACTCGCGACCGGTTTCACGAATTTGAGTACCGGGGCCATCGGTATCCAAAAGCTCAGTAATAAAGGGACCTTCACCAACACGAGTGGTATAGGCTTTAACTACGCCCACAACATGGTCAATAAAGCGAGGGCCAATACCGCTGCCGGTGCAGGCATTGCCAGCAGTCGGATTGGAGCTGGTAACATAGGGATAGGTGCCATGGTCAATATCCAGGAAGGTTGCTTGAGCACCTTCAAAGAGCACGTTTTTCTTAGCAGCAAAAACCTCATCCAAAACCACGCCGGTATCTGCAACATAAGGACGCAGCTGCTCAGCATAGCCCAGATATTCCTTCAGCACGGTCTCATAATCAAAGGGTTCAGCGCCATAAATCTTGGTGATGATGGCATTCTTAGCTTCCATATTCACCTTCAGCTTTTCAGCAAAGGTTTCGGGCTCCATCAGATCGCAGACACGGATGCCTACGCGAGCTACCTTATCCATATAGCAGGGGCCGATACCGCCCTTAGTGGTACCAATTTTGTGGCTGCCCAGAGATTCCTCCTGCAGCTCGTCTAAGCGTTGATGGTAGGGCAGTACCACATGAGCGCGGTCAGAGATTACCAGATTGCTGCAATCAATGCCCTTTTCCTTCATACCGGCGATTTCAGCCAGCACTACGCCGGGATTGATAACTACGCCATTGCCCAGCACATTGATTTTATCCTTAAAGAGAACACCGGAGGGCAGTAAACGCAGCTTATAGCTGATGTCGTTAACTACAACAGTATGGCCTGCATTGGAGCCGCCGCTGTAGCGCACTACAGCATCGGCCTTTTGAGCCAAATAGTCAACAATTTTACCTTTACCTTCATCGCCCCATTGAGCACCTAAAACAATCACAGATGACATTATGGTCACTCCTTATTACTTCTTCAATTATAAACCGAAACGAGAGAAAATCAGATCCACATTGCGCAGCATGGGTTTAGGATCAAAGCAATGCTCGATTTCTTCATCAGTCAGGTATTTCTTAATATCCGGGTCAGCTTCCACATTGGTCTTGAAGTCTGCACCCTCCAGCCAGCGAGCCATAGCGTTACGTTGTACCCATTTATAGGCATCCTCACGCAGCACGCCCTTGGTTACCAAGGCAATCAACAGGTTTTGGCTGAAAATCAGGCCGCCGGTCTTGTTCAAATTAGCCATCATAGCATCAGGATATACCAGCAGCTTATCGATAATATTGGTGAACTTGCGCAGCATGTGATCCAGAGCAATAGTAGCATCCGGCAGAATTACGCGCTCTACAGAGGAATGGGAGATGTCGCGTTCGTGCCACAGAGCCACGTCCTCAAGACCTGCTACAGCGTAGCCACGGAGCAGACGAGCCATACCACTTACCTTCTCGCAGGTAATGGGGTTGCGCTTATGGGGCATAGCAGAGGAGCCCTTTTGGCCGGGAGCAAAATATTCTTCTGCTTCACGGATATCGGTACGTTGCAGATTGCGGATCTCGGTAGCCATCTTGTCCAAGGAAGAACCAATGATAGCCAAGGTGGTCAGGAAATGTGCATGGCGGTCACGTTGAATAACCTGGGTTGCCAAGCGCACCGGCTTCAAATCCAGCTTCTTGCAAACATATTCCTCTACAAAGGGATCAATATTGGAATAAGTGCCAACAGCACCGGACAGCTTGCCCACTGCCATCATTTCACGAGCTTGCTTCAAGCGTTCGATATCGCGTTCGATTTCGTCGGACCAGAGCAGGAACTTCATGCCGAAGGTCATGGGCTCAGCATGAATACCATGGGTACGACCAATCATAACGGTGTTTTTGAATTCAGCAGCGCGACGGCGCAGAACTTCATGGAAGTTTTCCAGATGGCGCAGGATTAAATCTGCAGATTGTACGGTCATGTAGCACAATGCAGTGTCCTTAACGTCACTGGAGGTCAAGCCTTTATGGATATATTTGGATGCATCACCAACATATTCAGCCACGTTAGTCAAGAAGGCAATAACATCGTGGTTGGTTACTGCTTCAATCTCTTTAATACGCTCCAAACGGAAATCAGCTTTGTTCTGAATATCCTTCAAAGCATCGTCAGGCACAATCCCCAGCTTGTTCATTGCTTCGCAAGCCAGAATTTCAACCTTCAACATGGTACGGAATTCGTTTTCCAAGGTCCAAATGTTGCCCATTTCCGGATGAGTATAGCGATCAATCATTTCTTGTATGCCTCCCAAGCATTTTTATTCATGAAAAAACATCTGAAAACTATTATTTTAGCTTCAGATTCTTCATCACAATTTGATACATTATAATCATATCATTTTCCGCAATCAAACGCAAGCTTTCTGAACGTTTTTCGCTGATTAAAGAAAAATATTCGGAAAAATTTTACAAAAAGTAAAGGACTGCCCCTTAAAAAGCAGTCCTCATAATCAGTCCTCACGCTTCGTAAAACCCACAAATTTAGTAAATTGTTTATGGAAGAACAGATTAACCGTATCCACGGGACCATTACGATGCTTCGCAATAATCAGCTCCGTGTGCTTGTTTTCTGTCTCCGGATTATAGTAATCCTCGCGATAGAGGAAGGCTACAATATCCGCATCCTGCTCCAAGGAGCCGGACTCACGCAGGTCGCTGAGCATGGGCCGCTTCACCTGGCGTGCTTCCACGCCACGGCTCAGCTGGGACAGTGCCAGCACCGGCACATCTAGCTCACGGGCCAAGGCCTTTAGCGAACGGGAAATCTCGGAAACCTCCTGTTGGCGGTCACCGCTAGTATTACGCTTGCCACTGCCCTGCATTAACTGCAAATAGTCCACTACGATTAGGTCCAGTCCGTGCTCTGCCTTCAGGCGACGAGCACGACTGCGCATATCCATAACCGTGATGCCAGCAGTATCATCAATATAGATTTTAGCCTTGCTCATAGTATCGCAAGCTGCCCACAGCGCATCCCAATCCTTATCATTCATCTCGCCCACACGCAGCCTCTGGCTGTCGATATTGGCCTCAGCGCAAAGCATACGGTTAACCAGCTGCTCCTTGCTCATTTCCAAGCTAAAAAAAGCAACGCTGCGAGGATCACCGCCCACACGCTTGTGGGCGCGCAATGCTACATTTTGCACAATATTCAAGGCCAGCGCCGTTTTACCCATGGAGGGACGAGCCGCCAGAATGATGAAATCAGAAGGGTGTAAGCCGCTAGTAAGCTTATCCAAGTCATTAAAGCCTGTGGGAATGCCTGTCAAGCCGCCCTTATTATTGAGCAGCTTTTCAATGCTTTGCACGCTATCCATGAGCACCGCACTAATGGGCGTAAAATCGGCCTTTTTCTTGCGATTGGAAATCTCCAAAATGCGGCTTTCGGCGGTATCCAGCAATACGCCAACCTCATCATTGGCCTCATAGCCCATGGCAGCAATTTCTGTAGAAACCTTTACCAGCTGACGCAGCACACTTTTTTCGGCCACAATTTCTGCGTGATACTTCACGTTAGCAGCTGTCAGCACTACATTGGCCAAGCTCGTAATATAGGCAATGCCGCCGACATCCTCTAGCTTATTATCACGGCGCAGGATATCCGTCACCGTAATTAAATCCACGGCCTCATTTTTATTGTAAAGCTCCAACATGGCCCCAAAAATAACCCTATGGGCTTCTCGATAGAAGTCATCCATATTGAGTATTTCTGTAACCTTGGCAATGGCCTCCTTATCGATAAGCATGGCACCCAAAACGGATTGCTCGGCCTCGATATTTTGAGGTGGTACTCTCTCTTCCATAGTCACACTTCTCTTTATGCTTTAGTTTTATTCAGCTTCAACCATTACCTTAAAGGTAGCAGTTACATCGGTGTGCAGCTTAGCTACAGCGGTGTATTCACCCAAGCCCTTTACGGCGCTCTTCAGCTCAACCTTACGGCGGTCAATATTGAGGCCGGTTTGCTTAATCAGCGCTTCAGCTACGTCCTTGCTGGTCACGGAGCCGAACATTTTGCCGTTCTCGCCCACGCGCACCTTCATATTAACAGTGATTTTTTCGATTTGTGCGCCCAATACTACAGCCTCATCCTTAGCTTGAGCAGCACGGTGAGCAGCAGTAGCCTTGTCAGCCTTAGCCTGATTTAAATTAGCGGCAGTTGCTTCCTTAGCCAGCTTGCGGGGTAGCAGGTAGTTACGACCATAGCCCTCTGCAGTTTCTACAACATCACCCTTTTTACCTAAGCTTTTAACATCTTGCAGCAGAATTACTTTCATTATTATCTCGCTCCTCTAATTGTTTTTTTGCTAATGCAATAATTTGCGGCTCCACATCCTTGGCACGCTTATTGGCAATCTGCACGCCGGCCACAGTTTGGTGACCGCCGCCGCCCAGCTCTTCCATAATCACCTGCACATTGACGCTGCCGTCACTGCGGGCACTAATGCCAAGATAGCCGTCTTTATATTCAACTATTGCCACACCTACAGCAATCCCGTCCACTGTAATCAGGGAGTCCGCTGTCTGGGCAGCTAGTACGGAAGACCTAGTTTCACGCACTGCATTGCGCATAATAGAAATCGCCAAGCCCGGAATCGGAGTCTTGGCCTCAGCTATGAGCTTAGCCCTAGCCTGTACGGTACCGATATCGTCCTTAAAGAGCAGGCGCACTAAATTGGGGTCAGCGCCGCTACGACGCAGCAGTGCTGCGGCTTCAAAGGTACGCTCGCCGGTCTGCACGGCGAAGTTCTTGGTATCCAGCACGATACCGGCGTAGAGAGCTGTAGCCTCAGCCGCTGTAATCTCCAAGCCATCGTCAAAGTAACAAATAAGCTCTGTTACCAGCTCACTAGTAGAGGAACTGGAGGGCTCCAAGTATAGCAACACTGTGTTGCTGATAATATCCTCGGCACGGCGATGATGATCCACAATAATTCTCGTCTTCACCGCTTCCAGCAAGGCTTTAGAAGCCGACAGGCTAGCCCGGTGATGGTCCACCAACACCAAAAGGCTCTTAGGCGTAACCATTTTCAGTGCCTCATCCTCCGGTACTACAATATCAAAATACTTGGTTTCATTATCCGAAAGGATAATATTCTCGTGCTCCAGCACCTCGCCAATGCGATTATAATATTCATTGCTGGCGCTGGCCACGATATAGGTTTCCTTCTGCAGGGACAGGCCCAGCTTAGCCATACCCACAGTAGCGCCGATGGCGTCATAATCCTCATTATGGTGACCCATAACGAAAATTCTATCCGCTTGCTGCATCTGCTCATGAATGGTCTGCGCCACAATGCGGGCCCGCACGCGGGTACTCTTGGCTGCTACAGTGGAGGTACCTCCAAAGAATTGGGTAACCTTATCCTTCAACACTACCGCTTGGTCACCACCACGGCCCAAGGCCATATACAGGCTCTTATTCGCATTTTGAATAAGCTCTTCTAAAGTTATGCCGTCACAGGCCACACCAATGCTAAAGGTGGGAGCAAATTTATTGCCGGCACGGATTTCGCGCACTCTATCCAAAATGGTGAACTTATCCTCCATCATATCCAGCACTGCTGCCTGGGTAAAGCCCATGAGACAGCTTTCCTTATTCATACGACAGATAAAGCCCTGCTGGGAAGTTACCCATTTGGTCAAAAGCTCGTTGATTTCACCATTCAAATTGGCAATACTGGTTTCGCTGATGCCCCTGGTTACCTCCTCGTAGTTATCAAAGCGCACATAGGCTAGGCAAATCTTATCGTTATTATATTTTTGCTTGAGCAGCTCGTACTCAGTAATATCCGTCAGATAAATCATCAGGCCACTATTAGTAGCCATATTATCCTTTTTCGTGGTATGCTCCTGTGTCTGGACGCTGGCATATTTCATGCGGTAATAGCGGCCATCCATCTGGATAACCTGCTCGCCATCACGCACACTGAGCATTTCAAAGGCATTGGCCGGTAGCGGCAAAACCTCCTCAGGACGCTTGCCCTCCAGATTTTTCTTGCCCACCCATTGCTGGAATAGCTCGTTTTTCCATTGCAACTTGCCATCCTTGGAAAAGACAGCCATCCCAATATCCAGCTTGCGCACGGCAAAATGGTTGGTGCGCTCAATATTGCGGATAATATTATCTAAATAGCTGCTGAAAAAAATCTCCTTATTGATAAAATTGCGGCGTGCAAAATAATAGGTCACGCCCACAACCACCAAGGCCAGAATAATCAGCTTTGGCTGCAAATAGCAAACTATAAGGGACAACGCAATAATCACTAAAAGATAAATATTGGTATCCACCCGTGAGTTCATATTACGGTTAAACCTGTTAAACATACAGCTTCACCTCACATTTTAAACAAATAGCAAAGTAGTGGTACCTTATCGACGATTCCTAATTTTTCTGAAGTCAAACACCATATCGAATGCTCCCACATAGACAATAATCTGGGAGAACAAGGGAATCATAAACATCAATGCTGTACCAATATTGGCCCACCAGCGGGGCTTTTTCTTAGTTTCCACATACCAATAAATCAGTACAATACCTTGGAAGACCAGGCTAAAGCTGCACACAGTCTGCACGTTAACCGCTGCAGCATACATCCAGCTGCTTTGGTTAGTCTGATAAAAATAAGTTACGGCCAGCAAGGATAAGAAGTAGGGCCACAGCACCCACTGGGGCACCTTCAGCATAATAAAGGGCGGAAAGCTTTCAAAGCTATCCCCCAGCTTGGTCAAAATCTTTTTAGCGCAAATGTAGTTGACAAAGGCCATAATGGGCGCACAAATGAGGAAGGCACCGGGCATAATAATCTTCATCATGCGCAGCATTTCCTTATAACCATCAATGCTGGTCTTGATATCGGCCTCGCTCATGCCATGCTCACGATAATACTCGGTAAGCTGTACAAGGCTATCGTTAAAGGAAGTAAACATCATGTTGATAGGGTCAATGCCCAGCACCGCAAAGCTCAGTGCAATATTGAGCACCAAGGCAATAATGCCGCCAATGGTACCAAAAAGCATTAACTTCATAGGAGCAAGGTGACGGCGCATGCACTCGCCCAAAATCAGGCCTAATAGACCAAAGATTGCGGCCAAAAAGAAGGCGTTCACGGGGCTCATAATCATAGCGATGATGATAGTCGCCACCAGCAGTGTCATGATGCTCCATTTTAGGCCGTGACGAGCACCGCAGATTACAATGGGCAGGGGCCAGAGAAAGTTAACAAAGGCACCCAGCACGGGCACATACATTACTATTAAAGCCATGACAATAGCAATGGCAGCTAAAATGCCAGCCTCCACCATGGCGGATGTTTTACGAATCACAGAATATCCTCCTTTATAGGGCAAGTTTAGTTCTAGAATTTAGTTCAAGAATGGGTATAGTTGTTCAATATATTATTGTACTACATAAAAGCGCTAAAAGTAAAGGCCTTGAGTGTAAAAACAAAGCGAACATTCTTTTCGAGTAACGTTTCGTTACGGAAGATTTTTAGGCAAACATTCTTTTCGGTATATTCAAGCTACCCATAAAATTTCAGTACTTTTGTTTTTATGCACTAGACGTATCGTTGTTGTCTGCCCATAGAAAACAGCTAGCCACGGCACACTCGTGCCTCGGCTAGCTGTTTGTTTTTTGCTATTCTATTGTGCGAGCTCCTGCATGAGCTTAACTACACTGGTTTCAAGTGTGTCCAGCCCGGCACTTTGTGCGCCGAGGCGCTCTGCCAAGATGCCCATGGGATAGGTGTCTAGATGTACACCGTCATAGAGGCATTGTGTAGTGCAGACAACCTTAACACCATGCTTGAGCACCTGCTCCAGCTTGGGCAGCCAGTTGTTGTCCCCATTGGGTACACCACCGGCACCAAAGCCCTCAATTATGAGACCCTTGTAGCCTTTAGCAACATAATAATCTAAAACATCAGGGGCAGCTCCGGGAATTAGCTTAATTACAGCAATCTTGCTTTCCAACTTAGTGCTGACGGAAAATTCTCCTGCACCATAGCCGCCACCCTGTAAAGCACCCTTTTCCCAGAAAAGATGATTATGTTTAATGGTGGCCATAGGCGCACGGTTAATGCTGGCAAAGCCATTGAAGTTTTCCGTGAAGAGCTTTTTGGCATGAGCCCCGTGAATGACTAGATCCCCAAAAACCAAAGCTACGCCCTTTAAAGGGCTTGTGGCAGCCAAAAAGGAATGATAAATATTGTTAGGAGCATCGCTGCCTTCAGCCTGAATAGGCAGCTGAGCGCCGGTCAGTACTATGGGCTTTTGGCAGTTGCGGAGCATTTTACTTAACGCTGCCGCTGTATAGGCCATAGTATCCGTACCGTGGGTAATGACAAAGCCGTCATAGCTAGCATAGTTATCCTTTACAGCTTCAGCAATAATCTGCCAATGCTTAGGAGAGAGGTTGCTGCTGTCCAAATTGAGGATTTGCTTAGCTTCAATAGTGCACACATCCTCCAATTCAGGAACCAGCTTAATCATGGCGGGCCCGTCCAAGGCGGGAACCAGTCCATCAGCAGAGGGAACACAGGCGATAGTACCACCCGTACCGAGCATTAAGATTTTCTTCATAGCTTTTCACCTCCGGCAGTAAAACACTGATAGCAACAGCTTCCTAGACTTGAGCTAGCTTCATGATTTTTTCATATGCATCCAGTCCACAGCCGATGCCGTGGTCGTGGAGTGCTAGCAATTTGTCGGGTTTAATGTCCAGTTTATCAATTTGCAGAGGAATTTGAGGACGAATGATAACGGCCTTGCCCTGCCGTTCAAGCTCCTCAGCCTCCGCCAGCTGGTGATTGTATTCAGCAGGACGATTTTGCATGATTTCCCACAGCTTAGGATAGTCATGATAAAAGGTTTTCATCATGATTTTGGGGACTTTATCCTTCTTTTTGTACCCTGCATTACGTGTCAGTACAAAGATGAATTTTTCGTAGCCTGCCTGACGGGCTTTTGCGTAGGGAATAGGAGCTACTAGAGCGCCATCCATAAGATCCCTCCCACCCATATGCACAACAGGCGCGAAAAAGGGCATGGAAGAAGAGGCGCGCACAGGTGTGAAGGTGTGACCAATGGCTTCCTTGCCAAACCATACGGCGCTGCCGGTACGGATATCGGTAGTGCCAACCTGCAGTGTACCTGGATAATTATAATAGGTCTCAAAGTCAAAGGGCAAAAGCTTATTGGGCAAATCCTCGAAGATAAAGTCAAAGCCGAAAATGCTGCCCTTTTTGACCCAATTCTGCAGACTAAAATAGCGCTTATCGGTTACATAGTTCTCGATGATTTTGCGAGTGCGCAGGGGCTGTCTGGACATATAGGACAGGATGTTGCAGGCTCCGGCAGAAACGGCGGTGATATAGGGAAAGGTCAAATCCTTGAGCAGAAAGGCTTCAAAAACGCCGGCCGAGAACATGCCTCGCATGCCACCGCCCTCCAGTACTAGAGCGATATGGGAGAGATGCATGATACCCTCCTTAGCTTATCTATATTTGTTTTTGTGTTTTTTACGTTCGTGCTGTACACGATAGTCAGCCTGTACTTGGTAAACTTGGTAAATATATAAAGCGCACATGGGCACCACGATAAACATGCCCAGCCAGCGGTTGTCAAAGAAATAGGAGCCAGCCATACCGGCCAGCAAGCTGACGATAACCACCAGCAGCATATTTACCTTGTATTTCATAAGATATTTTTTCATTGATGTTTTCCTCCTCAATTTTATTAAAGCAACTCACTAGGTACTACAATATTCTTAGTGGGTATGTTTTCAGGTTTAAATAGTGGCAACAAATCGCTAACACGTAGCGGCTCTGGCCTTGTAATTTGTCCCGCCAGATAGGCCAAGAGGCCGATGATGGGCTCCGGACTGCCGTAGGCTTTGCGCAAAGCGGCGATTTCTAAATCGCCATCGCGTTTAGAAAGCCTGCGCCCCGAGGCATCCACCAAAAGCGGAATGTGGCAGAAGGCTGGCGGTGTAAAGCCCAAAAGCTGATAAATATAAAGCTGCATGGGCGTGGAGCTTAAAAGGTCACAGCCACGCACTACTTGGGTGATGCCCATAAGCGCGTCATCAATGGTCACAGCTAGCTGGTAGGCAAAAACGCCGTCACTGCGGCGTACAATAAAGTCTCCGCTCTCTTCCGCTAGGTTATAGCTTTGCTTGCCGTAGTGACCATCCATAAAGCTAATGGACTTATCCTCTATCCTTAGGCGATATGCTGGCGCCCGTCTTTGCGCTTTTGCTTCGCGTTCTGCAGCTGTCAAATGGCGGCAGGTGCCGGCGTAAAGCACGCGCCCATCGCTTAGATGGGGCGCTTCAGCCGCATGCAGCTCGGCGCGACTACAAAAGCAGGGATAAACCAGCTCTCGCTGTTCAAGCTGAGTAAAATAGTGCTCATAAATATCACTGCGCTTGCTTTGGAAGTAACGCTCACTAGCAGAACTTGCATAGGCACCTTCGTCCCAGGTGAGGCCGAGCCATTCTAAATCGCTGGCCAATCGGTCAGCATTTTGGCGAGTACAACGCTGTGGGTCCAAATCTTCAATGCGTAGAATAATCTTACCACCGCTGCGTTTAGCATAAAGCCAAGCCAGCAGACTGCAAAACACATTGCCTAAGTGTAAAAAACCACTAGGGGTAGGTGCAAAACGCCCTACAACGGGTTTGGCTGCTAAATTATGTTCTCTAAAAAGCATTTTTAGGCACATCCTTTTATCTTTCCATCTATATTTTATCATATCGCTCCCTGCTTGTGTACAGTATTTGTGCTTAAAACTAACCTAAAAAGCTTATGTATTCATTGCTTTTTTGGCAAGAGATGCCTATAATTAAAATAGTGAAATCTTTTATTATATTTTTGAGGAGGGGAATTTAATGGAAGCGATTTTTGCTGCTATTAATGGTATTTTTAGTTTTATCGGACCCTTGTCCGACTTTTTATGGGATTTTCCCACCAACATGAAGTGGTATGCATCCATACCTGTTTTAGGCAATTTTTCTCTGGCAATTATTTTGCTCATGGGCTCTGGCATTTATTTTAGCTTGCGCTTGGGCTTTGTGCAAATCACAGAGTTTAAACGTGGCCTGCTTACTATGGCTCATAAGAAGCACACTGAGATTGGTATTTCTCCTTTGGCAGCCTTCTTCTTGAGCTCTGCTATGCGCGTTGGCCCCGGCAATATTATCGGTGTTACCGGCGCGATTTCCGTTGGTGGTCCTGGTGCTCTGTTCTGGATGTGGCTTTCTGCCTTCTTCGGCATGGCAGTGGCCTATGTGGAAAGTGTCCTGGCGCAAATTTTTAAGGAGCGCAAGGATGATGAGTATGTGGGTGGCTTGCCCTTCTACGGACGTCGCCTTTTAGGCAACAAGGTGTGGATTGGCTGCTTCCTGTCCGTGCTTTACATTCTTTATGCTATGTGCTGCTTGCCTGCACAGGCTTTCAATGTTGTTTCCTCTGTGGGTGTAATGACCAGTATCGTTACAGGTGCTAAGATTGCAGCAGGCTCCAGCTTCTACTACATTGTTGGTACCATTGTCATCGTTATCAGTGCCATCATTACCTTCGGTGGCATTCGTAAATTAACCAAAATTACCGACAAAATGGTGCCCGTGATGGCCGTTGTTTATTTGTTTATCGTTATGGTTTTAGCTCTGATGAATTTGGACCGTTTGCCCTATTTCTTTAGCGCAGTCTTTGGCGGTGCCTTCACTCAGGAAGCCTTCTTTGGCGGTACCTTTGGTACTATTTTATCCCAAGGCGTAAAGCGCGGCCTGATGAGTAACGAGGCTGGTCAAGGTACCATTACCATGCCCGCAGCTGCTGCCGATGCCGACCATCCCTGCGAGCAGGGCGACATTTCCGCCATTGGTGTTTTCTTGGACACCATCGTTATTTGTACTTTAACAGGCTTTGTAGTAGTTATGGCTCATTGCTGGACCGGCGCGGACGGAGCTGCTTGGGGCAAGCTGGATAAGCTGCCGAAGTTCATTGCTTCCGTAGCAGAGCTGACCGGCGGACAGGGCTTCCATCAGGTAGTAACCTTCCTCGTTACCTTCTGCTTCTGTCTCTTTGCATATACCTGCCTCTTGGGCATGATTTCCTTCTCCGAAATCGCTGCCAACCGCATTAGCCGCAGCGCCTCCTTCATTAACATGATTCGCGTTATCGGCTTATTCGTAGCAGCCTTTGGTATTCTCTGCAATATTGCAGGCTACGAGCTGGGCAACCTGTGGGCCTTCTCCGATTTGGGCAATATTATGATTGTATATTTCAACATTCCGATTTTGTATTGCGGTGCTAAGCTGGTTTTCAAGGCTCACGAGCATTATGCTAAAAATGATGGTACTCCCTTCACAGGCGAGGTTGTGGGCATTCCGCTGGAGTATTGGGACAGCAAGGCTAAAAAATAAACTATTTGCTTGGGTTTTACGTAGAAAAGAGGTGCTTTATGGCTGAAGAAAGAATTACCGATGGTTATAAGAATAGCGCTGATATCGAGTGGGAGGCGGAAAAAATCTGTCGCTGGGCTGCTGCTCGCGCTGGCGTAATTGTTGTTGCGCCCTTAATTGGCACCATGACCCTGATGGCCAATGAGGTGTACATGATTACTCGCTTGGCAGAGCTGCGTGGTATTAAGCTCAGTGAAAGTGCTGTACTGGGACTTTTAGGCTCCTTGGGTGCTACTTTTGTAGGACAAACCTTAGTAACGCTTATTCCCTTTGCACCGGTACAAATTCCCGTGGGTATTTCTGTGACCTACGCTGTGGGCAAGGTGGCCAATGCCTGGCTCAAGGCCGGTCGTCCTGAGGATATTGCTGCCTTTAAAGAGGTCTATGACGAGGCCAAGGCCGAGGGCATGAAGAAGTTTAAGGAATTCAGCAAGCTGGATTGCAAGGATGAGCCCCTGGGTGACGAAAGCAAACGCTTTAATCTGGGCTCCCAGGAAGTTTTTGACTCCGTTACGCGCAAGGCCGACGAGGCTGAATATAAGCTGAGCGATGCTGTACGCAAGGTCGGCGACAAGTTAAAATAGGATAAGAAGAAAAACTAACAGCTAGCCTAGGCACGATGTGCCGTGGCTAGCTGTTTTAGTTTATTGCATTTATTCAGATTTATACAATTACACCCCTACCTATTGCATAAGTAGGTATAATTATGCTAGAATATTGTATTATAAAAAACTCAGAGGTGTTTATTATGGATTTTGGTGTTCTCAGTCTTTTGCCGTCCTTGATTGCTATTGGCTTAGCAATTAAGACCAAAAACGTTATCTTCTCCCTTTTCTGTGGTTGCCTTTCCGGCGTGCTGCTCCTGTGTCATGGCAACCCCTTCCTAGCCTCCAAGGCCCTAATTGGCGACTACTTCTTCAAGCAGGTTATGGACAGCTACAACGCAGGTAATATCGTGCTCATCCTGTTCATCGGCGGCTTTATCAAGCTGCTGGAAAACGGCGGTGGTGCTCAGTCCTTTGCCAAGTACGTGCATAAGGTTGTCGATACTCCCTTGAAGGCATAGCTGGGCGCTTGGCTGGGCGGCGTTGTTATTTTCTTCACTGACTTAGGTACTGCACTTTTGGTAGGCCCTGTTTTCCGTCCCTTGTTTGATAAGCTCAAGCTTTCCCGCGAAAAGCTGGCCTGGGTGCTGGACTCCACCTCCTCCCCCGTAGCCGTGCTCATACCCTTCATTGGCTGGGGCGTATATATCATGGGTCTTGTGGAAGCCCAATTCAAAAATCTGCATGTGGATGCTTCCGACTATGAAACCTTCATGCAGGCCATTCCCTTCCAAATTTATACCATTCTGGCAGTAATCATGATTCCCTTGATTGCCATTACCAAAAAGGATTTTGCTGCCATGAAGGCAGCAGAGGACGCTATGGTCAATAAGCCCGTCCCTGAAGAAATGGAGGACTCCTATGTGGCTCCTGTGGATGAGGAAGGCTATTCTCTTGGCAATTCCAATCCCTTCATGCTCATTCTGCCTATTTTAACTGTTTTTGCTACCTTGATTATTGATTTAGCTCCCTTGGGCTTCCCCTTTGCGAAAATCCCCGGCAACGCCTTCCGTGTGGCCCTAACCACCGGTTATTTTCTGGCCGGCACCCTGCTTATGGTGATGATTTACTGCTTCAAGGTTAAAAAGCCCAAGGAAACCTTCAGCATCTATGTTAAAGGTATGGTCAACATGACCGAGGTTGCCATTATCCTGCTGTTAGCTTGGTCCCTTAGCGCTATGATTAGCAAGCTGGGCACTGCTAAATACATTATTGGCATCCTGCAAGGCATCAACTTCACTCCGATTTTGATTCCTGCCTGCATCTTCCTCTTTGGTGCCATTATTTCCTTCTCCACCGGCAGCTCCTGGGGCACCTTTGCTATGCTCATGCCCTTAGCCATCCCCATGGGTCATGCCTTTGGCATCTCCTATGCTATCTGCTTAGGCGCAGTCCTTTCTGGCGGCTTATTTGGCGACCACTGCTCCCCCTTGAGCGATACAACCATTCTCTCCTCCATGGGTGCAGAATGTAATCTGGTGGACCATGTGCGTACCCAGCTGCCCTATGCCTCCATCAACGGTGTCATTGCCTTCATCGGCTTCATCATCGCCGGTATCACCGGCTCTGCCATCAGCACCGCCATCTCTGTAGGCCTGCTACTGGCTGTCATCTTCTGCTGGAACTATTACGACCGCAAGCATGTTGGTTAAGATACTAGCAAAACAAGAATAAACTGATGCAAAAAAACAGCTAACTATGGCATTGTGCCACAGTTAGCTGTTTTTATGCATTAATATCGAAAAAGCGTAATATTATACCGAAGCATATGCGTTTATAATATACAATCAGTTCGATTTACACTCCTACCCCGAAACGCGGTATGGAGCAAACGTTCGCTTTTCTTTGGAATCTTCTTGAGTCTACTTCGTTCTTCAAAGATTTTCGCACATCTTCAAAAAGCACTCATGCACAGCGGTGCTTTCAGCTACGTCCAGCTCCGGATGAAAAGCCAGCGCCAGCTGCTTGCCGTATTGGGCAGCTACGATTTTCTCATCCACCTTAGCCAGTACCTGCACACTCTCGCCCACTTCCTCGATATAGGGAGCGCGGATAAAAGTCATGGGAATGTTACCCGAAGCGCCAAAGGCGGCATAGGTGCGGAAGCTGCCCAGCTGACGCCCATAGGCATTGCGGCGCACCGTGATGGGCATGGTAGCAAAATGCACCTTATCATCATTGCTCAGCTTTTCGGCTAGCAGTATCATGCCGGCGCAGGTAGCCAGCACGGGCAGGCCAGCTGCGATCTTGCTGCGCAACGTATCGTACATACCCAGGGCCCGCAGCAGCTTGCCCTGCACCGTGCTCTCCCCACCGGGCAGCACCAGCCCAGCTAGGGGCTGGGCTAAATCCGCTGCCTGGCGCAGCTCCACGCACTCTGCCCCAAGTGCTCGCAGCACTTGGATATGCTCGATAAAAGCGCCCTGTACTGCTAAAACGCCAATTTTCGCGGCCATTATTGACCACGCTCCGCCATCAAAAGCTGGATCTCCTGCTCATTGATGCCCACCATGGCTTCACCCAAATCCTCGCTCAGCTCGGCCAGCATTTTCGCATCGCGGAAATTGGTAACAGCCTTCACGATGGCCTGTGCACGCTTAGCAGGGTCGCCGGACTTGAAGATGCCGGAGCCCACGAAAACGCCCTCTGCACCCAGCTGCATCATGAGGGCAGCATCTGCAGGCGTAGCCACGCCGCCGGCAGCGAAGTTTACTACGGGCAAGCACTTATGCTCGTGCACATACACTACTAAATCATAGGGCACTTGCAGCTCCTTAGCTGCATTGAAGAGCTCATTGGGCTCCAGCGCTGCCAGCTGGGCAATCTGCTGGTTCAGCTTGCGCATATGGCGCACTGCCTGCACCACGTCGCCGGTGCCCGGCTCGCCCTTGGTGCGAATCATGGCTGCGCCCTCGTTGATGCGGCGCAGCGCCTCGCCCAAATCACGGGCACCGCAGACAAAGGGAACCTTAAATTGAGTTTTATCAATATGATATACATCATCAGCGGGGGATAAAACCTCGCTCTCATCGATATAATCGATTTCCAAGGCCTCTAAAATCTGGGCTTCCACGAAGTGACCGATGCGACATTTGGCCATCACGGGAATGGACACTGCGTTTTGGATTTCCTTAATCAGCTTCGGGTCGCTCATACGAGCCACGCCACCTGCAGCACGAATGTCCGCCGGAATTTTTTCCAAGGCCATAACAGCGCAGGCACCAGCTGCCTCCGCAATGCGAGCCTGCTCCGGATTAGTAACATCCATAATGACGCCGCCCTTGAGCATCTGGGCCAGCTGTGCATTTAATTTGTATCTTTCATTCATGATAATCCCTCCAAATAAAACTCACAACAGTTTAACAAGCATTTTACTTTACTCTGCTGCTGATACGTAGTATTATAATGCTATCTGAATATATTCATATACTCATTTTATGTCAATATTATATTACCAGTCGGAGAAAAAACCATGCTTACCTATAGCTTTGCCAATCTCCAAGGGGAGAGCATGTACACCCATCTTTATAAATGCATCAAAAATGACATCCTAGCAGGCACCCTCAAGGCCACGGAAAAGCTGCCCTCTAAGCGTATGCTGGCCAAAAACCTAGGCATTAGCCTGATTACAGTGGAAAATGCCTATGCGCAGCTTTTAGTCGAGGGCTATATTTATTCGGAGCCCAAGCGTGGCTATTATGTAGCCACCCTGCAACAACAGCTGCCGCCTGCCAGCAATGCTCCCACCGCCCAGCCTATTGTAGCGCCCAAGGAACATATTACCCTGAGCTTTGCTAAGAGCAGCGTACCAGCGGATACCTTTCCCTATAATACCTGGGCCCGCCTTCTGCGTAATACCCTAACCAGCGCCGATGAGCACGCCCTTATCAGCGACACTGCCGCAGGCGGCGTACTGCCCTTACGCAAGGCTCTGGCCAAGCATTTATACCAATTTCGCGGTTTAAGTATTCATCCTGAGCAAATTATTATCGGTGCGGGCACTCAAACACTGTATAACCTCATTGTACAACTTTTGGGGCGCAGCCACATTTACGCCTTAGAGGACCCTGGCTATCCTCAATTGGCTGCTATTTATCGCGCTAATGACGTATTTTGTCGTTATTTACCCATGGATGAGCAAGGAATTGAGGTAGCTGTGCTAGAGAATAGTGGCGCAGATATTTTACACATTACCCCTTCCCATCAATTCCCCACCGGCATCACCATGCCTGTCAGCCGGCGTTATGAGCTCTTGCACTGGGCCAGCAAAAAAAGCAGTCGTTACATCATCGAGGATGATTACGACTGCGAATTCCGTCTTTTTGGCAGGCCCATACCGCCATTACAAAGCATTGACCAAGCAGAAAAGGTCATTTATATCAATACCTTCTCAAAAACCCTAGCGCCTACCTTCCGCATTAGCTATATGGTGCTGCCTCCCCATCTGGCCTCACTTTTTTATGAAAAACTGGGCTTTTATTCCTGTACTGTCTCTAATTTTGAGCAATTCACCCTTGCAAAATTTATTGAAGGAGGTTATTTCGAGCGTCATATTAACCGTATGCGCACCTATTACCGCAATAAAAGGGATAATCTGCTGCAATACTTAGCCCAATGCCCAGCAAGCAAGGCATTACAGGTGGAGGGCGAAAACAGCGGCTTGCATTTTCTTTTGCACCTCGCTACCTCAGCCAGCGACAGCCAACTGCGTCAGGCAGCCGCTGCACAGGGACTGCAAATCAAATTTTTGACCGATTATTACCACAACAAGCTTAGCGACAACAGCCACACACTGCTTATGAACTACACTGGCATTGAAGATGCACGGCTGTACCCGGCGCTGGATAAGCTGTTTGAGGTGCTGCTGCCATATTTAGAGGTGTAAAAACAAAGCCTACTCCTGCTTTAATTCGCAAGAGTAGGCTTTTACTGCTTTATATTCTTTTTACTCACCACTAGCCATGTACTGGAGCTCCTCTATATACTCATTTTCTGTGAATACATAGATAAAATCGCCGGCCATCAGTCGGGTATCACCTGTGGGCGTAATTTGCTCCTCACCCCGCTTTACATCCACCAGCAGAGTATTATGGGGCCATTTTATATCCTTGACAAGCTTGTTAGCAATGGGACTGCCGCTGCAGATGGAAATTTCTACCACATTACGCTGTTCCAGTGTTTTATGAGCTGGCTTGTCCTTCTTAAGCATCCTATTCAAAAGCTCTTCATAAATCGGCTTGGAACGGAAAAGCTCCGCAATGACAAAAGCGACCATAGCAGCAATGGCCAAGGTTAAAAGCTGTTGGTAAGAAGCGGTCATTTCCATAATCAGCACCGTACCCGTAATAGGCGCCCGCACGGATGAGGAAAAGAGTGCCGTCATAGCTATAACTACAATATTCGCAGCATATATGGACTCAATTAGGCCCAAGCTAACCAAGACGTTAGCACAAATGCTACCTGTGAGAGCGCCAATAACCAGCATGGGCAGGAAAAAGCCACCGGGCACACCGCAGCCATAGCTGACTAGCGTAAAAAGATATTTGCCTACTAAAAATAGTACCAGCATTTGCAAAGTGACAGGAGCTTTTGCCAAATGATTGATCAAATTGTTGCCACCACCGAGGACTTCAGGCAAATAAAAGCCTAAAAAGCCGGCTATAAGCAAGGCAAAAATTATCTTGTGCAGCTGGTTTTTGAAGATGGGCAAACTATAAAAGCGACCAATATTGAGCAAGCCCTTGTTGAAAACAACGCCGGTCAAGCCAGCTACTAGCGCCACAAGAACGACGATGCCATAATGCTGCAAAGGCAGAAGCTGCAAATCCGGGATATCAAAAACAGTATCCCTGCCAAAAAGCGCCCGGGAAATGACAGTTGCCGTCATAGCCGCAGCCATGGAAGGCAACAGCACCATGATGGAAAAATTGCGATGCAGCTCTTCCAAAGCAAAGATAACACCTGCCAAAGGAGCGTTGAAGGCCGCAGCTAAGCCTGCACTAGCACCGCTAGTCATCAGGTAACGCTCTTCCATGCGGGTGCGTCCCAAAAGGCGGCTTACGCCCTGGGCTGCCACTGCTCCCAATTGAATGGAAGGCCCTTCGCGACCTAGAGAAAGGCCAGCACCGATACCGATTATGCCAGCAGAAAGCTTCACCCACATAATGTGAAACCAACGCATTTTGATAAGGCCCAATAAGGCTCCCTTTACCTGAGGAATACCACTGCCAGCTGCCATGGGCTCGAAGCAGGTTAGCTTATAGAGCGCTACACCAATAAAAAGCAAGGCCACGAACCACATTGCCGTTGCCGACCAATCTCTTTGCATAAGCTCCTTGTAAAAATCCACACGCCATTCCTCAGCCACAGTGAGACCCCAGCGAAAAAGGCTAATGACCAGGCCTGCAAAAATGCCTGTCAAAATACCTTCCAAAAACAGGCGTAAGCGAAAATTATGCCAGTCGCTGATGGATTTATAGGTACCCATAATTTGTTTTCGATCATTCATATTTTTCTCCCCATCCCAATTAAGAAAATATTCTTAAAATCCACCACCATTATAGCACAAAAGCTAGGGCAATATCATTACTAAAAACAAAAACTCCCCCGATTATGCATCAGGGGAGCAAAACATACTATAAAAATTAATTAAGCCTTTACTTCATCCTTGCCATATTCAGGATCGAATTTAGGATTCAGGTAGTTTTGGAAGAGCCAAGCCAGCACTGCACCGGAAATATTGTGCCAAGCGGAGAATACTGCACCGGGAACGGTAGCAGCGGGCATAGCAGCGAAGTGAGCCTTAGCAAGGCCGGTTGCCAGACCGGAGTTTTGCATACCAACCTCAACGGAAAGGGCAACAGCCTTTTTCCAGCTCATGCCGCACAGGCGAGCAAGGCCAAAGCCCAAGGCATAACCACAGCAGTTATGCAGGATTACGACCAGAATAATCAGACCAGAGGTCTTCAAAATCAAATCGCGGCTTGCACCGATAACACCGGCGATAATCAAGGAAATGGCGATAGAAGAAACTGCGGGCAGATAATCCACAGCGGTTTCGGCCAAACGCGGCAGGAAGGATTTTACAGCCAAGCCTAAGCAAATAGGCAGAATTACGATTTGCACGATGGAGAAGAACATACCTACAGGGTCAAAAGCAATTTTTTGGCCGATAATCATATAGGTAATGAACGGAGTCAAAATCGGGCTCAGAACAGTGGAAACACTGGTCATGGTTACGGACAGAGCTACGTCACCCTTAGACATAAAGGTGATAACGTTGGAGGAGGTACCGCCGGGGCAGGTGCCGACCAAAACAACGCCTGCAGTCAAAGCGGGGTCCAGACCAAAGGCAGTAGCCAGCAGATAAGCCAGACCGGGCATAATCAGAAATTGAGCACAAGCACCAACTAAAACATCCATGGGACGCTTCAAAACTAAAGCAAAGTCCTTCAGGTTTAAAGTAGTACCCATACCGAACATTACAACGCCAAGCAAGCAGCTGAGCACGCTGACGCCACCTACTTTACCCAATACCCACAGGAAATTTTGGGGCATGGTCATACCGAGGATCAGGAAGACAATGGCGATGATGCCAAAAAACTTACCGATCATTGCACAGATTTGTTTCATTTGGAATTACCTCTTTCCCTAAAATAAAAATAATTGCGGGTTTTAACCCATTGGAAGAATCCTTGCTAAAGGCAAGCCTCTTCCTTTATGTTTTAAACGTCCATTATTATAACAAAATTGCTCTAAGAAATAAAGAGGTAAATGCAAAAACTTGGCAAGAAATTGTTAAAATGCCAAAATGTGTTATAATAGTAATAGAAGTAAGCAAAAATTTGGACGGAGGTACACCAGTTGTATACTATCAGCAGGGATTATCGTAATGAAATAGTTATCGAAAAATCACGCTTTATCTGTAGCTTAAAAAAAGTGGCTAGTGAAGCCGAGGCCCAAGATTTCATTAAAGCCATAAAAAAGGAGTTTTGGGACGCAACGCACAACTGCTCCGCCTATATTGTGGATGATTTAGCTCAGCGTTCTAGTGATGACGGTGAGCCCAGCGGTACGGCCGGTATCCCCATGCTGGAGGTGCTGCGTAAAAATAAGCTCGTAGGTACAGCAGCAGTGGTTACCCGCTATTTTGGGGGTATCAAGCTGGGGGCCGGCGGCTTGGTGCGGGCCTACAGCGGTAGTGTGGCCGGGGCACTGAAGGAATGTGGCCTTGCTGAAAAAATTCTTATGAGCCGCTTTAGCTTCTTATATGATGTTAATAGTGTGGGCAGAATTTTGAATATCCTCTACCAGCAGGATTTGTTTGAAATCGCCGATGTGGAATATAATTTGCGAGCCAAAATCATCCTCAAAATGCAGGATAGCCAAAAGGCTGAAGCTGAAGCTTGGCTGACAGAGCACTTGAATATGCCCATTGAGCTGGAGCTGGAGGGCAGCGAGTACGCTGAGGTGCTGGTAAGATAAATTAATCTATCTGGATATTCCATTTGTGAGAGAGATTGAGTGATAGAGGGATATAAATGGAGTTGCTGTCATTTTTAATTGTTGGTGTTTTTGTGGGGATTTTAGGTTCACTGCTAGGCATTGGCGGTGGCGTAGTAATTGTGCCCCTGCTAGTCTTTTATTGGGGCTATGAGCCTCAGGTAGCTATTGGTACCTCGGTGCTTGTGGTGCTGCTGAATTCCATCTCAGGCACGCTGGGCTATATGCGTAAAAAGCAGGTGTGTGTGGATGCTGCCATCAAATTTGCCATCGCTACCGTGCCCGGTGCCTTCTTAGGCAGCTATGCAGCAGAATTTTTACAAGGTCGGCTTTTTTACGGAGTTTTCGGACTGTTTTTCTTGGGCGTAGCCTATAATATGTTCACTAAAGCAACGAAAAAAGACAACACCAGCGGTGCCAATGCCACAGTACCGGAGCATTATAATTGGCAGCTGGGCGTGCTGTGCAGCGTTTTTGTAGGCTTTTTAGCCAGCATCTTGGGCATTGGCGGCGGTATCGTGCATGTGCCCTTCATGGCCTATATCCTGCAATTTCCTGTGCATGTGGCCATTGCCACCTCCACCTGCATTTTGGCAGTGTCCTCCTTATCGGGCATGCTGAGTCACGCTTACTTAGGTCATATTGTGTGGACCACAGGCTTAGGCATTGGCGTAGGTGCTTTTATTGGTGCCCAAGCAGGTGTGCAGATAGCTCAAAAACTGAAATCCTCTTATTTGCTTAAATTTTCCAGTGTGCTGGTGTGCATCACAGGCATTAAATTTTTGATGAGTGCATTTTAAAATTTCCATAAAAAGTTAAAGCTGTATTCCTAAGTACAAGGCTAAGGAATACAGCTTTTTCTAATCCCAAAAACATCTAATCACGATTATACAAATCTAGATTAGATATTTTATTTTTTGATTTCTACCTCGTCAAACTGCTTGCCATCGGGTAAAAAGGCCCTGAAGAGCAGCTTTTCCTGTGACACATCCAGCGTCATGTAATTGGCTGTTTCAGGCTGAGGTGCACGGGCCGCGTCCCAAGCAAAATCGCCCCACAGCTTGGGATAACGCACATTGCCGGCCACACCCGTGAGGATGTAGGTGATGCCATCCTCAGAGGGAGCAAAATTACGCAAAGGCATCCGCCGACGATAGGTGTGTAGATGAGCACTCAGTACTGCATCTACACCATATTTTTCGTACAACGGCATCAGCTGCCGACTGAAGTCAAGGAAAAAGGTGGCTCGCTCCGGCCTGCCAGACTCCTTGCTAAAGCCATACATAAAGATATCCCTATGCTGCAGCACTATTTTCCAACGTGCCTTACTTTTCGCCAAGTCCTGCTCCAGCCAACGCAATTCATCTGCCAAAAGCCGGGGCTGCCAGCCCTGTGCTTCATGAAAATTAGTATCCAGCACCGTAAAATGCACGGGACCATAATCAAAGCTATAAAATTGACGCTTGTACTCGGGCAGGCCATTTTCGGGCACTGCAAAAAGATTAGTATATGCCTTAGGAGGCGTCATTTTCCAGTCCAAGCTATAGGCCTCATGGTTGCCAATGACGGGAGCAAAGGCTAAGTCAGCACTAAAGGGCTCCACGCTACCCAGCCATGCTCGCCATTGGCTGCCGTCCTGCCCATTATCTACAAGGTCGCCCATGTTGATATAAAGCTCCGACTCCTTATGCCTTTGCTGGGCAGCTCGTGCCAGCTGCTGCCAGCCGCTGTAGTCGCTACTTTGGGAATCGGGGAAAATTAAGGCAGTGAAGCCCTTAGCATTATTGGTTTTGAGGCTATGCCAAGACCCCTTATTTTTCTCGGTTACAATGCGATACTCATAAACACTATTTGGCTGTAGCCCCTTTAGCTGCACCTGATACTGCAGGTAATCAATCTTCGCCTCCTTAAAGGAGCATTCCGTTGCTGCTTGGGTAAACACTGCACCCGTTTCACCACTAGATTTTTTCGTAACGCCCTGCTCAGCTCCATTATTACCTATACTCTTTAGGCGATACTCCACACTATATCCTTGGCGAACCTCGCTCTGCCACATAATGGTACGACTAGTGCCATTATCCTTTGCCACCAGCTGACGCACATAGCTCACGCCAACGGAGCTATCACTGCCCCTTGTATCCTGCTGCACACTGCCACAACCTGCCAAAAAGAGGGCCATGCAGCTTATAATTAGAAAAATTATTTTTTTATTCATTATGCACCTATCAATATAATAGTTTCGTACCCATAAGCTATTATACAACAAAAAAGAGCTGCTGCACACATTGCTTCAGCTCTTCTTCTACCGAATTAGTCAACAGAAATCAGCTCATATTTATCATTGCCCATTTTCAGCTCACGCATAGCTGTCAACTGATGCAAGCCATGTCGTGATTCAATACGCTCTACCAAATCCATATTATTCATTTCGGCATAAACCAAATCTACAGACGCTTGGTCAATGGCCAGAATATCTGTAGAAGCCAGAATGCCGATATCAGGAATAGTTGGTTCAGCAGCGATAACTCCAGCACAATCACAATCCACAGACATACGCCTTAGTACATTAATATAAACGATATGCTTGCCAAAATAATCAATGGTAGCCTTAGCGGATTCTGCCATGTTTTCCATTAAAGCTTCTTTGGCTGGCCAAACATTCCAATCTGCAGGCAAATTGTCCTTATCCACACCATGAACCTGTGCCTTACCAATACGTCCGTCTGCACAGCCAATTGCTATATTTTTCATGGATCCACCAAAGCCACCCATGGCATGGCCCTTAAAATGTGTCAAAACAAGCATGGAATCATAATTTACTATGTTTTTACCCATGGACACAGTCTTAAAATGCTTTCCTCCTCGCACAGGCAACTCTACAGTACCATCAGCATCCATTATATCCACTGGGCAAAAGGTCCAACCATTAACCTTTAAGGTTTCTAAATGCCCTTCCGTTGTATACCGGTCACCTTGGTAAAGAGTATTGGTTTCCACAATCGTGCTGTTAGGAATCTGGGCCTGCAGTGCCTGTACCATGTCTCTCGGCAGAATATTAGGTCCATGCTTTTCACCTGTGTGAAGTTTAATAGCCACCTTACCATAAATACTCTCGTTAATCAAATTATAAAGCATGATTAAATGCTTTGCATCAATTTTTTTGGTAAAGTATACCTTGGCATGGGAGCCAACAGACTGCATACCTGTCTCTAACTTTGTGCTACCAATTACTGGTGCTTGTGCTAAAAGTTTATCCATATTCATTAAACCTCCAGTGGCTACAACTGCCGAGGTCAAGCCAGCCATCTTAATAAAATCACGCCTTTTCATATAATATATTTCCTCCTAAAGTTTAACTCAACTATTCAGAAAAACAATTCTGTAATTATTAGCTTACAACTTTAACTGCACTTCAAGTCAAGAGTTTTCTAAGATGCAAGCAATAATTTGCACAGCACTAAGCTAACTTCATAAAGCACAACCATGGGCAGAGCCAAAAGGCTTTGAGTGATAATATCTGGTGTTGGCGTAATCAAAGCTGCCACAATAAAGGCCGCTAAAATCACATGCTTGTGATATCTTCCCAAGGCATGCACTGGCAAAAGCTTTAGGTAGGCCAGAAGCAAAAGTACTACCGGAATATTGAAGACAAAGCCAAAGGGCACTACCAGCATCAGCATAAAATCCAAGTAGCTTTCCATGGAAATCAAGGGGTTAACATGCCCATTGCCAAAGCCTAAAAAGAATTCCACAGCTCTAGGAAATACAAGATAATAGGAAAAGAGCATACCGCCAAGAAAAAGCACTATAATTATGGGAATAGTATAAAGAGCATAATGCTTTTCCCGCAGGGTTAATGCCGGTCTTACAAAGCTATACAGCTGAAAAAACACCACGGGCGAAGCTAGTATCAAGCCAGCTAGCAAAGCAATTTTCATGTAAATCATAAAGGCCTCGGCCGGACGCAAATAATATAATTGGCCTACGGGAGCAGTCAAAGCCTCAATAATCTGCTCCAGATAATAAAAGCTCACAGCGGTACCTGCTACTGAAGCAGCTCCAGCCTTGACTAAACAGCTTCGCAGCTCCGTCAAATGCTCTGCCAAGCTCATGTCCCTATCAACATTATCTAGCCACGGCTCCGCTGTTAGCTTTACGTCCATCCCATCCATTTGCCTACACCCTTATTTTTTCTTTGCTGTCTCCACAGCTTTTTCTTCCGTAATTTCCGGCTTTACGTCGTTGAGAGCCGTTTTGAACTCACGCATGCTCTTACCAATGGCTTTACCCACATCGGGCAGCTTGCCCGGGCCAAAGAACACTAAACCAATCACTAAAATCAGAAGCAGCTCCGGTAAACCTAATCCAAACATCTTCAATACCTCCTAACTTTTCTTATTAATATATTTACAGCTGCCTAACCACAACAGCATGCTGATGCTAGTCAAGCAAGTGCCTCCGCAAGCACCACAGCTACCAGTGCAGGCCGGCAAAGCCTTGCTAGTCAAGGGAGCAACAGTGGCGAAAAAACTAGGCCAAGTGCTGACCATAGCTTGAGGAATGAGTACTGAACCAGCAGCTCCAGCCATCATATAAAGCTCTCGCAAATTATTCTTGATCATCATTCTTCGCCACCTCCCTGTGCATACCATTAGTATAGGTAATCGCCTTACGAGGACAGACTTGCCTGCATTGACCACAGACGATGCAGTGATGGCGATTTATCTGGGCTTTGCCTTGAGTTATCGCCACGGCTTGCATAGGACATTTTTTGCTGCATAAACCACAGCCCACGCATTGATTTTGATCAACCTGCATACCAAAGGCTCCCGGTACAAGCTGCCCCAGCACATGCATCAAAGAACACATTGTCCCCACAGGACAGAGCAAATTGCAGTAGCCACGCCCACCCTTAGTAAAAAGGCCCAAGATAATATTGCTCACCACAAAGGTCATGAGCAGGGATAGGGAGGTATTAAATAACTGCCCTGTATGCAAATAGCCTACAAAAATCTCTAAAGCATAATAATTGCAATAGCTACAGGGAATGCCTAAGCCTAAAATGATTGAACCAAGAAAGCCCAAGAAAAAACCATAACGCAGTGGCACAAGCGGCACTAGCTGTGCCCAATTAATTTTATATTTATCGGGTAGCAGCCTGCTTAAATATTCACTAAAGGCTCCCGCAGGGCAGAGCCAGCCGCAAAAAAGCGGACCGAACCACAGGGAAACTAAAATGAGTACTAGACACAAGAATAGTGAAGTCGGTCCGCTGTACTGCCACTGCCCAGTCAGGATATTAGCTAAAGGAATGCGTGCACAGGGCACATGGATGGAGGTGAAGCCTGTTTCCACAAGAAAACTACTAGTTATTCTTTAGAACAGCATAAAGGGCTCGTAGAATAAGAGAAAGCCAAGTAAATAGCAAACTACATGCCAAGCTTTTTCAGCCATGTGCTAACCTCTCCTTGAGCACTGCGTGCACTGTTACCGGACAAGCATAAGCTTTCTTGAATGTCGGCTTTAGGCAACAACCTGCGTAAATCGCTGGCACAACGCTGTTCACCTCCGCCGCCATGGGTAAAGAAGGGAGCAATTTTTTTGCCATCCAAATTGAATTTTTCTGCAAAGGTAGCAATCAGCATCGGATAGCTGCCCCACCAATTGGGATAACCTAAAAGCACCATATCATATTGCTCCATATTAGGAATTGCAGTTTTAATTGCAGGACGTGCATTACTCTGCTGCTCCTGCTTAGCTCTAGCCACAGTTACATCATAGGTTTCAGAGTAAGGCGTTTCGGGTACGATGGGGATTAAATCACCACCAGCCTGTCTGTGAATCTCTTCGGCCAAAGCCTTAGTATTGCCACTATAAGAATAATAGGCAATTAAAATTTTCTTACCAGTTTTAGAATCCATAACTTGTTTTGCTCCTTCATTTACAGTTGTTGCAGCTGTTGGTGCAGATGTGGCACTGCTAGAACCGCAGCCCATGCACATAGCAGCCAATCCAGCCAAGGAAATGCCTGTAGTCTTCAAAAAATCGCGTCTGTTCATTAATTTTCCTCCTCACTTTTCTTATTAATATATAATCATCTACAAGGGCAACTCCAGCATACATCTTTAAGTTTGCTTTAAGTCAAGTGACTAATTTGTGAAGCATTACCACTCCTGACCTACATAATATATTATTTCAAGGATTTATACTCCTTTTCATTCACGGGTTCGCACCATTCATTGCGTGAATTTTCACCAGGAACCTCTATAGCAAGATGAGCAAACCAGCTATTGGGAGCAGCACCATGCCAATGCTTCACTCCTGCAGGGATGTTCACTACATCACCCGGCAACAGCTCTCTTGCTTCCTTGCCCCATTCCTGATAATAGCCACGTCCATCGGTCACCAAAAGAATTTGTCCACCACCCTTATCAGCATGATGGATATGCCAATTATTGCGACAGCCCGGCTCAAATGTCACATTGGCAATCCCAACCTGCTCTAGGGAAAGCATATTTAAATAGCTCTGCCCCACAAAATATTTGGCATAAGCGTCATTTTTAGCTCCTCTTGCAAAAACGGTAGTAAATTCTTCATGCATTTTATTCTCCTCCTTGGTAATATTATTTTCTGCAGCATAAGCTGAGGACATAAATAAACTGATAGATAACATCATCAAAGCAACTACTTTTTTCATGCTTTATTCCTCCTTTGCTGGAACAATAGAATTAATAGCTGCTATAGCATTTAAAGTTTTAGGATAGCCTATGTATGGCAAGGCAACAGTAACCGCATCAAGAAGCTGCTGCCTAGTATTGCCCACCGCTAAATTACCAGTAACATGAGCCTTGGCCTGTGGATCACAACCGCCCATAGCAATGATTGCCGTAAAGGTAATTAACTCTCTTTCCTTTAAATCCAAGCCCTTACGAGTGTAAAAATCGCCAAAGCAATTAGCAGAAAGATTATGGTTGATATGCTTTTGGTCAGCAGGAGCACTAGCATTCATTTTATCGATAGCAGAACCAAAAATCTCCTTTTGTACTGCTAGACCCGCTTCGTGACGAGTAGCATCGGTTACAGTGGCATTATTGGGCAGTGGCAGCTTTACACCATTCTCTTTGAAGGCTTTATACATGGCCTTCAAGGCAGGCTGCACTCTGCTCATGCCCACATAGGGTAAGGTGTGAATAATAGTCTCGCGAATTTGTGTAGCACTTGCTCCTGCTCTTAAAGCACCCTGCACATGCAAAGGAATTTCCTCCGGCGTATTATTAGCAGTTAATACAGCAAGCTTTAACAGCTCCTTAGAACATAGGGGCAGCTTGCTCTGTTCATTGATATCAGCATAGATAAACTTGGTCATGATGCTGTTCAATTCATTATCCTCTGCCACTATACGCTGCTGCGGATTATTGTATAGCTGTTCCATACTCCTGCAAGCAGCATCATTACGATTACTAGCCATTACCTTATTTCCTCCTATCAAAGCACCAAAGCTCAAGGTACTCATTAATAATGTGCACATAGCAGTCATTTTGCATAATTGCTTAAACTGATTTTGCATTCTGATTTTCCTCCTTCATAATAATTTGCAATTTGTTACTCTTAGGCCACCTTTCAAAACTAACAAAAATAGGTATGTACAGCCCTTGCTCTACATACCTAAATTATAATTTTATGCTTTTAATATGTCTAATACTTAAATTATAGGGCTATTCCATGCCTAAAAAGCATCTTGCGAACTGAATAAAGCGTTGGACAGTTCTACTTTGCTTGGCCCCTTTACGCCAAGCAAGCACTACCCTCTGTTCAATGGCAGGCTCTAAGGGTCTAAAGCACACACTGCTTTCTAAAACAGGCATATAACAAACGCCCACACTATAATACCCGTTTCGCTCCGTAAGCATCACCGCATTGCCCACAAGATTACAGGTCCCCACAATATGCATCTGGGCAATGCTGCCGCTAAGCCAATGCAAAATCTTGCTCCGCACCTGTAAGCGGGATGGCAAAAGCAACGGCTTGCCTATTAAATCTGCTACCTCTATCTTTTCCTTGGCTGCTAAGGGTGAATCAGCCCGCATATAAACGCCCATAACCTCCTTTTGCGGCAGGGCTATATAATCATAGTTTTCCACATCTATTGGTTCAAGAGCCAAGGAAATATCCAAAAGCCCTTTTTCCATGCGTTCCTGCATAATATCTGTGGTATTAGTAAAAATATCAAAGGTTACTTCTGGATATTGGGTTTGGAAAGCTCGCAGTATATCTCCCAAAAGATTAATATTATTAAGTTCACCTGCACCAAAGGCAATGTTCCCATGCAGATTGCTCTCCGTATCCTTGAGCTCCAGCTCCGTTTTTTCAACCATTTCTTGGATATCCTTGCCTCGATGGACCAAAAGCTCACCTGCCTGAGTCAGCTTAATCCGATGCTGACTACGCTCAAAAAGCTGCACGCCCATCTCCTCTTCCAACTGCATCAGCTGTCGGCTAAGGGTGGGCTGGGTAATATGCAAGAGCTCCGCCGCTCTAGTTATATTGCCTTCCCTTGCCACCGTAAGAAAATATTGTAGAATACGAAAATTCATTACCTCACCCTCTTTGCCTTCTATGATACCATAACTCGAGCTAGTTCAGGAATATCTTTCTATGCAGCAATTTAAAAATGCCCACCGCCTAAGCCGTGAGCATTTACAAATTACTTCAAGCTCTTCTTGAAAAAGGCTTCAATCTTCGTAAAGGGAATTACATCCATTTTGTCGTACAAATCGGTATGCACTGCTCCTGGCACGATGAGAAGCTCCTTGTTATCGCCCTTCAGCTTTTTATAGGCAGCTTCACTAAAATAGCGAGAGTGAGCCTTTTCGCCATGGATTAACAGCACTGGTGCCTCGATTTCATCAATAAACGTATTAATGGAGGCATTCGTAAAATTCAAAACTGAGCTTAATGTTGCACCAACAGTGGAACCAAAGGAACGCTCATGATGACCACGCTCAGTTTGGTAATAGCTGTGATAATCACGCACAAACTGCGGAGCCTTTTCAGATACCTTTAAGGGCACGCCACCAGCCATGGCATAGTAGCCATTTTTATAGTCCAGGGTTCTTTGAGCAGCAAGCTGCTTACGAGCTCCTATGCGAGCCTTTTGTAGTTCCTTAACGCTCTTTCCCTCGTCAAAATAACCATTTTGAATCACACGGCTCATATCATACATAGTGGAAGCCACAATAGCCTTAATGCGCGGGTCTTGCGCTCCCGCATTCAAAGCAAAGCCACCCCAGCCACAAATACCAAGGATGCCAATTTTGTCCGCGTCAACAAGCTCGCAATTGCTCAAATAATCCACTGCAGCCAAAAAGTCCTCAGTGTTGATATCAGGAGAGGTCGTATTGCGAGGCAAGCCAGCACTTTCACCAGTGAAGGAAGGGTCGAAGGCGATGGTCACAAAGCCACGACTGGCCAGCTCCTGCGCATAGCGACCGGATACCTGCTCCTTAACAGCACCATAAGGGCCTGCAAGGGCAATGGCAGGCAGCTTTTTGCCCTTTTGCATCTCCTTCGGCACATACATATCGGCAACCAAAGTAATACCAAAACGATTATGAAAAGTGATTTTCTGCTGCTTTACATTGGCATTAACAGGGAATTTTTTGTCCCAGCCATTGTCTAATTGACTCGCTACAATCGTTTCTGCCGGGGCAGTGATTTGTGCCGGGGCTGCCCAAACGGTGTTAGTATTGCCAAGAGCGAAAAAAGTCCCACAGGCCAAGGATAGCATTAAAAATTGCATGAATTTTTTCTTGTTCATAATGTACTCCTTTTTGATTAGTTTTTTAGCGTTGATATCCACGCTTTTATACTAATCCTTGGAGCAAACTCTAAGTCAAGCATTTCTTGCAAATATTTCTTACTCATTCCATTTTATATTTTTAATGGCTTCTTGATTAAGATGCCCATAATTATCAATTTTGTAATTTAGCTTAACCAGTGTCTTTTGCAAGCTCTCTATACGCTGTTGCAAAATATCCCTCTGCTCTATGAGAATAGCCTTGCGACTCGCTTCGGTTTTATCACCTTCCTTGCAAAGAGCGACATATTCGATAAGTGCTTCTATGGGTAGCCCTGCTCCACGCATGCATTTGATAAAATTTATCCAGCCAATGCTAGCTTCATCATAATTGCGAATGCCGCTTTCGTTCCGCGGCACCGCCGGAATAAGCCCAATGCGTTCGTAATACCGCAACGTATCTGCCGACACACCTGTTACTTGACTCGCCTCTTTGATAGTCATAAGCATCCCTCCAATCAGTTTCTTCACTATTATCTTATATCTTGGAGTTCACTCTAAGTCAAGAAAAAGTTATCCTCAAATTTTCAGCACCTCGTTCATGCTACCCGTTCTATAGCCCAGCAAGTCCAAAGTAATGTAGGTAAAGCCAAAAGCCTTGAATTTGGTGATTATTTCTTGACGTACCTCTGGCTCCAAGACTTTAGTCAGTTCCTCCTGCGACACCTCAATTCTCGCCAAAAGTCCTCGCTTTTCTTCACCGTGCACACGCACCCTAAATTGGGTAAAGCCCAGCTCAAACAACAGCTGCTCCGCCCCATCCACCGCCTGCATTTTTGCTGCAGTGATAATTTCGCCATAAGCGAAGCGAGAGGCAAGACAAGCACTGGCAGGCTTGGCCCAGGTGGGCAGGTCAAACTTCTTAGACAAATATCGAATCTCCGCCTTCGTCAGTCCTGCTTCCTTTAGGGGACTGCGCACTGCCAGTTCTTTAAGAGCACGCAAGCCCGGACGATAATCACCCAAATCATCCATATTGGAGCCCTCACAGAGCACCGCCTGTTCCCTTGTGGCCACAGCCAAAAGCTTAGTAAACAGTGTTTTTTTACAGATATAGCAACGATCCGGAGGATTTTCGGCAAAGCCCGGCACTGCCAGCTCATCAAAATCAAGATACTCATGCCTTATTCCCTGGCGCTCACAAAAAATTGCTCCCTCGTCCAAATCACGACGGGGCACAACACCTGAGCGAGATGTCACCGCAAGAGCCCTTGCCCCCACCGCCTGCTTCGCTGCATAAAGCAAAAAGGTCGAGTCCACACCACCACTAAAAGCCACCACTACTCTGCCCATATCCCGCAAAGCAGCAATGAGCTTAGTATATTTTTCTTCCGCTACAAGCACATTAATATTCATAAAATTCTCCTTTGATTGTACTAGCCCAATTCCTATAGCTTTAGTATACTACCTTTAGTACACATCAAGTCAAGTCTTTTTTACTTCTAAAAATTTGCCTAAAAGCCAAGAAAAAACTACCTAGCATAAGCACTAGGTAGTTTTTCAGCCATATTATACTTTGTAAAAGAGATGTTTTTTATTTGCTAGCAGGCATCTTAACCTTGGCTTCCTCCGCCAGCTTAGCGCCAAATTCAGGGCTAAAATCGAAGGTTGCGAAATAATCAGCAGGGGTTTCAGCGCGGCGAATCAGCTTAGCGCTGCCATCCTCCTGCAGCAGGATTTCGGCACTGCGCAGCTTACCGTTGTAGTTATAGCCCATGGAATAACCATGTGCTCCAGCGTCATGGATAAAGAGCATGTCACCAATTTCAATCTTGGGCAGCATTCTGTCCACAGCAAATTTATCGCTGTTCTCGCACAGTCCACCGGTAACATCATATTTATAGTCGCAGGACTCGTCCTCCTTACCCATAACAGTGATATGATGATATGCACCATAAATAGCAGGACGCATCAGGTTAGCAGCGCAAGCATCACACCCAATATATTCCTTATAAGTGTGCTTTTCGTGGATAGCGGTGGTAACAAGGCCACCGTTGGGAGCCAGCATAAAGCGGCCCAGCTCAGTGAAAATCTTCACATCGCCCATGCCTGCCGGTACCAAAATTTCTTCGTAAACCTTGCGCACGCCTTCACCGATAACTAACAGGTCATTATCCTGTTGCTCGGGGCGATATGCTACACCGATGCCACCTGACAGATTGATGAACTCAATATGAGCGCCGGTCTTTTCCTTCAGCTCCACAGCTACCTTGAAGAGGATGCGAGCCAATTCCGGATAGTAATCATTGGTCACAGTATTGGAAGCCAGGAAGGCATGCATGCCAAAATGCTTCACGCCCTTAGCCAAAAGACGTTTATAGGCCTCGATGATTTGCTCATGAGTCATGCCGTATTTAGCGTCGCCCGGGTTATCCATAATATTGTTAGCGATGGCAAAATGTCCACCAGGGTTATAGCGGCAGCTTACGGTCTCAGGAATATCAGCCACCTTCTCCAAAAAGTCGATGTGAGTAATATCATCCAAGTTAATGGTCACATTCAGCTTGCGCGCCAATTGGAAGTCCTCAGCCGGGGTAGCGTTAGAGGAGAACATAATCTCGCTTTCCTTAAAGCCCACAGCATCGCTCATCAAAAGCTCGGTATAGGAAGAGCAGTCAGCGCCACAGCCTTCTTCACGCAGAATTTGCAGCAGATAGGGATTGGGAGTCGCTTTAACAGCAAAATATTCTTTAAAGCCCTTATTCCAAGCAAAAGCCTTGTACAGCAGGCGTGCAGTACGACGAATGCCAGCCTCATCATAGAGATGGAAGGGAGTGGGATATTGGGCTACGATTTTTTCCAATTGCGCTTTTGTAACAAAGGGTACTTTCTTAGACATTTATATCACCTTTCCGTTAATTTAATTAGGGCAATCTCGTTTTTCAATGCTTCCTTAAACAAGTCAACGAGATTGCGTTTACAGGAATACAAGCAGCTGGAATCCTCTGCATCCTCCAAATCCCCGGTCAAAACCGTACGGGAGTCTGCAATCAGACGGATTTGCTCATTTTGCTTCGTTGTTCCGTAGCTAATAGCCCCTGCCAGCTGAAAGGATTTATCACCAATGATAACCACCTTAAGACCTCGCGTAATGGCATCGGTCAGCTCCTGCCGAAGTAGCTCTAGCAAACGCAGATTACCCGACACATAAATACGCTCCTTAGCCTGAAGCACGGTATTTCGCAGCTTGTTGATGATTTCCTGCTCACCCTTAATGGTAACATAACCCTCTACATCGCTGGTGAAAACCGGCAGCTGTTGTATAATATCTTCTTTAATTTCTTCCAGCCTGCTAATTTTATTACGACAAAATTCCTCCGCTGCCACGGGAGTGTAGCGAGTAACCTTGCCCTCCTCCAGCACATAGGCAGCACCCTTCTCCACCAGTCCTGCTAAGGCAGTGTAGGTATTGGAGCGGGAGATGCCGGTTTGCTTTGCTGCTTCATAGCCGGTCAGCTGACCTGACTTCAAAAGCAGCACATAGAGCGTAGCTTCCTGCTTGGTTAAGTTAAAATTGGTTAATCCTTCAATAAGATTCATAGTCCCTCATTCAGCTCTTCTCATATTGTTCCTGTTTAAGAACACTATACTCCATTTTTGCTAAGTTGTCAATGACTAACTATTATTTTTTTCAAAAAATTAAGGCCAACCCTCTTATCGAGTTGGCCTTAATTTTTATCCTTGTTTATGTAGTTCCTTATTATCCGCGAGCTCCAAAAGCTGAGCTGCCCTTCGCTCGTCCAGCCGTTCTACCTCCCGTAGCTTACGCTGCATCTGGTTGGAACGCGTGGTAATAAGCGCATCTAAATCCTTGCTCGTTAAATCCAAATGGGTCTGCATTTTTTTGAGGCCCTCACCAAATTTTTCAAACTCCGTCTTAACCGCTCCCAAAACCTGCCAAGCATAATGAGACTGCTTTTGAATAGCCAGTGTTTTGAATCCCATTTGCAAGCTGTTTAAAATTGCTGCCATAGTGCTGGGCCCTGCCACATTCACTTGATACTCACGCTGCAGTGTTTCCACCATACCACGGCCCACAACCTCCGCATAAAGCCCCTCTGCTGGCAGGAACATGATGGCGAAATTGGTCGTATAGGGCACGGCCACATATTTCGTGCGAATGTCCTTAGCCTCACTTTTGATCACAGCTTCAAGATTTTTATAGGCTGCCTCTACAGCCTTGCGGTCGCCGCTTTCTTGAGCATCCCGCAGCTGAGCATAGGTTTCAGCAGGGAATTTGGAGTCAATGGGCAAATAAATCGTGCCATCCTCATGGGGTAGCTTCACGGCAAACTCTACTCGCTCACTGCTTTTGGGAATGGTAGCCACATTGGTATCGTATTGCTCCGGTGCCAAAATTTCGGCTAAAATACCCGCCAATTGGTACTCACCTAAATTACCACGAGTTTTTACGCCGCTCATAATCTTTTTCAGCCCGCCCACATCATGAGCCAAGCTTTGCATTTCGCCCAAGCCCTTATACACCTGCTCAAGCTGGGAGCTAACAGTCTTGAAGGACTCAGTAATGCGCTTTTCCAAGGTAGATTGCAGCTTTTCATCCACCGTACCGCGAATTTCCTCCAGCTGCTCCTTAATGATGAAGAGCATATTTTCCTGCTTGGTGCGCATGCTTTTTTCCATTTGCTCCAGCTGCTGCCGTTGAACCTCCATGGCCATTTTTTGATTTTCCTTGAGAAGCTGGCTTAAGTGGGCAATGGTCTGCACATTACTGTTACCAAGTCCTTGAATAGTAATTCCCAAATCCTGCTTTAACAGCAGGAGCTGCTGTTCTAACTCCTTACGCAACGCATCCTGCGAGCTGTGCTGCTCAAGCCTCTTTATTTTACTCCAGAGTAAAGCTACGAGGAGGGCTAAGACAAGGGAAATAACCAAAATGGCAAGTAAGAAAATCTGCTCCAAGGACATATGCTATACCTCTTTTCTAAATTCTTAACATATGTTTACTATACTACGTAATTCGCTTTTTGGCAAGCAAAAAAGCTGTACCCTAAAAGCTAGGGTACAGCTCCTCTAAATCTTTTACTTTACAGCCTCGTTAAAGCTATTAGTCAGCTTGGCAAAATCCTCCAAGCTAAGGGTTTCTGCCCGACGCTTGCCGTCCACGCCGGCAAGCTCCAGCCATTTTGCTACCTGCTCGGACTTGATGCCCATATTCTTCAAAGAGTTGTTGAGCATCTTGCGGCGCAGGGAAAACGCTGCCTTCACCACGCGGAAGAACAGAGCCTCGTCGCACACCTCCACAGGAGGCTTTTCGCGACGCTTACACACGATAACGGCGGAGTCCACTGCCGGTGCCGGGATAAAGGATGTGGGCGGTACGATAAAAGCAATCTCTGGTTCCGTGTAGTACTGAATCGCCACAGATAAAGCTCCATAATCCTTACCGCCTGGCTGAGCAGCCATGCGCTCGGCAACTTCCTTTTGCACCATGGCTACCAGGCGCTCCATGGGCAAACGCTTCTCCAGCAAAGCAAAGATGATCGGCGTAGTAATATAATAGGGCAGATTAGCGCACACTTTAAAGTTAGGCACGCCCACCTCCTCCATAATATTTACCTTAAGGATATCTCCATGTACCACGTGCACATTATCGTAGCCCTCCAAGGTAGTCGCTAAAACCGGCAACAGTCTTGTGTCCAGCTCGACTGCCACCACTTGCGCCTTGCTTTCAGCAAGGCCCTGGGTCAAGGTGCCAATGCCAGGACCTACCTCCAAAACTGTATCCGCCTCGCTAAGCTCGGCTGCTGCCACAATTTGGCGCACCACCTGCTCATCGATCAAGAAATTCTGACCCAGCTTTTTATCTGCACGCAGCTTGAAGCGATTTAAAATATGCTGCGTCACCTGCGGTGACGCGATAACCGGTTTCTCCACGTTTCACTCTCCTATATTATCCAGCTTGGCTAGCACCGCTAAAAACTCTTCCCTCGTCACTCCGTAATGATTCAAGCGCTCCAAAAAGCGTTTAGCGTTGCCGTAGCCAATACCAAGCTCCGCGCCCAGCGCGTCCCGCCTTGCAGCAGCTTGAGGACTGCCGTTTAAATCATAGCGAAACAAATCCATATGCGTAAATTCTACTTGAGGACGATAATCATGATGGCGCACCTTAGCCAAGGCCGCCAAAATAGCTTCCGGCTGAGCCTGCTCCACACCTACGTCATTATTGGCCGTAGCCTTGATTTTCGGAATGAAGGCTTGTCCTGCCTCAGGAAAACGCTCCGTTAAAAAGCGACGAATTCGCTCTCCGGCCCCATCCGGGTCCGTTAAAATGATAATTCCACGCTTTTTGTAGGCCGCCTCTATCTGACGCAATGTGTACGGAGCTAGCGTAAAGCCACCTGTTTCAATAGTATCAGCCTCTAAAGCCCTGCGGATGGCAACCGTATCCATTTTGCCTTCCACCACTAAAACTTCCTTTAACATCAATCGCTTACCTCATTCAGCAAGAATATACACATCCACATGCCTTCTACCCCATTGGATAGCTTTGTGATAATCGTTATAGAATAAATCTATGCGGTGATGTTCCATGTCACCACCGGTATCACCGGCCATAGCAAAGCCATAGCCAGGAATATACATTTTTGTATAATAAGGAATCAGACGCGGGTCCACCGCCACAATCCCCTCATAAGGAACCAAACCAAGAGAAGTTCGATTACCTGTTGCCACATAGGCCGTAGCCTCAGCCTTAATCTTTTTCGTGTAACGCTTATAGCCCTCGGGAGTATAAACGCTCATAGCCATGCCCCTACGAATAATCTTGGTCTCCGGCTCAAGAATCACATGACGAGTCAATTCATGTACAGAGTGACTACCATCCTTATGCTTTACTTTTTTGGAGACGACGGCCTCCTTACCCTCTTTGCCTGGATGGGCTATGCTTTCTGTACCAAAATTAATGCTGTGGTCCTCCTCGTATTGCACAGGAATATCAACGCTGGCTTCACTAAACTCCAGCTCTTCATTCTCAGCCAGCACATAAATTTTCATACCGGCCTGCAGTGGCTCCTGCACCTCAGGATATACTCTTTCCTTGCGATGGGAAATACCAATATCCTTCAAGGCTGCGCCCACTGTCTCCTTCGAGCTTTTATATTCCTTGGCTTCCTCGCCTCGAATAACTACGAAGGGTATCCCTCGAACCACCTCAATTACACTGCCATCCTGTACCTGCTTATTAGCACCCTTAAGACGCCAACCATCCCCCTTTTCCAAAATAATCCCTGCCTCTGCAAGAATTTTTCGGGGATTGCTAGTATTGGTGCGCAGCTCCTTGGTCTGCCCATCTACCTCGACAAGGACACGACGAGTCATATCAAAACCGCTCACAAAAAAAGTCATGACGATGACCAGCATGACCAGCATAAGACAATGTAAATGTAGCTTGTTCCTTCTATTATTCATAAGTTTCCTCCTTAAACATGCTATTATTTTAACATAAAAAGGTAGAAAACGTCAAATTTACCTATTTAAAGCGATTTCTATACTTTTTTAAAGGCTATAATATATGCACAAAGAGTAAAGCCCTGCACTAACACAGTGGTGCAGGGTCTTTTTTATTCTGGCTTTGACTCGTAGAAACGTTTAACTTGCTCCGTATAGCCTCCGTCCTCAGCATACATAATTAGAGGTGGTAGCACCTCCATACCATAGCTGCCGCCCTTAACCATTTCCATGAGGAAAATCCAAGCAGGCTTATCAATGGCTGAATGCACCCATTGCAAACGCTTGGGCTGAAGACCATACTTAAAGGCCAGCTGCATGCTTTCCGCAAAACGCTCTGGTAGCTGAACTAACGCAAAGCGTCCCCGATAGCGCACCGCAAAGGCCGCAGCCTTGAAGAAATCCTCCAGCGTCGAGGTAACTTCATGACAAGCGGCGGTACCTATACTACGTTGATTGCCGCTGTTGCGATAGGGCGGGTTAGCGGCTACCAAATCCATACTTTCCGGCTGAAAAAGCTGCTTATAATCGCGAATATCACCATCGATAACAGTGAATTTCTCCAGAAGGCCATTATCAGCTACACTGCGCCGCAACAGCTCCGTAATGCGAGGGTTGCAGTCAACAGCAGTAATCTGAGCAGCGCCGCGACTTTCCAAAAGCATGCTAATCGCCCCCGTGCCACAGCCCAGCTCCAGAACCTTTGCCTTATTTACCACATGAGGAAAATTGCCTAAGAAGACCGCGTCCGTAGTAAAGCAAAACTCCTTGGCATCCTGCCAAATTTTATAGCAGCAGCCCGGCACATAATCACAGCGCAGACTGCTCTTCGCTTCACACATTATCGGCCTGGGATGCGTCCACAATCTCATCCCATTCTACTTGGATAATATTATCCGGAGCCAGCTTTACGGAAGCGGTATGCTGGCCACGGTTGATACCCACGACCCTGCCTTCACCCAAGGGAGTAGCAACCAAAGCGCCCATCTTGGGAATCTCCACTCGCTCACGTTTACTGCCATTGCCACAGCCCTTGCAATACATATGATTTTCGTACTTCAAGCAGCACATCAGACGACCGCAAATACCGGAAATTTTAGTAGGATTCAAGGACAGATTTTGGTCCTTAGCCATACGAATAGAAACGGGCTCAAAATCGCCTAAAAAAGTAGCACAGCACAGAGGACGACCACAGCTGCCGATGCCGCCCAGCATTTTGGCCTCATCACGCACGCCAATTTGGCGCAGCTCAATACGAGTACGGAAAACCGAAGCCAGATCCTTTACTAATTCGCGAAAGTCAATACGACCATCAGCAGTGAAGTAGAAGATGATCTTGTTTACATCAAAGGTAAACTCTACATCAATAAGTCGCATAGGCAGATCATGATTTTTAATCTTGCGCAGACAAATATTAAAAGCTTCCTTTTCACGAATCTTATTTTCCGCCAGCTTTAAATCATCCTCGGCAGTAGCCTTGCGCATGACAGGCTTCAAGGGAGGCACAATACTGCTTTCGTCCACCTCACGCGGTCCGATTACTACCTCGCCATACTCCACACCGCGAGCAGTTTCCACAATGGCGTGATCACCCTTGGCAACACCACTTTCCGCCGGGTCAAAATAATATATCTTACAGGCCTTTTTAAATCTAATACCTACAACTGTCGGCACTTTTCTCACTCCTTATATACTTGATCTATTTTTAAAGCCATGGCCTCCAGCGCTAGGCGCACGCCAACGCTGTTTTCCAAGGCTGCATAAGCCTCTTGAATATGCCGCAAGGCAGCTTTTAGAGCACTAAGCTGCCAATTCTTCGCCAGCTCCAGTAGCTCTCCTTGCAAATCACAATTATAAATCTTGTTGTCTAAACTCAGCTTGCACATGATTAAATCACGCACCAAAAGCTGGAGCATCCTTACCAGTAATATGGCCTCGGGTCGTTCAAAGCCCTTTTGCTGCCATGCTCTACCTGCCAAATAATTTAGGGGTATCCTTAAGGGCAATGCTTCCAAAAAAGCCACTCCCTGTTGCCGCAGCTCCAAAATATTCTGCTCTGCCAAATTTAGTGCTGCACCTACGGAGCCTTCACTGATGCGAGCTAACACTGCCGCCTGCGATGGTTCGACTCCCCTAGCCTTCAATAAACTAGCGACTTGCTCCACAGGCACAGGCTTAAAGCGTAGGCATACTACCCTAGACATTATAGTGGAGAGCAGCTTATTCTCATCCGTAGCCAAAAGCACCATCACCCAGCCCGCAGGAGGCTCCTCCAACAGCTTTAAGAAACTATTGGCTGCCACCAGAGACATTCTATCCACATCCTCGATAATACAGACCTTAGTATCCGACATAACCGGGGCGAAGGCAGACTTACTGATTAAATCGCCAATCTGCTCCTTGCTAATATCCTTATAACGACCAGTTTTCTCGTCCTGCTCTCGTTGCACTACCAGAAAATCCGGATGGCTTAGATTACCATCCTCAAGATTCATTAAGCGACAAGCCTCACAATGGTCGATGCCTGTGTGGCTAGAGCACAAGAGCGCTTTGGCAAAGGCCAAAGCAAGCTGTTTTTTGCCAAGGCCCTCAGCGCCCACAAAAAGTAGCGCATGAGGACGTTCCTGCACCTTTAAATAACGCTGTAAGAACTCCTTTTGCTTTGCATGTCCTAAAATATTATCCCACATTTATTCTGCCTCTTGCAAGAGCTTTGCTAAAGCTTTTTGCACAGACTGCGCCACTGTCTCCACGCTACCCTCAGCATTTAGGACCTTCACCCTATCAGGCTCTGCCTCAGCTATGGTTAAAAAGCCGTTGCGCAGCCTACGCTGAAAATCCAATCCCTGCTCTTCATAACGATCAGTCACTCCTCGCTGCTCCCGCCTTTGAGCCAGCACCTCAGGACGACCATCCAAAACCAAGGTTAAATCAGGCCCCAAGCCAGCTGTAGCAAAACAGCACAGACGGAGAAGCTCCTCTAATTCAACCCAAGCCTTGCCAACTGCTAAGCCCTGATAAACCAAGGTAGAGTCGCTAAATCGGTCGCAGAGGACTATTTTCCCTGCATTTAAGGCTGGCTTAATTACCTTTTCCACATGCTCACTACGCGCTGCTAGATAAAGCAAGGTTTGAGAAGTGGTATTTAAGGGCAAGGCTGGGTCCAGCACCAGCTCACGCACCTTTTCTGCCAAAACAGTGCCTCCGGGCTCACGAGTGGTCACCACCTCATAGCCACGCTCACGCAACCAAGTCGCAGCCAGCTGTATCTGCGTGCTCTTGCCACCGCCATCAGCGCCTTCAAATGTAATAAATTTACCTTTCATGATAGGTTCCTCTTTATTCATATATTATGAAATTCGTAATATATTACTCAATTTCTTATAGACTTACTTCACAAGCGAAAAGCGTATACCTGGGAAGTAGCGGAGGCAAGCATGCGACTACAGCAGCATTGCGATGAATAATCGAAATTCGATAGAAATCGACAGGCTCGCATGTTCGCGAAGCGCCTCGTCACGCTACGGCACGTTTTTTCTTTTTACGGATTAAGCGCTCTATGTGAACATTGCATCAAGCATGCGCAGACCGTAGCACTTCACAGGTATACCTTTGAGCGATAACCTATTCACTTACTACTCTTATGGTCTTCAATTCGCTGTCCGCCGGGCCGCTCACAGGCAAGCCCAGCTGCTTCATCGCTACGCAATAATCCACTATTTCCCGGGTAATAACCTCCCCCGGCAAAAGCACCGGAATCCCCGGCGGATAAAAGCTCACCTGCTCGCCACACACGCAGCCCACTGCAGCATTAAACGCCACAGCACGCTTCTTCCCATAAAAAACATCCCTGAGCTTCATTGCCGAGCTCGTCACAGGCACAGCCCCTACGCTTGCCCTCTGAAAGGGCTCACGCTTGTGCCTCTCCAGCTCACTCAGCACAGCGTCTATACGAGCTAAGGCCTCATCGTAATCCTTAGTAATATCAGCGTAGGTCACCAAAAAAAGTACATTTTGCGCATCCACTAGCTCCACAGCCACTCTAGCTCGCCGCAGCGCCTCGCCCACCTCGACGCCAGTGTAGCCCCAATTGGCGAAATTCACCGTTACCTTAGCGCTATCCAAGCTCAAACCGCCGCAGTCTGCTTCCTCCAACACCTTGAGACCTGCATGAGCGCGGCACAACGCCCGCAGCTTGCCAGCTGCCGCTACTGCCGCCTCCGCCATCTCCTTACCGTGAGCCTGTACCTGAGCACGGGCCGCATCAAGACTTGCCATTAAAAGATAGTTGGGACTCGTGGTCGTAAGAATGCTCATCACATCCGCAGCTCGCTGTAAATCTAGGCGAGCCCCCTGCACCTGCAGCATACTGCATTGGGTCATTGCACCAAGGATTTTATGGGTGCTCTGGGCGCAGGCATCGGCGCCGCTCTGCAAGGCAGAGGGCGGCAGGGCCTGGCTAAATCCCAAATGAGGACCATGGGCTTCGTCCACCAAAAGCACAGCCCCATGAGCATGGCATATTTCAGAGATAGCTTGTACATCCGCCGCTATGCCGTAGTAGTTGGGACTAGTCAACAGTACAGCTTTGATGCTGCTATCCGTCGCTAGAGCGGCCTCTATTGCAGCAGGTGATACCTGCTGCATGAGTCCGAACTCTTCGCTATACTCTGGCTGCAAATAGACCGCCTCAATGCCGCCTAGGATAAGGCCGCCAGCAACGCTCCGATGAGCGTTGCGCGGCAAAAGCAGGCGCGCACCAGGCTCCAGCGCCGTCATGAGCATGGCGTGAATGGCCTGACTAGTGCCATTCACGCACCAGAAGCAGGCATCGCTACCATAGGTGCGCGCCGCCAAGGCTTGCGCTTCCTTGATATAGCTTTCCGGCTCGTGAATATCATCCAGCTCGCTCATTAGCGACACATCCATGAGTATACTGTCACCCATTTCCTGATGCAGCAATCGCTCCATACCCCGGCCTCCCTTGTGGCCCGGTGTGTGCAAGGGATATACATTTTCATTTTTATAGTTCAGCATGGCTGCAACAAGGGGCATCTCCACGCTCTGTTTATCTAAACTCATTCATAGCCTCCAAGAATACATAGTATCCCACTATATCTTATAATTTTATCATATGCGCTTGGTTAGCACAAATAAAAAAGCACCTAACTTTATCAATTCACATTGGCTTATGCAAGGATAAAATAGGTGCCTTTATTTGAGAGCTTTTTAGCCTATATTTCTATAACTGGCTTCAACAGTTTTTGGGGATCATGATCAGGTATAAGGGCATAAAGCTCATACAAAGCCATGATTATTAGCGCACTGAATAAAACAATAAAGAAGATGACTTTAAGCTTATGATATACTACCTCATTACAGCCTGAAAACTTCTTCTTATCAGTAATTTTATACTCTACTGAATCATTTCTACTCAAGAACACAAATTTGCAAGCTTCATGACTATCCATAACCTCACCACTTATAGCTACTCTAGCAGATAGACATTCATGCCCATGAAATGCTTGCAAGCAGCTTACAAGCTTGATGCGCAGCTTTTCTAAAAATCCATCAATATCATGATACTGCTTATACGCAAAAAGCTTGATATGGCATTCTACCATATTTTCCTGCTTTTCAATGAGCACAAAGGGAAACTCACATCGCAGCTCATGCATAATGGAAGCAATTTTTTGCTTATCCTCATCATTTAAATGCAGTAAATCCTTGGCTTCCTTGTCTGCAATAGTAATCTCCCCACTCATGCTCAGGCAAAAGCGCCCAAAAGAGTCCTTCAACTGTTGAAGATAATCATTAAGTATTTTCATGATTGACTATTCCTTACCCACTTTTACACCACAGCTAGGACAGAATCTTGCTCCAGCAGGCACAAGCACATGACAATTAGAGCACAAAGCCTGCCCCATATCATTCGTCATAACCTCTTCCTCAGCTAGCTCTTCATGCTCCCCATTATCATTTTTAGCTTTTTGCTGAACCTTAAATTCTAATAAATCCCCACGACAAAATTTACATTTAGTTGCATCCGCACGAATCAACTCTTTGCAATAAGGGCATTCTTGCATTTTATGCTCCTCCACATCGGAGCCACAGAATTTGCATTTTACGGCTGCCTTTTTTATAGTTTCCCCGCAATTAGGACAAATCTTATTGCCTTCATCAAGCATTTTATTCTCTGACTGGGCCCCTAAGCGCTTATTCTCTGTCTTTATGGATTCAATCTGTTTTTCCACATTGTCAAACCGTTTATTAACCTGAATTTCATTGATGGCAACCCGTTCTTTTAACCTTTCCTGTTCCATCTCAACCTTATTCACATCCCGTGCCTGACTCATGTCCTTCATTAAAGCTAGAGCTATACCCGCAAGGAGCGGACTAATAAAAACAGCCGCAAGGCCCCAGCCCCATGTACTACGGCCCCTACTTTTAGCAAATAAGCCTATGCCAACACACATTAAAAACCAAAAAAACATTTTTATCCTCCTTGGTTATGAATGCATCCGTTTTAAACCACCGCTTATCTACGATTATTCTTCAAAACCAGAAGAATAATAAAGCACAGAAGCGGGCTAAAAAATGCTGCTGCAATACCCCAACCAATACCACTGCGGCCACGCTCATTGGCAAAATAGCCAACTGCTGCAGCTAAAACAGTCCAAGTCAAAAATGCAATCATTTTCCTCTCTCCTTTTTTAATTACTTTATTCAAAGTATACTCTATTTCCCCCGCTTTTACAACGAAAACTTTGATAAAAACTCCTTATACTCATCTTTTGTCATAAATAACTGCAATGACATAGCACTCTATTGCAAGCATTGGTTTACTCTTCCGTTTTGCAATATAAATGACCTCTCATATTTTCTTTAAATAAAAAAGACGGCACATCCTAATTTCGGATGTACCGTCAACACAGATTTTGTTATATATCAAATAGGCAAGCTAATTATCCAGCTTTACTCCGCCCCAGCAATATCCTGCACCTTTTCCCATACCACGAAGCGTGCCTTACTAAAGCCGTTGAAGGTCGTAGCAGAAGCAGAGGTATAAGCACCACAGGATGGCACCAGCAGCAAATCGCCTACCTCAAGGGGAGCGGTCATGCGTCCACGGAACATAATGTCCAAGCTATCACAGCTAGGACCGGCGAAGGTAGCCGCAACCTTCTCATCGCTTTCCTTGAAGCTAATTAGCTTGAAATCCCATTGGTCAAAAAGTACACCGGAGAAGGTACCATAAAGGCCTTCATCTAGGAAATACCAGGGCTGGCCACCACGCTCAGTAACGCCAACAACGCTGGTAATCAAATTTACTGCTGTACCGCAAATGTAGCGACCTGGCTCCGCCCAAATCTCTGTTTCAGGAAAGTCCTCATCCAAGCGAGCTGCAATTTGCTTGAGCATCTCCGGAAGATTAAATTTAACCTTGGGCTCTGGAATAGGAAAGCCACCGCCAATATCCAATATTCTCAGATGCAAGCCAGCAGCCTCAGCCTCTTCAAAAAGCTCTCTTGCTATATCCATAGCGTACAGATAGGGGTCGGAGCTTACAGTTTGGCTACCCACATGGAAGGCGATGCCGGCCATATCCAGGCCTGCTTCCTTAGCTTTAAGCATCAGCTCTAAGGCATTATCACGGGATGCACCAAATTTCTTATTCAAATCCACATGAGCAGAAGAATTATCAATGCATAGACGCAGCAGCACCGTAGCATGAGGTAATTTATTCTTTATCTTTTCTATTTCACTAGCACTGTCAAAGGTCATCTTGCTAACGCCGCATTGGCGACAGGCCTCCAACCCCACTCCCAGCTTCACAGGATTAGCATAAATCATGCGAGAACCAGCCACACCCATATCATGCAGGGTGTGGATCTCTCCATCGGAGGCTACATCAAAGCAGGAGCCAAGCTCTGCCATCACCCGCAAAATTTCCGGATGAGGATTGGCCTTAATAGCATAATGCACCTTGACACGAGGCAGATATTTACGCAACACATTATAGCTTTTTTTAACTTCTTTTAAAGAAAGCACCAATAACGGAGTTCCGAATTCCTCCGCCAATTTTTCTACCGCTGTGCGGCTAAGCTGAAAATATTTCTCTTTCTTCATGCCCACTCTCCCCTTGCCATAGCATTTATTTTGATGTTTAGATTGTATCACAATTACCAGAAAGTACAATAGCAAATTGTGTAAAAATCGATATTTTTTGAGGAGTTTGCATTTTTTTCACGTAAATCACGGATTGGGAGCTATTGCAGCCTATAGCAGGCTTAAAACAGCTTTTTTACAAGAAATTTATTCTAAAAATGCAATTTAATCTCTAACGAAAAACCGCTACGACGCCTGCAAACATCGTAGCGGTTTTCTTTATCTCTAGGGAAAGGAGATATAGGGAAAACAGTATTATTTTTCCGGCTGCGGGGCAGCTTTTACAATTGCCTTGGCAGCCTTTTCAAATTTGCCGCGAGCTAGCATCACAAAGTGACCACAGCCGCAACATTTCAAGCCGAAATCCATGCCGGTGCGAGTAATTTCCCACTCATCACTGCCACAGGGATGAGCCTTTTTCATCTTTACCACATCACCAACATGCACGGAAGAAGCGGCTAGCATTATTCCAGTCCATCCAGGGACATAATATCGGTTACTTCGTAGCCAGCTTCGCGAATTTGCTCAATAATATCCAAGCCATTATTATTCAGACGGCAGCGAATAGTGATTTCCGCAGTGCCATTGCCACTTTGCAAGGTAGCCAAGGAGATGATATTGATGCCATCCTCCTTCATAATGCTGGTGATTTCAGCAACAACGCCAACCTTATCGGGAGCAATAACGGTGAAGCGAGTGCAGCTTTGGTTTACGCCCATCATTTCTACAAAGGAGCGGAACATATCGCTACGGGAAATGATGCCGCAAAGCTTGCCATCACGACCCAATACGGGCAGAGCATTAATTTTATGCTTGTACAGATTATAAGCAACATACTCAATGGTATCCTCGCTGTCCACGGTAACCACAGTACGGCTCATAACGTCCTTAACCTTGAGACGACCCAAAAGATAGTTAGCCTCATAGCGCGACAGAGTGGAGCTGTCGCTAGGAGATGCCTTACCGATATCATCCACAGTGATGATACCACGAACGCGGGAAATATCGTCCACTACCGGCAAGCTGTACAGTTTTTTGCTGCGCATAACCTCGCGAGCTTCCAGCATGGATTGATCCTCGCGCACAGTAATGACGTCTTTAGTCATAAAATCCTTAACTAACATGAAATGACCTCCTCTTGTTAGCCGCCCAAATATGCCTTGCGTACTTCCTCACTGCTTGCCAGCTCTTGGGCAGTACCGCTCAGGGTAATACGGCCGGTTTCCAGAACGTATGCTTTATCAGCAATGGACAATGCCATATTAGCGTTTTGCTCTACCAACAGAATGGTAGTGCCGCCAGCATTGATTTCTTTTATTATATTAAAAATTTCCTTAACCAGCAAGGGGGCAAGACCCATAGAGGGCTCATCCAAGAGTAATAATTTTGGACGGCTCATCAGAGCACGGCCCATAGCCAGCATTTGCTGCTCACCACCGGAAAGAGTACCGGCGATTTGATACTTACGCTCTAACAAACGCGGGAATTTTTCAAATACATCCTGCATGTCCTTGGCAATGCCGTCCTTATCCTTGCGCAGATAAGCACCCAGCTCCAGGTTTTCCAAAACAGTCATGTTTGCGAAAACGTGACGACCTTCGGGCACCTGACACAGGCCCATTCCAACGATTTTATGAGCAGGTACACCGGCAATATCATTACCTTCATACAGGATTTTACCGGTTTTGGGTTTCATCAGACCGGAAATAGTGCGCAGGGTTGTGGACTTACCTGCGCCGTTAGAACCAATCAGCGCTACAATTTCACCATCGGGTACATCGAGGCTGATGCCTTTAATGGCGTGGATAGCGCCGTAATAGACATTAATATCTTCAACTCTTAACATTAGTTGATAACCTCCTCGCCCAGATATGCTTCAATTACACGACTGTTGTGTTTAATCTCTTCCGGAGTGCCTTCAGCAATTTTCATACCATATTCCAGTACATAAATGCGCTCGCACACGCCCATAACCAAGCCCATATCATGCTCGATGAGCAGGATGGAGAGGTCAAATTTATCACGAATCCAACGAATCATTTCCATCAGCTCGTGAGTTTCCTGCGGGTTCATGCCAGCAGCAGGCTCGTCCAACAAAAGCAGCTTTGGCTCGGTAGCCAATGCACGGGCAATTTCTAGACGACGCTGTTTGCCATAGGGCAGATTCTTTGCAACCTCGTTGGCTTCGCCCTCCAGATGGAAAATTTTCAGCAAATCCATCGCCTTTTGGGTGATGAAATCTTCTTCGTTTAGATATTTTTTATCGCGAATAATGGCATCGACCAGATTATAGGTAACGTGCATATTATAAGCAATTTTTACGTTATCGATTACGCTCAGCTCGGAGAAAAGGCGGATATTTTGGAAGGTACGAGCCATGCCCAATTGGGTAACTTGATAAGATTTTTTACCACTGCTCTTTACACCATTAAAATATACATCGCCCTCACTGGGAGTATATACGCCGGTAATCATATTAAAGGCGGTAGTTTTGCCTGCACCGTTGGGACCGATAAGACCAATCAGCTCTCCCTTGTTAATGTACATGGAAAGGTTGGATACGGCGCGCAGACCACCGAAAATCATGGATACATTATCTACCTTCAGCAGCTCTGCCATTGTTCTTACCTCCAAACTTAAACATCTTGCGGCTCAGCTCTTCGCTACCGAACAAGCCTTGCGGACGACGCAGCATCAAAACAATCATGGTGATGGAATAGATAACCATACGCCATTCCGGATAGTCGGACAGATAAGCAGAAATGAAGGTCAGGAGCGTTGCGCCGGTGATAGCACCAGTCATGGAGCCCAAGCCACCCAAAACTACCATGGTCAGAATATCAAAGGAACGCATGAAGGTGAAGGATGCGGGATGCGCCAGGAAGAAGTAATGGCTAAAGAGGCAGCCTGCAGTGCCAGCAAAGGAAGCGCCCAGGGTGAAGGCCATTACCTTGTATTTAGTAGTATTAATACCCATGGTATCGGCTGCGATTTCGTTTTCACGAATAGCTAAGCAGCAGCGACCCAAAGCGGAGTTTTTAAAGTTTTTAATAAAGAAGATGATGGCTATCATAATCCAGAAGATATAAGCGAAGGTGGTCAAACGAGGGATACCCATCAAACCAGAGGCACCGCCTACATAGTCGATGTTGAGAATGCAGATGCGGATAATTTCGCCAAGACCTAAGGTAGCGATTGCCAAATAGTCACCATCAAGGCGCAGGGTAGGCAAGCCAATGAGGAAACCTAGGAAGCCTGCGCATACAGTCGACACAACCAAAGCCAGCTCAAAGGGCAGGCCCAGCTTTACAGTAATAATAGCACCGGTATAGGCACCAACTGCCATAAAGCCAGCGTGACCAATGGAGAACTGGCCGGTATAGCCGTTAATCAGGTTCAGGCTGACTGCCAAAATAATATTGATGCAAATCAGGATGATGTTCAATTCCCAGAAGGGGCCGATAACCTCGGCCAAAATCAGTCCTTGAACTATAGCAAAGATAATTACAGAAGCGACAAGGGCTTTTAAATCAAATTTTCTAATCGGATTCATACTAAGCACCTCACACTTTCTCACGTACGTTCTTGCCTAACAAGCCGGAGGGCTTATAGAGCAGGATCAAAATCAAGATACCAAAGGCCGCTGCATCACGGAAGGTGGAGGACAGGAAGCCACTTACCATAGCCTCTACAACACCCAGAATGATGCCGCCAATCATAGCGCCGGGGATAATGCCGATGCCGCCCAATACTGCGGCAACGAAGGCCTTCAGGCCGGGCATCATGCCCATCAGCGGGTCGATGGAGTTATAATAAACACCTACCAGCACGCCACCAGCTGCTGCCAGAGCACTGCCCAGCGCAAAGGTGGTGGATATAACGCGGTCAATATTGATGCCCATCAGTCTAGCAGCATCAGCATCAAAGGATACAGCGCGCATTGCTTTGCCGGCTTTAGTTTTGTTAACAATGTAGGTGAGCACTGCCATTAAAATAATGGAGCTCAAAAGAATTACCAATTGTTGGCTATTAGCAACCAGGGGACCCATGTTATATACGGTAGCACTGAATACTGCCGGGAATGTACGCGGCTGCGGGGATACTAAAAGAATCATGCCGTATTCCAAGAAGAAGGATACGCCGATTGCAGTGATTAAAATTGCGATACGCGGTGCATTACGCATGGGGCGATACGCGATACGTTCAATAATGATACCTGCGATTGCAGCACAGGCCATAGAAAAGATAATTGCAGGAATAAAGGGCAAGCCCAAGGTAGTGGTTGCATAGAAGCCGAAATAGGCACCCAGCATATAGATATCACCATGTGCGAAGTTGATGAGCTTGATGATACCGTATATCATGGTATAACCTAAGGCGATCAGTGCGTAAATACTACCAAGAGATACACCGTTGATCAGCTGCTGAAAGAACTGATGCATAAAGGTCTCCATAATTTTTCCTCCCTAGAGATTTAAATTTGCCTAAGCGGGACACGCTTCTTGATAAAACGAGGCTGTTGCCACACAAAACAACAGCCTCGTTGAATTGAACTAGTTAAGACTACTTGTGTTACCTATCAGGGATTAACTTTAGCTTTGAAGGTTTGAACGCCATCTTTGTGCTCGATGATAACTGCGCTCTTAATGGGGTTGTGTTGTTCGTTGAAGGTTACTTCGCCGGATACGCCCTTGAAGCCAGCAATTTTAGCCATTGCAGCAGCAATCTTTGCAGGTTCAGCGGATTTTGCATCTTCCATAGCTTTTGCTACCAGCAGAGTGGAGTCATAAGCCAGAGCTGCGAATACGTCCGGGTTGCCATTGTAAGCTTTCTTGTATTCAGCAACAAAGGATTTGTTCAGGTCGGATGCGTCATCAGGAGAATACAGGCTGGAGAAAATGGTGTTGTTCAGAGCAGATTTGCCAGCGATTTCCGGCAGTTTTGCGCTATCCCAACCATCGCCACCGGCCATGGTAACGGTGATGCCCATTTCACGAGCTTGTTTAACGATCAGGCCAACCTCTTGATAGTAACCAGGAATATAGATGAAGTCAGGAGCAGCTGCTTTAATCTTGGTCAGGGTTGCTTTGAAGTCGGTATCCTTTTGCAGATAAGCTTCTTCAGCTACAACCTCGCCACCCAGTTTTACAAAGTTTTCTTTGAAGAATTGGGTCAGGCCTTTAGCATAGTCGGAGGTGTTATCTACCAGGATAGCAGCCTTTTTAACCTTCAGGTCTTTGAATGCATAGTTTGCCATTACAGTGCCTTGGAACGGGTCAATGAAGCATGCACGGAAGTTGTATTCTTTGGTTTTTTTGGTTTTCGGGTCCACAGTTACGTCCGGGTTGGTGCCCATGGGAGTGATGCCCAAAACCTTAGAACCGTTGTTAATTGCGCCTGCTGCGATAACAGCGGAGGATTGGTTAGGACCAATAACTGCTACAACCTTATCTTGAGAAACCAGCTTTTGCATACCGTTGGTTGCTTCAGAAGCCTCGGATTTGGTATCAGCTACAACCAAGGAGAGCTTTTTGCCGCCCAAAACGCCTTTTTCGTTGATTTTCTTCAAAGCAAGGTCAATACCATTCTTAGAAGAAATACCGAAGGAAGCACTGCCGCCGGTCATTTCCAGCAAAGCGCCAACCTTAATGGTATCGCCTGCTTTGCTGGCATCCTTGGAGCCGCCACAGCCTGCCAAAGCGCCCATAAACAATGCGCCTGCTGCGAAAACTGACATTAATTTAGTTAATCTTTTCATGGTTTATTCCCCCTCAAAAATAAATAATATATAGTGGGGCTTGTGGATTTAGCCAAGCCCCTTTTTAACTTAATAAATAAACCGTGGATAAGGAACACTAACTAATTACTTTATGAAATTTTTAAACTTATGCTTGAATTACAGAGCAATCTTCTCTTTCAGAGTCGGAACGCCGCCTTCTAAGCTGATGATCAACGCGGGCATAATCGGGTTATGGTTAGCATCGAAGGTCATCTTGCCGCTTGCTACCGGCAGATCCTTGGTTTCGGCGATAGCCTTAGCCAATTTAGTGCCATCGGTGGTGCCAGCGCGTTTGATAGCATCAAACAGAACTAAGCCTGCATTGTAGCCTTGCATTGCGAAAATGTCGGGGTCCTTTTGGTATTTAGCCTTGTAATCAGCAATGAATTTTTGTACGGAAGGATCCTTATCCTGCGCGGAGAAGGCAGATACATAGTAGCAGCCCTTCAGAGCGTCTTTACCAGCGATTTCAGCCAGTTTCGGGCTTTCCCAACCGTCGGAGCCCATCATGGGAACGGTAATGCCGATTTCACGAGCTTGTTTAATAATCTTGGAAACTTCTTCATAGTAACCGGGAACATAAATTGCTTCCGGATTGGTTGCTTTAATCTTAGTCAGAGAAGCCTTGAAGTCAACGTCCTTGGACAGGAAAGCTTCTTTAGCGACGATCTTGCCGCCCTTGCCTTCCAAAGTCTTTTGGAATACGCTAGCCAAGCCTTTAGAATAGTCGCTGGAGGAGTCGAACAGGATCGCTACGTTCTTAACCTTCAGGGTGTTGCTAGCAAAGGTTGCCATTACTTGGCCTTGGAACGGGTCGATGAAGCATGCGCGGAACATGAATTCTCTTACCTTACCATTGTCAACAGTAATGCCAGGTGCAGTTGCAGAAGGCGCAATGTGAGGAATCTTGTTAGCAGTGGTAATGGGAGCACCTGCTGCTACGCAGCCGCTGGTTGCAGGACCAACAACAGCAATAACCTTGTTTTGGGTTACCAATTTAGTAATGGAGTTACCGGACTCGGAAGGCTCGGACTTGTTATCGCTTTCGATAACTTCAATCTTCTTGCCGTTAATACCGGTCTTATTAGCTTCATCAGCAGCCATTTTGAAGCCGCTCAGGATGGATTTACCATAGTTAGCAACGTTACCAGTCAATTCGAAGGATGCGCCAACCTTAATGGTGTTACCAGCGTCAGCAGCTTTCTTTTTGTCTCCACCGCAGCCGCTCAGTACGGATGCGAATACCATTGCAGCAAGTGCAGCAGTGGCGATTTTTTTCCATTTTTTCATTTTTTAAGTCTCCTTTTCCCTCGTAAATGCAGCGTTATTAGGAGCAGGCTTACGTTCTATCGCATATCCTAATAACTTATGGTACCCATTATAGCTACAATGCTACACTTTTGTCAACGATATTTTTCATGTTTTATGTATACTTGCTGCCAACAGGGGAAAATTGATACATTTTTTATGATTTTGATTTTTCTGTGCGTATTTTGTGGACTTTTTTCTCTTTTGTAGATACTTTGTTGAGAGTGTGTAGTATTGGCAGAACCTAGGCAAATGGTGTATAATAAGGTGTATTCTAGAGCGAGGTATTCATATGAACTTTTTACCCTTATTTTTTATCTGCATGCGCATGTTCCACTTTATCCATACCCAACGTATTTACTTTTTCCTTCAGGGCTTCGCCAAGCTTTTGGAAGAAAAGCGCAAGCACCCCGAGCGCAAGCAGGTTATTCTAGTTGATGGCAGTGCCTCCATCTTCATCATGTACTTTGTGAGCGATGTGCTCTATCTGCTTTATTGCATGTGGCTTATGGCCCATGATGCTACCTGGACGCCCGGATTTTTGCTACTCATCATTGCTGCCATGGAAAGCCTAGCCATCCATGCCCGCATTTTCGGAACATATATAGTGGATGCCCAGGGCTATGTTTATCCTAGCATCTGGTTCCGCTATCTAACCTTTGCCGAGACTATGTTCATTTTACTCAAGCTTTTCGAAGGCTAACACGGAAAAACTCATACGCTAAACAAAAAAGCTATGCCTTGGTAACGCACCATTGCATAGCTTTTTCCATGTGGTCATTATATTACTTTTCTTGCTAAACTACAAGTGCTTTTGCCCATGTATACATAACACATTTGCAGCTCTCATACATGTAACCGACGCATTGCTTGAGGTGCCGGCAGCTCATCCTCATGCCCCTGCTGCAGCACTTCGTAAATGCGCTCCAAATCCTCGGCAGAATAATATTCGATTTGAATGGTGCCGCCCTGACGACCATCCTCCTCAGGCTTAGGCTGTACCTTAACCTTGGTTCCCAAAAGCTCCACTAGGCGCTCCTCAAAATCGCGGCAGAAAACGTCATTAGCACTGAGAACACGCTTAGGCTTAGCAGGCTTTTCCTTGGCCTTAGACGCTTTTTCTTCCACAATCTCACGCACAAGCTTGAGCTGCTTCCCTTCCTTTAAGAGGCGTACTACCTGCTCGGTCATACGAGAGCTCCAGCCATTTTCCATAATGGACTTAGCCACTTCCATTTGCTGCTCCGGCTTCGGCAAGCCCAATAGCTGCTTGGCTTGGCCCATGTTTAGCTTGCCCTCAACAATATAGCCTTGAATTGCCTCCGGCAAATTCAACAAGCGCAAAATATTGGTCACAGCCACGCGGCTGCGCCCCACCTTTTCCGCAGCCTGCTCCTGGGTCAGCTTGCATTCGGCCATCAAACGGCGCAGTCCCTGCGCCTCTTCAATCGGATTCAGGTCATGACGCTGAATATTTTCCACCAGCGCAATTTCCATCATTTTTATATCGTCATATTCCTTGATGATGGCGGGCACAGTAATAAGTCCTGCCAAAGCTGCTGCCCGCAGGCGACGCTCGCCTGCTACCAGCTCGTAGCCCTTACCCTTTTGGCGTACCACCAAGGGCTGCACTATGCCGAATTCCTTAATGGACGCAGCCAGCTCCTGCAGCTTCTCTTCGTCAAACACGCGCCGAGGCTGATAGGGATTGGCCTTAATCTTAGCCACCTCTAGCTCCAAGGCTTCCTTATTCTCTTTTACTTCCTTGCTAGGCACCTCAACAGGACTGGTGTTTTCGCCAAAAATAGCACCCAGGCCCTTGCCTAAGCCACCCCTTTTACTCATCTTCCAATACCTCGTTTGCCAATTCCATATACACTTGGGCGCCCTTGGACTTGGCATCGTAATCAATAACGGGCTGTCCGTGGCTGGGAGCCTCGCTTAAACGCACATTGCGAGGAATAATGGTCTGATACATCTTGGCCTTGAAATACTTCTGTACCTCTTCCACAACTTCTTGGGAAAGATTGGTACGGCTGTCATACATGGTCATGAGTACACCTTCAAGCTTAAGAGCCGGATTCAGATTGCGCTGTACCAGCTGAATAGTATTCATGAGCATGGTTACGCCCTCTAGAGCATAAAATTCACACTGGATGGGAATAAGCACGCTGCTAGCCGCAGTCAGGCCATTGATAGTCAAAAGCCCCAAGGAAGGCGGACAATCAATCAAAACATAATCATAATTATGCTTTACCCGCTCTAGGGAGTTCTTTAAACGCCCTTCACGGTTCATTAAGGACACCAGCTCAATTTCTGCACCTGCCAGCTGAATGGTAGCCGGTACAATATCCAGCCTATCATAGGCTGTATGTCTAATGACCTCCTGCATGGGAACATCATTAATAATCGCATCATAAATACATTGCTTTATATCACGTTTATCAAAGCCAAAGCCACTGGTGGCATTGCCCTGGGGGTCGCTGTCAATCAACAGCACCTTGCGGCCCAAAGCAGCCAGGCAGGCAGCAAGATTTACTGCTGTAGTCGTTTTGCCTACGCCACCCTTTTGGTTGGCCATAGCAATTACCTTTACCACTTCGCTTCACCTCTAGTCATAATAAGTCTAGTATATTATAGCATATTTTGAGCTGCTTTAGCGAATATTTTTTCAAAACATGAGTCTCACATAAGTACAAAAGCTTCGGGAACGCCCCAAGAAGCGCTCGGCCGAAGCTTTTTACTACTACTTTTATTCTGTTTTTGCAAACTATTTACGTTTCCTAATTTCCGTTACGGGCACACCACCAATGCCCCAGTTATCAGTATCAACCTCATCAATTACTACCACAGTGGTGGCTTTGTTTTTGCCTAAAACGTCGTGTAAAAGATTGGTAGCGCCCTCAATAAGCTGACGCTTCTGCTCAGGGGTTACGTTTCCCTCGCGGGTGATTTTAATGTTTACATAGGGCATGGCTGTACCTCCTCAGAAAATTTTAGAAGCAATTTTAGTATTTATATTGAAAGTATACCACTAAAGTCTCGCTTATTTCAATCACAAAGAAGAAAATCATAATTTCAAACTCCCTAAATTGAAAAACTTAAAAGTAGTATGTTTTCCTCACGAAAAAAGAGCCTCTCCACATTGTTAAATTTCTTACAAAACTACTAGGTTAATAGTTTTTTATATAAGAGAGTAGATTTTTTGTTGACAACTGCTTAACCTAGTAATATTATAGGCATTATAAAGTTTTAGCACTTACATTTATGAAGGGAGATCATCATCATGTTAAAGAAATTATTAGTATTTTCACTAGCTGCTGTTACACTTTTTGCAGCTGGCTGCGGTGGCAAGGATGCCAAAAAGGAAGCAGCTATTAAGGTCGGCGCTACCGCCGGCCCCCATGCTGAGGTAGTAGAAGCTGCGGCTAAGGAAGCAGGCAAAAACGGTCTTAAAGTTCAGGTAGTGGAGTTTTCCGATTACATCACCCCTGATAAAGCCTTAGCTGATGGCGAAATTGATTTGGTAAGCTACCAGCACAAGCCCTTTTTGGACAACTTCAACAAGCAGAACAAGACCGATTTGGTGCCTGTAGGTAAAGCAATTTTAATGCGTATGGGCATTTATAGTGACAAGGTACATGATGTCAAGGACATTCCTGATGGTGCTGTCATCGCTATTCCTAACGATCCTACCAATGGTGGGCGTGGCTTGATGCTGCTTGAGCGCGCTGGGATTATCAAGCTGAAGGCAGGCTTGGGCATGAAGGCAACTCCGAAGGATATTGCTGAAAATCCTAAGCATGTAGTTATTAAAGAACTGGAAGCAGCGCAGCTGCCTCGCAGTCTGCAGGATGTGGATGCAGCAGCCATTACCATGAACTATGTAATGAGCGGCGGCTTGGATGTTAAGAAGCAAAATATTTTCTTAGAGTCCAAGGATGAGCCCTTAGCTGTCATGATTATCGCTGCCCGCAACAAGGATAAGGACAAGGCTGAATACAAGGCCTTTGTGAAAGCTTATCAATCCGACTCCGTGCGCAAATTTATCGCCGATAAATATAAAGGCACCATCGAGCCTGCTTTCTAAGGCTTAACCTATACATAAATTCAAAGCGACATACAAAAAGCACACTACTGTAGGCAAAAATGCTTACTGTAGTGTGCTTTCCTTATCTACTCCCAGCTAGCCGAGAGAATGCTCCTCTTGCACTTAAAAGCTTTTAGGGTTTTATTTTTTTCTGAAACCGCACTTCGGGCACACGCCGTTTTCAAGAGCAATGCCGCATAGCGGGCAACGATCAACAGATTCTTTTACTGCATATTCTTCGGAAGCCACATTAACACCGCTGGTGAAGGTAATCTTTGCGATGTTCAGCTTATCCTTCAACAGGGAATAAACCATCTTAATCATGCCTTCAACGGTCATAGTTTCCTTGGTAACTACGATACGACAGTCAGGATATGCAGTGCACAGCTCATTGGAAAAAGCAACACCCTTCATGGTGTTTTGGGGATGGCCGTTCTTAATACCTTGTTTTTCGTATACGTCGAGGATGGCAGGCAGCAGCGGGTCGTCCTGACGAAGAACGAGAGCATGGTCGAAATTCTTCAAAACATCCCAAGCAGTTTTTTGAATCTCATTGCAGGGGAATACCATGTTAACGCCAGCATTTACGGTATCTTCTACTTCAATGGTCAGGGTGCCGGTATGGCCGTGCAGATATTGCGCTTCACCTTTGAAACCATAAAAACGATGTGCATACTGTAAATCAAATGTGGTCTGACTTCTCATTTCCTTGTCCTCTTTTCATTTATATTTCTGAACGCCTTGAGCGTAGAGAGCCTCATGAGTTGCTTAATGGATAATTCTTATCTAACAATAGAATATATCATTAATTGGTTTCTGTCAAGAGATTTTTTAAGATTTATCTTAAAATTTAGTTTTAGCTTAAGGATAAAGAGTGTAGCTAAAGGATTGAATTCCTAGTAAAATCATAGTAAAATAGTGACAATAGAAAGAGGTGTTACGAGCATGAGAATTTCGACCAAGGGACGCTATGCTTTGCGTTTAATGCTAGATTTAGCTATGAATGAAGGCGCTGGCTTTATACCGCTTAAGGCAGTGGCTCAAAGGCAGGAAATATCCGATAAATATTTGGAGCAAATTATTCATCGCTTAAGCCGTCAAGGGCTAGTGGAAAGTGCTCGTGGTGCCCAAGGAGGGTATCGCCTGGCTCGTAAGGGTGAGGAATACAGTGTGGGTGAAATTTTGCGCACTGTGGAGGGCAGTTTAGCTCCCGTATCCTGCCTTGATTGTGGTACTCCCTGCGATAAGTTTGATTCCTGCCTGACCATCGGGCTTTATAAAAAAATACAGGATGCGATTGATGGAGTTGTGGATAACACTTCCCTAGCCGATATTATTAATGACTATCGAGCAAAGCATTCTTAATTATGGAGGAGAGAAAAATGTTAACACGAGAAGAAGCTTGGAATTTATTAAGACAATATAATAAGGAGCCCTTTCATCTGCGTCATGCACTGACGGTTGAAGGTATTATGCGCTATTTTGCTAAGGAGCTAGGCTATGCAGAGGAAGTAGAGTATTGGGGTATTGTAGGTCTTTTGCATGACCTTGATTTTGAGCAATATCCTGAGCAACATTGTGTAAAGAGCCAGGAGCTCATGCGCCAGCATGGGGTGGATGAAAGCATTATTCGTGCCACTGCCAGCCATGGTTGGGGACTGTCCGGTGCCAACATTAAGCCAGAGCACCAGATGGAAAAGGTACTTTTCGCCATTGACGAGCTTTCCGGGCTTATTGGTGCTGCAGCGCTGATGCGTCCATCTAAGAGTGTGCAGGACATGGAGCTCAAGTCCCTGAAGAAAAAATTTAAGGATAAAAAATTTGCTGCTGGCTGCAGCCGTGATGTTATTAAGACCGGTGCAGAAGAGTTGGGCTGGGAGCTGGACGAGCTTTTAGAGAGAACTATGATTGCTATGCGGGTAGATGAAGAAGCTATTAACGCTGCCTGCGAAGCGCTGTAAATTCTTTACCTAGCATAGAGCTACTATGAAAAGCATAAAAGTAAAAAAGCACACTGCTGTAAGCATTTTTGCCTACAGTAGTGTGCTTTTTATGCTTTATTAATTACTTTTACAGTGCTCTTGCACAAAGTACCCCAGCCGCTGCAGCTGCCAGCCCCAGGACTACACTGCCGCTCACATAGGTAAGTGCAGCTAACAGTCTACCCTCAGTCAGGAGCATCAATGCCTCATAGCCGAAGGAAGAAAATGTCGTAAAGCCGCCTAGGAAGCCCACGCACAAAAACAAGCGCCAAGCCGCTGACAACAGCTCCCTATCCACAATTATGGTCATCAAAAGGCCCATGGCAAAGCAGCCTACAAGATTGATCACAAAGGTGCCATAGGGTAGCGCACTGCCCACAGCCTTACTTACCGCATTCCCCATCAGAAAGCGACTCACAGCGCCTAGGGCTCCACCTAAGGCGATAATTACTAAATTCATTGCCAATCAAAACCCTTCCTCATCGTTAAAACAAATACTAAAGCAAAAACAGCCCATACTACTAACAGCATGCTCTGCGTAAAACGCCTAGTCCCCCAGCTGACGAATGCAGCTCAGCGTCCGCTCCCACTCTGGCTTAATTTGCGCAAGCTGCGCCGCTACCTGCGCTTCAGTAAAGCCCTCGCTGCGCAAAAGCTTTACCAACGCAGCCAGCTGCGCTGTCAGCTGCGTAAGCCCCAGACTAGCGCACACCCCCTTCAGGTTGTGCGCCTTGCGCAACGCCTCCGGCCAATTCTGCGCCCCTACGAAGCCTTCCACAACGGCCAAATCATTGGCCGCTTCCAGCTTACGTAAAAAGCGTACATACAGCTCCTCGCTATCCATAAAGCGCTCTTCTAACGCCTCGGCGATATCTATTTCAATGTACTTATTCAAATCACACAATTTCATATAAGCTATCCTTTCTTCTACCTTTAAGACCGTGGAGAAGGTACCAGATACGAGGCGGAACGACGACGGCGTACTAGAGGTACGTCTAGGAGTTCCAACGAAGTAGATGGTACCTTATACACGGTCTTACAAATGAATATACTCGCTCATCATCTTCGCCAGCAGCTTCATCTTCACCGGCTTCACCATGTAGTCGTTCATCCCCGCCTGCATGGCCGCCTCCACGTCCTCGCTGTTACTATTGCCCGTCAGCGCCAAAATCGGCACACTGGCTGCGTCCCTTCTGGGCAGCTGGCGAATTTGCCTTGTCGCCTCGCAGCCATCCAGCTCCGGCATCTGCACATCCATCAGCACCATATGCACGCTGCCCTCGGGACTAGCGGCAAACTGCTCCACTGCCTCGCGGCCGTTGGCCGCAGGCAACACATCAAGCCCATTCATGGTCAAAAGCTCCGTAATAATCTCCATGCTGATGTCGTTGTCATCAGCCACTAGAACCTTGCAGCCAGCAAAATCCTTCAGCTTAGGCGTATCCTTCACCTGTGGCTTGGGTTGTTCCGGCGCTAGCATAAAGGGTAAGGAAATAATTACGCAGGTACCCTCATCAACCTTACTAGAGATGTGAATCGTGCCTTCAAGACGCTCTACTAGGCTCTTCACAATGGTCATACCTAAACCAGTGCCCGTAACCTTGGGCACACCGAAGCGACTATCACGCTCAAAGGGAGTATAAATCTTTTCCAAAAACTTTTCGCTCATACCGCAGCCGGTATCCTGCACCACAAAGCTAAAATTAGCCCTATTATTTTTATCCTGCTCCCGCCTTACCATGAAGGAAATCTTGCCTCCGGCAGGGGTATACTTAAGCGCATTGGAAAGCACATTATTCAAAATCTGGTGCAGTCCCTGTAAATCGCCACTTACATTGACAGGCTCAAGCTTGAAATCCTGGTTAAAATACTTTTGCTCCAGCTCCGCCTGAGCGCTGAACATATCCCCTATTTCCTTGAGAGCCACCGTCATATCAAAGGTCTCCTGCAAATGCTCCACCTTTCCATTATCAAGGCGAGCCATTTCCAGAATATCATTAATCAATGTCAAAAGCTGCTTACCCGAAGACTTGATTTTTTGCACATAATCACTAACCAAGTTCATATCATCCTTGTGCAGCTCCGCCAGCTCGGCCATGCCAATAATACCATTCAAGGGAGCACGCATATCATGGCTCATAGCAGAGAAGAACATATTGCGGGATTTGGTATTTTCTCGCGCCACCTTCAGTGCACGCTCCGTCAACTGCATATGCTCCAGCTCCTTGAGCTTTTCGGCATCCACCTCGCGGAAGAAAAAGATGGCTTCATCGGAGCCCAAAAGCTCGTCCCATACGAGACGCACATTAACCCATTTATATTCCTTCCCAAAGCGTTGTCTAAATTCACCACCAAAGTCATAAATCTGGCGCTTTACTAAATCCTTGATATTATCCAAGGAGAAGGTTTCTGCGAACTCTGTAGCAGCATCAGGCTCTACCAAAGGCACTAATTGTTGTAAAAGCTCGCTATAAGAGCCCTCTGCCTCGGGCTCAAAGCCCATGTTCTCTGCCTTTACCATAGTATAGCGCCTGGTACGCAGGTTAACTCTGAACACAGCTAGGAAGGATTTGCTCATAACCTGTACCACATCATTAATATTCTGTACCTGTTTATTAAGTAAATGCTCACGCGTACCCAAGGAAACAACCATCAGCGCAAAGATCCCCAAAATAAGGACAAACCACTGCAGCAGATTTTGATAATCACCCAAAAGGAAATCATAGGGAATGGTCACCACGCTGATCCAGCCCTTATCGGACACAGTGTAATAAACACCGCGCTTATTACCCTCTAAGTCGATAATATAATCATCATTACCCTGGCGCAGCTCGCTGAAGATCTGGTCCACATAAGGCTGCTGCTTATCGATGCTCAAGCCCCTATCGCTGATGGCAAACATAATATTGCCGTTGGGATCGCACAAATAGTAATAGCTCTGGCGAGGCAGGCGATTATCTGCCAAAAGAGCATTAAGCTGTTCAGGATAAAGGTTCATAGCCAGCACATCATCACCATGACCTAGACGCACAGCCATGGTCAGCACATACTCCTGCTTGGGCTCCACCTGATACAGATTAGTATAGGCCACATCACCCTTGCGAGCTAACGCAGCCTGATACCATTTCACCTTGTTCAGCCCATGCACACCTCTATCGGGACGACTGCAAATAAGCCTGCCATCAATAACAGCGCACATATCAAAGCGCCCCACCTCGGAGTTATTTTCCATATAATCCGTGAAACGGCTCAAGGCCTGCTCAATTTCTTCATCTGTCCAATTCTGCTTCAAACGCAGCATGGAGCCCATACTTTGAGCCACACTGCGCAGCAGCATTTCTTGGGATTTAATACGCGCAGTCTCGCGAGTTGCAAAACGAGCCGCAATCTCCTGGCCCATAATATGGGAGTTCTCTAAAATTTTCTCCCGCATCACATGGAGACTACCCATAGCAACTAGCAGGAAAAAGATAAAGATAGCTACGCTGAAGAGAGAAATCTTGAATTTTTTATTTAGAAGCTTGATTCCCATCCTGCACCTCTTTATAAACACGGAAAATGGATAAGTAGTATTTTCTAAAAATAGCTATTCCCATTTTCCACAATATATAGTATTGCATCTTAATTATACTCTATTACTCAAGCCATTTACAAGTAAAAAATAAGGCCATCACCTCAGTGACAGCCTTACATAAAATTTTTTATTATAGAAATAACTTACAGGCTACGCCTTAGGCCCTGCGCTTAAGATATCCTCTGTAATGAGACCGTGGAACTTAGCCACATTCTTAGCAAAAAGCTCTGCCAGCTTGCGCAGCTGTGCGTCGTAAGCAGCCTTATCCTCCCAAGTATTGCGAGGATTGAGAATCTCAGAGGGTACACCCTCACATGCTTTAGGAATAGCAAGACCAAACACAGGGAAGGTTTCCCATTCTGCCTTATCCAGTTCACCATCTAGCACTGCGTTGACCAAACGGCGAGTGTGCTGCAGACGAATGCGGTGACCCTTGCCATAGGGACCGGCGCTCCAACCCGTGTTGACAAGATAAACGGAGGTATCGTATTCATTGATACGCTCGCCTAGCATCTTGGCATAGGTCAAAGGCGGCAGTGGTAAGAAGGGCTCGCCAAAGCCGATAGAGAAGGTAGCCTGTGGCTCCACAATACCATCCTCAGTACCGGCTACCTTGCTAGTATAGCCCGACAGGTAGTGATACATAGCCTGCTCCGTAGTCAGCTTAGCCACCGGTGGCAGCACACCAAAGGCATCTGCAGTTAAGAAGATTATTGTTCTGGGATGACCTGCCACACTGGGCAGCAGGGCGTTATCAATATAATGCAGTGGGTAAGCTGCGCGGGTATTTTCCGTCAGCATAATATCATCGTAATCGGGTACACCGTTTTCGTCTAGAATAACATTTTCCAGCACCGTATTTTCACGGATAGCATGAAAAATCTGGGGCTCTGTATATTCGCTCAAGTGAATACACTTGGCATAGCAGCCACCTTCGATATTGAAGATGCCGTCCTTACTCCAGCCATGCTCATCGTCGCCAACCAGAGCACGAGTACCATCGGCAGACAAGGTAGTCTTGCCCGTACCGCTCAGGCCAAAGAACAAGGCTGAATCACCCTTTGGGCCTACATTAGCAGAGCAATGCATGGAGAAAACATCGTGCTGGGGCAAGAGATAGTTCATCACCGTGAAGATACCCTTCTTCATTTCACCGGCGTAGCGACCGCCGCCAATGAGCACAACTTTTTCCGTAAGGTTTAAAATAACGAACATATCGGAATGCACGCCATCAGCCTCAGGATCCGCATACACATTGGGCATGCACAGCACAGTGAAGCCCTCCGCATCCGCAGGCACCTCTTCATTGCTGATGAACAAATTGCGCACAAATAGCTGGTGCCAGGCCAGCTCATTGACAAAATGCACCGGCAGACGATAGCGAGGGTCTGCACCCGCATACACATCGGTTACATACATTTTATGAGTAGCTGCATAATCTAGCATCTTTTTGTACAAGCGGTCAAAGGTTTCCTTGCTGCAGGGCTGATTATTATCCCAGCACAGCTGGTCATGAGTAGTCTCATCATCCACAAAAAACTTATCCTTAGGAGCACGGCCTGTGTGCTTGCCCGTTACCGCCCGCAAAGCACCATTGGCAGCCAGCACACCCTCATGATTATCCAAAGCCTCCTGCACTAGCTCTTCTCTTGATAAATCAAACACAGGCAGCTGCAGCGCAGCATCAATTTCCTTACGCAATCTAGTCAATGCCATATTTATCACTCCACTCGTGTAGCTTTAGGCTATTTATTTCGCTTGCTTCTAGCCAGTGGCATACCCTTTATATCAATAAGCTTAGTCCATACCACTGCAGCTAGAGCACAGTTAATTCTATATTCTAATTTTACTGCTAATAAATAAATTTTACAATGTGCATTTATTCTATGTAGTATACACAATTATGCAAAGCAAAGAGCCGTTGCTTTACGCAACGGCTCTAAAACTCATATTTAGATCATCAAGCTAGTCGCACCACTGCAGAATGCGATACCACAGCCAGGCACAGAAAGCACCACTAAAATCCAGCAACACATCCATCACCTTGCCATCACGACCTGGGCTGAAAAGCTGAATATACTCATCAACAACCGCAGTCAATAGGCATAAGAGCAGAATATAGCCAGTAGAGGTACGATTGCTCACATGGAAGCTGGCAAAGGTCTTGCACCAGAGCAGCCCTAAGCAGGCAAATTCTAGGAAATGGGCCAGCTTACGAATATTATGCTCTACATTTCCCTTCAGGGAAATATCCAGCAGATGGCTTAGCTGCAGCACAAATTGGGCCACAAAGCCGCTTAATCTGCCGGAGTCCGTAGCCGGTAGCGAGGAATTGAAGAAAATCAATGCTACCAAAACCACAGCCAAAAGCAGCCAAAAATATCTCATAGTTTATCCTTTTACAAATTACGGGTCAGGCACTCCATAACCATCATGTTGCTCACCACACCAATGCCGCCGGGTACAGGAGTAAAGGCACTGGCCTTATCGGCCACCGCCGGGTCCACATCACCCACCAGCTTATCGCCTACAGCGTTGATGCCCACATCCACGATGACTACGCCCTCTTTCACCATTTCAGGTTGCACAAAGCAAGGCTTACCCACCGCAGCTACAATCACATCGGCGCTCTTAAGCATCTCAGGCAAATTTTGCGTACGGGAATGGCACACCGTCACAGTAGCGTTCTTTTGCAAAAGCAGCACCGCCACGGGCTTGCCCACCACATTGCTACGCCCGATAACCACCACATTTTTGCCCTCCAGCTCGATGCCATAATGCTCCAGCGTGGCCATGCAAGCTCTGGGCGTGCAGGCCGCCCACTTGCTGCGACCCATGAATACATCGCCGCTGTTTTGGGGATTGAGGCAGTCCACATCCTTGTTAGGCGAAACCGCCGCACCCACAGCATCACCATTAATATGCTTAGGCATGGGCATCATGGGCAGAATGCCTGTCACATAACGGTTACGGTTCAGCTTTTTCACTACCCCGATAACCTCTTCTTCAGTGGCGGTGCCCGGTAATTCGATTACCTTGGCGGCACCGCCCAAGCCTTCGATTAACTTTACTAACCTGCCCTTGTACACATGGGAAGCAGGGTCCTCCCCCACAACCACAATAGCCAGTGTTACCAAAAGACCTCGCTGTTTAGCTGCAGCTATTTTTTCTATTATCATCTCACGGTACACATCAGCAACAGGCTTTCCCCTCATTAACGTAGTTTCCATTGCATTTCACCTCAAAAACCTTTAAAACAAGTGACCATTGGTAAAGCTTAGAACAGGCCGCTGATGACGCCCTCATCACTAACGTCTATCTTCTCGGCAGCCGGCACCTTGGGCAGACCGGGCATGGTCATAATATCGCCGGTCAGCACTACCACAAAGCCTGCACCTGCGGCAATGCGGCAGTTTTTAATAGTAATAGTAAAGCCGCTGGGACGACCAAGCAGAGTTTGGTCATCGGAGAAGGAGTATTGGGTTTTGGCCATGCACACAGGCAAATTACCATAGCCCAAGGTCTCAAATTCCTTCAACGCCTTATCAGCTTCTTTAGTATAGTTTACACCATCAGCACCGTAGATTTCCTTAGCGATGGTTTCAATCTTAGCCTTCAGGGGGATATCCAGCTCATAAATGGGCTTAAAGTCGGCCTTGCCGCTTTCAGCAAGGGCCACAACCTCCTTAGCCAGCTCAATGCCGCCCTCGCCGCCTTTGGCAAAGACGTCGGACAGGGCTACATTGACGCCATGCTTAGCGCAGTGCTCACGCACTGCCTCCAGCTCCTCGGCGGTATCCTGAGCGAAAATATTGATAGCGACCACAGCAGGAACGCCGAACTTCTTCACATTCTCAATGTGCTTTTCTAAGTTGCACAAGCCCGCCTTGACAGCCTCCACGTTGGGAGTCTTCAAGTCGGTCTTGGGCACACCACCGTGCATTTTCAATGCACGCACGGTTGCCACGATAACCACTGCATCGGGCTTCAGGCCTGCATAGCGGCACTTAATATCAAAGAATTTTTCTGCGCCCAAATCAGCACCAAAGCCTGCTTCAGTAATGGTATAATCGGCCAACTTCATGCAGGTCTTGGTAGCCATAACGCTATTGCAGCCATGGGCAATATTGGCAAAGGGACCGCCATGGATAATAGCAGGCACATTTTCCAAGGTTTGCACAAGGTTGGGCTTAATCGCATCCTTCAAGAGAGCTGCCATAGCACCATGAGCCTTGATTTGGCCGGCGGTAACAGGATTGCCGCTGTAATCATAGGCCACGATAATCTTGCTCAGACGCTCCTTCAGGTCGTGCAGGCTACTAGCTAAGCAGAGAATAGCCATAACCTCGCTGGCTACAGTGATGTCAAAGCCATCCTGACGGGGTACGCCATGAGCCTTGCCGCCTAGGCCTACCACGATATTGCGCAGCTCGCGGTCATTCATATCTACTACGCGCTTCCATACAATGCGGCGCGGGTCAATATTCAACGCATTGCCCTGTTGGATATGGTTATCCAGCATAGCGCTCAGCAGCATGTGAGCGCTGGTAATAGCGTGGAAGTCACCGGTAAAATGCAGGTTAATATCCTCCATGGGCACTACTTGGGAATAGCCACCGCCGGCAGCGCCACCCTTGATGCCCATGCAGGGACCCAGTGAGGGCTCACGCAGAGCCACAATAACCTTCTTGCCAATCTTGTGCAGGCCTTGAGCCAGGCCTACAGTGGTGGTGGACTTGCCTTCGCCAGCCGGGGTCGGAGTAATAGCGGTAACAAGCACCAGCTTACCGGGCTTTTCTGTTTCCATGCGACGAATTAAGTCCATGGAAAGCTTCGCTTTATAGCGGCCGTATAATTCAATATCCTCCTCGCTGATGCCTAGCTTAGCAGCCACATCAGTGATTTTTTGCATTTTCGCTTGTTGAGCAATTTCAATATCAGATAACATAACCTACCTCCTCAATATGCTTGGTAAAATCATGAATATAATAAAGCAGGGTTATCCTATAGCATTCTGCTTAGAGCCCGTTTTTTCCTGCCATAAGCCAAAATAATTCTGTATACTTTTAGTTAAACCATACCTCAACCGTAGTCCCCTCGGCTACCTCCGTGCCGGGCGCCGGACGTTGCTGGTAAGCAATACCGCTACCATAGGGTTTGAGACGCAAATGCCCTTGCTGCAACAGCTCAGCTGTGTAGCGCATATCGATGCCCTTAAAATCAGGCAGCTTAACCTTGCCGTTAGGCAAGAGCAGTACCTGGGGCATTTGCTTGGGCTTGCTCTTCGCCTTGGTATCATTCATCATATCAAAGGAAGGCAGCCCCTCTCTATTAGTGGGCTGAATACCCTTAGCAACCAAAATCTGCTGCAGCGTGTCGCGGAAGATAGGCGCGCTGACCTGAGAGCCATAGAAAGCGCCCTGGGGCCTATCCAGCATTACCAGCATGGCGTATTTAGGCTTATCCGCCGGCACAAAGCCTACGAAGGAAGCTATGTATTGGCCGACAGCATAACCGCCGCCCTCGGCTAGCTTTTCAGCTGTGCCTGTCTTACCTGCAATACGATAGCCCTTAATGGCTGCGGTTTTTCCGCCACCCTCGCTTACCACCTTTTCCATCATGGCTCGCATCTGAGATGCCACCTCAGGTGTAATCACGTTGCGTACCACATGCTTTTGCCCTTCCCTCATAATCGTCCCATCGGGAGCCACGATTTTTTTAATAATGTAGGGCTCCAAAAGCTCGCCTCCATTGGCAATAGCACAAATCGCCCGCAGCACCTGTATAGGTGTCACCGCAATTCCCTGGCCGATGGCCATGGTGGCCACATCGGGTTCATACATCATTTTGGGATCATACAAAATGCCGTGCTCCTCGCCTGGCAAATCAATGCCCGTGGGAGAGCCAAAGCCAAATTTTTTGGCATAGCTGATGAGCCTATCCGCACCCAAGCTCATGCCCAGCTGTACCATGCCTGTGTTGATAGAAAACTTTATAATCGTGGAAAAGGGCACATAACCAAGGCCCTCGCCATCCCAGTTATGGATAACACGGTCCGCAATGCGAATGCTACCCGCATCGTTAAAGATGGTGTTAGGGGAAATAATGCCCTCCGTTAGGCCCATGCAACCCACTATAGGCTTAAAAACGGAGCCCGGCTCATAAATCATGGACACAGCCTTATTATTCCAAGACTCCTGACTATACTTATAAAAATGGTTGGGGTCGAAGGTAGGACGAGATGCCATGCCCAAAATTTCGCCCGTATAGGGATCCATAATGATGGCCGCCGCACCCTTGGCATGGGTTCTGGCGATGGCATCATCCATGGCGTCCTCCAGCACATACTGCATCTTGCTGTCCAAGGTAAGATAAACCGTTGGCAGCTGCTCCTGCTTCTTATGCATATCCTGAGGATTATCACTTAAAAGGCTCCCCAAAATCTGCTGTCCTGCAGCATCCACCATTAGGGAATATTTCGTATCCTTACCCTTTAAAATATCGTTCAGCTGGTACTCTATGCCACTTAAACCCACATCATCCGTACCTATAAAGCCCAAAATTTGGGCTGCAGTACGCTTTTTGGTATAATAGCGCTTGCTTTCCTCTAAAAAATGCAGGCCTGGCAGCTTATTATCCTTAATAATCTTGCGCACCTGCTCCTCATCCTTAGGGTCCATCGTGCGCTTAAGCCATACAAAGCGCCCGCCACCGGTGAAGATGCTGTAGAGCTTGTCCTTATCCCGCTTCAGCACCGGCGCCAAAAGATCCGCCGCGATGCGGCGCACATCCCTTTGGGGCCTTGCCTTGCTCATCATAGGGTCGTCGCTCATTCCCTCCGGGTCCACATACAGTGAACCCGTCATAATGCTCACAGCCAGCTCCTCCCCATCGCGGTCGACGATGCGACCGCGGGGATGCTTCTGCGTCAAATCCGCCGTCAGCTGGTTTTCGCTCTGCTTGCGCAAATCATCGGCACGCACAATCTGCAGCCAGCCTAGGCGGGCAATAACGCCCACAAATACTGCCAAAAGCAAAAAGCACATCCAGCCAAAGCGAATGCGGCCATCATTCAAAGTGAATTTTTTCATGAGCGCCACCTCTCATTGCGCACCATGCGCAAATTATCCCGTCGCTCCTCCGGAGCCATGGCTGCATGCTCCGCGTCCCTGGCCTCCTCATCGTACACCGATAACAAAAGGCCAATGGCGGCCATGGACAGCACCATGGAGCTGCCGCCATAGCTAATGAAAATTAGAGGCACACCAATAACGGGCAAAATGCCGCAGACCATGGCCATATTGGCCACTGCCTGACCGATAATCAAAAAGGTCACGCCTCCGGCTAACAAAAAACCTCGTCTATCCCTAGCGTTAATAGTAATCGTGCAAAAGGCAAAGCCCAAAAGTCCGAATAACAAAAGTAAAATCAGCGCACCAATAAAGCCATTTTCTTGACAGAAAATGGCAAAGGCAAAGTCCGTGTGGGCCTCGGGTAAATAGAAGAATTTGCCTGCTCCATGGCCCCAGTGAGTGCCTGTCAAGCCACCGCTGCCAATAGCCAGCAGGGACTGCACCATCTGATATCCCTTACCCCTAGGATCTATCCAAGGATTGAACCACACCTGTACACGCTCCATGCGATAGGTAGAAGCCAGCGTTGTCACCATAGCTCCTAGGCTACCTAACCCCACAATTCCGGCTAACTGCCACCGCGGTATGCCAGCTATAATATATACTCCCAACACAAGTGATACAATAATCGCCGCCGTGCCCAGGTCGGGCTGCTTATACACTAGCACTGCGCAGATAAAGGTTGCTGCCAACACCATGCGATGGTCGCCCTTGGCAAAAAAGCTCACTCGCTCCCCGCGACGCAGCATCCCGCCCAGATATTTGGCTGCCAGCATAATAACTGAAAGCTTGGCAAATTCCGAAGGCTGAATAGATATAGGGCCTAAGTAAATCCACCGTGAAGCGCCTTTAGTGGCAATACCCACTGCATCCACGTAAAGCAGCATCATCAGGACAATGATAAAAAAAGCCCAAAGAGGCCTGCGATTGAGCCAAGCCTTGTAGCCCACGCGGCGCACCACAGCCATGCCGCAAAAGCCCAAAAAAGCGAAAATAAAGTAACGCTTCAAAAAGTAAATGCCACTACCAGTCATATCCCGCGCCATCACAAAGCTAGCGCTGAAAACATTGATGCCCCCGATTAGCAAGAGCAAAAACATCACCATATAGATTAGCTGACAGGGATTTTGCCAAAACCTTAAAAAGCTCTTATTCATAAGCCTCAACCTAAACTAAAAGACAACCTCGCAGAAATTAATCGGTGTGCCCAAGGCACTGAATTTCTGCTCATACTCAGTTTGTACAGCATTCTCGTATTCACTATTATGTAAATCATAGCTCAATGCAATGATCTCCAGACCAAACTCCTTGAACTCCTCCACAGAGAAATCAAAGAGGCCACGATTATCAGTCTTAAAACGCAAATGTCCGCCCTTACCCAAAAGCTGGGCATATTTAGCCAAGAAATTGCGATGGGTCAGGCGACGCTTAGCATGGCGTGCCTTGGGCCAGGGGTCGCTAAAATTCAAATACAATTCCTTGATTTCGCCAGGCTCAAACCAGTCCAGCAAATTTTCCGCATTGGCACAAATTATTCTTACGTTGCTAAGCTGCTTATCCTTAGCGGCCCTGCCCGGAAAATAAGCAATATCATGCTGGGTTTCAATACCGATAAAGGCCTTCTCAGGATACAGCTCCGCCATGCCGATGGTAAAGCGACCCTTGCCACAGCCGATTTCAAGGCACAGCCTTTTACCAGGAAACATTTCCTGCCAATGACCCTTATACTGCTCAATATCATGCATCAGGACATATTCATCCACAACGTCCTTCATTGCTTCTTCAATCCAAGGTTTTTTTCTTAAACGCATGCTCCTACCTCACCAAAAATTATAATTTACCTGATATTACATTATACCTCCAAACGCAGACTTACGCACGAAAACTTTTTGTGATTCTGAGGCTAAAGGAATTTTGTATATTTTCGCCTTAATTTTCAGTTTTTTGTTGCAATTTTTTATAATCTGATTTATAATACTATTGAAAACTAATGCAGCTGCCGGTTCTCACAATGTCACTCAATTAAAGGAGGCTATCAGTATGATTCTTTTAGGTACAATTCACTGGTTCAATGCCGATAAGGGCTATGGCTTTATTACCACTAAGGGTGGTGAAGATATTTTTGTGCATTATTCTGCTATCAAAGCCACTGGCTACCGTACTCTTTACGAGGGGCAGGAGGTTTATTACCAAATCGTACGTGGCAAATCAGGCTTAAGTGCTATCAATGTACAGCCCTTGGCCGTACCCCATCCCCGTCCTCGTGTACGCTATCACTAAGCTGAGCGACTCACACTTTTATTATTGATAATACTCTTAATTGCAAGACGAATATTCCAAGCAGAATACACTACATCATGGTTAAAGATAGTAAAAAAAATACACAAAATGCCACAATCGACTTGCATGTTTGTAAAATTTATGTTAAATTTAAGGGTGAAAATAGTTGGGGAGGACTGTATCCCTACAGCCCTTGGAGCCCGACCAAATATGTATAACAACCGGACGGTGGCGCCGGAAATAACAAGGAGGTTTTCATCCATGTTGAAAAAAACTAGTATCGTTGCTATGGCTTGTGTATTAGCTGGTTCTATGCTCTTTGCTGGCTGCGGCGGCGGCGAAAAGAAAGCTGCTGCTCCTAAAGCTGAAGGCAATAAGCTCATCATTTACACCTCTATGAAGGAATCCCTCATTAAAGGTATCGTAACCGGCTTCGAAAAGAAGAACCCCGGCATTAAAGTAGACTATCAATCTGCTGGCGCTGGCAAGCTGATGGCTAAAATCGCTGCTGAACGTCAAAGCGGCAAGATTCTGGCTGACGTTATCTGGACCAGTGAGGTTCCTGACTTCTACAAGATGAAGAAGGAAGGCATTCTGGCTAACTACAAGAGCCCCGTATTCAAGGAAATCGTTAACCCCTTCGATGATTATGATGGCTCCTTCCATGCAGCTCGTCTGGGCACCCTGGGCATCATCATCAACACCGATAAAGTTAAAACCGCTCCTACCCAATGGGCAGATTTGAAGAAACCCGAATTCAAGAACGGCTTTGCTGTTGCTAACCCCGCTCTGAGCGGCACCGCTTACATGTCCATCGCTCTGCTGCAAAAACAATTTGGCCCCGACTTCTTCAAAGAGCTGAAGGCTAATGGCGCTCGCGTAGGCAAAGGCTCCGGCCAAGTAATCGACGACACCGCTTCCGGCGAATTGGCTGCATCCCTGGCAGTTGACTACATTACCAACGCTAAGATCGCTAAAGGCGCTCATATTAAGATGTGCTATCCGCCCGAACTGTTGGTTGTTCCTTCCCCGGTAGCTATTTTCAAAGACTCTAAGCAAATGGACGCTGCTAAGAAATTTGTTGACTACCTGCTGGGCGCTGAAGCACAACAATTGGTAGCTAACCAAGGCACCATCCCCGTTCGTGAAGACGTTAAGATTGATCCTAAGTTCCAACTGCCTTCCCCGAAGGAAGCTTTGAAGAAAGGTATCAAGGTTAACTATCTGGAGATCATCGACAGCAAAGAAAAGACTGTTAAAGAGTTCTCTGAATTAATGCAAGTTAAAAAATAAGCTTTAACGCAAGCGTAAAAAACGGGCAGAGCGGGACTTTCCCGTTCTGCCGTTTTTGCCTTATATAAATAATGTGTATTTTCACATCATTTATCCCATTTATCCAAATATTTTACAGGAGGTAGCCTAATGGAAGATATTATCAAGGTCGAAGGTGTGGCCAAGGGCTACGGCAAACACCAAGTCCTGCAAAATTTAGATATCGCCATCAAAAAGGGTGAATGCTTCACCCTCTTGGGACCCTCAGGCTGCGGCAAAACCGTCCTCATCCGCCTCATCGCCGGTCACGAAGTGCCCGACGCAGGCAAGATTATCATCGATGAAACAGTAGTTGCCGACAGTGCTACCGGCGAATACATTCCGCCTGAGCGCCGCGGTCTAGGCATTGTGTTCCAGGATTACGCAGTATGGCCCCATATGACTGTATACGAAAACATCGCTTATCCCTTAAAGATGGAAAAACGCCCCAAGGCAGAAATCGACGAGCTGGTTATGAAAATGATCGAGGTCGTAGGCATGAAGGGCTTGGATAAGCGTCTACCCTCCGAGCTCTCCGGCGGTCAACAACAGCGTGTTGCCCTTGCTCGCGCTCTCGTAGCCGACCCCAGCGTTATGCTGCTGGACGAACCCTTGTCCAATCTGGACGCCAATCTGCGCGAAGAAATGCGCTTTGAAATCAAAGCCCTGCAGCGTAAATTTGGCATCACCGTATTATTCGTAACCCATGACCAGGAGGTTGCTCTGGCTATTTCCGATCGTCTGGCTATTATGGACGCCAGCGGCAATATCCGCCAAATCGGCAATCCCTACGAGATTTTCGAAAAACCTGCAGACCTTTTCGTTTTCAAATTCATGGGCATTGCCAACTTTGTTCATGCCACTGAAAAGAACGGCAAATTCTATGTTGGCAATGGCAACCAGGAAATTCCTTGGGAAGGCCCCAAGGGCAAGGCTGCTAAATGGGTTGCGGGCTTCCGTCCCTCAGACGTAGAAATCCATCGCGAGGGCCCGGGTCTGAAAGGTATCATCCACCGCGCCAACTTCTTAGGCGCTACCATGGACTATGCCATTGACGTGGACGACCAAGCCCTGCGCACCGAAATCGAAACTCATACTGCCATCAACAATAATCTTATGTTCAAGGAAGGCGAAGAATGCTACATTACCTTCAAGGCCTTGCACTGGTTTGATGCAGAACAACTCAAGGAGGTGGAAGAATAATGGCAAGCGGCACCATTAAAAAGGATAGTGGCTTTGGTATTGCCCAAGTCATCCTCTTCATCTCCATCGCCATTCTAGTAATCTTCGTAGCTTGGCCGGTACTCTTGATTCTGTTCAACGCCTTCTTCGTAGATGGCAAATTCAACAGCGTGGACTTCTATAAAGTCCTCACCGAGCCTGAAACCTTCCAAGCCTTGATTAACTCCCTGATTATCGCCAGCATGACCACCGTGGGCTCCACCATCGTGGGTACCTTCTTTGCTTGGCTGGTAACTCGTACCGACCTTCCCTATAAGACCTTTATGAAGAGCCTTTTCCTCGTTCCCTTTATGCTGCCCTCCTTCATCGGTGCTTTGGCTTGGAAAATGCTGCTCAGCCCCCATGCCGGTTATATTAATAAGTGGTTCATGGCCACCTTTAATACTACCGAGCCCCTCTTCAACATCTATACCTACCACGGCATCAGCTGCGTCGAGGTCATGTACCTCTTCCCCTTCGTATTTATCCAGGTTTGCGGTGCTCTTGAGCGTATGGACCCCACTCTGGAAGAATCTGCCCGCATCAGCGGCGCCGGCCTCTTCACCATTACCCGCAAGATTACCATTCCTCTGGTACTGCCCTCCATCATGAGCGGTGCGCTGCTCATCATGCTGTACTCCATGGCACACTTTGGTACGGTAGCGGTTTTGGGTATTGAACAGGGTATTTACAACATACCTACCTTAATCTACGAAAAGATCCACGAATCCGCAGGCTCCTTCGCCTCCATCCGTACCGGTACCGTATTGGCAACTGTATTGATCGTGTCCGCGGCCTGCATCATCTGGGCTCAGCAAAAGGTGCTCAGCAAGGGCCATTACCAAATCATCGGTGGCAAGAGCTTCCGTCCTATGGAGCTCAAGCTGCGCGGTCTGCGTTATCCCCTGCTGTTCTTCTGCCTGGCTTACATTGGCTTCACCATTTTGCTGCCCACAGTAGTTATCTTCATGGTTGGCGGCGTAGAAACCTATGGTCTGCCCTTAACTTGGGATAACCTGTCCTTAAACAACTACAAGTACATCCTCTTTGAATACGATGTAACTCGCGACGCTATCTTCAACTCCGTAACCTTGGGTCTGGCTGCTGCATTCATCACCATGTTTGCCGGCGTTATGATTTCCTATGTTATCGTAAAGATGAAGGTACGCGGCAAGGGTATTCTGGAATTCTTGGGCATGCTGCCCTTCTCTGTTCCCGGCTCCGTTATCGCCCTGGGCGTAATCCTTGCTTGGTCCGGCCAGTTTGGCATCAACATTTACAACACTGTATGGATTATTCTGGTATCCTACATCGCCCGCTACATGGCCTTCTCCCTGAAGGCTAACTCCGCAGCCCTGGAGCAGGTCCACGACTCCCTGATGGAAGCTTCCCGTTCCTGCGGCGCTAGCATGTGGCAATCCCTGAAGGACATCGTTATTCCGTTGGTTCGTCCCGGTATGGTCAGCGCCTTCTTCCTGATTTTCTTGCCGGCCCTGCGCGAATTGACCGTATCCATTATGCTGTATGCTCCTACCACCAGAACCATCGGCGTTGCCATCTACACACTGAACGAGGATGGCGAAACTGTTATGTCCACTGCTTTGGCAGGTATCGCATTGATCATTATCGTTTTAGGTCAAATGTTCATCAACCATCTTACCAAGAAAGCGAGTGAGTAATCGTCATGTCATACATCCGCTTAGTTAATGTTACAAAAAGATTTGGTGATGTTACTGCCGTCGATAACCTGAATATCGAAATTGGCAAGGGCGAATGCTTCTCCATGCTGGGTCCCTCCGGCTGCGGTAAAACCACTACCCTGCGTATGGTTGCCGGCTTTGAGGATTTATCCGATGGTGAGGTGTGGGTAGGCGACCGCCTGCTTTCTTCTCCTAAAAAGCATCACTATACTCCCCCTGAAAACCGCAATTTCGGCATGGTTTTCCAAGCCTTTGCCGTGTGGCCCCATATGAGCGTTTACGAAAACGTTGCCTTCCCCCTGCGCCTGCGCAAGCTGCCTAACGCAGAGATTGAGCAACGCACTAAGGACGCTTTGACTGCTACCAACCTGCTCAAGGCTGCTAACGACAGCCCTGCCGACCTTTCCGGCGGTGGCAAGCAGCGTGTAGCCTTGGCTCGTGCCCTGGCTATTAACCCCGACGTAATGCTCCTGGACGAGCCCCTCTCCAGCTTGGACCCCCATCTGCGTGAGGAAATGCGCTTTGAGATTAAGGATTTGCAGCGTAAATATGGCTTCTCCATTATTTATGTAACCCATGACCAATCCGAGGCTATGGCTCTGTCTGACCGCATTCTGGTTATGAAGCTGGGCGTTATGCAGCAAATCGACTCTCCCTTGGATGTTTATAACAATCCCAAGAACAAGTTTGTCTTCAGCTTCATCGGTGTTTCTAGCTTTACCGATGTTATCTGGAAGGGCAAGGATGCCTATATTAAGGGCTCCGAGCATAAGCTGCCCAGTGGCCTCATCGTGCCCGAACGCATGAAGGCTGAGGAAATGTTCAATCTGGCCAGCCGTCCTACCGAAATCCGCTTTACCAATGCCGGCGACCCCAATGGCGTGCGCGGTCATGTAATCCGCAAAGCCTTCTTGGGCGAAATCGTGGACTACTTGGTAAAGATTGGCGACCAAGAGGTGCGTGTGCAAATCGGTCGTCGTGACCCCGGCCCTGAGGCTGACGAGACCTGTTATCTGCACTTCCTCCGTCCCTTCTGGTACAAGGTTAACGAGTAAGCAGCTTTTAGCACAACCTAGACAATTTTATATGACCTGCGCTCTTAGAGACTTCCAGCGCAGGCATGCAAAAAGCACTACTGAGGGTTAGCGACCTCTAGTAGTGCTTTTGTTATGGTATCATTTATCCAATTGAAGAAACTTTTGTACGTTTTTATTTCTGTAAATCTTAGCTAGCAGCTCCTTATCAACTGCTGCTAAAAACCCTGCCATGTCCTTCTGGCTTTGCTCCTTAAGCTGCTTTAGCAGCAAGGTATCTCTGCGCTTGCGTTCAGCATGCTCCGCAGGATAACCAGAACCAAAGGGACCATCAAAGAGCGCCTTTAATGTATAGCGCAAATTAAGCTCACCAGCCCATCCGAAGCCTAAACCTAAGGGTAGGCTCACTGCATTACCTGCATTAATGCGCCCAAAAAGATATGCATCCTGAGGAGTGGGAATATAGCCACATAATACACCAGGCATAGCATTGCAGGCTAACATCATGCCTTGGCCGGAGGAGCAGCCTGTTACGACAAAATCCGCAGCCTTACTATGCAGTAGCAAAGCTATGGCCAGAGCAATCTCTACATAGGAATACTGCTCTACATCCGAAGCAAAGCAGCCCAGATTTAGCACCTCAGCCTCAGGCTGCGCTTCTCGTACTGCATTTACAATGAGCTCACTTTTTGAACTTTGCGTGCTGGGAACTATAACACCGATACGCATTTGGGGGACTCCTCCTTAAAAGCTTTAATCTTAGTCCGTATTTTTTACTTTTGTAAATCTTTAGGTATAGGAATGCGAGTGGCAACTATGGCAGCTACAATGGGGAGCCATACTAAAAGCTTCATCACAAAGGGCAAGCCATAGGTGTCGGCCAGATAGCCCAAAATCGTAACGCCAAAGCCACCCAAGCCCACGCTAAAGCCAATGGTGAGGCCTGACGCCATACCCACATTATTAGGCATCATGCATTGAGCTAAAATAATCGTCGTGGCAAAGGAACCAATAATGCAGAAGCCAGCCGTTACCACTGCAGCCATGGCTAGCCACGGCGTGGTTGCTACAGTAATAGCGTAAATAGCAGGAATGCTGCAGGCAATGGAGCTAAGTAAAATTTTGCGTGCGCCCAGTCTATCGCTGAGCACGGAGCCCACATAGGTACCTGCTACACCGCCCAGCAAGAAGCCCGATACAAGACTGCTGGCAAAAAGAGGCTCAAAGCCACGGAATTTCATATAAAAAATGGGCATATAAGTGGAAATGCCCACATGAATAGACGAGCGCATGAAAATGTAGAACAGAATGAGGAAAAGGCCAAAATAAGACAGCTTTTCTGCCGTTCCCTTAGCCTCCTCTTTGGCCTGCCGGGCTGCATGCTCTATATTCGCACGCTCATAAGCGCCCATGCATTTAGTCATAAGACCGAAAACTAAAAGCCCAGGTAGCACGAAATAAACCGTGTTATGAATGCCACCTGCTAGGCTCATGAGAAAGGTCATCAAAATAGAGCCCACGGCCATGCCAGCATTGCCACCTAAGGAAAAGATGCCCATATTTTGGGTACGGTTGGAATCATCGCTCAAAAAATTGACTGTTTTAGAGGCTTGAGGATGATAAGTCGCGCTGGCAAGGCTAATCACGATAACCGTGCATAGGAGCAAAGTATAAGTTGAAACCCAGCCTACAAAGGCAAAGCCTGCCCCTGCCATAGCCGCGCACACGGGTAGGAGCTTCGGCATGGAGCGCTTGTCCGTAAGATAGCCAAAGGCTGGCTGAATCACAGAGGACATAATGTTTTGTGTGAGCACGATAGCGGCCAACTGGGAATAGTTCAGACTAAACATTTCCTTGAGCTGGGGTAGAACGATAGGCAGGGCTCCCGCTTGCATATCCGTAACTAAATGGCCCAGTGCCAAGGCCAGAATGGGTAAAAAAGCTGTTTTATGCATAAAATCTCCTTGAATTAAGCTTATGTTTGTAATTTGTTTACCCTTTATTATAACGCGCAAAGCTACTTTAGGCAATGGAGCGAAGACGTTGATAGGCTCTCTATACAATAAATACTCTAAAAATACTGCTAATTACAGGGTTTTCATTGCAGAAAACTTCTTTGCTTGGTATAATAACAAGAGACAAATCCACATGAAGTGGACGTTTTAAAGTGCTAGCAAGCTTAAGCATGAAGAAAACTATATTTGAATAAGCTAAGGGGATGTAGATCTTATGACCAAAACAAACAAAAAGGGCAGCGTCATTGCGCTCTTGCCCATTGTGGTATTTTTATTGATTTTTATTGGTTCAGGTGTCATTACCGGTGATTTTTATAGCATGCCTGCCATTGTAGGCTTTTTAATTGCTCTCATCGTGGCCTTTGCTCAAAACAAAAAGTTAAGCTTTATTCAAAAGTTACGTTTATGCTCCACGGGTGTAGGCGATGAAAACATCTTGACTATGTGCCTGATTTTCCTTGCAGCAGGTGCTTTTTCTGGTGCCGTAAGGGCTGCAGGTGGTGTAGAAAGTACTGTTAACCTAGGCCTTTCCATTCTGCCTGGCGGTATGGCTGTAGCAGGACTTTTCGTTATCGGGTGCTTTATTTCCATTTCCATGGGTACTAGCGTAGGTACCATTACCGCGCTGGCCCCTATAGCTGCCGGCATTAGTGAAAAAACCGGCTTTTCCATGGCCATTTGCGCTGGCGCAGTTGTCTGTGGCGCTATGTTTGGCGATAACCTTTCCATTATCTCCGATACCACTATTGCAGCTGTTAAGACCCAAGGCTGCGATATGCGAGACAAATTCCGCGAGAATTTTAAGATTATCCTGCCCGCTGCTATTATCACCTTGGGACTCTTCCTTTTCTTGGGACAGACAGGCGAATTTCATGTGGAGGGCAGTCTTGATTATAATATGATGAAGGTTGTACCATATCTGGTAGTTTTGGTGGGTGCTATTATCGGTGTCAATGTTTTCGTGATTTTGATTACAGGCACAGTGCTGAGTATGATTGTGGGCCTGGCTACGGGCACCTTCACCGCCAGCAAAATGTTTGCTCACGTGGGCGCAGGCATTTATTCCATGTATGACATCACCGTTATTTCCATCATCGTAGCCTGCATCATCACCTTGGTTAAGGAGCACGGCGGTATAGATTTCGTGTTGAACTTTATTAAAAGTCGTATCAGCGATGAAAAGGGTGGCGAGCTAGGTATCGCTGCACTAGCTCTTTTAGTTGATGTGTGCACTGCTAATAATACTGTGGCCATCGTCATGGCAGGCCCCATTGCTAAGGATATTTCTACCGATTTTGGTGTTACACCTCGCCGCAGTGCATCGTTGCTGGATATGTTCAGCTCCATGGGACAGGGACTCATTCCCTACGGCGCTCAGCTTCTAGCAGCCGCCAGCCTCACCAAGCTCACTCCCTTCGACATCATTCCTTACTGCTTCTATCCCCTGCTGATGGGACTGAGCGGCTTGGTATTCATCTTTATCAAGAAAAGAACAGCATAATAGTAAAAACATAAAAGCACTACTAAAGGGTGCAGAACCCTTAGTAGTGCTTTTTGATTGGAGCTATTAGTTGTTACTTATTTTTGCGATGGAACATATTGTCATTTTTATCCAATGTGAATTTACCTTCATTTCCTCCGCCATCTTTCTTTATGTGTATTGAAGATATGCTATCAGCTTTATTGATAAGTTCGCCATTAGCAAAGTATAATTCAGCTGCCTGAATTTCAAAAGCCATATTATCAAACCTACCATCAAGTCCAATTTGTTTTTTGGTTCCATCATTGTACTCTAAAGTTATAGTTTTATTATTCACCTCAGCGCTTACAAGATCCTCTTTTTTATAGCCTTCTCTGTCAGTCAGTAAATAATCTACCAAATCATCAAAAAGGCTCCCATATTTAGCATTATCATTAGGATCGTAGAAACCAAAATTTCCATTCGGTGTTTTATTGCTATCTGGCGGCTTAACTGGGGCAGCAGGTTCTTCAGTATCAGGTGGAGTCGTTGGATCAGGCGGAATCACACTTCCGCCGTTATCGCCAGACCCACTACCAGTATTATCACCAGATTCTCCTTCTTCGGCGCCACTGCCACCGCTGCCAGCGCCACTATCCCCAGGATTATTAGTATCCGCTGCCAGCACTTTTTCTGCCTTACCAATAGCACCTCTAATACTATCCTCTAAGCCATTGCTAGCCGTAAAGCTAGCACCAATCGCTGCCACAAAAGCCAACAATATTGCATATTCTGTCAAAGCTGCACCCCGTTTGCCAAGCCTTTTAAAGAATAACATATCGTACCTCACAATTTGTATAATATATTTTGATACATTATACAACATTTTCCTAGTTTCGTCAAACTTACACCTCTATATTCAAAATATAAAATGTTAATATCTTGTAAAATCACAATTTAATAAATTGATTCTCTCACTCCAAAAAAGCCAGCTTTAGCACGTGCGTATATAAGGTAAAGACTTTAGACGAAAATGTAATTTTATGATATAATACTGTGCAAATGAGAACTCTTTAAAGCTACTATAGATGTATCTTTAAACAAACATAGTAAGCCAATATAAGTATGCAAAAGGTGAACGCAAATGACTAACGAAGAAATCAGAGATTATTTAAACGAGCGTTGCTTAGCTAATGAATTTGCCAAAAATTGTGGTATGCAGATTGATGAAGTTAACAAGCCCCATATTGTTATGTCCATGCCCATTACTAAAGCTTTGACCAATATTTATGGCATCGCCCATGGTGGCTCTCTTTCTACTTTGGCCGATACATGCATCGGCCTCACCTGCTTTGTGTATGGCAAGCGCGTAGTAACCGTAGATATGACCATGAATTTTCTGAAGGGCCTGCGCGAGGGCGAACGCGCTATAGCCACCTCCACCATTCTTCACCATGGTCGCACAACCTTTATGGGCGAAGCAACCATAACCAATGCAAAGGGCGAGCTCATGGCCAAATGCAGTGGCACCTTCTTTGTGATTACCGACAATGTGGATTTGCCTGAGCATTGGTAAATGCATCCATAAGCAAAAAATTACAGACTCTCAAGAATAAATCCTAAAGTTTGCTGACAGTAAGCAGGGTTTTGTGTTAAAATATCACTATACTACTTTTTGGAGGCATGCAGATGAATCATAAGGAATTAGATAAAACCTTTAAAGGCTATATGGCCAAATTTACCTCTGATAAAGAGCTGGGGCAAATGATGAGCAAGATTACCTTCCAGGAGCTGTTCAATCCCAAATTCTTGCAAGAGAACAGCAAGTTCACTTCCATGGACGACATGATCTGGCGTAGTGGCTTTGGTATCATGAACCTGATGGAGGTAGAAAACGTTAATCAGGACAAATGGAACCAGTACATCGCTAAAAACAGCGAGTGTGAAACCTGGCACGATTTTGGCAAGCTGGCCATGATCGACTGGATGAAAAACAAGCTGGAAGAAGTAAAAAAGAACAAAAACTAAGCTAAAATACCGAAGCGAATAGCTTCGGTATTTTTTTGCAAAAAAATATTTTTTATGTTAAAGCCGCTCTAAGCTTGTTCGCCACAATTTTTAGTGCGAACAAATTGTGAAGCACACCACATGTCGATTTTTCTTGTTCGCATTTATTTTGATTATGCAAACATAAATTCTAAGTACTATTGACAAAAATCATCATTTGTATTATCATATAATCAAACAGAAATTCATTTAGGTGGTGATAGATATGAAAGGTATTTTATATGCAACAGCTTTTGCTTGTGCTATCTACGCTGGTGCTGGAGATTTGTTTGCAGCAACCCCTGTTTACCGTGATTATAGTGTAACCGTTGCTCAGGGCGACACTCTCTGGGATATTGCCTGCCGCCATGCGGAGGCTAAAGAGGATGTTCGCTTAGTCATGGAGCGCATTACCAAGGCCAATCATTTAGATGCCGGCCGTATCTATCCCGGCCAAGTAATCAAGGTGCCCCTGCGCATGCAGGAAAGCGGCCTCATGATTGCTACTAAATAAGCCCTGAAAACCGTCTAAAAAAATGACCTCCTGCTTACTTGCTCACCATAATTTCACAAAAACTCTGCAAGGCTTTTTCTGATGCTTGTAGAATAATAATGATATGAATAAGCTATCAGCTGAAGGAGGTTTGTAAAATGCAAGGTAAAAAATGGATTGTTGGCGCTTTAATCACAGGCTTTGTTTTAGGTAACAGTATCCCCATGGCCCAGGCCGGCGGACTTTTGGGCAAAGTGCTTAAGGGTGGCGTTATTGGCTACGCCGTGGACGCTACCGCAGGCCCCTTAAACGATGGCATTAACGCCGTCACTGCCAAATATGGTGTGGGCTCTACCGATGCTACGAAGGTAGTACCTATTATTTCTGTAGGCGACGGCAGCCGTGCCGGCGCTGCTCAGGTCAGCGGTCCCCAGTCCAAGGTGGATCAGGTAAAGGCCGCCCTAATTATCGAGCAGACTATTTTAGGTATCAGAGCGAAAATTTTAATCCCTGTGGACAGGGTTGACTATAAAAATGTAAACCGCATTCAGGGTGTAGGCGTTGCTGCTTCTCTGGATGTGAAGATTTAGTGAGAAGCACACATTAACATAAAAATAGGCTTACCTGCTACGCAAGTAGCAAGTAAGCCTGTTTTGTTTTAGGTAAGTATTAGCCGATTTCGCGTTCCTTTTCGGTGCCACGCACGTTAATGGGACGGTTCTTTTCGTCCACCATAACTACCTTGGGCTCAAAGGTTTTAGCTTCCTGCTCGTCCATCATAGCATAGCCGATAATGATAACAGTGTCGCCTACCAATACCTTACGAGCAGCTGCACCGTTGAGGCAGATTACGCCGCTGTCATATTCGCCAGCGATAACATAGGTCTCCAGACGGTTGCCATTATTGTTATCCACGATTTGTACGCGCTCGCCGGGCAGAATGCCGCTGAGCTCCAGCAAATGGCTGTCAATGGTGATGCTACCCATGTATTCCAGGTTAGCTTCGGTTACGGTTGCACGATGAATTTTGCCATGAAACATATTATAAAGCATTATTTCTCCTCCAAAACAGCATTATCAATCAAACGGGTAGTACCAAATTTTACTGCAACAGCCAACAGATTGCTGCCAACCATGGGGTTAGCAACGGGCTCTAAGCCGGGCAGTGCATAAATTTCTACATAGTCGATATTGCTCATAGGCTCCTTTTGGATATCGGCGGTTACAGCAGCGGTGATTTTAGCTGCATCACGCTCGCCTGCCTCGTACATAGCCTTGGCTGCCTTCAGGCTGCGGCTCAGTACCAGTGCTGCAGTGTGCTCTGCCTCGCTCAAATATGTGTTACGGGAGCTCTTAGCCAAGCCATCTGCTTCACGGATGATGGGCATTACTCTCAGCTGCAGGGGGAAGAACAAATCCTTCACCATACGCTTCAAAACCTCAACCTGTTGCGCATCCTTTTGCCCAAAATAAGCACGATCAGGCTGTGCCAAATTAAAGAGCTTGGTAACAACGGTGGTTACGCCACGGAAGTGGATGGGGCGGGTACGACCGCACAGCACCTTGGTAATATCGCCGGTTACTTCTACCCAAGTTGCATCCTCGCTAGGATACATTTCCTTGGGAGAGGGAGCGAATACTACATTGGCACCCTTTTGCTCTGCCAGCTTGCAATCGGCCTCCAGAGTACGGGGATAAGCATCCAAATCCTCGTTAGGACCAAATTGGGTGGGGTTAACGAAAACGCTGACTACTACAAAATCATTTTCTTTATTGGCAGCAGCGATCAAAGAAGCATGACCTTCATGCAAAGCACCCATAGTGGGTACCAGACCAATGGTCAGGCCTTGAGCCTTAGCTTGTGCGATTTCCTCGCGCAGCTCGGCAACAGTGTGTACTAATTTCATGACAAAATCCCTCACTTTTTCTTCTTCAAGAGCTTTTAAAAATTCTTAATATAATTTTTCTAATACAGAGTCGTCTATTTTAAAGGTATGCTCCTCTGCCGGGAAACTTCTATCCTTGCATTCAGCAATATAAGCCTTCACAGCCTCCACAGTGATATCGTGGATATTAGCATAATTCTTTACAAACTTGGGGCAGAAGCCATTGGATACGCCCAAAAGGTCATTGCAAACCAGCACTTGGCCATCACAGCCATTGCCTGCACCGATACCGATGGTAGCCATGGTTTTCAATTCAGCAGTAACCTTAGCTGCCAATTTAGCGGGAACGCATTCCAGCACGCAGGCAAAGGCACCTGCTGCTTCCAAAGCCTTGGCATCCTCAATCATCTTTTGTGCTGCCTCAATATCCTTGCCCTGTACCTTAAAGCCACCCAGCTGATTTACAGATTGGGGAGTCAAGCCGATATGAGCACAAACCGGAATACCTGCAGTGGTAAGCTTCTTTACCAAAGGAGCAACCTCGGCGCCACCCTCCAGCTTAACCGCGGTACAGCCAGTTTCCTTGAGGAAGCGTGCTGCATTGTACATTGCATCAATATCGCTGGCCTGATAGCTCATAAAGGGCATATCGCCCACTACCAGCGCCGTGCTGTTGCCACGCATAACAGCCTTAGTATGATGAATCATTTCGTCCATGGTAACAGGTACGGTGGAATTATAGCCCAGCATAACATTGCCCACGGAATCGCCCACAAGAATCATGTCCACGCCTGCTTCGTTCACATTGCGTGCCATAGCCACATCATAGGCTGTAATCATGACGATGGGCTCGCCCTTTTGCTTCATTTCCTTAATGGTTGCTACAGTAACATTTTTTGTTGCCATTGTTTTTACCTCCGACAAATTAATGGCGTTAAGCAAGGTTTTCTTAACGCTGTAGTAGTCGCGCCAGCTGGTCGGCGACTGCCTTGTCAATAGTGCCATTGGTCATAGCCAGTGAGCTTGTCACCAGCCCCAGAGAGCAATAAATATCTACCAGCTCCGGCGGCAGCACTGCTAAATGCTTGGCCACCGTGCGAACATCTCCGCGAGCTATGGGGCCTGTTAAAACGGTACGGGGCGAGGTAGTATTTTGCAGATTGCTAGCAGTACCCTTAAACAATGGTAGCAATGCTTGCCAAGCTGCTTGTTCATCCCCCAGCCAGCGGCTCATCAGCTGCTGAGCTAAAGCCTCCACTGCCACTGCATAATTGGAGCAGATGCACGCTGCCGCATGGTAAGCAGCACGCTCGGCGGAAGGCACATGAAAGGCATGCCCGCCCAACAAATCCGCTAATTCCTTAGCAGCATTTTTAGCAAGCTCATCCCCATCCACTGCCATATACACGCCGGTTAACTCTGTTGCGCCACCGGCGAAGCTTTGCAAGGGATGCAAACTGCCAATATGTGCTCCTGCCTGCTGCAGAGGAGCTAGCTCCTCTAGACCTAAGGAACCACTGCAATGCAGAAAAATTTTTCCTGCCACTGCTGCTTCCTTGGCCAAATCCGCGGCCACTGTGCTAATCAAGCGGTCAGGTACAGTAATTAGCAGTACCTCTGCCCGCCTTACCATCTCTGCATTAGTGCAGACGCTCACGCCGAAGCTTTGAGCCAGCTGCTCCGCATGCTGGGATGATTTGGCGGTGATACCCACTAAGTAGGGCTTTAAATACCCTGCTAGGCAGGAACCAACCTTGCCACCACCGATAATACCGATCCTCATAACCGTTTTGCTCTCCTTCCTGACCATTGGGGAGACGCGCGTCACACAGCAATTGATGCTTTTGTACCATAAAATATAAAAGCAACTGAAAAAGCGCATTCCTAACCGGAATGCGCATAATAAACCTTTGTTGCGTCTTCGTCCCGGTCTCATAGATCCAAGCGATTATTGACTTCATTGTAAACTTCAGTAAACTCTGACTGCCTCGGCTACAGCTCACCTCATGGTGCTACTGCGCCACAGCCCAATTTACCGCCCTTATGATAACACATTAGCCCCTGTATGGCAAGCATAATCTCTAGAAAAGCTTTTAAAATTGTCATTTTTTTACAAAAAGATGCTATTTCCTTGGAGCAGAAGCCCCTGACTTCTAATATATAGCATTACTAATTTTATCGTTAACCATACTATTTTACTAGGTTGACTTATCTGCTTTTTAGGTCTATACTAGTTACGTTAACATGATTGATTTATGGGTTAACCAAGAAAAATAGAAGGTGAACGCATGAGTAAAGGTATTTTTATTACAGCCACAGGTACAGACATTGGCAAAACCTTTGTTACCGCTCTAATCGTAAAAAAGCTGCGTGATGCAGGTCTCAATGCAGGCTATTATAAGGCTGCTTTAAGCGGTGCTGAGGAGCAGCCTGACGGCAGCTGGCTCCCCGGTGACGCAGCCTATGTGGCGAAGATTTCCGGTATGCAGGAAAAGCCTGAGGATTTAGTCTCCTACATTTATAAAACCGCCGTATCTCCCCATTTGGCAGCAGCGCGTGAGGGCAATCCTGTAGAGCTGGCTAAGGTCAAAGAAGATTTTACAGCAGCCAGCGCCAAATACGATTATGTGACCATGGAAGGCAGTGGCGGTATCATCTGCCCCATCCGCTGGGATGAAAAGCACTTACTCCTTGAGGACCTGATTAAGGCTACAGGCCTGGGCCCCTTGGTTATTTCCAATGCAGCCTTGGGCTCCATTAACGCCTGTGTATTGACCATTTTCTATCTGCAACAAAAGGGCATTCCCGTAAGAGGCATTATCCTTAATAATTACGATGGCAGCGACTTTATGCAGGCAGACAACAAAAAGATGATGGAAGCCATCACCGGCGTACCTGTTCTGGCCGAGGTTAAGCCTAATGATACTGAGCTTGACATTGATGTAGAAGTTTTGAAGAGTTTATATAAATAATTTGCAAATTAGCAAAAAGCCTCCCTTTGCAAAGTGCTTTAGCTGTGGAGGAATTCGTATAAAGGAGATGTGTGATATGAACATAGATAAAGTAAAGGAATTAGAAGCTCGCGACCTGGCCCACATTTGGCACCCCTGCTCCCAGATGAAGGACTATGAAACCCTGCGTCCTATCGTTGTTGAGCACGGTGAGGGACCATATTTATATGCTGCTGATGGCCAAAAATATCTGGACATTATTTCCAGCTGGTGGTGCAACCTTTTGGGCCACTGCAATCCGAAAATTAACGAAGCCATCAAAAAGCAAATCGATACCTTAGAGCATGTAATTTTCGTTAACTTTACTCATGAACCAGCTATAAAGCTGTGCGAGGAGCTAGTTAAATACGTTCCTGCAGGTTTGAATAAATTTAACTTTGCCGATAATGGCTCCTCCTCCGTAGAAATCGCCCTCAAGCTGGCCTTCCAATACCAGCTGCAAACCGGCCACGGTGAAAAAACTCGCTTCATGTGCCTCAGCGAGGGCTATCACGGCGAGACCATCGGCGCTCTTTCCGTAGGCAGCATGGATTTATTTGCCCAAATGTATAAGCCCATGATGATGAATAATATTCATGTGCAGGCTCCCGATTGCTACCGCTGCCCCTTCAATAAGGACCGCGAGCATTGTCAATGTGAATGCTTTAAATACGCTGAAGAAGCATTTGCTAAGCATGCTAAGGAGACTGCAGCCATGATCGTAGAGCCCATTGTACAGGGCTGCGCCGGCATGCGCATCTATCCGCCCCTGTATCTACAAAAGTTGCGCAAGCTCTGCGACGAGTACGGCGTACTTTTAATTGCCGACGAAATCGCTACCGGCTTTGGCCGCACCGGCAAAATGTTCGCCTGCAACCATGCGGGCATTACCCCCGATATTATGTGCATTAGTAAGGCACTCACAGGCGGTTATCTGCCCATGTCCATCGTCTGCACTACAGATAAGATTTATGACGCCTTCTATGATGATTATAATAAGGGCAAGCAATTTATGCACAGCCATACCTACGCAGGCAATCCCATCGGCTGTGCTATTGCCTTGGCCGTGCTGGACATCATGAAAAACGAGCACATTTTAGAAGAAAATGTAGAGAAAGCTCAATACTTCCACAATGCTCTCATGAACACTTTCGGCCAGCACAAGAATATAGGCGAAATTCGCCATATAAATTTGATCAATGCTATGGAGCTTGTAACTGACAAAGAGAAGAAGATCGGCTTCGACGGCAATCTGCGTATCGGCTACGAGATTTATAAGAAGGCCCTGACCCACGGTCTCCTACTTCGTCCCTTGGGCAATGTCATCTACTTCAACCCGCCGCTGAATATCGACAAGGCGGATCTGGATAAGGCTGTGTCCCTGGCTAAGCAGTCCATGGATGAAGTCTTGGACTAACTCTTTTTCAAGCTTAATACTTAGCTTTTACGTTCGGTTTATAATACTAAGGGCGTAGCTTGCACTACGCCCTTATGTTTTAATTTTATAGTTAACTTAAGTTTTTTGGAGGTTAACATTGATATGAAAATGCAGAAGCTTACCACCACAGCTCTTTTGGCAGTTGTGATTTTACTTTCCGGCAGCATGAAAATCCCCTCCCCCGTAGCAGGAGGAGAATTCCAGCTTTCCGCACCCATTGCTGTTTTAATCTGTGCGCTCTTCGGCTTTAAACGCTATATTTTAGCAGGTGTTTTGGCCAGCGCCTTGGGCATGATGCTGGGCATCCACACCATCTTCAGCGTCATCATTCAAATGTCCTTCCGCGTCGTAACAGGCGCTGTCATGGCACTATTCGGCACCAATTTGCTCACCGTTATCATTAGCGGACCTTTGGGAACCCTCTTTGCCCGCATCGTCATGTGGCAAGTCACTGGCGTTAGCTGGATTGCCCTCACCGCAGCCGCCGCTCCCGGCATGGTCTTCACCGCCATCGGCGCCGGAGTTATGTACAAGCCAGCCCAAAAGCTGTTACATAGAGTAATTTTAGCGAAGCAAAATTAAATAGTTAGAAATTCGTAATAAGCAATCAGCATAATATAAGCACTTGCGACTATGATGATTGCTATATTACGAATTTAAACTTTATGAAAGGAACACTATACCATGCCTACATATAGCATTAAGATGCGCGCGTCAAAGAATGGCAAGCACGTTAGCGGCGCCGAGCGCATCCTCCCACAACAAGACATGGCCGCCGCCATCGGCGCTCTTAGCGAACGCGCCCTCCACCACGGCCTCGGCCGCGCCGACTTCATCAACATCAAAATGGAAGAAGTACACCCCGACGAGCTCCAATATCTGGACGCCCTACCCGTAAGCACACGTCCTGCCCCCACCATCGAAGGCAGCTACGCTATCATGCGCAGCATCCTCGCTGAGCTTGGCCTCGCTGACAAGGCCGATGAACTCATCGACCTTTTGCGCCACGTCCACCCCATGCGCGGCGCCGTGCTCTACGACGTGGCCACCGGCCAACGTCTTGAGCCCGACCAAGAGCGCGGCATCCGCGTCACCTACATGGATGCCGAGGGCGCCAGCTGCGGCGGGAGCAATAAGAACCACTTCCGCGAGGCCATCGTCCTCGCCACCAAAGTGGTCCATGCTCCCGGAGTTATCTCCGAGCTGTGCATGAGCGACGACCCTGAATACGTCACAGGCTACATCTCCTCTAAACAGCACGGCTATGTGCGCCTCACACCCTTAAAGGCCGTGGGGGACCCCCACGGCGGACGCGTCTTCATCTTCGATAGCCGCAAGGCTAAGGCAGAAGATGCCATCCACTATCTAGAAAAGCAAAAGGTGCTCGTGCGGGGACTCCCGCCCGAGCGCCCCGTTAATGACGACCCTCAGCAAATCTTTGCTGAGGAGCTAGAGCGCCTCCAGGAAAAACACCTCTACCGCAGCATGCGCACTATGGAAAGCGCCCAGAGTAAATACGTTGATATCAACGGTAAGCGCACTTTAATGCTAGCCTCTAACAGCTATCTGGATTTAGCTAACGACCCAAGAGTAAAACAAGCCGCTGCCCAGGCGGCCCTTGACTGGGGCGCCGGCAGCGGCGGTAGTCGCCTTACAACAGGCAATACCCAGCTCCACGAGGAGCTGGAAGAAGAGCTCGCCCATTTCAAAGGCACCGAGGCAGCACTGCTCTTCAACACTGGCTACATGGCCAATGTGGGCATTCTTTCCGCCCTCTGTGACAGCGAAAGTGTCATCTTTAGCGACGAATATAACCACGCCAGCATCATCGATGGTGCTCGCTTAAGCAAAGCAAAAATCGTTGTCTATAAACACAACGATATGCAGGATTTGGAAGCGAAAATCATCAGCACTCCCTGCCGCAAGGGACTCATCGTCAGCGATGCCGTATTTAGCATGGACGGCGATATTGTGGACCTGCCCAGCTTCGTAGCATTGGGCAAAAAATATCACCTTCTCACCATGATTGATGAGGCTCACGCCACAGGTGTTATCGGAGCCACTGGTAAGGGTGCCGTGGAGCATTTTGGCAATACCTGCGCTCCCGACATCATTATGGGCACCTTGAGCAAATCCTTAGGCGCTGAAGGAGGCTTTGCTTGTAGCAGCAGGATTATTATCGAGTATTTGAGGAACAAAGCTCGCAGCTTTATTTTTGCCACCAGCCAAGCTCCTGCTACCTTGGGCGCAGCGCTGGCAGCCCTGCGCATCCTTGCCAGCGAACCCCAGCACGCTCAAAAGCTGCAGCACAACGCGGAGTACTTTATAAACTGCCTTCATAAGGAGGGCGTTGAAGCCCAGTCCCCCACTGCTATCATTCCCATCATCATCGGGGATGAAGCCACCTCTTTACAGGTAGCCCAAGAGCTTCTGGAGCGGGGCTGCTTAGTTCCCGCTATTCGCTATCCCACCGTGGCCAACGGCACAGCCCGTCTGCGCGTAGCACTCATGAGCAGCCATACTGAGGAAGAACTGGCTCATACTGCTAAGCTTATCGCAGAAGCCATTAGAAAATATCAAGCTTAAATACCACTCTAATGGTCATTTTAAACCATTCTTATACCACTTAGTTGACAAATGCAAAATAAGCTATAAAAATAACCCGTTAGCCTCAAGCTTGAAGCTAACGGGTTTGTTTTTAGTATATGCTTATTTCTCGGGAGCCTTGATTACATCGCAGCCCATGTAAGGACGCAATACCTTGGGTACTACTACACTGCCATCGGCTTGTTGGTAGTTTTCCAGAATTGCAGCCACAGTACGGCCAACAGCTACACCACTGCCGTTAAGAGTGTGTACAAATTCCGGCTTGGATTTGGCATCACGGCGGAAGCGGATATTAGCACGGCGAGCTTGGAAGTCCAGGAAGTTGGAGCAGGAGGAAATTTCTCGGTAGCAATTAGCAGCCGGCAGCCATACCTCTAAGTCATAGGTAGTGGCAGAGCTAAAGCCCAAATCACCACTGCACAGACGTACTACATGATAGGGCAGCTCCAGTGCTTGCAGCACTTCCTCAGCGTCATGGGTCAGCTTATCCAGCTCTTCCCAAGACTCTTCCGGCTTAGTGAATTTAACCAATTCAACCTTATTGAATTGATGCATACGAATCAGGCCACGAGTGTCGCGACCGGCAGCACCAGCCTCAGCACGGAAGCAAGCACTGTAAGCGGTGTATTTCAAAGGCAGTTGGTCGCCGGTGAGGATATCATCGCGATGATAGTTGGTAACAGGAACCTCGGCAGTAGGAATGAGGTACATATCGCCGTTTTCCAGCTTGTACATATCCTCAGCAAATTTCGGCAGTTGACCGGTGCCCTGCATGGAAGCGCCATTAACGATGAAGGGCGGGAAGAATTCGGTATAGCCATGCTTTTGAGTGTGCATATCCAGGAAGAAGTTGATAACAGCACGCTCTAAGCGAGAGCCGATACCCTTGTAGAATACATAACGAGCGCCGGAAACCTTAACGCCACGCTCGAAATCCAGAATGCCCAGACCTTCACCCAGATCCCAGTGAGCCTTGGGCTCGAAATCAAATTTAGTGGGCTCGCCCCATGTGCGCACTACAGGATTGCAGGTGTCGTCCTTGCCAATGGGCACGTCCTCAGCGGGCATGTTGGGAATGGTCAACAAAATAGCCTTCAGGCGGTCCTCAATCTCCTTCAGCTCTTTGTCGTCCTCGGCAATTTTATCGCCTAAAGCACGTACAGCAGCCATTTTTTCGGTAGCATCCTGACCAGCTTTTTTCAGCTTGCCAATTTCTTGGGAAGCAGTGTTGCGCTCCTTTTTCAAAGCTTCAACCTGTTGGGTCAGATCACGGCGTTTTTTATCCAGCTCCAAGAACTCAGTCAAATCCAGATTGCCATTACGATTAGCAACTGCTTGCATAACCTTGTCCGGATTTTCACGGACAAATTTCATATCTAACATATATATTCCTCCAAATCAAAAATATCATAAACTATATTGTAGCACAAATCCGCCTAATATTAAAGTATTTCCACTGTTTTGTAGGAGGATTTGCCTTAATCAAGCATACATAAAATGGAGCTAAAGCTTTTCTCGTTAGTCCAATACGTAGAAATGGGAGCTAACGCCCTCATCACGACGGCTCAGGTAACGAATAGCACTTAAAGCTGCCTTTTGACCCTGACCTGCAGCACGCTGTGCCTGCCAAGGCTGACCAGTGCAGTCACCACCGGCAAAAACGCCTTCAATATTAGTTTCGGCCTGATCATCCACATAAATACTGCGACCACGGATTTGTAGACCCGGCAGGAAGCTGTTCAATGGGTCGCTGGCGCGGAAGACAAAGGTAGCCTGTACATTGTAGAACTCATCCCCTGCACGAATGCCGGTAACCTTATCGGTGCCGGTAATTTCAGTAGGAGTGTCCAAAATGACGGTTATATTCTTCTTTTTCGGAGGTACGAAGCCTTGATAGCGGGGGAAGAAGAAAACCTGCTCACACTGATCAGCAAGATACTCGATTTCTTCAATAGCATCTGGTACAGTAGCGATGGCAGCTACACGCTTGCCCTTATATTTGGCAGCATCCACAAAGGCACAATAGCTTACGCCGCGGCCTAGAAATTCCTTTTCGCCGGGGAACAAAGTGGAGCGGGAAATACCGGTTGCCAAAACTACTGCATCGGCAGAATACTCACCATGGGGAGTGCCCAAAACAAAGCCCTCGCCCACCTCTTTTAAAGAGATAATTTTTGCTTCTACCACTTCTACATCGGTTTGACGCAGATGCTTAACAAAAATATCCATAAGCTCGTTGCCTGAGATATCGGGAATACCCATGTAGTCAGCAACTTTGGCTACACTGCGCAAACGGGGACTGAAGCCGTGGGCTTCAAATAAAACTACTTTACGACCCTTGCTGGCCGCGGTAATGGCTGCAGAAATGCCTGCAGGGCCGCCGCCGATAATACCAATATCGTACTGCATAAATCTATCCTCCATAAAGCTAATTTTAGGAACACTGTATCATTTTTATTTTATGCTTTTTGCAGGCTATAGTCAAACCCTTTCTGCGCTTCTAAAAATTTTTTGCTTTTTTTCAAAAAAACACTTGCTTTTTCCTTTTGGATGTAGTATTATAATCAAGTAACGTGACCGTGGTCCATTAGCTCAGCTGGTAGAGCACCTGACTCTTAATCAGGGTGTCGTAGGTTCGAACCCTACATGGATCACCAAATTTGGCCGGTTGGTCAAGCGGTTAAGACACCGCCCTTTCACGGCGGTATCGGGGGTTCGATTCCCCCACCGGTCACCACTTACGGGCGCTTAGCTCAGCTGGGAGAGCGTCTGCCTTACAAGCAGAATGTCAGCGGTTCGATCCCGTTAGCGCCCACCATTTTTTTTACCCATTTTTAGGCATGGCCCGGTGGTTCAGTTGGTTAGAATGCCGCCCTGTCACGGCGGAGGTCGTGGGTTCGAGTCCCATCCGGGTCGCCACTTTGCCTCGGTAGCTCAGTTGGTAGAGCAAAGGACTGAAAATCCTTGTGTCCACAGTTCGATTCTGTGCTGAGGCACCACTCGTCATAACACCTGCTCAAGCGGGTGTTTTTTTATAGATTTATTCATAAGCATAGCGAAAGGAGCAGCATTCATGTTTGATAAGACTTTCCAAGATTTTTTCCATGAGGTAAACGGCCCTATCTGGATTTTGATTGGCTTAATTGCCCTGCGTGGCATTTATAAATCCATGAAAAACAAGGATTATGCCCATGCTGCTGCCTTTGTGCCTGTGCTAGCAGTTACCATTTATATGATGTGCTTTGCATAAAACACTCTTTGACACTTAAAGATTACTCAGCCATTATTTTGCTTACTATGCAAGATGGTGGCTTTTTTATTTGTAATAAAAACTTGAACTCTTGCTAAAGCCCATTTTTCCTCTTGCAATAGCCTACAGGTTTGCTATAATATTAGCATAGGCTAACGCCACATCTCAACTGAAAGGAGTCTTGTATGCGTAAAGAGCTTTTAGATATAACCGGCATGAGCTGCAGCGCCTGCTCCAGCCGTATCGAAAAGGTTGTGGGCCGCATGGAGGGTGTTCAGGAAATCGCTGTCAATCTGCTGACCAATAAGGCGCAGGTAAGCTTTGACGAAGCCAAGCTAGACACTACTGCCATTATTGCCCGCATTGAAAAGCTGGGCTTTGGCGCAGCCGTGCACCAAGCCACAGCTAGGGCTACAACCCCAACCAAGCAAAGTAATGCTGCTTCATTGGAGCTTGCAGAAATGCGAAGGCGGCTAGCGCTGTCCCTAGCCTTCACAGCGCCCCTTTTCTATTTACATATGGGTCTCATGTATGGCTGGCCCCTGCCCGACATTGTCAAGGGACAAGAAAATTTACTTTTAGCCTCACTAATACAGCTTTTCTGCTGTCTACCTGTTGTGCTTACTGGCTACAAATATTTTTATCACGGACTGCGCAATTTAATCAATCGCGCTCCCAATATGGACTCCTTGATTGCCATTGGCAGCGGTGCTGCTTTTATTTACGGACTCTATGGTCTCTTAGGCCTTTCCTATGCCTTCGGTCACCAAAGACTAGAGCTTATTCAAGGCTTTTATGACGCCCTCTATTTTGAGTCCGCAGCCATGATTTTAGCCCTGATTACCTTGGGCAAATTCTTAGAAGCGCGAGCCAAAAGCCACACCTCCGACGCCCTTAAGGCCTTAATGCAGCTTAAGCCTAAAACAGCTCTCGTAGAGCGTCGTGGCGTGCAGGGGGAAATCCCGCTGGAGGAAGTAGTCATCGGCGATGTGCTCATCGTGAAGGCTGGTACCACCGTCCCCGTGGATGGCAAAATTTTAGAAGGCAGTGGCGCACTAGATGAAAGCGCTATTACCGGCGAGAGCATTCCTGCGGATAAGCTGGTCGGCGACAAGGTAACCGGCGGCACCATCAATAAAAGTGGCTATTTTAAAATGGAAGCCACTGCCATCGGCGGGGATACTACTCTGGCCAAGATTATCGCTTTAGTAGAGGAAGCAACCTCCTCTAAAGCTCCCATCGCCAAGCTGGCCGATAAAATCAGCGGTATCTTCGTGCCCGTGGTAATTACGATTTCTGTAGTAGCGGCCTGCATTTGGCTAACTTTGGGCGCAAGCTGGCATTTTGCCTTGACCATCGCTATTTCTGTTTTAGTCATCTCCTGTCCCTGCGCTTTAGGACTGGCTACACCCACAGCCATTATGGTGGGCACTGGCCGCGGTGCTAAACAAGGCATTCTCATTAAATCTGCTATGGCCTTAGAAACCGCTCACAAGGTGGATACGGTAATCCTAGATAAAACTGGCACTGTAACTGCAGGCAAGCCTGTAGTTACAGATATGCTGCCCGCCCAAGGCATGAGCGCTACTGAGCTGCTGCAGGTGGCAGCAGCGTTGGAGCGCCTCTCCGAGCATCCGCTGGGACAGGCGATAGTGCAAGCAGAGGAAACATTCCAACAAAAGCAAGCTGGGGCTAACTCTACTAGCGAAACTTCAGCCAATACAGCTATTACTCTCGACTCAGCTTTAATTGCTTCGGACTACATTGCTCTGCCAGGACGAGGCTTTTTAGCGAAGATCGCAGCTAAGACCTATGCTGCCGGTAATCTGCTCCTCATGGAGGAGCAAGGCGTGGACACACAGGCGCTAGCAAAGCAGCATGCAGACCTTGCAAGCACTGGCAAAACCCCGCTCTACTTCGCCCAAGGCTCACGCCTTCTGGGCACTATCGCGGTAGCCGATACCCTCAAGCCCACCAGCAAGGCGGCGATTACCCAGCTACAGGCCATGGGTCTTAAGGTTATCATGCTCACCGGCGACAACGCTGCCACAGCTGAAGCTATTCGCCGCCAAGTGGGCTTGGACGAAGCCATCGCCCAAGTCCTGCCCCAGGATAAGGAGCGCCATGTGCGCGCCTTACAGGAGCTAGGTCACGTCGTCGCTATGGTAGGCGACGGCATCAACGATGCCCCCGCCTTAGCTCGCGCCGACGTAGGCATTGCTATCGGTGCCGGCACCGATGTGGCCATAGAAGCGGCGGATATGGTGCTCATCAAGAGCGATTTGCAGGACGTGGCGGGAGCTATTTCCCTCAGCAAGAGCGTGATGAGGAACATCAAAGAAAACCTCTTCTGGGCCTTCATCTACAACACCATCGGGATTCCCTTAGCCGCAGGCCTGCTCTACCCTCACTTCGGCCTGCTGTTGAACCCTATGCTCGCCGCTGCAGCTATGAGCTGCAGCTCCGTATCCGTGGTTACTAACGCCTTAAGATTAAGGTTTGTAAAAATATAGTCCAACAAGAAAGGAATGATTTTCATGATTAAAACTATTTTTATTGGTGGTATGCACTGCGAGCACTGCGTTAAGGCAGTTAATGACGCCTTAAAGGCCGTTCCTGGCATCACCAGCGTCACCGTCTCCCTGGAAGACAACGTAGCCACCGTCTCCGGCGCTGCCCTCGACGATGCTGCTATTAAAGACGCTATTGAAGACACCGGCTTCGATGTAATCGAAATCGCCTAAACAAAAAATTAACCCAAACACAAACTCCCTGCTCACCACGACACTTGTCGTAATAAGCAGGGAGTTTTGTTTATCCCATATTAAACTAGAGCGCAGCACCTACGCACGATACTGCTTCTCCAAAATCCTAATAAAATAATGATAGGCGCAGAACACGAAGGTAGCACAGCAGGTCCAGGACACAGGGGAAGCAAGGCAAGCACCCAAATAGCCATAATGCTCGCTCAACAAAATCGCTGCTCCTGAACGCATAATAAGCTCAATCAAACCTGCCAGCATGGGCACAAGCCCAATACCCATGCCCTGGCAAGCATTGCGGTAAATAAAAATTTGGCTCAAGAAAAAGTACACCGGCACCGTGTAGAGAATGTACATATGAGCAGCATCCATAACCTCTTGAGCAGGATTTTCCAAGAAAACACCAATGATATGCTCACTAAAGAAAAACATGCAAGCAGCAGCAAAAACACTAAAGCCTAGGCTCAGCATGGAGCATTTGCGCACCGCATCACGAATTCTATCAAAACGGCGTGCACCATAGTTTTGCGCTGTAAAGACTGCCATGGCAATGCCAGAAGAAATCATAGGCTGCAGCGCCATCTGCTCCACACGAGTAGCCGCCGTAAAGCCCGCAATCTGCTGCCCGCCAAATTTATTGCACACCGCCTGCAGCACAATGATGCCCAAGCCCAAAACGCTGAACTGCACCGCCATGGGCAAGCCCATGCGCAGATGGGCCCAGATTTCAGGACCATCCAGCTTAAAATCCCTGCGACCAATGTGTAGCTGAGGAAAGCGCATATAAATATAAACCATACATAAAATTGCCGAAATAGCCTGAGCTATAACCAAAGCAATGGCACTACCCGGCACGCCCCACCCCAAATAAAGGATGAAGCAGAGAGCCAAAGCAATATTAACGATGGAGGATACAATGAGGAAATACAGGGGCGTTTTACTATCGCCCAGGGAGCGCATAATACCTGACAATAGATTATAGGCCATCATGGCAAAGAGCCCATCCACAATAATCATCACGTACGCCTTAGCATCCACCAATAGCTCCGGCGGAATATTCATCAGCACCAACGCTGGATCAATAATCAGATGAAAGACCAGCATGATAAATAGAGTAAAGATAACGCTAAGCACGGTACAGGTGCCGATACTGCGGCGCATGCCTTCCATATCCCCGGCGCCATAGCGCTGTCCCGTAACCACGGTGCAGCCGTTAGAGAGGCCAATCGTAAGCACCATGGTCATCATAAACAAAGGCGTCACGGCACCTACGGCAGCCAAAGCCTCCACACCAATAGTGCGGCCAACAATTACCACATCCGCTATGTTATAAAGCTGCTGAAAAACATTGCCTATGAGCAGCGGTATCATAAAGGGCAAAATAAGCTTTAAGGGCTCGCCCTCGGTCATATTATGTAGCATCCAAGCTCACCTCCACAAAGCTAATAACTTAGCAAATCATACTATAACACAAATAATTTTTATTGTAAAGCTCTATATATTTCCCATACTAAACACAAAAAAAGAAAGACGTATGCGCTCGCATACGCCTCACTTTTAGTTGTCGCTTAAGCACGCTCTACATAATTAGTAATGGAGCCAATGCCTTCAATCTCTACCTTTACCTCATCCCCATCACTCAAAAGGCCGGAGCCTACGGGAGTGCCGGTAAGAACAATGTCGCCCGCATCCAAGGTAAAGCTGCGGGAAATATAGCTCAAAATTTCGTAAGGATTATAGACCATGTTCTTGGTATTGGCGTTCTGCTTCAGCTCGCCATTAACCCAGGACTTAATGGATAGATTGGTAGGATCCAGCTTAGTCTCCATCCAAGGACCCAGCGGACAGAAGGTATCGAAGGATTTAGAGCGCAGCCATTGCAGTTCCTTGCGCTGCAGGTCGCGGGCCGTAATATCATTAGCGCAGGTATAACCCAAAATATACTTAGGAACATCCTCCACCGGCACATCCTTCATCTTCTTTTTAATAACGATGGCCAGCTCTACGCCAAAGGCTAGCTCGCCCACAGCCTTGGGCCAAATAATCTTTTCGCCGGTACCGATAACCGTATGAGAGGCCTTGCAGCACAGCATGGGCTCCTGGGGTACGGCCTCGCCGAACTCATTGGCGCGCTTGCGGAAGTTCAAGCTAACGCAGATAATCTGCTTCGGTACGCAGGGCGCTAAAAGGCGCACCTCGTCCATTCTATAGACATCCTCGGTGATTTGCCAAAAAGTTTCCAGGCTTCCCTGCACCCTAGTGATGGTATCACCATTAATAAAACCGATGCCAATAAAGCCGGTTTTCAGATCCTCGAAACGTACACACCTCATTTGGACACCTCCATAATCTGCATTTTTCTCTCTTTAAAATACACAGGCGTCAGCTGGCATGCGTCAGCAATTTTGAGCGCCTCCTGCAGTCGGCGGCCTACATGCTCAGCGTAGTGGGCATCGCTGCCAACAGTACAATATTTCCCGCCCAATGTTCGATAACGCTGATACAGTGGCATTAGTCCTGCCACGGCCGCAGCATCATCCAGGCGACGGGTATTGATTTCTATGGGGATATTTTTCTCTATCAACAGCTGAAACAGCTTGTCGAACAACGCAGGGGCATCCTCCAGGCGCAGCTCTCGCTCCGCCCCCTCATAGGGCCAGTAGCGGCAAATATAATCAATATGAGCAAAGGCATCAATGTCGCGGTTCTGCTCAAGGCAGGTAATGGAGTCAGTCAAAAACTCCTCCACAATCTGCTGGCGAGTGCGACCCTCGTAGCAGGTGAGCTCATACAAATCCCTTCTGCCGATGCAGTGAATGGAGCCTAGGACATAATCAAAGTCATGTCCCTTGGCTACCTTATCATCCTCAGCAGCAGTATGGGTCTGCATACCGATTTCAATGCCAATAAGCACTTTCTCATTGCACAGGGGCTTGAGCTGAGCAAAATATGCGTCTATATCAAAAACAAAGGAATCACGATTAGTAGGATAATCATAATCCCAATGCTCGGTTACAATCATCCCAATATTGGCCTGCTTAGCCGCAGCTATAGCATCAGCAAACTGCATATGGCTGTCGCAGGAATAATCGCAGTGCATGTGTGTATCAAAAAGCAAGCAAAACACCCTCTTATGGACTAAGCGTCCTGAAAACAAATCTTATACGTTGAAGCGGAATTCAACTACGTCACCATCCTGCATGACGTAGTCCTTGCCCTCCAAGCGCACCAAGCCCTTTTCACGGGCCGCAGCCTTGCTACCGCAGGCTACCAAATCATCATAGGAAACAATCTCGGCGCGGATAAAGCCACGCTCAAAGTCGGTGTGAATTTTACCGGCAGCCTGGGGAGCCTTAGTATTCTGCTTGATAGTCCAGGCGCGGGATTCAATTTCACCGGCAGTCAGGAAGGTCATCAAGCCTAGCAGCTTAAAGCCAGCCTTAATCAGGCGGTCTAAGCCGGTTTCCTCAAGGCCTGCCATAGCTAAGAATTCAGCAGCTTCTTCAGCATCTAATTCGGCAATCTCGCTTTCCATTTTAGCAGAAACTATAATTACCTCGGAACCTTCCTCAGCAGCATATTTCTTTACTGCTTGTACATGAGGATTAGCACTGGTATCGGCAACCTCGCCCTCAGCCACATTGGTTACATACAAAATAGGCTTCATGGTTAAGAGATGCACATCACCCAAAAGCTCCTGCTCCTCTTCGGTCAGGCCTACGCGACGAGCGGGCACGCCCTCGGACAAGCCTGCCATGATTTTTTCCATGACAGCCTGCTCCAGCTTCACCTTTTTATCACCGGTCTTAGCCAGCTTCACCAGACGCTCCTGGCGCTTTTCCACAGTTTCCATATCAGCCAGGCACAGCTCGGTATTAATAATATCAATATCGCGCAGGGGGTCAATGCTGCCCTCTACGTGAGTAATATTACCATCCTCAAAGCAGCGCACTACCTCGGCTACGGCATCCACCTCACGGATATGGGCCAAGAATTTATTGCCCAAGCCCTCGCCCTTGGAAGCACCCTTAACCAAGCCTGCAATATCCACAAAGCGCATAGCAGCGGGCACGATCTTGCGAGATTTAAACATATCGCTCAAAACATCCAAGCGTTTATCAGGAACATCCACAACACCCACATTGGGCTCAATGGTGCAGAAGGGATAATTGGCAGCTTCAGCGCCGGCCTTCGTAATCGCATTAAACAAAGTGCTCTTACCCACATTAGGCAAGCCCACAATACCAACCTCTAAATTAGTACTCACAAACATCTCTCCTATTCTTTATAATTCGTCAAGCGTAACTAACTCTTTATCTAATCTATTTTACAATAATGTGGGACAATATGCAATCGTTTACAGGCAAAAAGAGTCCCTAATCCGCACAGAGCATAACGTCAGCGTTAGCTAATAAAAGCATGCTTCTCAGCAAAGAGACCCGAGCCGAGGCTCGGGTCATTTTTATGCTTATTTTCTGTTTTTCTTCTCGGCAATGCTTTGTGCTCTTGCACGCATAGCAGGGTCCGCCACCTGCTTATATTCAGCAGTGGGCAGAGCAAAATAGGATTCATCAGCTACATTGGAGAACTCTTCTACCTTGGTAAAGGGCAGGTAAGCAGTCTGATAGCCCACCCATTTTTCGGTATCCTTTTCATAGTAGAAGCTCAGAGTGTTATTACCCTTGGTCATCTTATCGTAATCATAGCCGGTGCTAGCATCATTACCGCCAACAGGACGCACATTGAACCAGCCGATTAAGGTCTCGGCAAAGGGAGAGCTCATGCCAGGCAGCTCCGGTACTCTGTCATAGGTTTTTTTCAGCAAATCAATGGCATACCAGTAGCCATCCTTGCAAAAGTCCACCGTATCCTTAATAACCTTGCCCTCGCCATCAACGATGGTAGAGCGCTTAGCGGCAATACCCTTGTTTTCATTATATTCGGTACGGCTAATACGTTTCTTCTTGGCGTTGGGCAGATTATTATAAGCATCGGCAGTGAGCACATCACGCATATCTATGGTTTGGGAAACCACCAAATGCACCGGATGCTTATCGCTATTTAAGGTTTGTCCCAAAAGCTTAATAGTGCGTTGACCGGGATTATAGGCCAGGGCCACTGCTGCGCACATTACGGTCATCAAGAAAGTCAATAATAAAACGCGGATAGATTTACCCATGTAATTCACCTCTTAAAATAGTGTATAGTTTATTATAACACGCACTTCCTAGTTTAAGCTAGTAAAGTTTTCGTAATGCAGCGTTTTTTGCATATAAAAAGACCCTGCATATTGCTATGCAGGGTCTAGCATGCCGATTATTCGCAAGTGAACGGCAGCAAAGCAACGCAGCGAGCGCGTTTGATTGCTACGGTCAATTGGCGTTGATGCTTAGCGCAGGTGCCGGAGATACGACGGGGTAAAATCTTACCGCGTTCGGTAACATAACGGCGCAGCTTAGCTACATCCTTGTAATCGATTTCTTCAACTTTATCAACACAGAAGCTGCAAACTTTTCTTCTGGGTCTTCTGCCTCTTTCACGTTTCATTGCATAACCTCCCTTAAATTAGAATGGAATTTCTTCATCAAAGGGAACCGCTTGACCGAAAGACTCCATGCCACCGCCTTGTACGGGAGCTTTGGGAGCTGCCGGAGCAGAGGGACGACCAGCAAAGTCACTCTTGCGCTCGATGAACTCGAAGCGATCTGCGATAACCTCGGTTACCCAGTGCTTATTGCCGTCTTTTCCGTCATAGCTGCGGATTTGCAGGCGGCCTTCAACCAGCGCGCGCTGCCCTTTGGTGAGACTGTTTCCGCATGTTTCAGCCTGTTTACCCCAAATTACTACAGGGATAAAATCGGCTTCTCGTTGGCCTTCTTGATTGGCAAAAGGTCTGTCTACTGCTAAAGTAAACTGGCACACAACTTTTCCGGTATTAGTGTAGCGCACTTCCGGATCCTTAGTTAATCTGCCTAACAAAATAATCCTATTCATCGATTATTCACCTTTACTGATAATCATGTGGCGCAGTACTTCATCGGTAATTCTCATAACACGATCAAGTTCTTTAATGCAAGCGGGTTCAGCTTGGAAAGTTACGAGAACATAGAGGCCTTCAGACAGGTCTTGGATCTCATAAGCAAGGCGTTTTTTGCCCCAACGATCGGTTTTTTCTACATTACCACCGTTAGTGTTGATCAGGTTTTCAAATTTAGCAACAACTGCTTCAAATGCTTCCTCTTCAACCGGTTTAACGATGTACATGACTTCGTATGCTTTCACGAAATCACCTCCTCCTTTGGACTTTGGCTCCCTTTTCTCTGGGAGCAGAAGAAGTATATAAGTATATATACAAGCTTAATGATTATACCACGTGCAAAGGGCAAAAGCAAGTGCTAACGTAAAATTTTTAACAATTTTTCACAGCTTTTACCCTCCTACCCATCATGATAACACCATTTTTTTTGGCTTTTTCCATGAGCTTGTGATAAGATATAGACAAATAAATCATAGAAGGAAGGAATTCTCATGAAATGTAAATGTGCAACCTGCCCCAGTCATGCCTGTTATACCAAGGGCGTTAACTGTACCGGCGTACCCCACGAGGAAGTTAAAGCAGCCTACACAGAGGAAGAATTGAAGCTCATGCAGGCCGCTGCCTATGTGGAGGGCACCTTTTATAGCAATATCTGCCGCCTACAGGAAACTGCCGAATTTGCCAAAGCCATGGGCTACAAAAAGCTGGGCATGGCCTTCTGCATCGGCTTAAACGCCGAAGCACGCTATATTGCTAAATATTTTGAGCAGCAGGGCTTTGAGTTTTACAGCGTGTGCTGCAAAAACTGTAGCTTCCCGAAAAAAGAACTCGGGCTTAAGCAAGTTAAACCCGAGCTGGAGCACGAGGCCATGTGCAACCCTAAATTCCAAGCCAAATTCTTGGCTGAAAAGGGCGTGGAGCTGTTTATCTCCTGTGGTTTATGCGTAGGCCACGATGCAATTTTCAATATGAACTGCCCCGGTCCTGTGACCAACCTAGTGGTAAAGGACAGACTTTTAGGACATAATCCCTTGGCTGCTATTTACTCCCGCTATTGGAAGCGTAAGCTGGGCATTATGGACGAGGGCGAAATTTAAGCTTTAATTATTTCTTTTTCAGGAAGGACATCATGCTGCGCAGCTTAGCACCAACCTCTTCAGCTTGGGTTTGAGCAGCGTGACGACGCATAGCGTTGAATTGAGGACGGCCGCATTGGTTTTCCAACAGCCATTTCTTAGCGAAGGTACCGTCTTGGATCTCCTTCAGAACCTTCTTCATTTCAGCCTTGGTAGCGTCGGTGATGATGCGAGGACCGGTTACATAATCGCCATATTCAGCGGTATCGGAGATGGAATGACGCATTTTAGCCATGCCACCTTCGTAAATCAGGTCAACAATCAATTTCATTTCATGGAGGCATTCGAAGTAAGCGCTTTCGGGTTCATAGCCAGCTTCTACCAGAGTTTCAAAGCCAGCGTTCATCAGAGCGCATACGCCGCCGCACAGAACTGCTTGCTCGCCAAACAGGTCGGTTTCGGTTTCTTCACGGAAGGTGGTTTCCAAAGCGCCTGCACGGGTGCCGCCAATGCCCTTTGCATAAGCCAGAGCGATGTCATGAGCTTTGCCAGTGGGGTTTTGGTAAGCAGTTACCAGCACGGGAACACCACTGCCTTCGGTGTAAGTACGGCGTACCAGATGGCCGGGGCCTTTAGGAGCAACCATGAATACGTCTACATCAGCAGGAGGAACGATTTGACCGAAGTGAATGTTGAAGCCATGAGCAAATGCCAGAGCTTTGCCAGCGGTCAGGTTGGGAGCGATATCCTTTTTGTAGGTAGCAGCTTGCTTTTCATCAGGAATGAGCATCATGATAACATCTGCTTTTTTAGCAGCCTCAGCAGCGGTCATAACAGTCAGACCAGCAGCTTCAGCCTTAGCCCAGGATTTGGAGCCTTCATACAGGCCTACAACTACGTCCACGCCACTTTCCTTTAGGTTCAGGGCATGAGCATGACCTTGGGAGCCATAGCCGATAATAGCTACGGTTTTACCTGCTAATAATTCCAGATTCGCATCGCTGTCGTAATACATTTGTACCATTGTTAAATTACCTCTTTTCTTATTTTGTTTTTATATATTTATTTAAAAAAAAATAGCACATTACTTCGGGAGCTTGCTCCCGACTTCCCTTATTTTATAACTGCCATTATAGCTTATTACAGCTTATTTAGCAACCTTTACAAAATCATCCAGCACTGCACCGGGAGCAACCATGGGCTCCACAATATCGCCCTGCTGAATTATAGCCTCGATGAGGAAGGGCTTCTTCGCAGCCTTGGCTTTTTCTAGGGCTGCAGCAAATTCCTCGCAGGTAGTTGCCTGCACGCCATCAGCGCCGCAGGAGCGGGCAAAGCCGATGAAATCAAACTGGCTGAGTATGGTGGAGGAGTAGCGAGCATCATAGAAGAGCTGCTGCCATTGACGCACCATGCCCAAGCAGCTGTTGTTGATGACGATGCTGATAAGCTTTTTCTTTTCGCGACAGGCTGTATATAGCTCCATACCCGTCATCTTAAAGCCACCGTCACCACAAATCTGCACCACGGGCTTATCCACAGCAAAGGTAGCACCCAAGGCTGCAGGCAAGCCGAAGCCCATGGTACCGCAGCCACCACTGGTCAGATGGTGGCGTGGCTTTTCCACAACTAAATGCTGGGCTGCCCACATTTGGTTTTGGCCCACATCGGTTACATAGACTGCATCTTTATCCATGGCCGCGCTTAAATGCTTCATGAGCCAGGGAGCAGTGAGCTGATCACCCTTTTCTAGGCTGCGGTCCTCAGTAGCGTCCCAGTCCCTAACCTTCTCCCACCAAGCAGCATGCTTAGTCTCCTTAAGCAGGGGTAAAAGCTTTTGCAGGGACTGTTTAATATCGCCTACCAAAGGCACGCTAACCGCAATATTCTTATCAATCTCGGATGGGTCAATATCCAATTGGATGATGGCCTTCTTGCCCACGTAACGGGTTCTATCACCCGTTACGCGCTCGCTAAAGCGACTGCCCGCAACCACCAGCACATCGGCATGCACCACTGCCATATTGGAAGCAATATGGCCATGCATGCCGGTCATGCCTAGGCTGCGCTCATTGCTAGCGGGCACCACGCCCACGCCCATCAATGTGTTCACAATGGGCAGGTCGGCCTTTTCGGCCAGCGCCACCAGCTCCGCGCCCGCGTCGCTATTAAGCGCGCCGCCGCCCACCAGCAGCACCGGCCTAACGGCCTCATTGAGCAGCTTCGCTGCCTCTAATAAATTCCCCTCATTGGCCTCTTCTAAGGAAGCTTCCACCTGCGGAGCTTCCTTTTTTTCTTTTTCTTCTTCTAGCTCAGGCCATTCCAGCTCTGCTGCCTGCAGATTGCTGGGTACATCCACCAGGACAGGTCCCGGTCTACCCTCCCTGGCAATGGCAAAGGCCTTGCGCAGGGTGGGCACTAAATCCTCGCTCCGGCGTACCAGAGCATTGTATTTAGTAATGGGCACGGTTACGCCCACGATGTCAATTTCTTGGAAGGAGTCACGACCTAGGTTATTCACAGGCACCTGACCTGTAATGGCTACCAAGGGTACGGAGTCCAAATACGCGGTGGCTAGGCCCGTCACTATATTGGTAGCACCAGGTCCGGAGGTGGCGATACACACGCCCACCTTGCCGCTAGCTCTGGCATAGCCGTCCGCCGCGTGCACGGCTCCCTGCTCGTGAGCAGTGAGCACATTTTTTAAGGGTGCGTCATATAGCGCATCATAAAGGGGAATAACCTGCCCTCCGGGATAGCCAAAGACTGTATCTACGCCTTGCTCAAGCAATACCTTGATGATGGCTTGAGAGCCTTTCAACTTCATTATTTACATCCTCCTAAAATCATATTTTAAGAGTGCTTTATGCTACAGTATTAACAGAAAGCACAGAAACCTGCTTGGTCAAAAGCTTGGCCACTTGAGCAGCGGCCACATCCGCCAATTGGATTTCCAGCTTCAGAAAGTCAGCATCCGCGTCCATCTTTAAAGAACGTACTTGTGCGCCTTGCTTAGAAAGCACACGCAGAATCCTCGGCAACAAGGTTTCATCATTTTGCCCAGTTACATACAGCTTTTCAAACATTCTTCTTCCTCCATTCAAGTACATTTTGATGGACTAAAAAAGCCCCTGCTTGCTCACGCAAGTAGGGGCGTAAATTACGCGGTACCACCCTAGTTTATTACTCTAGCACCAGTCCATCAACCGGCTCGGAAATAACGCCTCCGCTGCGCATCAGTCTACTCACACTTGGCTTTTGCTGACGAGTTCATGGGTGATTTACTCAATAAGGCTCTGTACCGGTTTACACCAACCACCGGCTCTCTGCGGCATTACACTTATCTTTAGTCCCAATCATCACCTTTAAGGGTCGATTTGAAATTACTGATACTATACTCCTTTTTTAATAAGTTGTCAACTCTTTTCTAAAAAAATTTTAGAAATTTCTTTTTTATACATCTACAGAATACATTTCGCGATTTTTGTGTATCTATTGCATACAAACAGAGCTAGTTGAAATTTTAGGCTTATATTTAGTAGACATGTATGTATTTATTCCCTTTGCAGGAGACAGCATCAAGCATCGCTTTTAATTATGCTATATCCACAAAAAGCAAAAAGCCCGCTACAATGATGCAGCAGGCTTAATTTTATATGCTTATAAATTTTTCAAGTAGTTACCCACATTGGTACGCACAGCCTCAGCATATTCTGCTTGGTGTGCCTTCAGGAAGCCCTTAATCTCCTCGGCCAGATTACCTTCCTTAGGATTGAGTACCTTGCTGTAGCTTAACGCAAAGGCTTTGCAGGCGTCAGTGCCGCAAATGGAGTCCGCAGGCACAGCCTCCACACCGGCAGCAGCGGCCAATTTAGCATACAGCTCTGCGTCGGTAGCAGCAATAAGCTTCACAGCGCTCATCCAGAGGATATTATTCAGCTTAAAGTGAATCTTGCCCTTAGTGTATTTCAGAGCAGCAGCGGGGTCAGCCAGGCCAATCTCTGCATTGCGCAGGCTCAGACGATATTCAAAGGCAGAAGCGATATCACAGTGCAGCTGCAGATTATCAGCCAGCGTTTCCTTCTCGTTGAGAGGGTCAAGGCAAATAGCAGCCAGCTTAATACCATTGCGCTCCAGCTCGTTGGCGATCAAATAATGCTCTTGGGGAGTGAGCAGCTTGCCGGGCTTGGAAAGAGTCAGCTCAAAATCAATATCCCAAGGAGTATTCTTCAGATAGGAATTATAGATGAACTGGATATGCATAATGGCTTCGCCGTATTCCAAAACAATGCGGTGCAGCTCCTTTTCTTCAAACTTAAGCTTATTATTACCCACCTTGAATTCTACATTTAAGTAGGACGCATTCACAGCGGCGCAGAAGGCTTCATTGAATTGGTAGAAGCGCTTTTCCACTTCCTCATCGGACAGCTTTTCAATGGACAGATTAATCTTCTCACTGCAATCAAAGCCGATCATGCTGTAGCCATAAAGCAGTGCCTTCACGATTTCCTCCTCGGATTTCAGGCCAGCTGCATTAGCGCCATATCCCTCCTTATAGCCTGCCTCCAGCACGCCCCAGGTAGCAGTGTCCACTGCCTCCAGGAAATTGCGATTAAGTGCAGCACTATCCTCAGGAGTATAATCCACCAGCACGGGCTTCATTTGACGCTTAGCAAATAAGTCCACTACAAAAGCATCGGCGCAGCCCAACCAATCGCTAAAGCCCACGCTGGTACCACGGGTGCCACAGGCACTGGGCGCAGCCCATTTCACAAAGCGGCGCACTACAGCAGCGTTATTGGCGTTTAAAGCGGCCAGGATAACCTTAGCTCCAGCCTCTTCCTTGACCTCTGTTTCCTTGAGCATGCCAGTCATAGGGGTCTCTTTATCCACAACTACGGCCAAGCGCTTGCCTGCTTCGGTCTTCACTAAAGCCAGCCAGCCGCCCTCCACAGCACACACAGATGCCTTTATTACTTCAGCTGCAATTGCTTGCAGCGCATTCATTGCTACTACTTGTTTGATAGCCATTTTTTTGCCTCCAATTTTGCACATAAGTTGTCATATTACTATTATCGCTAAAAATTGTCCATAAAGCAAGTCCAAACTGTAATCTTTACGAAAAAACCTGCGTTTGTATACAAAATGCACTTATTTTTCCTGAATATATCTCTTACCATTTATGTAAGTTTTTGCTATATAGTGGCTATCTAGTGAGATGTTATCAACAGTATTCACATACTTATCCACAGTTTTTGTGCATAACTTCTAGCTATCTACAGTTTATCCACTATTTTTCCACAAGCAAAAAGGCTTATTTATGCACCTTTAGCAGATTTATCAACAGCTTATACACAATCTGTGGATAACTTTAGACACATTTTAGCACAACTTTCCACAACCCTAGATATAGTATTTCCCCCTGTTTTTACTACAAAAACAGGGCAAAAACTGCTCTTGCTACTTCCTGTCAAGCATTAAATTTAACTGTTTTCACCACAATTTAGCTAATTATCCTCAAGCTGCTCAAAAAGCCCTTAAACAAGCGGGTCAAGATTTCAGAAAATAAAAATGTGACACTAAATTTTTATCTTCAGCGTCACCTATGTGTGTTTTTGAAAAATGAACAGATTGTTAGTAGCAAATTTACTGTGGATAAGTATTCTCCAAAAGCCTAATTAATACGCCTTAATTGGGAAATAGTGAAGAAAACAAGCCCCAACCAAATGCACCCAAAGGCCACTGCATGGGTCAGCGTAAAGGCCTCACCATACATAAAAATGCCAATTAAAAGGGTAATGGAGGGAGCTATATACTGCATAAAGCCTACCATATACAAGGGCAAAAGCTTAGCGCAGCCTGTAAAGAACAAGAGAGGAGTAGCTGTAGCCACACCTGCGCCCACAAGATAAGCTAGTGTTCTCGTATCGCAGCTCTGATAAACATTACCACCATACTGGGCCAAATAATAGAGGTAATAGAGCATAAGCGGCGATATGAGGAGCGTTTCCAGCATGATGCTAGTCAAGGCTTGAGCCTTAATTAGCTTCTTCAAGAGGCCATAAAAGGCAAAGGTAACAGCCAAGCTTACGGATACCCAGGGCAAGCTACCATTTTTTACAATAACCACACCAATGCCTATAGCAGCACAAATAACTGCGATAGTCTGTAATCTATCCAGCTTTTCCCTAAGGAAAACCATACCGAAAAGCACGCTGACCAAGGGATTAATATAATAGCCCATGCTGGTCTCTACAATGCGACCTACCTCTACAGCCCAAATAAAAATACCCCAGTTAAAGCTAATGGTGATGGCAGCTAAAATCATGCAGATAGCAGTTTTCCAAGTACTAAAGATGGCCTTGGTTTCTTCTACAAATACCTTGAGCTTGCTGGTGCCCACAAGCAGTAAAAAAACAAAGACAGCCGACCAAATAAAACGGCTAGCCAATATTTCCATGGCATCCACATGCTGTATCTGCCGCCAATAGATGGGCAGCACACCCCAGATAAAATAGGCCGAAAGGCCGTAAAACACGCCTAATTTATATTGCTTATCCAAAGTAATCACCCTCAAGTTAGTATAATACATAACATTATAAACCTATTTTAGAAAGATAACAAGATATGGCAGCTATATCTATCCTCAGTCGGCTTGTAAGCAAAGAAAAACTCCGCAACAAATGTTGCGGAGCTTTTCTAACCGGCAGCTATCTATCCTCCCAGGCCGCTTCCAGCCAAGTACTTTCGACGTATAAGGGCTTAACTACTGTGTTCGGGATGGGAACAGGTGGATCCCCTTAGCCATCACCACCGGATTATTCTTTTCTGAGAGCTTTGCACCCTCAAAACTTCCACAGAAGAATGAACCTATTTCACTAGGTCTTAACTTTTCATAGTCAAGCCCTCGACATATTAGTATCGGTCCGCTGAATACATGACTGTACTTACACTCCCGACCTATCAACCTCGTCTTCTTCAAGGTGTCTTACTAGATTACTCTATGAGAGATCTCAT
>JAXDZG010000023.1:0-191109 GCA_034086985.1 Phascolarctobacterium sp.
GTCAGCATGGCCCGGGCAGTCAACGTGTGCATAGTGACGGGTTTCGGTTTGATATTCAACGTGTGCGGTGTTGATGGTGATGCCGCGTTCACGTTCTTCCGGAGCTTTATCGATCATGGAGTAGTCCATGAATTCTGCGCCACCGCGTTCAGCCAGAACCTTGGTGATAGCAGCGGTCAGGGTGGTCTTGCCATGGTCAACGTGACCGATGGTGCCGATATTCAGATGGGGTTTAGTTCTTTCATATTTAGCTTTTGCCATTGTGAATTTCCTCCTTAAGGTTGTTTCTTAAAACTAGGCTTAGTTGGTGCCTTTGTTTTTAGCAATGATTGCTTCAGCAATGTTCTTGGGAACGTCTTCGTAGTGGTCAACTTCCATAGAGTAGTTGCCACGACCTTGAGTCTTGCTGCGCAGGTCGGTTGCATAACCGAACATTTCAGCCAGCGGAACGAATGCATGAATTACTTGTGCACCGTTGCGAGCTTCCATACCTTCGATGCGACCACGACGAGAGTTTACGTCGCCGATTACATCGCCCATGTACTCTTCAGGAACAGTGATTTCTACTTTCATGTAGGGTTCCAGGATAACCGGGTTAGCCTTTTCAGCACCACTTCTGAAGCCCATGGAGCCGGCAATCTTAAATGCCATTTCAGAAGAGTCGACTTCGTGGTAAGAACCGTCGTATACAGCTACAGCGATGTCAACCATGGGATAGCCAGCAACTACGCCGTTTTCCATAGCTTCCTTAACGCCTGCTTCGATGGGAGCGATGTATTCCTTAGGAATAGCGCCGCCGACAACCTTGTTCTCGAACAGGAAGCCTTCGCCAGGTTCACGCGGGGTGATTTCCAACCAGCAGTGACCGTATTGGCCTTTACCGCCGGACTGACGAACAAATTTACCTTCAGCTTTAACAGCCTTGCGGATGGTTTCGCGGTAAGCAACCTGCGGGTTACCAACAGTGCAGCCTACTTTGAATTCACGCAGCAGACGGTCAACAATGATGTCCAGGTGAAGCTCGCCCATACCGGAAATAATGGTTTGAGAGGTTTCAGGATCAGTGTGAACGCGGAAGGTGGGGTCTTCTTCAGCAAGTTTTTGTAAAGCAATACCCATTTTTTCTTGGTCTGCTTTAGTTTTAGGTTCAACTGCAACGGAGATAACGGGTTCGGGGAACACCATGGATTCCAGGATGATCTCGTTCTTTTCGTCGCAGAGGGTATCACCAGTGGTGGTGTCCTTCAGGCCTACAGCTGCTGCGATATCACCGGAGTAAACCATTTCGATTTCTTCACGGTGGTTAGCATGCATTTGCAGGATACGACCGATACGCTCGCGTTTACCCTTGCTGGAGTTATATACATAAGAACCAGAGGTCAGGGTACCGGAGTATACGCGGAAGAATGCCAGCTTACCAACGAAGGGGTCGGTAGCAATCTTGAAGGCCAGTGCAGCGAACGGAGCTTCGTCGGAGGACGGACGCTCGTCTTCTTCACCGGTTTCAGGATTTACACCTTTGATATTGGGGATATCAGTAGGAGCGGGCATGAATTGGATTACAGCGTCCAGCATGGGTTGAACGCCTTTGTTCTTGTAGGAAGAGCCACAGCATACGGGGGTCATCTTGCAAGCGATGGTTGCTTTGCGGATGCCGGCAACGATTTCTTCCTCGGTCAGCTCTTCGCCTTCCAAGTATTTCATCATCAGCTCGTCATCGCCTTCAGCAACTGCTTCAACCAGAGCCGCACGATATTCTTCAGCTTTTTCCTTCATATCTTCAGGAATTTCGATGAATTCTTCTTCTTTACCCAGCTTATCGTCATAAACGATTGCTCTCATTTTGATGAGGTCTACCATGCCTTCGAAGGTGTCTTCGTAGCCGATAGGCAGTTGAATGGGCACAGCGTTAGCATTCAGACGGGTTTTCATCATATCAACTACGCGATAGAAGTCAGCGCCGGTGATATCCATTTTGTTTACATATGCCATACGAGGTACGTTGTATTTGTCAGCCTGACGCCATACGGTTTCAGATTGAGGTTCAACGCCGCCCTTAGCACAGAAAACTGCAACGGAGCCGTCCAGAACACGCAGGGAACGTTCAACCTCTACAGTGAAGTCAACGTGGCCCGGAGTGTCGATGATGTTGATACGATGTTTATCAAATTGTTTCTCAGAGCCTTCCCAGTAGCAGGTGGTTGCAGCAGAGGTGATGGTAATACCACGCTCTTGCTCTTGAACCATCCAGTCCATGGTAGCAGCGCCTTCATGAGTTTCACCGATCTTGTGTACTCTGCCGGTATAGAACAGAATACGTTCGGTAGTAGTGGTTTTACCAGCATCGATGTGAGCCATGATGCCGATATTTCTAGTTCTCTCAAGCGGAATTAATCTGCCCACTTCTTAATCCTCCTCAAAATGTCTGAGTCAGGCCATTACCAGCGGTAATGAGCAAATGCTTTGTTTGCTTCTGCCATCTTGTGGGTATCTTCACGTTTTTTAACAGCTGCGCCGGTGCCATTGGAAGCATCCATGATTTCACCAGCTACGCGCTCGTACATGGTTCTTTCACCACGCAGGCGAGAGTAGTTTACCAGCCAACGAATACCCAGGGTGGTTTTACGATCAGCGCGAACTTCAACCGGAACTTGGTAGTTAGCACCGCCAACACGGCGAGCACGTACTTCCAACAGCGGCATTACGTTTTGCATTGCTGCATCGAAAACTTCCAGAGGATCTTTACCAGTTTTTGCACGAACCAGGTCGAATGCATCGTATACAATACGTTCTGCAACGCCTTTTTTACCGTCGAGCATGATTTTATTAATGAAACGAGTTAACAGTTTAGAACCGTACACCGGATCCGGCAGTACGTCTCTTTTGGTTACAGGGCCTTTTCTCGGCATGTGTTTCCCTCCTTAGGATGATATCATTCTTAATGTTTTCTTGAAATTATTTCTTTGCTTTAGCACGTTTTGCGCCGTACTTGGAGCGAGATTGGTTGCGGTTAGCAACGCCTGCAGTATCAAGAGCACCGCGAATGATATGGTAACGCACACCAGGAAGGTCCTTGACTCTTCCGCCTCTGATCAGAACAACACTGTGTTCTTGAAGATTATGGCCGATACCCGGGATGTAAGCAGTAACTTCGATGCCGTTGGTCAAACGTACACGAGCTACTTTACGCAGAGCAGAGTTAGGTTTCTTCGGGGTAGTGGTGTAAACACGGGTGCAAACGCCACGCTTTTGCGGACATTCTTTCAATGCCGGTGCAGTAGATTTGCTCTTCAGAACCTCTCTGCCTTTGCGAACCAATTGGTTAATTGTAGGCATATCGGCACCTCCTTTCCAAACAATTAGATTTTAATGATTATAAAAACTTGACTATTGCCAAGCCCTTATCAGGATTTAAGTATTGCAGCAGCTGCGGCTTTTACGTTGATGCTGCAGGCCTTGCCGATTTCCAGCATGCTCTCCGTGGTTACGGTGGGCACATTGTTTGCTTGGCACAGCTCCAGCAGCTTTCCGGTAACTCTCTCGTCCGCATCACTTGCGATGTAGACCACCTCAGCCACCTGCTTTACTACAGCCTTTTGCGTTTGCTTCACACCTACGGTGCGTTGCTCGGCTTGCTTTAAAGCATCCAGCGTCATTGGATTACCTCCTTAACAGAGCGCATAGCTCTCCCGCGATACCTGTATATTGTAACATCTTAAACAATCCATGTCAACACTTTTGCACAATTTTTTTCAAAAATTTAGGCGCGTCAAAGGCCGTATTAATGCGCGTCTTGTTTTCCACGCAGCCAAGTGTTTCAATGCCCCTGCAGCGGACATTTCCGCCCGCACAGGACAACCTATAAGCGCCACAGGCTAAAGCGCTGATAGCCATATTTTTCGGCTATATTGCGCCAAAAGGCCAGTGTCAGCTCATCAGCATACCAAACGGTATGCTTTTTTCCTTTTTCTTCATAATTAAAATATAGCGCACGGCTAGCATTGTCCCTAACAGGCCCAGCTTGATATTTTTTTGCCAAGGCTTCGGCCTGATGCTGGGTTAGGCCTGCAGCCTTTTTCTCTTCAGTCCAGTCAAAGCCACCATTGGCGAAGGCAATGGTGGGCGTACCTTTAAGCTTTTCCATTTGCTTCAGCGTACGTAAAATAAATTTTTCATTGGCCTTAGGTCCGGGCCCACTGTGAGACCCATATAAATTGTAGAACATCACTACATATTCTATTTTTTCTGGCAGCAGCTCCGCATAAGCCAGCGTCTTAGGCTCTAGGACTAGGCGCAGCTTGATCCCATTATTGTCGCAGGCAGCCTTGAGCTCCTTAGCAAATAGGGCAAAGCTTTGCACAAGAGCCTCCTCCTGCCATAAATTTTCATAATCGATTTCCACTCCGGCAAAGCCCTTGGCCTTGCACAGATTTACTATGTCTTCAATATGCCTACGCCTTGCTGCTTCCTTATCCAAAAGGCGATGCAGAAGCTGCACATCCTTAGGCACAGAGCCCTTGGCAGCTTCCTTATCATTGACAAAGCTCAAGTAAAGACGTTTTGCCGTAAGCTTTTTCTCTTGCTTAAGAGCAGCCAAATCTAACCTCTCGGGCAAGGTAAGGCGATTATTTTTATCAAAATGCACCGCAAAGGCCACCAAGGCCTGGTCATCCTGATGCCGAGCCTGCTCTAGCCCCTGCTGCCAATCCCAATAAACCACCCAGCTGGAACGCTCAGGCACCATGGGCGGAGCCTGCTTGGGTATGGCGGCAATGCAGGACCAGGCATAGCCCACACAAGCCAACAGCACTGCAGCAATTATTTTTTTCTTGTGCTTCACTAAATTCATGCCTGCCTCCCGCCATAAAATAGCCTTCACAACTCCTAAAATTTATCAAAAGCTATGTACAAAGAAATGCAAAAGCTTCTCCCAATATGCATTCAGAGCATAGAGCACGCCCTCCACACCGTGGAGCTGGCTGTCGTATAAAATTAAGCCTTCCTCATCGCCCCAGGGCTTATCAATGCGTATGCTATGTCCGAAAAGACTAAACATCAGCACCGGCTCCGGCTTCTTTTCCGTACGATAATCATAGACCATGAGCTTTTCAAAGACACCATCATATACATCATCCGCCAAATTGCGCTGACTCCAGTCATAGGCTGTCATGGCGGCCTCCAGAGCAATTTTGCCCTTGCTGGTTTTGCTCACAGTGATGGGCTCATCAAGCTCCCGTCCGTCCAAAATTAGGCGCAAACTGCTGCCCTTCAAAAACAGCTCCAGGCTACGCTTGCCCGGCTCACGAATATTGATGGGTGCCACATATTCCTTGCCACCATCCTCCACAGATGTAGCAGGCTGCGCCTCCCTATCCAGCATGCGCTTGGAATAAACCTCCGCCTGCTCCTTAGTAGGCGCATAGCGAGCAGCTGTTTTTAGGGCAGCCACCTCGGCAGCCTTTTTATCCTCGTCTATGCTGATAGGCTCCTTGCCATCGAATTTATTTAAATCCAGCTTCAGGAGCTCCTTGCCGTTTTCTCTTACATATAGGTAATTACCACTCAGCTTTACAGCCAAGGGCTCGCTTAAAGCCTCGTCAGCACGCAGATAAATGGCTTGGGTGCCATATTTATTGCCAGTGAGCTCAACTTTAAGGTGTACATCCGCAGCACTGCGCATGCTTTTTAAAAACAGGCGACCATTGGTGTCAGGATCAGTAGTAATAATAATTTTTTCATTCTTAAACTCAGCTTGACCAGCCTGTTGCTGCCACTTAGCAGCCTCCTCGGCCTTACCACGCACAAATTTGACGGGCTGGTCTTGGTCATGAGCAATACGCATAAGCACATGATTGGCATACCAATAGGACTGGGGCTGCATGCGAGTCAAATCATAAATACTGCTCTCGCGGCTATTCCAGCTATATCCCTCACGGTTGAAATTCATCTTGAAAAGCTCGGTAATCCATTTTTCATTGACTGCGCTGACCTCACGATTATTACCAAAGGTACCGGTATTGGAGTGCATCAAAATATACGCACCGGGCACATAACCAATTTCTTTAGTATAAACATCACGCAGCTTTTCATAATCATAGCTGATGCGGTCCTGCATCATATCATAGCTTTCCTTGGGAAAATCCTTTTCATCACGCAGATAATCCATCAAATAATGATTATATTTGCGCCCCATATAGGGTGCTACCAACACATGCTTCAAGGGAGTGAGCTCGCCTAAATAATTGCCATAGCGGTCAAAGCAATTGATAAAGGCCAAGCGATAGCCATTGGTGCCCAGCTCCCAAAAGCTGTTCCCCTCCAAATCCTTCAGCTCTCTGGGCATCAAAAATTTCGTATCCTTCAGCTCAAATTTTTCTGCATAGGTCAAGGCCGTACCCTTATAGTTTAAATCCTCCAATATTTTTTGCGCAAAAATAGCCGTATCGCGCCTGCCATCCTCGAATGTCAAAAACAGAGCTTTTTCCGGCAGAGCTCTACCTTGGGCATAATATTGCTCAATATCCTTTTGCGTAATGGTTTCATAGCCATTTTGCTTAAGTGCCTCTAAGTGCTCCATGAGCATATCTTTGGCAATCAAGGTATCGGTACCCGTGCGCGCTACGCCAAAATAGGACAGAGCCACAAAGCCCTTGTCCTCGCTTACAGGCACATCCTTGCGCTCCTGATAGGGAACATAATGCTTGAAGGTGAATAAGGCCATGGCCAATAGATAGCCCAAGCCCAGCAGAATGGCAAATTCCAGTATTACTCGCAGAAATTTGCGCCGATTTTTCTTTTTTGTAAATTGTTCGTCGCCAAAATCCATACTTGTTTAGCCTCACTTCTTCTGCTCAGCTTTATCTTTAGCATCTTTATCATTGCTGGCTTGCTCAGCCTTTTTTGTCTGCGTAGCGTCCTTTTTCGCCTTATCCTTTTCCGCTTCCTTCACATCAGCGGGAGTGGGACGGGTGCCCCAATTGGACTTCCAAAAGGTTACCCAAGCAATGGGCATCTGCCACAGCAGCACCGCCTCATAATAGAAGCAAAACCACATGCCGTACCACCAGGTAGTACTTTTGCGCAAAAGCTTTTGAGCAAAGCTCATCATCAAGCTCATGAGCAGCATGCCCAGAATAAAGGTCCAAGGGAAAACTCGGTAAGCCAAGGGAACATATACTAAATTATATAAAACGATTACAGGAGCCACAATCGGTACCATGACGCCCATATAAAAGCACAGGGACATAAAGGGCTCTTTTTTCCACATAAATTTCGAAGCATTGATGGACTCACGCAGCCAGGAACGCTTCCAGCGCATCTGCTGCTTCAAAAATACCTCATAAGAATTGGGCACAATGGTAGCGCAGATAGCAGTATCCTGATAGCTAGTGCGATGCTTACGCAAAATAAAATTGGTCATACTGCGGTCGTCACCAAAGGTAGCCCGCTGGCCCAAGAATTTTTGGTTCAGCCAAGCGTCCATGTTTTCCATGACTAAATCCTTACGATAGCAGGACAATGGTCCAGAAAGACAGGTTACAGCATCAAAATAAGCCTCCGCAGCCTTCATAACGCGGAAGGAAATATAGTAGCGCACAGCCTGCATTTTAGTCAGGCCATTGGTATAGGTATTGGCCACGTCCGTGCGACCGGACACGCCACCCATATCCTTATCCTTAAAGGGCTGCACTAAATTAATAATAGCGAAGGGATTAAGGAAGCTGTCGCTGTCTACGAAAACAAGCAAATCATGCTTGGCCATTTTCGCACCCACGGCCATAGCCTCACGCTTGCCCGCATTCTTAGGCTGCACATAATAGCGCAGCCTGGCTGCCACATTATAGCGAGCTTCCTTTTCGATAAGCTCATCTATAGTCTCTTTAATCACCTGCACCGAATTATCCGTAGAATGGTCATCGATAACGATAACCTCTAAATTATCTATGGGATAATCCTGATTGAGGCAGCTGATAATAGTGCGCCTAATCCATGTTTCCTCATTAAAGCAAGGAATAATAACGGTCACAGGCGGTGTATAATGCTTATCAATAGGCACAGGCCGATAAAAGGACGCAAAAAGGTAGCGAGACAGCAGAAAAATCGCTGCCACGATGCTGTATAAATATAGCCACTTATTAAATTTAAAATAGAGCACACTTTCTGTGCGCATCATAATAATCAAAAAGATGACCACAGCCATAAAAAAGGCTGCCGCCGGCAGGGTATACCGATTGCGCTTGCGGGTAATATATTGAGCAAGGGTTTCCTCAAACTCAACGCCAAAGCATTTATTGCCCTTTTCATCCTGGAATTCCCGCACCACTGTACCGTGCAGCTTCACCTTGGACTCATAGCCCTCAGGCATGGTGCCGGGAGTAATTTCAAAATTCAAGCCCAGCACATCGCCAACTGCTATCCTATTGCCCTCCCCTTGATTAAAGCCCAGCAAAAGACCGGAGCTGGAAATATTCAGCACATGGCCCTTTAAGCTTTTCAAGCTCTTGCGAAAGGGCATGGAAACATCCACGGGATAATCCACAACAAAGCGCACGCCCTGATGATTGCCTTCAATATTCTTTTTTGAACGCTCTACCACATCATTCTCATTGAAGCCGCGCCTGTCGCTATTGCTGCGCACGCCCTCAGCATCGGGCACATGACTCAGCAAACGCCGGTCAGGCTGCTCCTCCACGAGAATATCCTTTTCAACAGTCATTTAGCTGCGCTCCTAATAAAGTTTATTGTGATTTACTGTCCGTATGCGGACTGTAATTCTAAGGTTTTGGTTTTGGCGGACTGATTGTAGCCAGCCACTAAATAATCCGATAAACGTCCTACCTCAAAGCGAGTAGGATCACCAATGTGCTTCTTTTCGTTATTGGTCAGCAGAATATCTAGGGCACGAGCAGTAAACCTAGAGCTATCGCTCATATGCATAACAAATACTGCACCCTTCTGCACCTGCCCCTTTGCGTAAAGGCCGTTACGAATATTATCCACCATGGCATAAAGCGTCTCCGCTTCATAATCGTGGGTAGATGTAGAGCCACTGACGATAAAGTCGTAGCCAGCCTGCTGCAGCGCCTTAAAGCCCTTCTTGCTAATAGTCAAGGTGGGCGGACGGAACATGCGGGTCAGGCTATATTTACCATCAACCTGCACATCACCAGTGATTTTGGCCAATTCAGCATAGGCCTCTTGATAATCCTCCAAGCGCTCTGCTGGAGTTTGCACGCTATATAAATGCTCGTGCTTACCTATGACGGCCATGGGCTTGTGGTTATAAGTATGGCAGGCAATATCGTGCCCTTCCTCGGCAATAGCGCGCAACAGGTTAGGATTATTTTTCACATTGCGAGCCAAGATAAAGAAGGTACCCTTTACCTTGTGCTTACGCAAAACATAAAGCAATTGATTGATGGCTGCATCGGTACCCCAATCGTCAAAGCCAAAGAAAATCGCCGGCCTGTTGGTATGCAAAATGCCTGTGGTATCCATAAGCCGCAGCTCCTCTTGGGTAAAGCCCAAGGTATTAGAATCAATATTAACTGTATCCGTACCAATATACCGTTCTTGAATATACTGGCGCAGAGTTAAATCTTGAACAGAATTATACCCAGGACGCAGCTGCTCCGGCATATTTTCCGCCACTACAGGCAAGCTATAGGTATATTTTTTATTAGCTAAAATGCTGCCCACGGACTTAATGACATAAGCGGAATCATTGTGCGGATTGCGCTCAGGATCATCCTCAAAAGCCCAGTAAGCTATATTATCGATTTTCTTTTCCTTCAAAAGCTGCATGACATCGGCACAAAGCAAGGGATCAGTATAATAATCCATGCGGAAATTTACAATCCAGCCCCTGCCAAGGCTATACACAAACTTACCAAAAAGCTCCGGCAAAATCTCGTTAGCAGTGGCGTAATCCTTGTGACGACTTTGCACCATACTCACGTTTTGGCTGATGAGGCTGTAGCCCATAGCGCTGACAGCTTCCTTAGTATAGTCCTCAATCTTGCCCCAGGGCTGCTTCACTAAAGTCGTCTCCACGCCAAATTTTTGCTTCAGCAGCTTCGCTGCCTCCTCAATTTGGCGGCACACAGTGGTAAAGCTACCGCTTTTCCAAGCGTACACAGCAATCCCTAGTTCATGGCCTTCGGCCAGAGCCCGGCGCAGCAAGGGCTCGTTAGCGTCGATATCCTTAGCGCCAACGAAAAAGGTAGCGTGAGCGTTTAAGGCTTGCAGTCTATCCAGCACCGCCGTCGTGGCCTCCGGCTTGCTCCAGCCAGCGAAGCAAAAGGCGATGGCTGGCTCCGTTGTCAGGAGCATCTTATGCTCCTGGGCCAGCTTGCCGCCGTTTTGCTGCTGCAAAACGGCGTATTTGTTAGGCGAAGCTTTTGCAGCAGCGTGGGCCACGCTGCACTGAAAAAGCTGCCAGGGCTGCATAGCAGCCACGCGCGCTGTGGCATCCTGCCACAGCATGCTCAAACGTTTTACAGACTGCTCAGCCTTTTGTTGTATTGTTGCCGGCTCCGCCAGGCGCACGCTGCGCATGCTGTCCAGCGGCACAATCTTCACGCCCTGCTGCTCACAGGCTGTGAGCAGTCTTTCCGTTACGTCCACAATATTTTCATGACGCACCTTCGGTGCATTTCCTAATTCCAAGGATGGCTTCTTATCGATGGCAGGTCTGTCATCCACCTTCATAGCCTTTTGAACAATATGCTCCATAGGTCTATTCACAACCATGGATACAATACTGCCAGGCTTTACAGTGCCCACAAATTGGCCAGCTGCTGCCGCATCCACCAGCTTATCCTTGGGCACAAAAACATCGGTCTTTACCCCATTTTTCAAGCCACAGGCAGCGGCAATCTTCAGCAAGGGTATAGTATTTCTAGTTTTGGGCGCCTTAAACATGGTCGGCGCAAAATTACTATTGACCTGAAACACCTTTTGCGCCATGCAAAGCTGCTTCACAGCCTCGCTCTCGCTCTGCTGCTCCAGCTTTGCCAAGCCGATAAAGGTATAATTACCCAAACTCTGGCCCTTATTTTCCAAGGCCTCCATGGATTTAGGATTTAAAGCAGCATTACCACCCTCTGCAAAGAAGGTAGCCTTGGCCTGATGCTTTTCCAAAACATCCAGCAGTCTGTTCAAGGTTTCCTTGCGAGGCAGGCCATCAAAGGTCAGGGCAATCTCCTTTTGCCCATCCAGCTTATGGGTTATGACCTCAGCCGGAGTCAAATCCTTGTCCTGCAGCTTCTTGAGTGCCTCCGCAATCTCCTTATCTGCCACATAGGCAGAACTTAAATCGGGCACATTAGTATACTGCCCTGCCTTAACACCTGAATCAGTGAAAAAGTGATAGGCATAGCTCGCTAGTCCCACAAAAAGCACTATGAAGAATATTTTGATTCCTGTAATCCATTTCATGCTACATACCTCATAGCTCTATCAAAAAATTCTAGAAGAACAGGGAAACATGGTTCCACAGGGAGCGACCCTTTTTACCAGAGCCCTTTTCCTCCAAATCGTAATACTCAATACCATAAATAATATTTTCCGCCAAGGTGTAATACCAGCCCACCCCAAAGCCTTGGAAGCCACGCATGTAATCAGCCAGACCCACCATGGTATGACTGATATAGGTGGACTCAGGCTGGCTATAATATTTGGCAAAAATCTCGTAGGTTCCCGGAACCCAGGAGCGGTTACGTCCGTATTTTAAGGTAACAACATAGCCACCTGCACCACCGGTTATACTAGTGCGAGAGGAGCATAAGTACATAGCACCTACGCCGAAATTACCGATATAATACATTCCTCCCAAGGAGCCGATGGTTGTGCTGCCATAGCCCTTGAGCTTGTCTAAAATATACAGTCCAGCCTCAGCATCATAGCGAGGTTGGTTATAGGTAGCCACTAACGCCGTAACCTTTTGGTCATCACGCAGCTTGCCGTATTCACCTGTGAGCTTCACCTTATCGCCGCCGCTAAGCCTAATGCCATCGATGCGACCATCGTACACATTGCCGTCCGCATAAAACTCGCCAAAGCGACCGCCAGTTACCTGTAGCTCTTTATATTGGCCACTGATATATAAGCGCTCCAAGCTAAAATGTTTCACATCACGGTACCAGCTCTTATTGCCCTCGCCCATGCCGTAAAGTGTCCAATTATCATCCAAGGGCTGCTCCACATAAAGGCGCAGACGCACGCGGCTATCAAAGAAATTATAGGGGTCATCACCGCTGTGATCCACATAGTTGTAGCGCAACTCGCCACCAAATTTCGTCTCTTTTTCCTTGGGCAAACCGCCATAGGCTGCATAGCGACCGGCGTCATAACCCAAATTGCGCAGCTCCGTATCATATTCCACCATGAGCTTTTCCAGCTCAAATTGAGCATCGTAATAATTTTTGCCCTTGCTCGCTTCATTTTCATGGTAAGCACGAGCTATATATTTAGCCATCAGCTCACGATTAGGCTCGGACAAAATCTCCCTAAGCTCTGTTGGCGCTAAAAGGCCAAAATCAGAAAGCCTGGTTAATGCAGCAAGAGACCAATCAGGCACATTATCAACATGTTTGGCCGTGCCAGGATAGCGCAATCCCACCTTGTGACCATTTTCATCCACGCCGAAGAAATCCCTGGCTACACGCTGCTTTTTCGTCATTTTAGGCCGTTCAATCTTCACATTGCGTGCATCATCAGTTCCCACGGATTTTAAAGCAGGCTTACCCTCAGGGGGATTATGTAAATCGGTTATATCCTTCTTTTCTTTGACAGCTGTCTTTTCAGTCTTAACATTTAAAAGATTTGCTAAGGCAACTTTACTTTCTCTAACCTTAGGCGTAGTTTTTGGCTCCATTATACGAGAAGGTGTGGCTTGGGAAGCCACTTTAGGTTCGGCAGCCTTAGCAACAGCCTCTTTAGTGGCTAGCTTTTTAGACAGCTCTGCCTGCTCCTGAGCCTCCGCCTTCTGGGCTCTGCCCTTGGCAGCGCGCTCACGGAAGGACGGCTCCTCAACACTGGTATGCCCAATAATCAAAGGTGGCGCCTGTACTACCTCTTGTTCAACCTTAGGCTTGGCAGGCTTGCTTTGCTCCATACCGGCAGCGGACTTCAGCTCTGCCCGCTTGCCCTGCATTTCCAAAATTATGGTATGGCCATATTTTACAATCAGCTTCACATTCTCAGGGTACTGCTTAGCCTCACGAGCCGAAATAATGAAGGCACCCTTCATGCCCACACTTTCCAGATAGGCCAGCGTGCTGCGCAGCTCTGCCAAATCAGCGATAGAGCCCACCACGGCAAATCTACCGGCCACTAAAGCCTCCATTTGGCTCGTAGAAGCAACAGACTCCGCTCCCTGTCCCACCATGGGTAAGAGGCATAGTCCTGCTGCCAACAGCGTATTTGTTATTCTGCGCACCAATTGCTTCTTCATAAATCCGTTCCCCTTAAAGTAAAGCGTTCTTCAAATCTAGTATGCCATTTTTACATGCTCCAATATGCGTAATCTGCTTGAGCAAAATTTTTAGGCTCGAAAACACTCTTCACATCAACAAAGACCTTTTTGCTACCTGCTTTGTAAAGCTTGCTAAAATCATCCACACCCATGCCCACAAACTCCCTATGGGCCACACACAAAGCAACGCAATCCGCATCCTGCACTTCGCTCATGGGAATAAGCTGCACGCCATACTCATGCATTGCAGCCTCCTTGTCCGCCCATGGGTCAACCACCTGCACGCTAATGCCGTACTCAGCCAAGCGCTGTATAATATCAACTACGCGGGAATTGCGCGTATCAGGGCAGTTTTCCTTAAAGGTGAGTCCTAATAGGTATATCTTGGCATGACGAACGTCCTTATCCGCCAAAATTAATTGTTTAATTATATTATCAGCCACAAAAGCACCCATACTATTATTGATTTTACGTCCGGCGGCAATAATCTGGGAATGGTAACCCAAAAGCTCTGCCTTGTAAATGAAGTAATAAGGGTCCACACCAATACAATGACCGCCCACAAGACCCGGAGTAAAGCCCAAAGCATTCCATTTCGTGTTCATAGCCTCGACTACATCCTTAGTGCGAATGCCCATCTTATCAAAAACGATAGCCAACTCATTCATAAAGGCAATATTAATGTCGCGTTGAGCGTTTTCGGCTAACTTTGCAGCCTCAGCCACCTTAATGCTGCTGGCAGGGTAAACACCTGCATCAATAATACGACTATACATAGAAGCCACAACATTTAGTGTTTCCTCGTCCATGCCGGAAACGATTTTCTTAATAGTGTTCAAGCGATGTACCTTATCGCCGGGGTTAATGCGCTCCGGAGAATAGGCAATTTTAAAATCCACGCCACATTTCAAGCCGGACTCACGCTCTAAAATAGGCATGCAAATATCCTCTGTCACACCGGGCCAGACCGTGGATTCAAAAACAACGATGGTGCCCTTGCTTAAATGCTGGCCCACCAAGGCGGTAGCCTGCTCCACTGGAGACAAATCCGGTGTACAGTCACTATTAACAGGCGTGGGCACTGCCACTACCACAAAATTAGCTTCTAAAAGGCGCTTGGGGTCCGCAGTAAAATCGACTTTAGCCGTTTTAATACGCTCCGGTCCCAGCTCCTCGGTGGGGTCAATGCCCTGCTTATATAAATTAATTTTGGCTGCATTAATATCAAAGCCAATAGTGGGAACATGCTCGGCAAAGGCCACTGCTAAGGGCAGGCCCACATAGCCAAGGCCCACCACAGCAACTTGAATTTCTTTTTGCTCCAAAATCCTGTCCATTTTCTGCCTCCGGTAATCAGGAATAATGCTTCTTCATACTAAGCAAAAGTATATCGCCGTACAAGAACTTTGTACATTACAATCAGATATAATTCTATCACACTTACTGGCATATTTCACAAAAATTTTATGGTTTTTTCTAACTTAGGCATAAAAAAGCCTGCCCTGTTACAAATGTAACAAAGCAGGCACATTTTAAGTATAATTATACATTTTTGGTATAAAACTTATTTTGCAGGAGCCTCTTTTTTAGCAGGACTTATAACAGCAACCACCAGATAAGTCACAATGCACACGATCCATTCCAAATAAATAACATTGGGGAAAATGCGTACTGCAGGGCAGAATTTGTAGAGGATGATAGTTACAAGACCAGCCAGCAGAGTCCAGAAGCCAGCAGCCTTGGAAGTGTATTTGGGGAAGAACAAAGCCACGAACACAATCATGGTGAAGGCCGCTGTCAGGGCTAAGCCTATCATAATCGTACCCAAAATACTCGATACCGTCATAGCAAGGCCTAAAGTCAAAATACCGCTGATCATTACGCACAGACGAGTCATCATCAGCTGCTTTTTATCATCGCAATCAGGATTGATAAAGCGCTTGTAAATATCGCTGGAGAACAGGGTACCGGCACTCAAAAGCAGGTTGCAGGCAGTGGATACATCCGCAGCCCACAGTGCAGCTAGAGTAATACCAGCTACCAGCGGCTGCAAGCCTACGATTACTTGGGGCAAAGCCAAGGCAGCCTTAACTTCAGGGAACATAGCCTTAGCAACAATGCCCAAGAAGGCAGCCAAAACGCCTACGGGGAGCATAATGATACCGCCCCAAACGAAGCCCTTCTTCGCAGTTTCTGCATCCTTAGCACCTAAGGAAATTTGCAGAATGCTTTGCAGGGACAGGTTTACAGTGATCAAGGTCAAGCACCAGCTGGCGATGGTCACAGGACCAACACCGTCAATAAAGCTGAACCAGGGCACGTTGGCCGGCAGGGCAGCTGCCAGCTTATCCATGCTGCCGATTTTGTTAAACTGAATAACGGTGGCAATCAAAATGCCCACATAAATCAGCACGATGTTCAATACGTTGGACAAAGATGCGGACCACATGCCACCGATGAAGGTAATACCGATAAAGGTAATGGCACTGACAATCATGCCGGTTTGGAAATCGAAAATATCCGGCAAAATCGCATGCAGAATGCTACCGCCTGCGATATATTGCAGGGAAATGATTACTAACTGAATAACGATTTGGCACAGCACGCCCAAAATTACCGCACCGGTGCCGTGGTGACGCTCAATGAGCTCAGTAATAGTGGTAATGTTTTGCTCACGATACTTTTTCGCCATGAAAAGGCCCATGACAATAGCACCCAATGCCCAGGCAATGGTATACCAGCCAGCACTCAGGCCTACGCGGAAGGCGTGCTCGGATACGCCGATAGTGGAAGCGCCACCTACAGCCAAACCGATAATGGTTACACAAATCAAGGGTGCGGACAGCTTACGTCCGGCAAGAGCATAGTTTTCATTGTTGCCCTCACTACGTTTTTTGGCATACCAAGAGATGCCAAACAGAGCAGCAATATACAGTATTAAGATAACAAGGGAAACAGGCACAATAATCCTCCTTTAAAATAATACATGCCTGCCAAAGCAACACCAAACCCTACTAGCAGACGCCACTGCGCCGCCCTATAATGGCCCCATCGTATACATCTTCAACAGCATATATTTTGTAGACATTTGTATTTATACCACGTATCTGTCTCGCCTATACTGACAATTGCCTCTGCAAATGTCCCATATACGCCCATTGATGCATACACTATGATATAAATACAGAACATATTAGGTAAATTATAGCCCATAGACTTGCATTCGTCAATGAATTCTCGTTATTTTGACAACATTTTTTCACAAAAAAGCTGTTGACAAAGCTAAAGCTTTTAGGTATAATATCAATGTTGCTTGATTAAGCACCATGTGGCCTCATAGCTCAGCTGGATAGAGCGTTTGACTACGAATCAAAAGGTCGCAGGTTCGAGTCCTGCTGAGGTCACCACAATTTAAACGTATGTTCGCACCATTCGGTGCGAACTTTTTTATTTTGTAGAAATGTACATTGAACCAAAAAGCTCATCCCCTTTTACGGAGATGAGCTCATTTTTTACTCAACGCTTTTATTTTATTAGTGCCCGCATTTCTTCAGCAGTTAAAGTGAAGTATTCCTTTACAGTGTACAGCTCCCGTCTGCCGCGGCAATCGGCAAAGAGCGCCACATCCACATCGGGCACATTGCCCAAGGCTTCCTTGATGGTCTTGCCATTCTTAGCATAAGCTTCAAAGCGCAGCACCAAGCGCTTGCCAGTGCCAGCAGGAACGAGCAGTGCTTCAAAATAATCGTCGTCGCGGAGCACGCCCTCTAAATTAACCTTGCCACGCAGCAGTACATCATCATACTGCTCCTGGGGAAGATAAATACGCATATAAGTGTCGAGAATAGTACCCTCTTGCTTACCGATGTTGTCAAAGGGCACCTCTAGCTGAAAATCTAAGCGTTCGCCCTTTTCACTGACCTTGACAGCATCGGTACGTTTTTGCGTCAGCAGACGCATTTCAGCATCACCCTGCATCATGATGTATAAAGCAACCACAGCACAGCCCAAAATCACCAGGGCTACGAGAATACCAATAATAGTCATGAACATTTTGCTTCCTCCTTAGGCCCGATGATAATTTTTAATAATACAAATGGGAGTTTTTTCACTGCCATTGCCAAAGGGATTATCGATAAGAATTTCAGCTACCTTGTCCGCATCCACGCCCTTGGAAACGCCTAAAACAGCACTACGCTTTAAGTCATTTACGTCCGCAATGGCCGCACCATAGCAGCCACAGGCCTTTGTAATTGCCTCTGCAACCTTGGTAGGATTGGCAGGACCATATACCACATGCTTATCGTAGGGAGGCATGGTGCCAGTAATATCGTCGATTAACCGGGCTTGCTCGCCTGCCAGACGGTAGAAGGTACCGCTAATACCCACGCATTTAGCAGCAAAGCCGCAAATCACAGCATACAAAACACGCATACCGCCCTCGGCATCAATCAAGGCCTGCATGCTGTACCAGCTAGAAATACTACCCTTAGAAGGAAACAAATGGCTCAAGGTTTTAGCCAAAAAGCCAGGATGAAATTCTTCGCAGCGCATAGCTCGACCTTGGGTAATAGCTACAACGCTTTCTGCTGCACAAACTACATCGTTGGGACCAATTTTATCCTTGCCAAACTCCAAAATCGCATTACAAATATCATCATGGTGGGTCAAAATGCGGGTCGGCACGGGTACAATTTCATATTTTTCCATACTCTCACTCCTCCGCAGCCTTGTCCGCTGCATATACCTTTTGAATTTTGTCGTACCAGCGGGGCTCTAACCGAATAATATGCCCCTCCTTATCCGTGAACACGTTGCGAGTATGCCCTTCCACAGCCACAGCGCCATCGCGCAGACGGATTACCTTGTAAGCGAACTCCATCTTGGCTTTGTTAAAGGCAGTCATTTTGACTTGTACCTCAAAATCATCATCAAAGGTACAGGAATTTTTATAGGTTGCTTTGACCTCTGTAATGGGAAAAATTACACCAGCGTCCATGAGCTCACCTAGGGTAATGCCACAGGCACGCAGATAAGCCACACGTCCCATCTCAAACCAACGCAGATAGTTGGCATGATGCACAACGCCCATCATATCAGTTTCCACAAAGCGTACTTTATCACGAATGGTAATCATTGCAAAATCCTTTCCTACTTAAATCAGTACTATATTATAGCACTTTTATTGTAGCATATAAACAGGTAACTGACAAAAAATACCGGAAAGCTTTGCATAAATTTCACGCTTATGTTATAATATCTAGGTGAAATTGCGCCTGTAGCTCAGTGGATAGAGCAATGGTCTCCGGAACCGTGTGCGGAGGTTCGATTCCTCTCAGGCGCACCACTAAAGATTGCACAAAATAAACAAAAATTCAGCTCATCTCCATCAAAGGAGATGAGCTTTTTTCATTACACTTCAACCAGCTTGAGGAACAACTCCACAGTAGCATCGATGATAGCATCATTGAATTCATAAGCAGCAGTATGCAGACCTGCATGCTGCTCGCCGCAGCCCACGCCGAAGAAAGCGCCCTGCGCTTTCTTCAGATAATAGCCAAAATCCTCGGACCAGCGCATAGGCTCTTGTAAGTAAGCGGTCTTGAGGCCTAAACCTTCCGCGGTATGCTTGAGCTTTTGTACGCAGGCAGCAGTATTTACTGTTGCCGGAAAAGGCTCAACAAAGCTTATAGCGCATTCCAAGCCCTGCTCCGCTGCACCTTGCATGGCTTTATTTTTCATGCCCTCGACCAAGGCATCGTATTCGTCCTGATGCTCCGCGCGCAGCGTGAGCCGCAGCGCGCCCCTTGACGCAGCAACTCCATAGGACTTGCTGCCCAGCTCCACACCAATCACCGTACCTAAAACAACGCCACGATGGGGCTCCGCAATCAACTGCTGCAAATAAGTGATAAGCTCAGCAATGAGTGAGGCAGGATTCTTACCCTGCTCAGGATAAGCAGCGTGAGTAGGAGCACCCACCAAGGCAATCTCCATCCCAGTGGAGGCGCAAGCAAAGGTTCTATCTGCCAACAGCACTTCCTTTTCCGCAAAGCCGGGAAGATTATGCATGCCATAAACCTCTGCAATATGCTGCTCAACAAGAAGTTGACTGCATAACTCCCCGCCCTGACCAGTTTCCTCACCAGGCTGGAAAATCAAATATACATCTCGCTCAGTCTCGACACCTTCTAATCCTAGAGCTACCCCAGCCAAAATTGTACTGTGCCCATCATGTCCACACAAATGCCGTGCACAACCGTCCGCACAAAGTACAGCGTCAAAATCTGCACGTAACGCGATAGAAGGCTTGCTGCCTTTGCCCCTGTGCACAGCATAAAACCAAATACCTCTGTCGACAATTTCTAGCGTTGTATGCTCACGCAAAAACTCCATCAAAAGTGCTTTTGTTTTCACTTCCTGCATGGAAGGCTCCGCATTGGCATGCAGATGCTTACGCAGCTTAACGAGTAATTTATGTTTATCTTTAGCAATTAACATTTCCAATACTTCCTTTTTCTATCCTTGCTCATGCTCTTTTTTGAGCAAAACGTCCAGCATAACCTGCAGCAGCACATCCACATTCAGCGGCTTAGCCACATGTCCGTCCATACCCTCGCTCAAGGCCTTCTCCTTATCCTCCTGGAAAGCATTAGCCGTCATGGCAATAATTGGCACATTGGCCAAATGTTTATCCTCCAATTGGCGAATAGCTCTCGTAGCTTCGTAACCATTCATAACCGGCATTTGGATGTCCATTAAAATCATATCATAACGCTTGGCCTGAGCCTTAACCACTGCCTCTTGCCCATTGACCGCTGTATCAACTACTAAGCCTGCCTTAGCCAGCACTATTTGAGCTATTTCCATATTGAGCTCATTATCCTCTACCAGCAGCACCTCTTTGCCTGCTAAGCTCGCAGGACTATGCTTTGCAACCTTATCAGCGTCCTTAACGCGGTCATCAGGTAAAAGCTTAAGCTCAAAATGCAGCGTATAGGTAGTACCCTTGCCCACCTGACTCTCGCAATCAATGCGACCCTTGAGCATATCCACTAAACGCTTCACAATGGCAAGACCAAGGCCCGTACCCTCAGTGCGAGTAACAGTGCTTGTATGCTCCCTTTCAAAAAGGTTATACTGCACCTTTTGGAATTCTTCACTCATACCAATGCCCGTGTCGCTAATCTGAAAACGATAGACAGCCCTATCAGCCTTGTTTTCCAGCTGCTCAAGCGCCACCGCAACCCTGCCACCAGAGGCAGTAAACTTCTGCGCATTGGCAATCAAGTTGACGCAAATGGTCTGCAAATGCTGGCTATCAGCTTCAACAAAGCGATTTTTTACATCACATTTAACACTAAAGTCAAGCTGCTTATCCAGCATGGATTGTTTAAAAAGCATTTCCAGCTCTTGGGTAAAAAGCTGCAAATCAGTTTTTTCCAGCACCGGCTTCAATGTACCGCTTTCGATACGTGAGATATTCAAAACCTCGTTAATAAGCTTTAGCAAGAGCTCACCCGCTAGGCCAATCTTACGCAGGCAGTCCTTAATCTGCTGCATATCCTTGCTACCCTTAGCAATTTCTGTGAAGCCCAAAATAGCATTCATAGGCGTGCGAATATCATGACTCATGCTAAATAAGAATCTAGTTTTGGCCTCATTGGCTACATTGGCCTTAGCTAAAGCAGCCTCCAGCTGCTCCTTATGCTCCTGCTCCTTGCGGCGACCGGTTGCGAACTGCCAATAGCCTATGGTCAACAAAAAGCTGATGAGCATAGCCAAAGCAAGATAAGCATCCTGGGTAGCAGGGGCGATCCAGCCACCGGCAACCTCAATATCCACATACCACAAATCATTGGGCATGGGACAAATAACCTGAATAGCCTTATCCGACACTAGCTGCTCAGAAGCGGCGATATTAGCCTTCTTGCCAGTATATGGATCTTTATGCCAAATACTATAATAGTAGCCACTCTTTTCCAGGTGCTGGAGATTAACCTCTTTCACAAAAGCTTCCCAGTCGATAACGACTACAGCAAAACCCCAAAAATCCTTTTCGCCCTTATCATTAGGCAGATAAATAGGGTCTAAAAGCAGCGCACCTACACCGCCCTGAACCAAAGGAAAGGGGCCTGCAATAGTATATTTACCTGTTTTGCGAGCAGCGCCTGCCTCCAAGCGTCTTTTTTCAGCAGTCAATAAATTAAGACCAACTACATGCTCATTATTCTTTAAAGGATACACATAATCAATAGTGCCATCCTTTGCGAGCTCGATGCATTGGATAACTCCATTTTTATCCATGATAGACGGAGCAAGCTTTGGAAAAGCTGTAAAGGTTGCCTCTTCGCCGTTAAGCAATAAATAGCTCTTCAAAAAGTCGGCAGCACCCAGATATTTTTCTATTTTCGATTCAAAATGTAATGCTGTGGTCTGAGCTGTGTGCTGTACCAGCTGCTTTTCCTTGGCTATGCGGTCCTCGATAAAATAATTTGCCACTCGCTGGGTGATGATAAAGCTGCTAAACAGCACCAAAACTGTCCACATAATGGTCTTAGTTATAGATTTATTGGTCATGCTTGCACCTACTAATGGGAAAATCCCTCTAAGAGATAATCTTAGCTTATTATTCCTATTATACCACAAGCTTTATTAGTAATACAGAAGAAAACTAATGTATTCTTTCCTGCCAATATTATTTATTACATCTCTTCCCCCTCTCACTCATCCTGCACATAACCAGAAGCATAAACCTTTCCCTGCAGGAACTGGCTGATTTCCGGCAAGTGGTCGATGATATAGCGCTGGGCCTTAGGAGTGTAGCGATTAAAGAAGTAATTCTCGCCGTTTTCCCGAATGCGCTCTTTGGTGATGATGCCTAACTCCACTCCCTTAGCCGTAGCCACCTTGTTCTTTTGCCTGTCCTTAATTTCTAAAAAGCCCTCGTGCACGAGCCACTTGCCTAAATCCACCGCCGTAACGCTACGCATGGTCTCTCGACCAACAGTATCATTAATATTTTTGGCTAGCCTCGTAATCAGAATAGGATTAGCTGCCACAGAAATACTCTTGGCATCTTCACTATCAATGGTAAAGGGTTGCTGCCCTGCCCTGCCCAAGGTATACACCTTAAAATCGGTGCTCTGGGTAACCACATTGAGCAAATTGCCATATACAGCGAGTATTCTTGCTGCATCAGCCAAGGACTGCTTCACTGGCCGACTATTGGCCACCTCCCAGGTCAAATCCTCCTCAGCGAAGGGATGCTTGCCCAGACTCATGCGGTCCAGCACATTGTAGGTCTTGCGTAGTTGAATAATGTCAATCATGTTAAACACCTCCAGAAAAATAAAAAAAGCAGTACACCTTACCACAACCGATAAAATGTACTGCTGATGTACTAATAACTCGTACCCTCAAAGTCATTCCCTGCTTACGCAGGCTTTATTCATTTTACAAGTTTATTTTAACACAGTATCACCTAAAATCGCAAGCTTTTTCAGATAATTTTGAAATAAATTTACAAATCGTTCCTACCCCGAAACGCGGCAGAAAACAGATGTTTACTTTAGTATGAAAAATAAAGCTCAAAGTGACCATATTTTAGCCACTTTGAGCTTGAAAAATTTACAATTTAAGCCTTTACTTTTTTACCCATTTACTTTTTGAGGCTACCGCTAGCCAGCTTGATGCCTGCGTCACCTGCAGCAAATAGATGATGCTGGTCACCCTTAAAGCTAATCTTCACAGGCTGGTTCACAGCAAAATCCACACCACCAAAAACAACCGCAGTGAGCATAATGCCGTTCATCTCTAGGCGCACCACAGTTTCCATGCCACTGGGCAGCGTACTATAAACCTTGGCCGCAAAATCGCCCTCGGCTTCGCTGAGCAGCACGTTCTCAGGCCGTACGCCCAAGATAAGCTCGCTACCGCTCACAATATTGCTAGCCTCTTCAGCATAAGCAAAGTGCAGCTGGCTGTCGCCCAGCTTAAGCAAAGCAGACTTCTTATCAGCCTTATCCACCAGCACAGGCAACAGATTAATATTGGGACTACCAATAAAATCAGCCACAAAGCTATTGGCAGGCTCGTGATAAACTGTCAGCGGCGCAGCATATTGCTGCAGCTGCCCCTGCTTCAAAAGGCAAATCTTTGTAGACAAAGTCATAGCCTCCAGCTGGTCATGGGTTACATAAACAAAGGTGGAGTCCGTCTCCAAATGCAGGCGCTTCAGCTCCGTGCGCATTTCCATGCGCAGCTTGGCATCCAAGTTGGACAGGGGCTCGTCCATAAACAGGGTCTTGGGGCCTGTAGCCAAGGTCCTGGCAATGGCCACACGCTGCTGCTGACCGCCGCTGAGCTCACTAGGATAACGCCCTGCATATTCACCAATCTTCAGCATGGCCATAAGCTCCGCAGCTCTGGCCTTGATTTTCTCCTTCTCCCACTTCAGATTTTCTAGGCCGAAGGTAATATTCTCGTACACCGTCATATGAGGCCACAGAGCGTAGTTTTGGAACAAAAAGCCCACGCCACGCTTTTCCGGCGGCACATCAATACCCTTTTCAGAAGAAAAAACTACTTCATCATTTATCGTAATCTCGCCGCTGGTGGGAGTCTCAAGGCCTGCAATCATGCGCAGGGTAGTGGTTTTACCGCAGCCGGAGGGTCCTAATAGTGTGATGAAGGAGCGATCCTCAATCACTAAATTTAAATTTTCTACAGCAGCACTTTTGCTGCCAAATTTTTTCGTAATATTTTTTAAGACAATTTTCGGCATATTCTCACCCTATTCCTTTATCAATGGACGCACCCGTCAGCTTATTAATAATCCAGTTGGACAGCAAAACTACCAGCACAATCAATAAATTAATGGCGTTGGCATACTGGTTCCAGCCCTTCTCGTTATACTGGAAGAGCATGGTGGTCAGCACTGCTGAGGACGGGGAAATCAACAAAATAAATAGTGACAGCTCGCGCATGCAGGAAATATACGGCAGCAAATAGCCTGACAGGATGCTGGTTTTTTGGATGGGCATGATGATGCGTACCATGCGCTTCCACCAGGGAATGCCCATAATAATACCAGCCTCTTCAATTTCACCGCCCAGCTGCAGCATGGAGTTGACGCCTGCCTTGGTAGCGAAGGGCAAGTACTTAACCGTACCAATTAAAACTAACACCGAGAAGGTGCCATAGAGCGCAGGAATGGGACCACGCGGCAGCGCGAACATGGACAAATAAATAGCGCCAAAGGCCATGGAGGGAATCAAATAGGGGAAGAAGGTAAGATGGTTTACCGCATTACTCAGCCAAGTACCCTTCTTGCGAACGATGGCATAACCAGCCAAAATACCGATTGTACCGGCGAAAAAGGCGCACAGCACGCTCAGTACTAAGCTGTTATAAAGGCCGTTATAAATGCTGCGATTGCGCAGCACACCGGGCTCTCCGTTAGCAATATCCGTAGCACCCTCGCCTACCCAAAAGACAGTGCTGAAATTGCTCCAGCTGTAGTTACCGGGCTCCACGATGAAGCTTTCCACCGCAAAGGTAATCAGCGGAATGATCGTAACGCAGGTCAGCAAAAAGCCCAAGCCATAGGACAGGGGCGTGCGCAGCGCGCGCAAATTAAACAGGGAAATATTGGAGCTCTTGCCCGTAATGGTGGTATAGGACTTGCGATTGTCCAGCACCTTTTGGTTAATGAGCATAATGCCCACGCCGATAAGAATTAAAATCAAGGCCATGAGATAGCCATAGCCGGGGTTTAGGCCCTGCAGGGTGCGGAACAATTGAGTAGTCAACACATGGTAACGCACTGGCGCTCCCAAAAATGCGGGCACCGCAAAGGCGCTCATAGAGCTAGAGAAGGCCAGCAAAAAGGTGGACAAAATGGCTGGCTTCACCATGGGCAGAGTAATACGCCGCAGAATTTGCCAGCGCGTAGCATGTAAAAGCTGAGCTGCCTCCTCCAAATTGGCGTCCATATTCTTTAAAATGCCGCCAATCAAAATATAGGCAAAGGGAGCATAGTGCAGGCCCTGCACAATGGAAATAGGCAAAAAGCCATAGGCAAACCAGTTAGGCGTGGGAATGCCCGTGAGCACCGTAAAAAGTCCCGGCACACCGCCCACCAGCGAGTTTCTAAAGAAGTTCAGCCAAGCCAGGGCCAAAGTCCAGGAGGGCATGATGTAGGGAACCACAAAAATGGCGGAAAGAAAGCCCTTGAAACGAATATTGGAGCGGGTGATGAGCCAAGCCATGGTACCGCCAAAGCCGATGGCAATAGCGCAGGTAGCAAAGGAAATCAGCACCGTATTCCACAGGGGCTTGTAAAAAATAGCCATACTGTTTTCACCGTCAAGGAGCACCTTGCGCCAATGGTACAGGGTCCAGTCACCAGCGTGGCTGCCGCGAATGCGCATGACCTCGGAGGTGTGGACGGTGAAGGTATCCAAAACAATGGATAAAAGAGGCAGGAATGTGAGCACGATAAGAGCCACAAACAAAAATGCCAAAATTAAATTGTGCGGCTTACGACAAAACATCCGCACGCGATGCCATAAACTCATAAACTTATCCTCAAAATAATAAGGGGCGGAGAAGCTCCCCGCCCTCTTGCGTAATTATCCTTGTGAAGGCATATTAGCCATAATTACATGAACTTAGAAATAAACTCTTCTACCTCAGCACGATGCTCGAAGATGTATTGCGGGTCATCGCCAACCAATACCTTTTGCCATTCAGCCAAGGGCTTGTCGCCTTTAGCAACCTTGATGGTTTCGTTGCCGGAATAAGTGCCCATATCCTTGGACCAGCTTGCAAAGCCTTCCTTGGTCAGCAGGAATTGTACGAACAGCTTAGCAGCAGCAGGATGCTTAGCGTCCTTCACCAGCATCACATATTCAGGATAGTAGAAGCCGGCAAAGGGAGTTACCTTATCAGCAGTACCTACAGCCAAATTCTTCTTTTCTGCATAGCGCAGCTTGGAATAGTTCAAAAGACCGATAGCGGTCAGGTTTTGACCCTTAACGCCTACGGACTCGGTCATAGCGGTGTCGGAGGGGCCCATTACCAGACCATTTTGGAAGGCCATCTTAATCCATTCATAGCCAGCGTTCTTGGTGGTCAGCTTCAAGGGTTTCTTGTACAAATCTTCATAAGCCTTAGCCAGCTTGTTAGCGTTTTCTTCCTTGGTCAGCATGGTCAGGAAGTTGGCATTAATGCCCTCCTGCATGGGGCTCTTGAAGAAGAATTTGCCCTTCATATTAGGCTCGGTGAGCTGCCACAGGTTGCTTACAGGAGCAGCCTTGCCATTTTCATTATTATAAACCAGCACCTTGTTCATATAAGCAAATACCAAGGGGCTTTGGTTAGCTTCAGGAATAACATTTTTCAAATCAGCAGGCACATAGTTTTGCAGATAGCCAGTGGTAATCAATTCGCCATACACACGACCACTATCTTGGCAAATTACAAGGTCGGCACCCTCTGCCTTAGCCTTAGCCTCTGTGGAAATCTTGTCGATCAACTCGAAATCCTTCAGGTTGCTAGCAACAACCTTAATGCCGTATTTTTTCTCAAAGGCAGCACCGGCCTTGGAAACACGGGATGTAATGGAATATACCTTTACAGTGCCCTCTTTTTTAGCTTGGGCCAGCAAATCAGCCTCTTTTTCGCTCTTCAGCTGCACAATTTTGCCAGCGCTAGCCTTGGTGTCCTTGGCAGCCTCTTTTTTAGCATCGCCGCCACCGCAGCCTGCGGACAGCATAACTACCAAACCCATAGCTAGGGCTGCAGCCAAGCTCTTTTTCCAAGTTTTCTTCATAACAAATCCTCCTTCGATATCGTCCCTGATGCCCTGATATAAACAAAAGCTGGACGTTCCCTTATAATCACACTGCTACTATTATATACCCAGATAGCACTAAAAACAATGCTTATACATCAGGCCAGAGCAAATTTTCAGAAAGTATTGCTTGGCATGCCTTGCCTTTATTTTATAAATACGTATTCTAAGTCGTTCGATAAGGCAGGATTAAAGACATAGCCATAGGTATCGAATCCCTGTACCTCCTCCGGGCTTTGCACGTTGTGCTCGGCGCACCAGCGCACCATGCTGCCACGGGCCATTTTCGCCTCCGTAGCCTTGACCTTATAACCACCCTTTTTATCGCTACAGCCAAAAATACAGCTTACGAAACGTACATCCTTGCCCAGATAAGGCTCCACAGCCTTACTATATTCTTTCGAAGCAAGATTTAAGATTACCTTGTCCTCGCAGGTCAGAGTGTCACACAAGCGCCTATCCCAGTACTGGTAAAGATTTTTCTTGCCTGCTACAACAAGCTTGGCCTGCATCTCTAAGCGATAGGGAGCTACACCATCACTGGCACGCAAAAGTCCATAAAAGCCTGACAAAATGCGCAGATTGGCACACACATATTCCCAAGCCTCTGCTTCCAAAACCCGCGGCCCCATATGTGTGTATTGTAAGCCAACATAAGCCAACACCGCCGGCGTTAAATTCCGCTCTAAATCCATCCGGCGAATACGCTCATAATTCTGCTCCGCCAAGGCATCATTGCAGTCCCACAGCTTTTGCAATTCCGGCATGCTCATAGCTTGCAGCTTGGCTAAGATTTCTCTTGTCTGCGACAAAAACTGTGGTGCAGTACAAGCAAAGGCTTCCGTATCCACCTGCATCTGCTTGGCCGGAGAAATTATTATCTTCATGGTAAACCTCCATCACGTAGTCATACTTGTATTTATTATATCACAAGGAAGCAAACTGTATGTAAGCGCAGGCGAAAAAAAGAAAGCCCTGCTTCTTATGAAAGAGGCAGGGCTTAAACTATGCATATACACTATAGCTTTGCTTACAGTATTTCTGCTTTTCTATCAATAATTGCTTTGCAGGCTGCGCAGGCAGGGCAGTCGCAATATTTGGCACCGCTGTCCTTAAGCTCTTGGGCGTGAGCTTGCAGCGCTTTGACGCCGTCGGCGCCAAAGATGCTCAGAGCCAGCTCAGTTTGACCAAAGGCGATCAGTCCGTCGATGGGCATAATGTCTGCTTCTAGCTCTGCGATATATTTGGCCGTTTCAGCAGCCTCTGCCTCGGTGCCAATAGCAGCCAACCAGGCGTTGGCTGCGTCCTTCACCTCTGGGCAGGCGCTGGGAGCGGCCAACAAGTCCTGAGTTTTACTAATCACAAAATCTAATACTGCTTTTTCCATAAGATAATCCTCCTTCAGCTTAAGCTTTTACTTGCTTAGATCAGCTTCTGACATTATAATATAACCATAGGGCTATTTTGTAAAGTAAGCACTTTTAAGTACTATAGTTACCTTTTAGAAACTATAGTACTTAGAGATACTAATTTTAGAAAGGGGATGGTCATATGTCCAAGGCATTACCTGCCTGTCCGGTGGAGGTGACCTTGATGCTCATCAGTGACCGCTGGAAGGTGCTCATCCTGCGAGATTTGCTCAGTGGTACCAAACGCTTTGGGGAACTAAAAAAATCCATTGGCAGTATTTCCCAAAAGGTATTGACCAGCAATCTGCGTGCCATGGAGGAGGATGGCCTCTTAACCCGCAAGGTCTATGCTGAGGTACCCCCACGAGTAGAGTATACCTTGACGGAGCTGGGCGAGAGCCTGCGCCCCATCCTTTTTGCCATGCAGCAATGGGGACTGGAGTACCAAAAGCAGGCAGCACTGAAGCAATAATTTATAAAAATGTCATAAAAAATTCAGCAAAAAGGGAGGAAAGATTATGGAGATAAAAACTGTGGCCATTGTAGGCATGGGTGCCTTGGGCTTGCTCTATGGTGAGCAGCTGAACAAGGTATTGCCCAAGGGAGCAGTGCGCTTTGTAATGGACGAGGAGCGCTATGCACGTCATGCAAATGATAAGTATGAGGTTAATGGTGTGGAGCAAAGCTTTACCTTGCAAAGTGCTGCTAGCGCCGAGCCCGTGGATTTAGTCATTGTAGCTACCAAATTCAGCGGACTTACGGAGGCCTTGGCAGAAATGCAGGGCTTAGTTGGGCCTAAAACCATTATTTTTTCCGTGCTCAATGGCATCAGCAGTGAGGAATACATCAAGGAACGCTATGGGGATGACAATTTGCTCTATTGCGTGGCCTTGGGCATGGATGCAGTACGCGAAGGGACGAGCCTCACCTATGAGCATAAGGGCATTTTAAAGCTGGGCTTTTTGGAGAAGAAGCAGCGTCCGGCACTGGCTGCGGTCATGGCGCTTTTGGAAAAAGCGGGCATTCAATATGTTATTGAAGAGGATATTTTGCACGCTTTGTGGGCTAAGCTGCTGCTCAATGTGGGCATCAATCAAACCTGCATGGTCTATGAGACCAATTATGGCGGGGCTTTTACCAATGATGAAGCCTGCAAGGATATGTTTGCAGCCATGCATGAGGTGATTAATGTGGCCCAAAAGGAAGGCATTAAGCTGACGGAAGCGGACTTTGAGGGCTGCGTAAAGGTTTTGCGAGGGCTTTCTCCGGAGGGACTGCCCTCCATGCGTCAGGATGCGCTGGCCAAGCGTAAATCCGAGGTGGAGCTGTTTGCAGGTACTATCATTCGCTTAGGCACTAAGCACAATGTGCCAACGCCGGTAAACCAAAGATATTATGATATCATCAAGGCTATGGAAGCAAAGTATTAATAGATAAAAAATCCCTGCTTCTCTGACGAGGAGCAGGGATTTTTTATTGCTAGACTTATTTTTTGAACTCTAAAAGGCCTTTTTCCATAATATAGTCGGACACCATATCAGCCGCTTCAGCGGAAATCTTGATGCATTTGGTTCGATATTCAGGCGTGCCAAAGGAAAGCTTGTTTAATTGAGAGCAGCAGGCAGAGCCAAAATGATTATAGAAGCGCTCATAGAATTCATGGGTATATTTATAAACCTCGGTTTGATGCTTCTCGCTGGGGTCCAGACGTCCCACTAAGGAACTGATAATCATGGCGGAGCCACTCAAAGCGCCACATACGCAGCCGCTGCGGCCAATACCACCGCCCATGCCGCTGATCATGCGAATAGCTGCATCAGGCAGGTTCAGATTAAGTCCCTTGTTACAGGCCTTTACTACGGATTCCACACAATTGTTGCCAGCAGAATGATACTCTGCTGCCAAATCATAAATTTCTTTCATCTTATTCCACCCATTTCCCTTTTATATTTGCCTTACGGCTTATTCCACATCAAAAATCTTGCCAGGATTCAAAATATTATTGGGGTCCAGTGCCTTTTTAATTGCACGCATCATTTCCAGCTCATCCGGATTGGTGAATTCCTCCATCAAATGTTTACGCTTGTAGCCAATGCCATGCTCGCCACTCAAACGACCACCATGAGCGTAGATAAAGGCATAGAGCTCCTGTTGATTTTCCTTCACGCGAGCGTCCCAATCCTCGTAGCTCTCTTCAGGCATCTTCAGGATATTCAGATGGATATTGCCATCACCGGCATGACTGGCAATGCGGGTCACCAGCTGATATTTTTCAGCCAGACGCAAAATCTCTGCCAAAAGGGCAGGCTCCTGGTCTACGGGACAAACCACGTCTTCCTTGCACACGATGAGGCTTTCAGCACGTACTGCTTCGGCGAAGGCCTTACGGGCCTGCCAAATCTTTGCATGCTCTGCTACGAGCACATCGGAAGCGCCATTTTCAGAGCAAATTTCGTCCAAGGTGCAGGCTTTTTCGTCCAAGTCGTCCTCGCTGGTTCCTTCCACCTCTACAATGAGGTAATTACCCTTTTCGCTGCCCTGCAGATTGCTGCCCAAATATCTTTCTACGGATTTAATGGTGATATTATCCATATACTCCACGCAGGTAGGAGTAATACCGCCCATGATAATCTTGTTCACGGTACCGATGGCGTCCTCGGCAGACTCGAACACAGCCAAAAGGTCCATGCTATATTTAGGAATGGGTAACAGCTTCACCGTAATCTTTGTGATAATGCCCAAGGTGCCCTCGGAACCAATTACAAGCTGCTCAAGGCAATAGCCCGTAGTTTGCTTTTGCAAGCGTGCGCCGAGATTGACAATCTTACCGGTGGGATTAACTACTTCCACTGCATAAACCTGATGACGGGTAGTGCCATATTTGACAGCACGGTTGCCACCGGCATTGGTAGCTACGTTACCGCCTATGAAGCAGGAGTCACCGCTGCAGGGGTCGCCAGCATAGAATGCACCCTGTGCCTCAACTGCAGCCTGCAAATCAGAGGTGCGCACACCAGGCTCCACCACAGCATACATGGCATCTACGTTGATTTCTAGAATTTTATTCATCTTTTCCAAGGATAGCACCACGCCACCGTATACGGGCACAGCACCACAAGCCAGACCAGTGCCGGCGCCACGGGGTACTACCGGAAAATGGTGCTCATTGGCCAGCTTTACTACAGCAGCCACCTGCTGTGCATTCTCAGCAAAAACTACTGCCTCCGGCATATGATGATAAGCCGGGTCAGTCACCTCGTCGTGAGCATAGATTTCCATTTGCTCGCCTTCGGTCAGCACATTTTGTGCGCCTACAAGGGCTTGTAGCTTGGCGATTATTTCCTGGGAAATTTTATTGTATTCCATGAGCTTGTCCTCCTCTTGTTGTACTAGAGTCTTGTTCCAAGAAAATTCACTAACAAGTTTATTGTACCATAATCTCTTTAATTTTGCTCACTTTTCACAAAGTATACACAACTATCTACGCTCAGCTTACACAGAAGAGCAAAAGATATTATTTTTACATAAAATATTGCTAATCAGCCAAAGATATGCTATCATTAAATAATCTTGTTTGATAGAAAGAGGTTAGAAAAATGAACTTTATAGAAAAAAACTGGAAGGGCATGCTGCTGTGCCTTGTAATTTCCACTCCCTGCTGGTACCTGGGAAAAATGTTTCCTTTGATTGGCGGACCTGTTTTCGCCATTATCGCCGGCATGATCGTTACCCTGTTTATTAAGGATAAAACCCATCTACAGGGCGGTATCAACTATGTTTCTAAGAAAATCCTGCAGTATGCAGTTATTCTGCTGGGCTTCGGCCTTAATCTCACTGTGGTATTGCAGACTGGTGTTCAGTCCCTGCCCATTATCATCAGCACCATAGCAACTTCCCTTTTAATCGCTTGGGCTATGCATCACTGGATGGGTATGCCTACGAAGATTTCTACTTTAGTTGGCGTGGGCTCCTCCATCTGCGGTGGCTCCGCCATCGCTGCCACTGCTCCCGTTATCAAAGCCGACGACGAGGAGGTCGCTCAATCCATCTCTGTAATTTTCTTCTTTAACATGGTAGCAGCCCTTGTTTTCCCCACCTTGGGCATGCTGGTGGGCTTTTCCACCGGCAGCGGTGAAGCCTTCGGCATTTTCGCTGGCACCGCTGTTAATGACACTTCTTCTGTAACTGCCTGTGCTGCCACTTGGGATTCCATGCATAACCTTGGCTCTGCAACCTTGGATAAAGCTGTAACGGTCAAGCTCACGCGTACTCTGGCCATTATCCCCATTACCATGGTGCTGGCTTATCTGACTACTAAAAATGCCAAGCATAATGCTGGGGACGCTGGCAAAAGCTATAGCATCAAAAGCGTTTTCCCCTTCTTCATTATCTACTTCGTACTGGCTTCCTTAATTACCACCATCGCTCTAAATATGGGCGTTGCTATCGAAGCCTTTAATCCCTTGAAGACCATGAGCAAGTTCTTCATTGTGCTTTCCATGTGCGCTATCGGCCTTAACACTAACATCGTGAAGCTGATTAAAACTGGTGGCAAGCCTATTCTGATGGGCTTCTGCTGCTGGGTAGGCATCACGGTGGTGAGCCTTGTGATGCAGCACTTTATGGGACTATGGTAAAGCCTTATCTCTCACTCGTGTTTAAAACTCAAGCCCTGCCTCTTTCATAAGAAGCAGGGCTTTTCTGTGGACTTTTTTAAATTATAATACCATCGCAATGGTCAATCTCGTGCTGAATAATCTGTGCCGTCCAGCCCTCAAAGCTCTGGCGCTGCTTTTTAAAATGCATGTCCTGAAATTCTACAGTGATTTTTTTGTAGCGAGCTGTAGGACGCACGCCGTTCAGGGAAAGGCAGCCTTCCTCCGTCATATATTTGCCAGATTTTTTCACAATGACAGGGTTGAGCATAGCCACATTAATCGGCCCCATATTCACGGAAATAATGCGCTTTTGCACCCCAATCATATTGGCAGCAAGGCCCACGCAGCTGTCAGAATATGCAGCCAAAGTGTCCAATAAATTTTGGGCAATGGGTATATCCAAAAAGCTGGCTTCAGTGCTCTTTTGCGCTAAAAAGCTTTCATCACGCACGATTTCACAAATCATTTTCTACCTCCATATTATCATAAACATTCGTTTCGAGTAACGTTTAGTTACCCATATGATTCTTATAGATTTTATAAATAAGTTCTAACAATAACACGCTATGGTAATATTATAATGTCAAAAGCTAATCTTAGCAATAAAAAAGCAAAAGAAGCCTGCGCAGGATTCAGAGGTCTTTAAACAAAGTAACATAGCATTTTTTTAAATCTATAAGCCCTCTTGTAGAAATTTGTTATTGAACTCTAGAGTTTACCACCTTAACTATAATCTCACCATACTCGCCCTTGTCATCATAAAACTGCAAATAGCCTTCGGCCACGTTGCGCTTTTGCACAGCCTCCCTATCCACTCTCAATTCCACATTGAGAGGAATATAATGAGCCATGTTCTTGCCTTGACCATGCTTACCTTTACCCCTGCCAAACTTATACTGCAGCTCATCCTGGGGCGTTACCTCCGTCCAAATGCCTTTCTTGCTGCCCTGGGACAGGTACATCTCCATACCGCTACCTATCACACGCAGCTGCGTCTTAGCCTCAGGCCGTAAGCGTAGGGAAAGGGAATACACATTGGGGTTTAAGAAGCGCTTTAGCGCTCCTTCCTTGCCTAAATCTACCGTACAGGTAACAACCTTACCCGGCGCAAGGGCGATGCTCTCGCTCATGCTGTCGCTGCCCATGCGTAGCTTGGCAGATCCCAGCATCAAGCCCAGCATAGCGCAGAACAGAACTATGCGTATTAACCATTTTTTACTCATGCTGTATCACCTGCCCTTGCATGCGTTTATAACAAACCTTACCCACGAGCAGCAGCAAAGTGAAAATACCGGGCGTACAATTAAAGCCACAGCTACCACACACGCCCGTACAACCAGGCCCTTGCGCGTATATAGCAGACACGGGCATACCCATAGCTAAAAGAAAGGTAATGATTTTATTTTTCATCTTCAACCCTCCCGTAGTGAATAGCCTTTACGGGGCAATTATGAGCACATTGACCGCAAATAATGCAATTATGTAAGCAAATCTCAGCCTTTTTATCCCGTACCTTCACTGCCTGCATAGGACAAGCGCGAGTGCATTTGCCGCAGCCAATGCATTTTTGCTTATCCACCTGCATCCGTCTCACAAAGGGCAGCTTGCTGCTGAAAAAATGCACGAGGTTTTGCACCGCACCTACAGGACAGAGGAAATTGCAGTAGCCACGGCCACCTTTGGTAAAGAGGCCAAAGACTACTATCCATAAAATGGCGGTAAGCAAAAGGCTGGAGCTCAAGGAAATAAAATAACCACGCACTGCATAGTTTGCCAATAAATCAAAGAGATAGTAATTGCAATAGGCACAGGCCAGACCCCCGCCCACAAAAGGCATCACCATAAAGGCCGCCAGCATACCATAACGAATAGGCGCAATCTCCGTATACCTACTCCAATCAATTTTAAAGTGGTCGGGCACCATCTTGCTCAAATATTCCGTAAAAGCTCCCGCAGGACACAGCTTACCACAGAAAACGGGCCCGAAGAAAAACGCCACAGCAAGTAAAATAACTAAGCTCAGCATGCTCACAGAGGTTATCTGCAGCAGCCCACCATCTATAATGTGCTCCACGGGCTTGCGCAAGCACAGATTATGAATAGTCAGCTCCTGCCATTTTCCCGTCAACACATAGCTCAATCCACGCTGAAACAAGGCCAAGGGAGCATAAAAAAGTACAAAGCCCAATATATAGCCAGCCACACGGTGCAATTGATAGGACATAGAATCTACCTCCTTCTCATAGTTCTACCCATATTGTAAGACACAATTATGACTTTTTTATGACAAAAACGTCTTTTTCTCTGCAAAGCAAGAAAAAAGCTGCCCTGGTCATCCTCTTGGGATAACCGGGACAGCTTATTGCCTTGGTACACTTGCAGCACCAGCTCTTGCTGCTGCTTTTTTCTTTATCCCAGCTTCACAGCATCGCTGTTCAGCATGGGCACCCTATTGCCCTTCTTGCTCAGGCGATACAGGTTAAGGCGCTCGATATCGGCCATTTCCACAGGTAGGCCCAGATTGTAGTGCTCATTTAATGCGTTCAACAAATCCACAGCCTTCATGCTACCGGTGGGAGTGATTTTGCAGTCAAAGGTAAAGACTGTCTTTTCCTCATCTTGGGTAACAGCCACCTGAGGAATATAAAACTTCACGTCGATTTCCTTAAAGCCGGCCTTGGTCTTAGGAGCAGCCTTCTTAAACAGCAGCTCCGCTGCTGCATTAAAGGCTGCTACCGCCTCGCTAATATCCTTACTATAGGGCAGCGTCACCCGATAGCCAGCCCCTGCGGCCTGGCTCATCAGGGCCGCATGATGGGTATCCACCGCGTCCGCGGCCAGCACGCGAATACCGCGTGGCAACGCCGCGTCCAGCGCTCTCGCTGCCGGCTCCACCTCCATGGGCTCCGCCAGCTCGATCTCTACGAATTCAGTGTAGCTGACAACGCCGACGCCGAGGGCGGAGGCGAGACTAAATTTTAAGTGGGGATTAAAGCCCTCGCTATAGGCGGCGGGCAGCTTTGCCCGCCGGATGGCACGGCTAATAGTACGGGAATACTCCAAATGGGAAATAAAGCGAATTTCGGGGTCCTTTGTAATTTGCATGCGCAGCTTCATTAGGCCTCCACCTCCCCATTATTAGCTTTGTAGTCGATAATATTCACGCCGAGCTTTTGGCAGACGCCACAGCCCGTGCAGGACGAGCGACGGCAGTCGTGAGTAAGCTGCTGGGCGTAGGCCTTTTGCCACTCGTTCCACAGGAATTTGCGGGATACGCCTGGGGAAATGTGCTCCCAGGGGAAGACCTCGTTTTCACCACGCTGGCGCGCAGCATAAAAGTCCTTGTCGATGCCAGTCTCGGCAAAGGCCTCCAGCCAACGCTCAAAATCAAAGCAATCACTCCAGCCGTCGAAGCGGGCACCCTTGCGCCATGCGGCTAAAAGGGCCTTGCCCACCTTGCGGTCGCCACGGGCAAAAACGGCCTCGATGATGCCGGTTTTGCTGTCGTGATAATTCAAGGTTACATTTTTTATGGTCTTGATTTCATCCTTCAGCAGGAACTGCTTACGACGGATATTTTCTAAATCATCCTGAGCGAACCATTGGAAGGCGGTGTAGGGCTTGGGCACAAAGAAGGAAGCACTGCAGGTTACCTTGCAGCCACGCTTGCCCGTTACTTGATAGTATTTATACTGTACCTTGCGAGCCAAATCCGCAATGGCCAGCACATCATCATCATTTTCAAAGGGCAGACCGATCATAAAGTACAGCTTCACGCTGTTCCAGCCGGACTCGAAGGCTGCGCCCACAGCGTTCATCAAATCCTCCTCGGTAACGCCCTTGTTGATCACGTCCCGCATCTTTTGACTACCTGCCTCAGGAGCGAAGGTCAGGCCGCTCTTGCGCACAGCCTGAATTTCCTTGGCAATGGCCACACAGAAGCTGTCGATACGCAGGGAGGGCAGGGATACACTAACTCTGTCGTTCTTGAATTCCTCAATCATGCTGTGCACCATGGGCGCCAAGCAGGAATAATCGGCACTGGACAGGGATACTAGGCTAATCTCATTGTAGCCGGTGTTATCCACCAGCTTACGGGCCAAGTCCTGCAAAACCTCTGGCTTGCGCTCACGCACGGGACGATAAACCATGCCCGCATGGCAGAAGCGGCAGCCACGGCTGCAGCCGCGGAAAACCTCCAGCATAATGCGGTCGTGGACGATTTCCCCAAATGGTACAATGGGAGATGTGGGGAAATCCACGCTATTCATGTCGCGCACTACACGTTTATAAACCACAGCAGGTGCATTTTCGTTAAGAGGACGAACCTCCTTCACCGTTAGGTTTTCGTTATATTCTACTTCGTAGAAGGAGGGCACATAAATGCCGCTGATTTTTACAACCTCTTGCAGGAAGGCCTTGCGTCCTCCAAGCTTACCGGCCCGCTTCCACGCCTTATAGGCCTCCATAACCTCGGCCATCACCTCTTCGCCCTCGCCAATGATAGCGAAATCGAAGAAATCAGCCAAGGGCTCCGGATTATACACGCAGGGACCGCCCACGATTACCAGCGGGTCCTCCTCGCTGCGCTCCGCAGCCAAAACAGGTACACCGCCCAAGTCCAGCATGTTCAAAATATTGGTATAGCTCAGCTCATATTGCAGGGTGAAGCCCACAATATCGCATTCCTTTAAGCTCTTTTTGGTCTCCAATGTGCGCAGCGGAATCTGGCGCTCGCGCATCTTGGCTTCCATATCAACCCACGGGGCATAGGCACGCTCCGCCTGCACTCCCTGCTGCTGATTGAGCAGATGATACAAAATTTTGAAGCCCAAATAGCTCATGCCCACTTCATACACATCGGGAAAGGCTAGGCAAATAGTGGCCTCAACCTCCTCAGCAGGCTTAATAATGCTGGCGAATTCACCGCCGGTATAGCGCGCAGGCTTTTGCACGCTGCTTAATATATCAATGGTCAATTCCTTCTCCATATTTCCTCCTTAGAATTGCAAATTCTGCTTGCGCACCTTGATGTTGAGCAAAATGGCAACCAGCATTAAATTGGTGGTCAGCGAGCTGACACCATAGCTTAAAAAGGGCAGGGGTACGCCCGTTACCGGCATGATACCGGCTGTCATACCAATGTTTACCATGACGTGGAACATAAACATACTGGTCACACCCACGGCGAGCAAGGTACCAAAATTATCATCAGCATCCAGCGCAATGGCAATACCACGCCAGATAATAATTAAATACAAAAGAATAATAAAGGCTGCGCCCACAAAGCCAAATTCCTCACCGGCCACAGCAAAGATAAAGTCCGTATGGTTCTCCGGCAAAAAGTTTAGCTGACTTTGGGTGCCTGCCAGCCATCCCTTGCCTACCAAGCCTCCGCTACCGATGGCAATCTTGGACTGAATAACATGGTAGCCGCTACCAAAGGGGTCCAGCTCCGGATTTAAAAAGACCCGAATGCGGTTCTTTTGGTAATCCTTCAGCACCAACCAAAAGGCAGGCATCAAGGCCACAAAGGCCACGCCCAAGCGGAAAAACCATTTATATTTAAAACCGCTGACAAAAATCATGCCAATCAAGATGGCAATAAAGGTCAAGGATGTGCCTAAGTCAGGCTGGCGCATTACTAAAAGCCACGGAAAAAAGATATACAGAAAAACTGGTAGATAATCCTTAAATTCCTCCAGCCATTCGATGCGCTTATCCATAAAGGTAGCTAGGCAAATTATCAAAAAGACCTTGGAAAATTCACTGGGCTGAAAGGACAGAGAGCCTATCTGAATCCAGCGCTGGGCACCCAGCTGACTATGTCCTACAAACATAACGGCTAGCAATAAGACGATATTAAAAATATATAATTTGGAGGCGTAATTTTTCAGCATGCGATAGTCAAAGGCCAGGGAGACTATGACCATGATAATGCCAAAGACCATGAACATGCTTTGGCGCTGCACATGCCAGGCCTTACCCGTGCTCACAGCAAAGGAATGGGTTGCGCTATCAATAAGCACTAAGCCACAGCCCATGAGCACTAAGACAGCCATAATTAGCCACCAATCCAGATTTTTCAGGATGCGTTTTATGTCCACTCTGCTGCTCCTTCCTTACTGCTCCGGCTTAGGCTTTGGCTCTTCAAACCACAGCTCCTGCTTGGGCTCCTCCTCCGGCATCCAGCCCCGCTCCCTAAAGAATTCCTCAAAAGCCTTATACACAATGGGGCCTGCTGCCGTGGAGCCAAAGCCGCCCTGCTCCACAATGCACACTACGACCAGCTCCGGATCCTCCACCGGTCCATAGGCTACAAAAAGGCCATGGTCGCGACCGTGAGAGTTTTCCGCAGTACCGGTTTTACCGGCGATGGGCTTGGGTAGCTGGCTAAAATAGGAGGCCGTACCGCCCTCCTTAGTAGTAGCGCTCATGCCCTGACGCATATAGTCAATGGTCTGCTGGGATACCTCAATATGCTTGCCCTCAGCGCGCTTGGGCTTTTCAAACAAGCTGCCATCGGCATTCAAAATGCTTTCAACTAAATAAGGCTGATACTTGGTGCCACCGTTGGCCACAATACTCAGCATCATGGATAACTGCATGGGCGTAGTCAGATTGAAGCCCTGGCCGATGGCAGCGTTAAAGGTGTCGCCCAAGCGCCAGTCTTCGTCCCAAATTTCCCGCTTCACCTGCTTGGAGGCCACCAGGCCGCGGCTCTCGCCCTCTAAATCAATGCCCGTTTTTTGGCCAAAGCCATAAATCCGGGCATATTTCGCAATATTATCGATGCCCACACGATTGCCCAGCTCGTAAAAATACACGTTATCACTCATTGCTAAAGCTGTGATAAAGGTCAGCCAGCCCAGCACCTCGCCGCCGGCGTTACCCATGGTGGGAACCAGGGGATGGAAGCCGCCGTCGAAGATGGGCTCGTTGAGCCCCACCTTGTTCAGCTCAAAGGCAGCACTGCCTGTGACAATCTTAAAGGTGGAGCCGGGCGGATATTCGCCGCTGATAACCTTATTATTCAAGGGATAGGCATCATCATTATTAATCCTATTCCAATCCTTAGAGGAAATGCCGTGCACAAAAAGATTGGGATCGAAGCCGGGACGACTGACCATGGCGCGCACCGCGCCATTTCTGGGGTCCAGCGCCACCACTGCTGCTGCTCTAGCCTTAGGAGCCAGACCGCTACGGCGCAAATAGGTCAAATGCTTATCCGTAAAATCCTCTAGCGATTTTTGCAAACGATAATCCAGGGTCAGCTGCAGATTTTTGCCAGGCACGGGCTGCACACTGTCATAATGCTTCACCACATTACCGGCCACGTCCACCTCTTCCATAAAGGCGCCGTCCTCTCCGCGCAAAATTTTATCATAGCTCTTTTCTAAGCCCGCTTTGCCCACAATACTACCCTGGGGCACATTTTTAAAAATACCCTTTTCAATTTCATAGGAGCTTACCTCGCCCACATATCCTAAGGCATGCACAGCAAATTCCTTGTAGGGATAATTACGAATGGGCTGCACTGAAAGCATCACCTCTGGCATATAGCGACGCTGCTCTTCAATCTTTGTCACCATTTCCAGGGACAAATCATTCTTCAATAAAATTGGCTCATAGTAATTGCGGCTTTCCTTAATGCGCTTTTTAATTTCCTCCACAGGAATATCTAAAAGCTGGCTCACATGCTGCAGTGTTTCCGGCTTGTAATCGGCCTGCTTTTGCAGCACCACCGCATAACCCGGCAAATTATTGACCAGCTCCTTACCGGACTTGTCATAAATCAAGCCACGGGGCGCAATAATCCTCGATTGACGCAGTCTGTTCCCATCGGACTGCTTGCTATAGTACTCACCCCGCCAGAGCTGCAAATACACCATGCGTCCAAAAAGAATCACAAAAAGCAGAAGACAGAGTCCCAGCATGGTCTGCAAGCGCAGTGTTTGTTTCTTATTAAGCATGCCCTCTGCCTCCTTCCAATTTTACTTAAATTAATAGGAGATGTCCTCCTCTTTAATCCATTGATAAATTCTTTTTACAAGCAACACTACTGGTACCACCAGCAGCATATTGCCCACAATAAAGCCCACACTGGCCCATAGATAACTAAAAAAAATGCTCCAACGACCACCGCTACGAATAAGCTCCAGCCACCAATAGCCAAAACGAATGCCCGCACTGCAGATAGCGATGACCAGCATGTGGAAAACGGCATTATCCTTCACGACCTTTTCCTTCATCAGGCCTACTAAAAAGCCAATGGCACTACGGCTCAGCATATGAAAGCCAAAAATGCCCACGGTCATAGCATCCTGCAAAAAGCCCACGCTCAGGCCCATCAATGCTCCCTTTTGTTCTCCTCGCAGCATGGCAAAAGCATACAAAGCCAACAAGGGCAAATCAAAGGCCAACCAGCCTGTATAAAAGGCCGAGGCCGCTCCCTGAAGCAGCATTAAAAGCAGAAACAGGACGGGCCAAATCAGTCTCCTCATTTTGCCTGTCCTCCCTGCCTGTCAAATTCAATTTTTGGTGCCGGTGTAAAGCTAGTTATTACCAAAACATGCTCCACATCCGCCACATCCGCCGCCGCATGCACGTCGGCCTCCTGCAAAAGGCCCACGCTGTCCATACGGGTTTTTACTACCGTACCAATGAGTATATCCGCCGGATGGCTGCCACTGTAGCCACTGGTGACGATCACATCGCCCTCGCGAATGCTGGCCTCACGGAACACATGCTCCATAATCAGCTTATCATCGGCAGTGGTCTTACCACCTACCACGCCTACGGCGCGGGAGTCATGGCGCAGCACCCTCGCACCCACCTTGCAGCGGGGCGAATTCAAGAGCAGCACCCTGGCATAGGACTCGTAAACCTCGTCCACTACGCCCACCAAGCCCTCGTTAACAACGGCCATCTCTCTGGCAAGGCCCTTGTCCTTGCCGGCGTCAATATACATGGAGTCGCGCAAATCACCATGGCTGCGGGCAATAACCTTGGCAGCCACTACCTTCTGGCTCTTGTGCTGCTCCTTATAATCCAAAAGGGCCCGTAGCTGCTTATTTTCCGCATAGACGGAAGCCATTTGGATATTGGCATTGCGCAGCTCAATATTATCCCTTTTCAATTGCTCGTTTTCACTTTGCATCACTGTCATGGCCTTCCAATAGCCACGCACGCTATTGCCGGCATTGCCCACGCTGTTAAAGGCGCTTTCCACAGGCAGCATAATGGTGGTCACCACCGCATTCACCAACGGAAAACGGCTGCCACCAGCCACTGCCATGGCCAGCATACCTAGAACAACCAGGACACCCAGGACGCCCAGCATAAATTTTTTACTCATGCTGCCTACCTATTATCTAAAAAAATTATTTAGAGGTCATGAAGCCCTTGCGATAAATATCGATATTTTCTACTGCAATACCTGTGCCCAAGGCTACGCAGTCCAGCGCCTCGTCAGACACATATACCGGCATACCGGTTTCTCTAGAAATAAGACGATCCAAATTGCGCAGCATGGAGCTGCCGCCGGTCATAACAATGCCTCTATCCATAATATCGGCGCTCAGCTCCGGCGGAGTGCGCTCCAGCGTATTACGTACAGCGTCCACAATCATGCTCACGGGCTCATCCACTGCCTCGCACACATGGTTAGCATTCACCTGAATACTCTTGGGCAGGCCACTCAAAAGGTCGCGACCGCGTACCTCCATGACCTCAGGCTTATCCACCTTCATGGCAGTACCGATTTCCATTTTAATATTTTCTGCAGTACGCTCGCCAATAAACATATTAAAGGTTTTGCGCACATAACGCACGATGGCTGCGTCAATGGCATCGCCGCCACAGCGCACGCTCTTGGACACAACAATACCGCCCAGAGAAATAACTGCTACCTCACAGGTGCCACCGCCGATATCTACAACCATGCTACCGGTTGCTTCCTGTACGGGCATACCTGCGCCAATAGCTGCTGCCATGGGTTCTTCAATCAAATAAGCCTCGCGAGCGCCTGCTTCAATAGTAGCATCAATAACAGCGCGCTTTTCCACCTCAGTAACGCCGCTGGGCACGCCTACCAAAATGCGGGGGCGCACAAAGGTGCGATTACCCATAGCCTGCTTAATAAAATACTTCAGCATGGACTGAGTGATCTCATAGTCAGCAATAACGCCATCCTTCATGGGGCGAATAGCTACAATATTTCCGGGGGTGCGGCCAATCATGCGCTTGGCCTCGGCGCCAATGGCCAAAACCTCGTTGGTATCCTTTTCCACTGCCACTACGGAGGGCTCGCGAATGATGATGCCCTTATCCTTGCAATGCACCAGCGTATTGGCGGTACCCAAATCTATACCCATATCATCGGACATATTGTTAAAAATGCTAATATTTGGGAAAGTAAACTTCATTTCCACTGTCCTCCTAAATCTTTAAAGCTCCATCCTCTTGAAAACTATAATAGGTGCCATCCCCAATAATAATGTGGTCCAATAGGGGCATCAAAAGAGCTTTGCTAGCCGCCAGCAGCTGCTGGGTCAACTCCTTATCATCGTCGCTGGGATGGGGATCACCTGAAGGATGATTATGAGCCACCACAATGGCCGAGGCATGCTGCAAAATTGCTACCCTATACACATCACGTGGGTGTATCATGGAGGTGCTGAGAGTGCCCTCACAAATCACTTCCGTACCTATTAATTTATTTTTGGCATCCAATAATATTACTAAAAACTGTTCCTTGGTAGCGTAGCGTAGACGGGGCATCAAAAAGGCTGCCACCTTCTCCGGTTCGCCGAAATGAATTTTATCTAAAGGGCGTGCAGAAGCAAGTCTTCTGCCCAGCTCCAAGGCCGCCAACACTGTGGCCGCCTTAGCCTGGCCTAAGCCCCTTATTTCCGTAAGTTCTTCAATACGACTAATGCGGGCCAGCCTTTTATAAAGGCCACCGTCCTTAGTCAACTCCCTGCCAATGGCCAGGGCCGATTGGGAAGCTGTACCTGTGCGCAATAAAATCGCCAGCAGCTCGCCATCGGACAAGGCTCCCGCGCCACGGGTCAAAAGTTTTTCCCGTGGTCTTTCCTCCGGAGGCAAGTCCTTAATAATCTCTTTTGAGTTTCCTAAGCTTTGAATGTCGATACTACTAAAATCACTATCGCTCCAGCGATAGGTACTGCCTTTCAAGGCTGTCATGCAGTCATGGTAACTCCTATTTCCTTCAACATGGAATACAACATGGTTAAGGGAAGGCCCACCACATTATTGTAGCAGCCCTCGATTTTTTCTACTAAAAGGGCGCCCCTGCCCTGAATGCCGTAAGCACCCGCTTTATCCAGGGGCTCACCTGTAGCCACATAGGCAGCGATTTCCGCCTCGGTAAGCGGACGGAAAAACACCTTCGTGGCACATACGCGAGCTATTTCCCTTCCCTGGTAGCGCACTGCCACACCGGTGAGCACCTCGTGGCTGCGCCCTGTGAGGCTCGCCAGCATAGCTGCCGCCTCCAGTGCATCCTTGGGCTTGCCCAAAATAGCATCATCAATTACAACAATAGTGTCGGCTGCCACTACGGGAACTGTCTCCCCTAGCTTGGCTGCCACAGCTCTGCACTTGCCCACAGCGTTGTGCAGCGCCACATCGTGAGCAGCTGCGGCCTTGCCTGCCTCCTCGTCAAAGTCCGCAGGACAAACCTTGGCTTTTATGCCCACCTGCTCCAACAGCGCCAAGCGGCGGGGTGAAGCCGAAGCTAAAACTACCTCCATAGTCCGCGCTCCTTTATCCCTTCTTGCTCATGTCAATGACCATTTCCTGAGCTTGGATTTCATAAATAACGGGCTGCTTGCCCTCGCGTACTGCGTCGCGTTTAAAAATACGGGCATAGCTGATAGTAACAATCAACCACAGGATAATTCCGCCCACAATAAAGGGCCATTTTTCCATGTGGAAGAAGGTAGCCAAGCTATTGCCAAAGGCGATACCAGCCAATACGCCTGTCACAGGCAGGCCATAGATAATCATTTTCGCCTTGGTATTATCAAAATCACGATATTCAGCGCCCACAATATCGCCGGCCTTAGCGCTTACAGGATTCCAGCAATCAAGATATTTCGGCAGACCGGTGAGCTCGCTTTCAGTTTTATCCACCTTGATTTCGGCGCGCTCGCCCTGCTTTTTTACAACAATGCCTCTAATTTCAGCCATGAACTAAATTTCTCTCCTTTAATAATAAGCAAATAGCCTTAAATCAATATGCATGTACAAAAATATACCAATAGCCGAAGCTAAAAATGACACCGTAAATAGCTATGAACACTAAAATGCCCTGCCAGGTAACGGGATAGCCAAAGTTAATATCCTCGCCAAAAATACCACGGCGGTTAAAAAAGGTATATTTTTTACGCTTTCTAAACCATAGTTTTTTATTTTCAGGACCAACCTGCTTTGCAACTAAAAAGATATAAATAAATGAGCCAAAAAACACCTGAAAGACTCTGGTGCAAATGGCCATTGTATCCACATTTTCAATGCCTGTCATGTTTCTTCCTCCAAAGCTTACAGCTGAATATATTTATCCGGCATGGTCTTTTGCAGCTTCTTTAAGAAATTATCGCTGCATTTGAAAATCAATCCTGCCAGCTTATTCTTTTTGCCCTCGGTGAATACCAATAAACGTTGGGGATTTTCATCCAAGGAGCTATAACGATGAATGTAATGGGTCAGCTTGGTCTTGCGGAAGAAGCTGCGCACATATTTATTAGTAAAGCTTTCGGTGCGTGTCAAATCCACGCTGTAGCTGCGCTTAATAAAGAACATACCCTCAGTGATGACCTCTAAACGCTTTTCCTTGTACAGAATAATAGTATATTTAAAGGATACGCGCCAGCACCACAGGCCCAAAAGCACCAGGTTCAAGCCCCAGCCCACCAGACTCAGCTGACGAGTCTCCTGCACATTATTCCATTCATTGACAAATAAGCAGACAATTAAAAGTAACGCAATGCCGGCAATAACCTTGCGTGTAAAATTAGTACTTGATTCCTCACGATAAATTTCTTCCAAAAAAATTCCCTCCATATCTTGCTGTGTGGCAACACTATTCCATTTTTATCTTCACTATTATACCAAATTTCTTGCCTAAAGCATATACCCCAGACCTGCAATTCATGACAAAAAATGTGAAATTTACGCAAGTCCTTAAGACTGCAAGCCGAGTTTATGGGTAACGAAACGTTACCGAAAAGAATGTTTGCTTTAAACAGTGCTGACAAAAAAAGAAGGCCACACCTTAAAGGTGCAACCTTCTTGACAATTTACTTCATTTAGCCTTCAATAGCGATGTACTTTTTGGCTTCTACAGCCTTGTGCTCTACTTTAGGAATGGTAACCTTCAAAATACCATCCTCAAATTTAGCTTTAATGTCCTCCTGTTTTACATCTTCACCAACGTAGAAGGTTCTTGTGCACTGGCCGGCATAGCGTTCGCGGCGGATATAAACGCCTTTGTCATTCTTTTCGTCCTTATCTACACCTTTAGCTGCGCTTATGGTCAGGTAACCATTTTCCAGTTTGGCGCTGACGTCTTCTTTCTTAAAGCCCGGCAGGTCAATGTCCATTTCAAAGGCGTCATTCAGCTCCTTAATATCGGTTTTCATGATATGGGAAGCATTTTTACCATACAGGGGATTGCGACGACCAAAAAATTCTTTTTCAAACGGGAAGTCCATCAAATCATCAAATAAGCTTTCACCAAATACACTAGGCATCATCATAAGTCATTCCTCCAATTTACTTTGCTTGTAGTATGCATTTTCATGTTGACGCTGCAAGTATGAATTTGATTTTTTACTCGGAATTGAGTTGCTTACTTGTTTCAGTAGCTCTTTTCTTTTGTTGATTATGTTATACCACTATTTGTTAGCACTGTCAATAGGTGAGTGCTAGTTTTCAGATGATTTCACAGAATTAACAAAAATCGAAGTATACTCTTTCCAACAGGACAATATATAATCGCCATCTGCTGCAGAAATATTTTTCTCCACAAAACTATTTCCTGTATACTCAAAATCGCAAAAATAAGTTGGCAGCATGAAGAAAATCTTATATTTTTTAAAATTTGTAAATCTGTCACTTCTATTCTCTACCTCATAACTGCATGAGCTAACCTCTGCTGAAACTGCTCCTATCCCAAATATCGACTCATTTAGATAAGCTAGAGCCTGCTAATCTCTGCGTCAGGAATAGCACCATATTTTTCTTTAACAGCATTGTCTATTAGAGCTTTGAGCTTTGAATTGATTTCATCGACATCAATGTCTTCAGCTAGATTTTTTGTTATCCTTTTCATCCTTGCTAATCTCCTCTAAATTTAAGAGACGCAAAAAGGCATTGGCACAATAGTTAACATAGGCCTGTAACTTCTCATTATCCAACAATCTGTAAAATGCGTCATTGAATTCGATAAAATTAGGTACCTTATCTATAGATAGTTCTTTGCTATTATCTGAAATCTTATTTTCCAAATATCTCCAATTACTGCTGTCATCAACATGAATAGTGTCTAGTAGCTCCTTATATTTTTTTCCCAATTCCTTAGAAACATTTTCTGGTATCTTCTTATCGCTATCAATGGTAAAGCCAATATATACTCTCCAATCAACCTCTAGCCTTACTTTAACCTCACCATAATCATCATTTTTATAAGACAAGCTAGGCAAATTCTTACCATTTCTATATTTTTCTATTGCTTCAACGAAGCAAGCTTCCTTACTTATTTTGCATTTTTTTATAGAGCCAGCTATCGCCTCATCAACCTTTTCTTCTATCCCACTAAAGAGCTTTTTTAATACCTTTCTTCTTGCCAAGTTGATAGCATTTTCTATCCTTAGAGCATCCTGCAAATTCTCTTTTGATGCACATAAATATTGAGCAATCTCTTCCATTTCCAAATCCTTCTTTCTACTTGTAAAGGTCTTTATAACATCTATTAACTGACATATGGTATTTGAAACCGTACTCAATCGCCATGTTTCATTATATTGCAGACATTTTTCAAGCCAAGGTAAGATATGATCAGCAAATGATACAGTTTTTATATTTAAATGTATGTCACCTTTGGTGCTATAATTAGTCGGCATTGTCCCAAAGCGAGTTAAATAGAAAAGTGTCGTTGGCGATTCTTTGGAAGTGAAGCTATTAGCATAGTTATAATAATCTAAGCACTGTTGTTCTTGTTCACCTGCATATATTTTTACTTCAATAGGGATAAACCTATTTGGCGTTTCGATAACTAAGTCAATACGTCGCTTACTATCAATTACCTTTTCCCTTTCAACCTTGATGTACGACCATTCATCCTTAGACATTGCATCGTTGTTAATACCAAGGACTTCCTCCATAAACAGCTTTAGATAGGAAGTTCCTTGGCCATGGCTGCCCTCAGGAGATAGCAGCTCATACATAACTCTACAAATTGGAACCTCTTTATAATGAACCTTCAGCACTTGAAAAATATTAAAAAACTCACCGGTATGTTGATTTATTGTCACGTACTTATCGTGTATATCCTTCGCATGTCTCAGTAGTTCTCTGCATCCTGCTTCCATACCTATCTCACCCCAATCCCAAGCCTTAACAAGCTTGAAAATTTATAATTTATATTTCCATTTCGCTCTCATTTTCAAAAATCCTTTAAATACAAATTAATTTTTAACTGGATTTATCCTTGGCATACAGCTCAAGCATATGCAGCTTAAAAAGCATGTACTCAACCAGGGTAGCCTTGGAAAAAAGATAGCGAATCCTCTGGCAGCGTTCCAGCTTCCAGCTTTCGGACGCCGTAGTAATCTCCTCCGTAATGCTTCTTAAACCGTAGCCAGTAATAACATTTTTCGTTGCTAACCAAGCCTTAACTTCTGTAAAGCCTGCTTTACGCATAAAATAAAATATATCTTCACGAAACGTGATTAAATCAGCAGGCTGGTATTTCCCACTCGTAAGCATGGCTTTAGCGTCTCTATCCCAAGCTCCTTCGCTTAAGCTCAAGCCCTTTAAAGCTAAAATATCCGAAAAGTTTTTACACGGAAAATGGATGGCCCGGTCAGGCTCAATCTCTTTACCAACGAATTCCCAAAAAGCAAAGTAGGATTGTTTTTCCGGTGCAAGGCCCAGATATTCTTCCAATACAGCTCGCTCATATTCTAAATCAAGAATGCAACAAATTCTTAGCTTGGCAGAGCGAACCATCTTTTCTCCCGTCGGATCAAGAATATCGATATCCTTATATTTTTGTTGACCATAATAAATGCTGTAATATCTGCTTATGAGCCCATATAACTGCTTGGGTAAATCAATCTCTAAATAGCCTTTTTTTACACCCCAGATGCCTTGCCAAGGAAGATCGTGCCCATCATTAACCATTACCGTCTTATCCTTGCAAAGCTGTGTATCAACCAAGTCAAAGCCGTCTTTACAGCCAACCATCCATAAAACATTTTTACAGCAAGGACAATAATAATGGGGTGGCAAGGGATTGCTTCTCGTTATACCTAAAAGATAAAGCAGTAAGCTTGAACCAGCTGCTCCTCTAAGCCAATAGGGATATTGCTTCTTATTGAGCCATCCCACAAGCTTTTCAAGTACAAATATATGCTCCAAAAGTCCTAATCCTTCAGCAGCTCTCCATTCCTCTTCCAGCCTATCACATATATAATCCTGTGGGCATAAGCCGTATTTTTCCTGCAGTCGCAGCCGTAAAATACGCTTCAGCTCGACTCTTTTGCTTTCCTTGTCCTTTACCTTGTATAACATTTTCAACACCTGCCTTCTAAGAAAAATTATAGCAAAGCAGATGTACCTTATTTAACCCATAGAACCCTTCTATTGTGAAATTGCTTATTCACCATACAAGCTGTATGCCTTGGCCAAATCAGCCTTCACTGCCTCTACCAAGCTAACCGGCGAAATAATATGGGCATGCAACGCATACTGCAGGGCCCATTTTTGCATAGCAGAACGATTAACCTTTACCCGTGCCGCAATACTATCCTCAGCTTCATCAAAAAAGCTTATCTCGCTACCAAAAAAGTCCATCACATCATTGAGCAAGTATTTTTTTAAGCGGAAGGTGACCACTTCGCTCTCACCAGAAAACATATAAATATGCTCCGCCATATGCTTGGGCAGATTAAAGCCATTTTCTAGGCCTATAACCTGCTTCTGGGGCTTTTGCTTCTGCTCAAGCAGCTGGATACTCATAATTCTATCCAAACGATAGTGGGAAACATTGTCATATTTATCATAGTTACCAATCAAATAATAGCGACCATTAGCAGCGGCAATTTGATAAGGATTGACAATATATTCCCTCACAGTGCCGTCCTCATAAGCGCGGGGATGTAGCTTCTTATCACTGCCGTAGGAGCCATAGGTGAATTTCACCTGCTTCTTCGCATTAATCGCTTCGTCCAAAACCTCAATCACGTAAAAAATCAGCTTGTTATTGGTATAGGTTATAGGCATAGTACGAATGTGCTTTACTTTAGCTTCAAAATACTTGCTAGACAAGGCTTCTAGCTTATGAATGAGCTCCTTGCACTGACTATAAGGAATATGCTTGGAGAACAAAAGGCTGTCGATTAAAAGCCGCAGCTCGCTATCATCAAAATCACGAATAAGATAAAAATCCGTGAGAATAGTGTTATCTTCTAGCTCGCCTGTTTTGGCATTCTTTGCTGAGCGGGCCACCTCCTTATATTCGATATTGTAGCCAAAATCTAGCAGATTCATGATGTTACGCTTGATTGCTTTGCGGTCCACCTTCATTCCATAATTACGCCACAGCATATCCATGATATCCTTTTGACTCAAACGATGATTACTATCCGAGTATTTCCGGAGTATTTCTAAAATGTTGATAATTAACATTTTCTTAGGCTGTGCTTCATACATTTCTAATCACCTTATCCCTTGCAAATACTGGGAATAAATTTCATATTGCTTATCTGTAAAGCATACTATAGACAATTTTTGCAAACCTTCTAGCTGCTCCTTATTCCATAAAATAGTATCCATAGCTATGCAAGCAGCCACCTCCAAGGGCCACATATGATGGCCCACGCCTAGGCAGGGAATGGCAAGGCTTTTTATCCCATGCTGCATAGCAATGTTTAAAATGGACACATAGCATTGCGCTAGTAGGCTCTTATTCTCCTCTTTAAATGGCAAATACTTTGGTGTCACGGTATGGATAATATATTTTGCCTTTAGCTTAAATCCTGATGTAATTATAGCTGCTCCCACTGCCAATTCACCATAGCTCTGTAGTGCGGTGGTTAGCTTTGCTGCCCCAGCTTTTTCATAAATTACCTTGCAAAGGCCGGAACCCTTAAGTAAGCTTCTATTGGCAGAATTAACAATAGCTTCATCCTCAAAGGCAGTAATATCACCCATTACTACAGCTATTTTTACTGTCATAACAGCACCTTCTCGTTAATTAAACTTCCTCTTTAGCTTACCACAGAAGTCAAATATTTGCTATAGAATGATGCGACAAATTCAGTACATCTATTATGTTAGAATTGGTTATCACTATAGTTCAATAATTCCATCTTTTACAAGAGGAGGAAAGAAGATGTCCAAGGAATGGAGTATTTTATTATCATCGGATGACCAAGCATTTATTCAAAAGATGCAATGGTACTATGATTTATATGAGGATATGAATGCTGAGTGGAGTCAAAAGGTTTTTCCTTTACAAAGCCATTATATAGAAAATGCAAACAGTTTTAATGCTCCTGCCTCAGCGCAGTATTTATATCTCGCTTTCTATGGAAGCTTTCAAAGTATCCAGAATGCAATTGCCTACCTTAAGGAATATTGCTGCATAGTTTGTTATGATGCCTATGAGCATATATATGAATTAGCAGAGCTATGTTTAAAGCTAGACCTAAAGCAACTCTATGTCTTTTCAGACCCTAAAAATGCTGAATATTTTGCAGAGCTTATGGTAGTGCAATACGCTTGCGACCAACTTATTGGTATTGATTGTGCTGATATAAGAGATTGTCTTGCTTCAGATGCCACAACCATTAGAATACTTTGCAAAAAAAGCATTACTTCTTATGAGGAACAATTTGAAAATGTACATAGAGCATTGTTATACGCTAAATCAAACTATAAGGGTTTATATGATTTTTCCTTGTTTTTTGAGGAAACATACAAGCTCTTACCTAATATTGACGACTGTCTTTTCATGGCATATTTTAACAATCCTTTATTCATTGAAGAGCAGGGCATGGTGTATGTAGAAAGCGAAATACCATTCCGAACAAAAGAGTAAAACGAAAAGCACTATACCGTCGCCGTCACCAGCGCAGTATAGTGCTTTTAATGCTTATAAATTATTTAATATATTGGTCCTCCAGCTTGCCTGCCTCTGCAGAGGGCATCAGGCCACCAATCCCTAGCATTGCTGCTGCCAATAAAGTTCCTACACATATTTTTTGAAGCTTACCATACTACAATCCTTCCTTTCCAAAATAAATATGGATTGGCATAATTATAATACAGGTGAGAAATTCTTGCTAGAAAGATTGCGAAAAATTTAATAGGAAGCTCAAAATATCCTTCTAGATTGTAAGATTGTTTACAGAATGAAAGAAAAAACTCTCAGCACACACAATAATAGCGCCCCAGAGCAGTTATGGAACTGCTCTGAGGCACATTTCTTTACTTATATTCTGTTCACTGTCACTGCACAATCAGTGCGATTTAGACTCCTACTCCCAAACGCGGTAGGAAACCCATGTTCGCCTTATCCTCTAACCTGCCCATTACCGCAAATCAAGTACTTGGTGCTGGTCAGCTCAGGCAGAGCCATAGGACCGCGAGCGTGGAGCTTTTGGGTGCTGATACCAATTTCCGCGCCAAAGCCGAATTCATTGCCATCCGTAAAGCGCGTGGAAGCATTCACATACACAGCCGCCGCATCCACAGTTTTCTGGAACAGCTGGGCCTGGCTGTAATCATTGGTCACAATGCACTCGCTGTGGCCCGTGCCAAAGCGGGCAATATGCTCCATAGCCTCCTCGATAGAGTCCACAATCTTCACAGAAAGGCGCAAATCGCCATATTCCGTGGCCCAGTCCTCCTCCGTAACCGGCACCACTGCCTTGTCAAAGGACTGCACGCCCTCGTCGCCGCGAATCTCCACACCGGCCTCAGCATATTTAGCCAGCATAGCTGGCATAAATTTAGCAGCTGCGTCCTTGTGGACCAGAAGCGTCTCCATGGCGTTGCACACAGAGGGGCGCTGCACCTTAGCATTGTAGGCAATCTTCACCGCCATCTCCACATCGGCGCTGGCGTCCACATAAGTGTGGCACACGCCCGCGCCAGTCTCGATAACAGGCACTGTGGCGTTCATAACTACCATCTTGATAAGGCCTGCACCGCCGCGGGGAATAACCACGTCCACTAAGCCGTTCAAATGAATCAAATCCTGCACTGCCTGACGGTCGCTGGTGTCAATAAATTGAATCGCTCCCTCCGGCATGCCTGCAGCCGTGGCTGCCTCGCTCAAAATCCCGGCCACCGCCTTATTGGACTCCATGGCCTCGCTGCCACCCTTGAGCACCACGGCGTTGCCGGATTTTAAGCACAGTCCTGCTGCATCCGCAGTCACATTGGGACGCGCTTCGTAAATAATGCCGATAACTCCTAGGGGCACCCGCACCTTCGTAATCTGCAGGCCATTAGCCAGCGTCTTGCCGTCTAGCACATTGCCCACCGGGTCCGGCAGCGCGGCCACCTGACGGAGGCCGTCAGCCATACCCTCGATGCGTGCCGCAGTCAGCTTCAGCCTATCAAGCATGGAGCTCTTCATTCCCTTAGCAGCGGCATGCTCCATATCCACGGCATTGGCAACCAAAATTTCTTCTTGTTTATCCAAAAGCGCCTGGGCCATAGCCAGCAGCGCTTTATTCTTCACAGCGGTACTAGTCACAGCCAGCTTAGCAGCTGCCTTTTTCGCAGCCGCAGCCTTGGTTTTTACCAGTTCATAAGTATCCATGTGTATCCCTCACTTATGCAGTGCCTCACGCTATCAAATAACCGAGTAAGCGCTCACCACTCATTATTGCAAAATAACTAAATCATCACGATGAATAACCTCATCGTAATTTTTATGCCCTAAAATGCTCTCGATATCGGCGGACTTGCAGCCCTTAATGCGCTCTAGCTCGCTAGCTGTGTAATGTACTAGGCCCCTAGCCAGCTCGTGGCCCTCCTTGTCGATGACGCTAACAGTGCTGCCGGTCTGGAAATCGCCCACTACTTGGTAAATACCGGCGGGCAGAATGCTGCAGCCACCGGCCTTGCGAATAGCCTTAGCACAGCCGTCATCCACCACAATACTGCCCTGAATTTTCGCGCCAAAAGCCAGCCAACGCTTGCGGAACTGCAGGCGGTTTTCACGGCTCACAAAGAGGGTACCGATTTCCTCGCCCTGCAAAATGCGGGGGATAGCGTTCTTTTCGGTGCCGCTGGCAATAACCAGCTGGATGCCGCTATTGGTAGCAGCCTTTGCAGCCTGGATTTTCGTAGCCATGCCACCGGTGCCACGGGCAGAGCCCACGCCCCCGGCGCTAGCCTCCACCTCAGGCGTAATCTCTAGTACAGTGTGTACTAGGGTTGCATCCGGATGGGTAGCGGGATTAGCCGTATACAGGCCATCAATATCGGACAGAATAATGACTAAATCCGCATCCACAATGCCTGCTACCAGCGCGGACATATTATCATTGTCGCCAATCTTCAGCTCGTCTAAGGCCACCACGTCGTTCTCGTTGACGATGGGTATAACCCCCTGCTGCAGCAGCGTCATAAAGGTATTGCGGCAATTGGTATAACGATGGCGGTCAATGGCCTCGGTGCGGGTAATGAGCACCTGGGCTACAATCTGACCGTAATCGGCAAAAAGCTTTTCATAGGTGTGCATCAAAACTCCCTGACCCACCGCAGCGCAGGCCTGCTTGCCGGGAATAGTAGAAGGCTTCGCTGGCAGGCCCAGTCTGTCCACGCCCACAGCCACTGCACCACTGGACACAAGAATCATCTCCTTGCCCTGGTTCTGCAAATCGCTGAGCTCCCTGGCCAAACGGTCAATTTGACTAAAATTACGCTTGCCATTGGCATAGGTAATGGTGCTGGTACCCACCTTCACCACAATGCGTTTAGCTTTCTTTAAGGCCTCACGATAAGATTTTCCTTCTCCCATAAGCTCACCTGTTTCTTATTTATTCTAAAATACTCTTAATTATTATCCTTATATTCAAAAACCATATCACGAATGCGCACGCTCTCGCCCTCTTGAACACCCTTTTCCTTCAGAGCCTCGTCAATGCCCAGGCGTTTCCAAATCAGCTGGAATCGATACAGCGCCTCGTCATTATCAAAATTAGTCATAGCTACCAAGCGCTCGATATTCTTGCCACGCACCTCCCAATCGGTGTCGTTGCCTTCAACAATTTCGTAGCTATCCGGGTCAATCTCGTCAAAGCGAGCCAGATCCTCTTCGTCCTCTTCGGGCTCATAGGCCAGCAGTAAATCATAGGCCTTGAACATGAGCTCCCTGAGGCCCTCGCCGGTAGCAGCGCTGGCCTTGCAGATTTCATACCCCTTGGCCTCTACATATTCCTTCAAGCGCTCAAAATTTTCTTGCGCATCGGGTAAATCCATTTTATTGGCCACCACTAATTGCTTACGGCGGGCCAGGCGCTCACTGTATTCAGCCAGCTCATTATTAATTTTATCAAAGTCCTCAATGGGGTCGCGACCATCCACACCGGCCACGTCCACAATGTGCAGCAGCACCTTAGTGCGCTCCACATGGCGCAAAAAATCATGACCAAGGCCCACGCCCTCATGAGCGCCCTCAATCAGGCCGGGAATATCGGCCAGCACAAAGCTGCGCTCTTCATCAAGGCGCACCACGCCCAAAACAGGAGTCAAAGTAGTAAAGTGATAAGCCGCAATCTCCGGACGAGCAGCGCTCACCTGGGCAATAATGCTGGACTTGCCCACGCTGGGATAGCCCACGAGACCCACGTCAGCCAGCAGCTTCAGCTCCAGCTTCAACCAACGGTTTTCACCGGGCTCGCCCTTTTCTGCAAAGGTGGGCGCACGGTTGGTGCTGCTTACATAGCAGGCATTGCCCTTGCCACCGCGGCCGCCCTTGGCAGCCACATATTGCTGGCCATCCTCAACTAAATCCGCCATCACAGCGCCAGTGGCATCGTCACGCACCAGCGTACCCATGGGCACCTTTACAAAAACAGTGTCCGCACGCATGCCGGTGCAGTTTTTGGTGCCGCCCTGGCCACCGCGCTTGGCCACATATTTACGCTTATAGCGGAAATCAATCAGCGTATTCAAATTTTTATCCGCTACTAAAACCACGTCGCCGCCACGACCACCATTACCGCCGTTAGGGCCACCCTTTTCTACAAATTTTTCCCGGCGGAAGCTGCTCATACCGTCGCCGCCATCGCCAGCCTCTACATAAATTCTCGCTCTGTCAATAAACATTTTTAATCTCCTCTATAACTACAAAAATAAACTTAAACGACATAAAGCCCAGTCCAGACTCGCCGTAATTAGCCAGCCTGAAAAATGGTCATAAATCCACATATACATATTATAGCGTGAAATACTAGCTTTAGGCAATGGTATGAGCTGTGAATTTTTGCCAACAAAAAAAGATGCCGCCCAAAAGCAGCATCCTTTTTATCATTTTGGGGACAACTTGGGGTAAAATAGAGCATTATTCCTTGGGTTCAACAACTACGATCTTGGCATCAACGGCATTCTTTTTGATGGACTCAATGCCATTTTTGCAGCCAGCCATTTGCTTATAACCCTCGCCGGTAGCGATGATTTGGCCATTGGTTGCCTTTAAGCGGAAACGGAATTCGCCAGCCTTATCCTTGTAAATTTCGAATTTCGGATGCTTAGCTACCTCGTAACCCTCAACGGTTTGGTCCTCGATAGCAGCCTTAGGAGCGTTGGCGATTACACTGGCAATACCCTTGCGGCAGTATTTTTCTGCCTTATAAACCTGGGAGGATGCGATAATCTCGCCATTGCCAGCCTTCAAATTGAACTTAACACCGGTTTTAGTTTGGAGAATTTCAAATTTGCCCATTTTCGTGCCTCCTTTAAAATACCATTTAGGCTTACCAATCCTATTTTATGCTATCTTTATAAAAAAGACAAGTGTTTTTTTGCGAAAGCTTGCAATTTTCTTGTTTTATATTTTTCTTAAGAAAAAATACGCCTTCCCAGAACATCAAAAATGTGTTGAAGGAATAAATTAGCCAATCAAGTTACGCAAGGAGCCGATTTTTTCAATCTGACAAATTATTTTATCCCCGGTTTGAAGGAAGGTGGGCGGCTGCATTCCCATGCCCACACCGGCGGGAGTGCCTGTAGCAATAATAGTGCCAGCCTGCAGCGTCATGCCCTGGCTCAACTCGCTAATAGCGCCGCACACAGTCTGAATCATGTATTTGGTATTGCTGCTCTGGCGCAGCTGGCCATTGACGGTACAGGAAATATCCAGCATTTGCTCGTCACCGATCTCATCAGCGGTCACAATACATGGGCCCATGGGAGTAAAGCCGTCTAAGCTCTTACCCAAGTACCACTGCTTGTGGCGGGTCTGCAAATTGCGGGCGCTGATATCGTTAATAATGGTGTAGCCAAAAATATACTCACGGGCCTTCTCCTTGGTCACGGTCTTGCAGTCACGACCTAAAACAACACCCAACTCACATTCGTAGTCCAGGCTATCCACTAAGCCCTTGTAGGAGGGCACAGTCTCGTTGGTAGCCGTAGCACGACTCACCCGCTTAGAAAAATAAATAGTATAGGGACGCTCGCCCCCAAAGGCCTCGTCGGAAAAACGGCCTGCCTCTTGGGCATGAGCATCATAGTTAATGCCAAGGCAAACTACGTCTTGACGGGGATGGACAATGGGAGCACACAGCTCCACTTCACTAATATTTACAGCAGCGGCGCTGAGCACGTCCTCATTAGCTGCCAAATGCTCTAACGCGCTCTTAACCTCCTCGTTCCAGCCCAAAATGAGCTCATTCATATCCTTAAAGGCCAGCTGGGGCATTAAGCGAGCCAGCAGGCTCAAGCGATAAGCTCTGTCACCTTGGGTAAAGCCCACCAAAATTACTTCCTTGTGGCTAATTTTCGCTGTATAAAAACGCATACTTCTATCTCCTTATGCTTATTTATTTAGAAAAAGCTTTCAAAACGCCTGATGTCTATGCCCCGGTCCTTTAAATAGCTGCGCCAATAGCCCTTGTGGATGAGGCTAGCAAAGGTATAGGCATTTTTGCCATCATCCATAATAATCAAGCGATACATCTCCATGGGATGCTCCTTGAACCACTGGGGCGTATTTAAAAACTCGTTACCCGTCAGCGCTGCCTTATAGCCGAACTGCTTGAGCTTGGCAATAGTCTCCGCATTATAGCTGCCACAAGGGTAGGCCAAGGTTTTCACGGTCTTATCCTTGGGCAAAAGGCGTTTTTCTAAATCATATTTGGATGTACCAATCTCCCAATCCAAATACATTGGGTCAATATCCTCCAGGCGGTTATGACTAAAGGTATGGGAAGCTATTTCCATGCCCGCCCGCTCCATTTCCTGGATTTGCGGAGCCGTCATATAGATTTTGCCGCCGATTTTGCTATTAATCACGGAAAAGGTAGCCCTTGCTCCGTATTTTTTGAGCAAAGGAAAGGCCTCCGTATAATTATCGGTATAACCATCGTCGAAGCTTAAGGCGATATATTTCTCCATGGGCTTGCCTGTAGTGAGTCGCTCGGCCAGCTCCGCCACTGTCACCATATGATAGCCCTCTTGCTTGAGATACTGCAAATGCTTTTCAAAGGTTGCCGGGGCAATCACCATGCCCTGGGGCCAGTCCGGATGACTGCCAATGGAATGATACTCTAAAACAAAGCCACCGCTGGCGCAATAAGCTTTATAATCATGGCGCAGCCACAGCCAGCCGCCCCCGGCGGCCAGCAGCAGCACCACTACAACCGCTGCAAACTTTCTCCCTAAACCCTTCATTTTATTTCCAGCTCCATGCTCCTTCCCACATGATCCGCCGATAATTGGCCACATCCGTGGCACCTTCGGTGGATAAACACAAAACCACGGACTTGTCGTCCAGCTGTAAGCTCCGCTTCAGCTCTGCCAAGCCCTGCTCCAGCAGCACTGCTGCCACGAGGCCAAAGCCAGAGGCGCCGCTCTCGCCACTGATGACAGCAGCGTCGCTGCCTACTGGATTACCCAGCACGCGCATGCCCAAGGCGGCTGCCTTGTCGGGCATGGCTACGAAATAATCGGCGTAGGCAGCTAGCTGCTGCCAGCCCAAGCTGCAGGGCTCACCGCAGCAGAGCCCTGCCATAATGGAGTCTAAAGCGCCATCCACTACATGTAGTTTTCCGTCGTTGGCTAAAGCAGTGCGGTATAAGCAGTCCGCCGCATTAGGCTCCACGATAGTGATGATGGGTCGCTCCTCCTTATAGTAGTCGGCGATAAAGCCCGCCATGGCGCCTGCCATGGCGCCCACCCCTGCTTGCAAAAAGACGTGGGTGGGTCGCTCGACGCCGTAGGCGGCCAGCTGCTCCACGATTTCCGCACCCATGGTGGTGTAGCCCTGCATGATGTGCAACGGCACATCATGATAGCCCTCCCAAGAGGTGTCTTGCACTACGATGCCATCATGCTCAGCCGCATACTGGCGCGCTAAGCGCACGCTGTCGTCGTAATTTACATCCGTGATGCTAGCGTCGGCGCCCAGCTTGCGGATATTCTCCAAGCGTTCGGCAGCAGTGCCCTTGGGCATGAAGACGACGGCCTTATGGCCCAGGCGCTGGGCCGTCCAGGCCACGCCGCGGCCATGGTTGCCGTCGGTGGCCGTGACAAAGGTCATAGTACCCAATTGCTCCTTTACATCGGGCTGCAGCAGGCGGTTCAGCGTAAGCCTATCCTCGGTGAGCCCCAAGCGTTTGCCTATCTCACGAGCAATGGCGTAGCTGCCGCCCAGCACCTTAAAAGCATTTAAGCCAAAGCGATAGCTCTCGTCCTTCACATAGATGCCCTTGACGCCCAGCTCCCGGGCTAAGTCCTTAAGCTGCACCAGCGGAGTCGTGCTGTACTCCTCAAAGCTGCCATGAAAGCAGCGCACACGGCGCGCTTGCTCAATCCCAAAGGGTGCAGTGTCCACTGCACTATATTTATTTTTGTGTGGCAAATGAACCAGATGAAAATCTAGCATTTACATCACTCCTTATACTAAAGCATATGCAAAACAAACTTACATATTACACTTGCTGACAATGTTAGCTCAGGCCTTAGCTAGCAAATAACCCTGCACCATGCCTACCTCGCGGTAGAGGTTTTTGCTGGAGCTACCCTCGCTAAGCTTAGTCAAAAGCTCCTGCCAAGCAGCAAGCACAGCCTGTTTATTGAGCTGGCGACGCTGCTTCTTCACTGCCTCACTAGCCTTGGCAGCAGCCTTGAGGCTGCAGCAGCGGGCCAGCGCACAAATATTTTCCGCAGCGATAAGCTTATCCTCCGCCAGGTCGCTTGCTACAAGCTCGCTAGCCCCAGGCTCTGCAGCTTCTGCGTCCACAGCAGCCTTGTCAGGAGCCTTTTGCAGCAGTACCTGCTGCCATGCCTTGAAGCTGGCCTTGACGCGGCCCTCCACAGCCTCGTCGCCCAGCTCAGCGACATAAATGTCGCTGGTCAAAGCAAACACAATGGCGGTGAAGCGTCCGCCAGCAGCCTGCCCTTGCAGAGCTGTCATAGCTGCCATAGTAGCTTCGGATAGCTTCTTTTGCAGGGAAGTGCGCCCTTGCAGCTGCCCCTTCAGCACGATGCTCTGCCACAGCACCTGCAGTCCCAACAAGCGACGCACCTGCTCCACCAACGCTAAGGTGTTCTCCAGCTCAGGGCAGGACGCAGCGCCTGCTGCCTCGCCCAAGCTGCGCAAGGTAAGCAGCTCTCGGCGCAGGGTTTTCAGGGTTTTCTCGCTCACATTTGCCGCAAAAGTATCCTTTAAAGTCATGAGCTGCTCCCCATGGGCAGCAACTGCGCCCATGAGCTCGTCCTTAGCTAGGCCAGTGCCCAATTTTTCCTGTACCGGTGCCGCGTCCACCCCGATGCCACGCAAGGCGAGACCTCTAGCAAATTTGCTGCGCTTTTCAACGAACACAGGTATTTCCCGGGCAATAGCCGCAGCTAGGCCTAAGAGGGCTCCCTTGTCGCCCTCCAGCAGCTCGATTTCCACCTCATCAATCTTGTCCACTGCCTGACCGGCAGTGATTTTACCGTGGTCCACGGCCAGCTCTGCCACTGCGCCCTCCAAATCAAGGAGATAGGTAGTGCGCTGCACAGTGACAGTGAACAGCTTGCTGACGCCATTGGGCGCCAGCTCCGTCAGCTCGCTGGCCAGCCCCAGCTCGGCGAAGCCGGTCAACTGGGGACGTGCGCTCTTTAGGGGGATGTTCAGTTCCACCCTTTCGCTTAGTCCTGCAGCGTTAGCAATGCGGGTCTTCACCGTGGCCTCGTAGGTGCCATCCCCCTTGGAGCGCACCCTGTAGGCAATACCCTGGCGTTTAAAGGCCAAGTCCTCCGTATCGTAATAGCTGCTCACTAGCCTGCGCTTTTGGCAGCTGCCCTCCCGCAGGGCCTTAGCCACGCAATCCAGCTTTAAAAGCGCTTTCAAATTATCCTTGCTTATTAAAAGCTTTAATTCAATCTCCGTATTTTTTGCCATTCACATCACGACCTTTCTCTTCGTAAGGCATCTATCTTAAAAAAATCATTTACCAAGGCTCCTCCAGTGTCCCAGCTTGAGCAAGCCCTTGCTGCCAAAGCGTTTTTGCCATAATAGCAGGGGCACACCAAAGGCCAAAATTGTCACCACTACGGCTACATAAAAGCGAGTTGTGCCAAAGGAGTCCGCCAAAAAATTATAGGCAATGGCTCCAGGCAGCATGCCTATCAGGGTCGCCAGGCCATAAACACCAAAGGGCAGGCGCACACTACCGGCAATAATGCTAACCGGGTCATAGGGAAAAAGGGGCACCGTACGCAGCCACAGCATTTTCGTAAAGCTGCCCTGGCCCACCAGATAAGACGTCAAACGTTCGCCCCAGCTGCCACCGAAATTACTGAGTAACCAGTGCCCACCACCGAAGCGACCTAAGGCGTAGCATAAGCTGGCGCAGCCAAAGCCTCCGGCTAGGAAAAGCACGATGCCCAGCCAGGGCCCAAAGAGCAGGCCAACGCTTAAATTCAAGAGCAGCGAAGGAAAAAATAGCAGGGGTCTAATGGTGTACACAACCACATAAATCAGGGGAGCCCAGGCCCCAAAGCTCATGACCCAAAGGCGAATATCCTCCACCGAACTGGGATGGGGATTATAAGGGGAAATATAGAGTCCATAAATAACCAGACCCAAAAGCAGCAGGTACACTGCCACGCGTAATAATATATAAATTCTTGCTTGCTTCATATAAATCCTTTCTATCCATCTTAATTATAAGACTATTGCCCCCATTTGTGCAAGCTATTGGCCCATATTCTGCAAAATTCCTGTGAATGAATATGATTTAATTGTGAACTCGCTTGACTTTAGTCCTCGCTTCGATATAATTAAGGTGTGGTTAAGAACAAGCTAACAAATTTGCTTATGACAAATGATTTTTAGTGAAAGTGGGGAAAGAACATGATTTTTAAATTTGAAGGACAAGCTCCCAAAATCGACGACAAGGCTTATGCCTTTAACACTGCTACCTTGATTGGTAAAGTAGAAATCAAAGAGTATGCCAGCGTATGGCCCGGCGTTACCATCCGCGGCGACGTCAACCGCATTGAGGTAGGTCGTTATTCCAATATTCAAGACAACAGCGTGCTCCACGTAGCTGATAATTATGCCTGCATCGTAGGCGATTATGTAACCGTTGGTCACTGCGCTCTGCTCCATGCTTGCACCGTTGAAGACCACTGCTTAATCGGTATGCACTCCACTGTTTTGGACGGCGCTGTAATTGGCAAGGGCTCCATTGTTGCTGCCGGTGCTGTAGTTACCAAGGGCACCATCGTACCGCCCAACAGCTTGGTAGCTGGTATTCCTGCAAAGATCATCAAGACTCTGGACGAAAAGAGCATGGCCTCCATCCACGCCCAAGCTATTAAATACAAAGATTTGTGGACCAAGCGCTATGGACTGCTGCCCGATGGTGGTGGCGAAACTTACCACGGCGAAAAAATTGTTTAATTGTTTGTCTTTAATTGTTAATCTTTAATTTTTAACACACTATTAAGTAAAAAAACTTCCAAATTTCCTCTCAACATAAGCAAGGCTGCCCCACTAACGTGGGGCAGCCTTTTTAGTTACCATATAATCCTTTACTTTCTACTTTTGGCCTTAAAGGCTTTTTTGTTGGCATACATCTCTTCATCTGCATAGTGCAGCAGCTCGCCCATGGTCACGCCCTTATAATCGCCACTGTAGGCGTAGCCTGTAGAATAGCTCAGCTGGAACTTATCATTCTGCTTATTAAAATGCTTAATAAGCTCCTCCACATCCCTAAGGATATCCTTGACCTCTCCCTTGCTAGAAACTCCCTCAGCAATCATGATAAATTCATCGCCACCAAAGCGTCCCACAAAATATTCACAGGGCACTACCTGCCTTAACAGATTGGCAAAGCTATAAATCATTAAATCGCCCATTTCGTGACCTAAAGTGTCATTAACTACCTTTAAGTCATTTAAATCAAACATACAGCAGGCTGTAGGCTTGCTAACGGGGTCAGGCACAGCAAGCAAATCCTCGCATTTATTCTTGTTGGGCAGACCTGTGGCAAAGTCAACGTAAATCTTCTTGTTTAACTCAAGATTGTACTGACACAGGGTAGCCTCACGGCGTTTGGTCATCACGTAATGCATACCAAAGCCTGCCAATAAAAGCGTTAACACAAAGCCACTAAAGAGCACAAGATAGATATGTCGGCGCAGGAACTGAGTCAAGCTAGGCTCAGGGATTGCATAGCCACCTTCAATAATGGACTTGCTGATGGTTTCGTTGCCAATACCAGCCAAGCTCTTTTTCATAAAGGAATACATGTTAATGTTATTCCTAGCAACAGCAAAGCCCACCGGAACCACAAAACCAGTATTAATTAAATTGCAATCCTCCAAATCATTTAACTCATGACGATAAGCGTAATACGTATCCGTAGTCAGCAAGGTTGCTGTGGCCTCGCCCTTAATCACTGCTTTGATACAAGCATCCTTATCCATGAACTCTACAATTTTAGACTTGGGATAATGCTCACGAGCAATATATTTTTGCAGAGGACTATTTTGTGCAACTGCAATAACCGAGGTAGTCTTAGCAGTATACTCCCCGTTAAAGAGCAGCATTAAATAGGCCTGGGTAAGTGGTCTTGTAATCATCAGATTATTGTTTTCTGCCGTCCAATAGCTGGAATAAGCCGGAAAAATAGCATCAACCTCACCCTTATCCAGAGCAGCACGCATGGACTCCAAATCATTATATAGCTTGGTCTCCAAATGAATGCGATAACGCTTCTCCACATGTTCCTTGTATACCCCTAAAATACCAACCAAATCCTTCTTTTTACCATCCCAGCTGGCATAGGGCAAGGAATTATTGATGTAGCCGACAACTACCGTACCTTTTTCATTAAGCCATAAGCGCTCCTGGGCGCTCATGCCTGAATCATTAGCCGAAGTATTACCATAATACTTTAGGTATACCTTTTCATTATAGTACCAATCGGACTGTAATATTCTGGCTTGGGCAGCATTGAGCTCCTGCAAGATATCAGGACGACTCTTGTTGACACCAAAGAAGAAAGGTGATTCGCCTATTTTGGCCACAGAATACCAATGATACAAGCTATTAGGATCATCAATAACGTTTGTAGCTACTGTTGCATCCAGCTTACCCATGTTCATATCATTGGTGCGCGACTTACTACTTTTATAATACACAAGCTCACACTTTATATTATTCTTTTTTAACCATTGTTGAAAGAGATCAGCCTGAAGACTATTCTTATTGATGCCTACACGCTTATTGCTCAGAGTAGACAGATCATCACCCCTAATATCAGCTCGGTCCTCACGAACATACAGATAGTAATGCTCTCTCCCCTGCTCCTCGGTGCCGAAGCTCATGGTTTCGGCTCGTTTAGACGTATAGGATAAATTACCCATTACATCTATCTCACCCTTTTGCAGCTTTTCCAGAAGGTCGCTAAAGCCACCATAAACGTACTCATAACGCCAATTTGCATAATAAGCTAACTGTTGCAGATATTCATATCCATAGCCAACTTTAGGTTCGCCTGCACTGCCCTCTTGATATCCTTTATAGAGCACATAACCAACTCGCACTGTTTTAGGCTGTTGCTCTGCCCCATGTACTTCTAAGGCAAAAAGACCGTTGACAAGCACGCAAAGAACCGTAAAGATAATTCCCATCAACTTGCGCATCTTTCATCGCACCTCTTATTATTTTATAATTTTATAAACAAAGCCGTTCCAATACCACTCCTCTATTGTACATTATATAATTAGAATATGCAATATAGGTACAAAAAAGCTCTCACTCATAAAGCGAGAGCTTTTTATAGTTTTTATGATTATAAAGAAAATATATTCTATATACTTATCGGTATAGCTTGTGTTCCTTAGCTTTATGCACAAAGTCAGCTACTTCCTGCTGCCAACGAGAAAAAACGTCTTTTGGGGGCAGGCCCTCGCGAGAGCTGCTTTCGCCTAGATTCGTATCTATTTTGTAACCCTTCAGGCCATAGCCACGCTCCTTAAAGGTTAATAGCCCCGGATAGAGCTTACGCAGGGTCTGCAAAATCATGTAGCTGGCCTCAGCTAAATTAGCCTTATCCTTGTCGAGGATGTAAATTTCTACACCCTGCACCAGTTTACCGGCGTAGGCGCCCGCTTCGGGGATAAAGGCCGTGGCACGAAAGCCTATGCCAGGCAGCTTGAGCTCGTCCAAGGCCTGCTTCACCTCCGCCCCATCCATAAAGGGCGCGGCCACGAAGTGGAATGGCTTGCCCGTGCCGATGCCCACGGATAAATTGCCATTGCCCAAATTGCCTGTTACGCAATAGAGATAGGCGCATTCCGCCGTAGGAATGCGGGGTGAGGTCTGCACCCAAGGCAGGTTCGTCTCCGACCAATCCATGCTGGCGCGATAATTTTGCATGGGCACGACCTCCAGTTTACAGTTGATGCCCTCCTCCTTATTAATGTAGCGCGCAAATTCCCCGATGGTCAGGCCATGACGCAGGGGAATGGGATAAAGGCCTATGAAGGTTGCAAATTCCGGCTTCAGCACCGGCCCCTGCATCTTATCACCCAAGGGATTGGGTCTATCCAAAACTACTACCTGCTTATCATACTTGGCACAGGCCTCCATAATATATGCTAAGGATGAAAAATAAGTGTAGTGACGTACACCCACATCCTGAATATCCACCACCATGGTATCGACTCTATCCAGCATCTCCTTGCTGGGCCTGCGGCTAGCGCCGTACAGGCTCAGCACGGGGATGCCCTTATATTCACTGCTGGCAAATTCTTTGCCAGCCTCCACCGCGCCAAACAAGCCATGCTCCGGCACAAATAACGCGCTTACCACATACCTATCCCGCAGAATATCTACGCTGGAGCGCAGCTGGCTGTCCACCCCCGTTTGGTTGGTGAAAAGCCCCAGCCGCTTGCCCTCCAGCAAGCTTTGCACAGCCGGCTCATAGACGCGTTCAATGCCTAGCTGCACCCTTAGTGCAGCTTCATTGCCCGCTACTCCCTGCTTCTTCGCCTGGGTACCCATGCAGCCAGCCAAGAACAATATACAGAAAAACAAAAATAAAATCTTACGCAACAAAGCCTTAGCTCTCCTTTGCTTGTGACAAAAGTGGCAGGCGCCTTAGCTCGGCACCTGCCACGCAAATCTACTTATATGCTGTTAAAACTATTTGAGTTCCGGGGTCAGCAGGCCATATTTGCCATCCTTGCGGCGATAAACCACATTGGTGCTGCCCAAATCCGGATCAAAGAATACAAAGAAATCGTGATTCAAGAGATTCATCTGCAAAATTGCTTCCTCTGGAGTCATGGGATGCATGGTGAAGTGCTTATTCTTGATGATTTCAAATTCTTCATCAGCAGCTTCAGGTGCTGCAGCCGGTGCAGGCTCCGTATCAGCAAAATTGGAGTATTTTCTCTTCATGAGACGGGTCTTATATTTATGGATTTGACGCTCAATCTTTTCTACAACCAGATCAATGGAGCTATACATGTCCTTGGTAGTTTCTTGGGCTCTCAGCAAAATGCCACTAGCAGGTACGGTAATTTCCACAATGTGGTTACCATGCTCCACCTTCAACACTGCAGAAATGTCGCCAACGGTCTTAAACTGTTTGGTAACCTTCGTAATCTTTTTCTCCACATACTCTTTCAAAGCCGGAGTTACGTTAATGTTTCTGCCTTTTACGTTTACGCTCATAATTCATGCCTCCTTAGGTATGTCACGGAAGTCAAGAAGCCTTGCGTAGTCTTCCATGCTACCTTTTTTATCCAAGGGTTCAGGCTTCATCCCTTTGCTTATATAGTTCGCTATAGGGTCCAAAACTCCTGCTGCATTTATCATTTTTGCGTGAACTTTTCGTGAAACATTGTGAAAGTGTTACATTTTGACACTCAAATCCCTAAACCAGCCCGCAACTGAAGCAGGTCAAGCCTAGAGAATTTTGGACAGGAAGCTCTTGCAGCGCTCGGTCTTAGGATTACCGAACAGCTCCTCAGGAGTGCCCTCCTCTTGGATAATACCGCCATCCACAAAGCACACTCTGTCGCCTACCTCGCGAGCAAAGCCCATTTCATGGGTAACCACAGCCATGGTCATACCCTCGTTGGCCAGCTCCTTCATAACGTCCAGTACCTCGTTAACCATCTCCGGATCCAGCGCACTGGTGGGCTCGTCAAAGAGCAGAGCCTTGGGCTTCATGCAGAGAGCACGGGCGATGGCCACACGTTGCTGCTGACCGCCGGACAACTGGTCGGGATAGCTATGCGCCTTATCCAGTAGGCCAACCTTCTTCAGGTATTTGGTAGCGGTTTCCTCGGCCTCTTCCTTTTTAACGCCACGCACCTTCATGGGTGCCAGCATCAGGTTCTGCATGACATCCATGTGAGGGAAGAGGTTGAAGCGCTGGAACACCATGCCAACCTCCTTGCGCACCTCGTTAATATTGGCCTCGCCATTTAAAGGAATGCCATCGATAACGATGCTGCCACCGGTGGGCTCCTCTAAATAGTTTATGCAGCGCAGCAAGGTGCTCTTACCACTGCCGGAGGGCCCGATGATTACCACTACTTCCTTTTCCTTGATGGTCAGATTAACACCATTTAAAACATGCAAATCACCAAAGCTCTTTTTTAAGTCGGTAATTACAATCATATCCTTGCTCATTTTGTATCAAACCTCCGCTCCAAATAACCTGTGAACCTAGCTACAGCAAAGGTCATAATCAAATAAACAAAGGCTACTGCCATCCAAATTTCGAAAGAAGCATAGGTGCGGGCAATAATCAATTGGCCGCGACGGGTCAGCTCCTCGAAGCCGATAACGGATACCAGGGAGGAGTCCTTCAGCATAGCGATAAACTCATTGCCCAAGGGCGGAATAATGCGCTTAAAGGCCTGGGGCATAATGATGTAACGCATGGTCTGAGCCCAGCTCATGCCCAGGCTACGACCGGCTTCCATTTGGCCCTTGTCGATGGACTGGATGCCTGCGCGGAAAATTTCCGCAATATAGGCACCACTATTGATGGAGCAGGCGGAAATCGCTGCTACAAAGGGGTCCACACGACTGCCGATAATACCCGGCAGGGCAAAATATACCAAAAAGATTTGTACCAAGAGCGGGGTACCGCGAATAAAGTCAACATATACATTGGCAATATAGCGGATGGGCTTAATATTGCACAGACGGGCAATACCCACCATGCAACCGATTACCAGGCCCAAAAACACGCTCATGGCCGTAATTTCCACGGTGATGCCGGCACCGGCAATCAAAAGTGGCAAAGACTTGACCATTAAATCAATGTTTAGCTCCATAATATTCTCCAATTTCTTCTCGTATTTTTAACAGCTTTTAGTCATGCAAAGCAAAGTATTTTTAGGCTAACCTCTTATTTTTTCTCGCCAAACCATTTCTTGTAAATCTTATCAAATTCGCCGTTCTTTTTCAGCTCAGCCATAGCCTTGTTAATGTCAGCAGCCAGCTTGCTGTCCTTTTTCACAGCGATGCCATATTGTTCAGCTTCCATTTTTTCGCCTACGGTCTTGGCAAATTTGTCGCCACCCTTAGCCAGGAAATATTCCATAACCGGCAGGTCACCAATAACAGCATCTGCACCATTATTCTTCAGCTCCAAAGCAGCCAAATCCTGAGTATTGAAGGTAGTAACCTTAGCGCCTTCAACCTTTCTGGATTTCATTTCGCCGGTGGTGCCGATTTGAGCAGCAATGCGTTTACCCTTTAAGTCATTAATGGACTTAATATCCTTATTGTCCTTATTAACCAGCACAATCAGGCCGGAGGTGTAATAGGGCTCGGAGAAGGTAACTGCTTTTTTGCGCTCCTCGGTAATGGTCATACCAGCGATGGAAGCATCGATATTGCCTGCGTTCAGGGCAGGAATCAAAGCATCAAAGCCCATGCTCACGATTTCTACCTTAAAACCCATTTGCTTGCCAATAGCACGAATCAAATCCATATCAAAGCCAATGTACTCCTTGGTGCCTTCCTCCGGAAATTCAAAGGGAGCAAAAGCAGGCTCGGTGCCAACACGCAAAACCTTAGCAGGCTCTGCCTTTTTAGCTTCCTTTTTCTCACCGCCGCAGCCAGCCAGCATCATGCTGCATGCCATAACAGCCATCATTAAAAATACTAATAATTTTTTCATTTTGAGTCCCCCTCATTTTCTTTTTTATTTTCTATTTTAAGCATTACAAATGCCTAAAAACACTAACGGAGCACATGCGATTCTACACCACATTGTGCTCCGTTTCGAGAACCGACTTTATTATTTCTTCACTTCACCAAACCAGGCTTTGTAAATCTTGTCATATTCGCCGTTTTTCTTCAGCTCAGCCAGTGCCTTGTTAACATCAGCAGCCAGCTTGTCGTTGCCCTTTTTAACAGCCAAGCCATATTGTTCAGCTTCCATAACCTCGCCCACGGTCATAGCAGTCTTGTTGCCGCCTTGAGCCAGATAGTAGCCAACAACGGGGCTATCGTTAATAACAGCATCAACGCCCTTGTTCTTCAGCTCCATAGCAGCTTCAGTATTGGTATTGAAGGCAGTAACCTTAGCGTTCTTAATGCTTCTAGCTTTCTTTTCGCCAGTGGTGCCGATTTGTACAGCAATGCGTTTGCCTTCCAAATCCTTCACGCTCTTAACTTCCTTATTATCCTTGTTAACCATGATAATCAGGCCGGAGGTGTAGTAGGGCTCGGAGAATGTAATAGCCTTCTTGCGCTCGTCAGTGATGGACATGCCGGCAGCAATCAAATCAATGTTATTAGCATTCAGGGCAGGAATCAGAGCATCAAAGCCCATATTCACGATTTCTACCTTAGCACCCATTTGCTTACCGATAGCGCGAGCCAAATCCATATCGAAGCCATCATAATCCTTGCTGCCTTCCTTTTGGAATTCAAAGGGAGCGAAGGTGGGCTCGGTGCCTACACGCAAAACCTTAGCAGGCTCAGCCTTTTTAGCTTCCTTTTTCTCACCGCCGCAGCCAGCAGCCAGCATAGCAACCGCACAAATCACGGTCATCATCAAAATTAATAACTTTTTCATTACTAATTACCCCTTTCGTCTTACAACGCTTTAATTAGATACACACATTATATACCGAATTCCCCTGAAGGTAAAGAATTTTTATTAAAATTTTCAGTATAAAAATGTATACAACTCAGCTGACCTGGTTTTCGCCCCCACACTCGCCTGCTGGAGGGTTCGCTCCTAAGCCTTCTTGCTCCCCACTACTACCCCTCTCGCTGAAAATTTTATATGCGGCAGGTCTTACTTCTATACTGCATCGGAGTTCAGCCTCTAACGCATCACAAAAGCAAAATTCCTACACTTTGCGGCAGGTCTTACTTCTATACTGCACCGTGCTCGCAGCCTACTTTTTGGCTGTTTACGTGGATCGTTTCGCCTGCAACTGGCATCGACTTGCAACCACAGACCTGAGTTGTACACCTAATTATAAGCTTTTGCCCCATTTTTTGCAAGAAAAAGGGCTCCTTTCCTCTTTAATATTTGACAAAAAAGTGATATACTTACTATGCTGTATTGTTCGGACTTAGTTTTACCACACTCTCAAAGGATTTTGACCATGATTGCCATACCCCAATGCTTGGATTTCTCAGATTTCCGCCTCACCAAGGAGATTTGCGATTTCTATCTTAAAATGCTGCAAATTAAAAATCGTGAAATCTATCTGCACAGCCAGCAGGTGGCCAATTATGCTGCCAGCACCGCGGCCAAGCTGGGCCTGCCAGCCAGCGAGGTGTCCCAGATTAAAACAGGAGCCCTCTTGCACGATATCGGTCAGCTCTCCGTGCCCAATTTGATTTTGGCCAAGCTACCTTTTTTGTCCACTAGGGAAATGTCCATTTATAAGCGCCACTGCATTGCCGGGGCCAGCATGCTGGAGAATATTCCGGAATTTACCTATATTACGGACATCATCCGCTGCCACCATGAGAAGTGGGACGGCACAGGCTATCCTAAGCGCCTCAAGGGACAGAACATCCCCATCGGCGCCCGCATCGTAGCCGTGGCCAATTATTATGACCGCAATATCAATCCTTGCACCACCCATTGGCAGAAGACCCACGCCGACGCCATTGTGGAGCTGCAAAATAAAGCGGGACTGGACTTTGACCCAACCATCGTCAAAGCCTTCATCGAGTCCGTATTGCCCCAGCCCAATCGCAACGAATTATAAAAGCACTGCTTAACGCTAACACAAACGCTAAACAGTGCTTTTTTATTTGTCTTTTTCACTGAAAGAAAAAGCTCAAGCCACATTAAGCAAATAGTAGCAAAAACTAGCCATAGCAATAAAAAAAGCACTTCGATTTCTCGAAGTGCTAGATTTACGTGGTGGGCGCTAACGGGATCGAACCGCTGACATTCTGCTTGTAAGGCAGACGCTCTCCCAGCTGAGCTAAGCGCCCCTTTGTGGTGACCGGTGGGGGAATCGAACCCCCGATACCGCCGTGAAAGGGCGGTGTCTTAACCGCTTGACCAACCGGCCAGGTGGCTCCCCGAGTAGGACTCGAACCTACGACGCCCTGATTAACAGTCAGGTGTTCTACCGACTGAACTATCGGGGAATGATACCGGATGCTTGAGCTTTTGTATCGCTCAACATCACGAATGTTATTATAAGCTTTTCAGCTCTCTTTGTCAACACTTTTTTGTAAAAAATATAATATTTTTTCTTAAGCCTCTACCTTGACTACAATTTTTTGCACGTGCTGAATTTCACCCTCGCCGCAGCAGCCGTTAGCGCAGTTGGGACGATGCAGCTCCCAGGGAAAGAAAATGGCAAAGTCCCCTGCCTCAAGCACTACGCAGTTTTTCTCAGCGGGGTCAGCATAGAAAATCACATCATTCTCCTCAGCCTTGTTTTCTGTTTCCACATTGGCCTCGGTCAAGGGAGTGAACCATACGGTTTCGCTGCCCTGAGCTACGTACTGCACATCAATATATTGGTTGTGCTTTTCGGCACGGCGCTCTGCCTTGGGCTCCGTGTCATAGGTATTCACGCGAGCAAAAACCTTGCGACCGTCGATTTCGTATTCACCATTAGGAACTTGGCTAAAATCAGTTGCTGCAATATAAGCCAATGCTTGGGCCAGACGGGGGCTCACAAAGGGCAGCAGCTTGTAAATATCCTTTTTATTACCAGTAAGCATAACTAGGCCTCCTTACTTTCATAGCTAAGTAAATTATAGCAGAGGAAATGACCCTTGACAACGAAAACTGCGTGCCCTGCTCACAGCTTTGCTAAAGCCCTTCTCAAAGGGGCTTCCCATATGTTATAATATAATGTCTGATTTTGTGCATTTATATTTAACATAAGAAAGAGGTTGTGCATGAGCTACTTGAATGTGACCAATGTTTCCCATTCCTTTGGGGGACGCCAAATTTTAGAAAATGTTTCCTTCAAGCTCCAACGTGGCGAGCATGTGGGCCTAGTTGGTGCCAATGGCGAGGGTAAATCCACCTTTTTGAATATCGTTACCGGCCACGTCTTGCCAGATGATGGCAAGGTGGAATGGCCTGGCAAGGCCACTGTGGGCTACTTAGATCAGCAGAGCACCCTGCAAAAGGGGATGACTATTCGTGAGGTGCTACATACAGCCTTTGATGCTCTTTATGCCAAGGAGCAGCAAATGCTGGAGTACTACGAAAAAATGGGTGATGCTACCCCAGAGGAAATGGATAAAATGATGAACGCTGTGGGCGAAATCCAAACTGAATTGGAGCACGCCGGCTTCTACTCCTTGGATAGCAAGATTGAGGAATTTGCCAACGGCTTGGGTCTGGGCAGCATCGGCCTCGACAAGGACGTTAGCGAGCTTAGCGGCGGACAACGCAGCAAGGTTTTGCTCACCAAGCTGCTGTTGCAAAACTCCCAGATTTTGTTGCTGGACGAGCCCACCAACTATCTGGATGTGGAGCATATTGAATGGCTCACCAAATTCCTGCAGGATTATGAGCACGCCTTCATTCTTATTTCCCATGACGTGCCCTTCCTCAATAACGTGTGCAACGTAATTTATCATTTGGAAAATTGCGAGCTCACCCGTTACACCGGCAATTATGATAAATTCCAAGAAATGTACGCTATTTACCAAGCCCAAAAGGCCAGCGCCTATGAGCGTCAGCAGCAGGAGGTGGCCAAGCTGGAGGACTTTATTGCCCGCAACAAGGCCCGCGTAGCCACCACCAACATGGCCAAAAGCCGTCAGCGTAAGCTGGACAAGATGGAAATGATTGAAAAGCCCCGCGAAAAAATTAAGCCTACCTTCCAATTTAAGGAAGCACGCACTCCCAGTCGCTTTATTGTGGAGGCCAAGGATTTGGTGCTGGGCTACGACAGTGCCCTCACCCGTCCTGTAACCTTCAATTTGGAGCGTGGTCAGAAGATTGCTATTAAGGGTGTCAACGGTCTCGGCAAAACCACCTTACTGAAGACGATTTTAGGGATTATTCCTCCCTTCAGCGGCAAGGTGGAGCTGGGCGAATTCCTTGAGCCCGGCTATTTCGAACAGGAGGAGCGGGAGAAGAACGACAAAACCGCTCTCGAGGATGTTTGGGACGCCTATCCCGGCATGACCAACTATGAGGTGCGCGCAGCCTTGGCAGGCTGCGGCTTGACCAACGAGCACATCACCAGCAAGGTCTTTGTGCTCAGCGGCGGCGAAGCCGCCAAGGTACGCCTGTGCAAGGTGATGCTGAAGGATGTGAACTGGCTGGTGCTGGACGAGCCCACCAACCATCTGGATGTGGACGCCAAGGAGGAGCTGCAAAGAGCGCTGAAGGCGTTCAAGGGCAGCGTGCTGTTGGTATCTCACGAGCCCGAATTTTACGAGGGCTGGGTAGACAAAGTGTGGAACATTGAGGACTGGACAACGAAGATTATCTAATCCCTTCTGAAACATCCATAAATGTGGTATAAGCTTCATAAGAAAACAGAAGCACTGCTTGCGCATTAATTGCGTTAGCAGTGCTTTTTGTTTTACTTCAGATTATATTTTTCCTGCAGCTCTTGAAGATGCTGCTCTAAGTCGGCGGTGTTCTCGAAGTCACGGCAATATTCCAAAACCTGCACGGCCTTGGGCGCATGCCTTTTAATAGCCTTGAAATAACCTTGCCAATCGATGCTGCCTTGACCAATGGGCAAATGCTCGTCCCCCTGCCCACTATTATCGTGCAGATGGCAGGCCACCAAGCGCTTACCCAATGCCTTTACCACTGCCGGAATATCCCAGCCATTTACATGGGCATGGCCCGTATCCAAAAGCACGCCCGCTTCGGGAAATAAATCCAACAGGGCCATAAATTCCGGTAAGTCAAAGAGCAGGTTTTGCTTGGTGCGCAGGCCCACATTCTCAATCAGCACTGGCACGCCACATTGCTCGCCCATCTCTAGGATATTGCGCAGGCGGCGCGCTACAAGGTTTTGCACCTGATCCCGCTCCCCCTGCCAAGCCTCGTTAGTGTGCACCACTACGAAGCCTGCCTTGATTTTCTTGGCATAGGCAAGGGTTTTGGCGAAAATCTTAGCGTAATTTTTTTGTTCCTTATCCGCCAAATTTACTGCGACACAGGGTCCGTGAATGGAAAGGCTACGCTTGCCCCAGGCTGCAACCTCCTCATCCCAATAATAATCCTTACCAAATTCGTAAAAGAATTCAATACCATAATCCTTATTCAGCTCTCGCAGCGCATATTTCGTAAAGCCTGCGAAGAGCAAATCGCTGATTTCCCAACGCATTACTGCTTGCCTCCCTGCTCCAAATTAGCACCGGTCTCTTCATCGAACAAGCATACCTTGTCCCAAGCAAAATCCACGCCTGCGCAAGCGGCAAAGCTGGTATCCTGATGGCTATCCTGTACATACATGCTTGCGCCATCAGGCAGACGCAGGGTTGCTGTTTGTAAATTACCGGTGTTTTCCACAAAGTCCACTCTGCCCTTTATCATAGCATCACCAAAGGCCGGTGTGCAAGCCTCCGGACGCAGACCGAAGAGAACTTTTTTTCTAGCGCCGATTTGCTCCAGCAGAGCGGCGCTGGGCTTCAGCACGGAATCACCTACTACGAGGCAGTTATTCAGCACCTGAGCCTCTAAAATATTCATGGCCGGGGAACCAATGAAGCCGGCTACGAAGGTATTGGCCGGGTGATGGTAAATATTATAGGGGGTGTCGATTTGCTGAATGCGGCCTTGATTCATAACCGCAATACGGTGAGCTACAGTCATTGCCTCGATTTGGTCGTGAGTTACATAAACCATGGTAGGCTTGAACATTTCGTGCAGCTTTACCAGCTCAGTACGAGCCTTTTGGCGCAGCTTGGCATCTAGATTGGACAGGGGCTCGTCCAGCAAAAAGTAAGGGGATTGCTTTACTAATGCGCGGCACAGAGCCACCCTTTGCTTTTGGCCACCACTGAGCTCGTGAGTCTTTTTGTTTTCGTAACCCTCCAAGTGGAGTATTTCCATGGCTTCCTTAGCGCGACGGTTAATTTCTTCCTCAGGCAGCTTTTGCAGCTTCAGGCCGAAGGTAATGTTTTCCCACACCGTCATATGTGGGAATAGAGCGTAGCTTTGGAAAACCATAGCGATATTGCGCTCTCCCGGAGGCACATTATTAACCTGACGCCCGTCCATAAATAAATCGCCGGCGGTAATCTCCTCAAAGCCCGCAATCATACGCAGGGTTGTGGTCTTGCCACAGCCGGAGGGACCCAAGAGAATCAGACGCTCACCCTGCTTAATCTCCAGATTCAAATCCTCGATGACTACGGTTTTACCGTAAGCCTTTTGGACATTAGAAAAAATGATACTATATTCGTTCGTTTGCTCTACATTCTTAATCTCTTCCATGTTCTTATCCTTTCACACCCGCCTGCATAAAGGTATTGATGATGAATTTTTGACAGAAGCCATACAGCACCAGAGGCGGTAGACTGGTCAGGGTTGCCACAGCCATGGCCACGCCCCATTCGCTGCCACCTTCGGCGCTGATAAACATTTGCAGCGCCAGAGGCAGGGTCAAATTATGCTTATCCTGTAAAATCAACAGAGGCCAAAAATACTCGTTCCAGCTGTTGATAAAAAACAGAATGGAAATGGCCAGCACTGAGGGCTTAATCAGCGGCAGAACCACCTTACGTAGGATTTGCCAAGGAGTAGCTCCGTCCAAAATCGCTGCTTCCAAGAGGGGCTTGGGAATACCACGCATGGTCTGACGCATTAGGAAAACGCCCATGCCATCCACTAAACTGGGTAGCATAACGCCGTAGGGCGTATCCAAGAGTCCCAGCTTAGCCATCAAAAGATAGTTGGGCATGATGAGCACGGTAATAGGAATAAAGAAGGTCAACAGCATGCCGTTAAAAATAGTTTCCTTGTACTTGAAATCGTAATATACAAAGCCAAAGGCCGCCAGCACGCTGGTCAAAGCCTTGCTCATGGTTACCACAATGGCAATAAAAAAGGTGTTCCAAATATAGGTCAGAAGGGGAAAATTTTCCAGCACATTGGTGTAATTATCAAAGGTAGGCGGAAAGGGCAACGGGTTTAAGGTGGACTCAAAAACCTGATTCAAATCCTTCAAGGAAGTGGAAAGCATGAACACGATGGGCCACAGCATCAGGAAGACCGCAACCAAAAGCAGCAGATGGTAGCCCCATTCCTCCTGCCAGCTAGCTAATTTAGTTTTCATAGTACACCTTCTTTTCCAAGAATTTATTCTTCACATAGAGGAACACTAGGTAGCACACCATGGTAATGACCGCATAGGCAGCACTGCGTCCCGTTTGGAAAAAGGTAAAGGCATATTGGTAAATAATATAGACCAAGTTAGAGCTGCCCTGGTCAGGACCGCCCTGAGTCAGCATATTCACCGGTACCAGCACATACTGGAGACCAAAAACCACTGTAATCGTGAATACATAAATGGCCGTGGATGAGGTCATGGGCAGGATAATTTTCCTGAAAATAGTCCAATTAGAAGCATTTTCCAGCTTGGCTGCTTCAATGAGCTCCTTAGGCACCGCTACCATGGCCGCCAGCATGACGATCATGTTATAGCCAAAAACCTTCCAACCGATGATGGTACAGATAGCGAAAATTACCAGATAATCCTCCTTGAACCAGCGAGGCGACTCTAAGGAGAACCAGCTCAAAATAATTTGCAGCGGGCCGGCCAAGGGATTGTAAATCCACAGAAAAAGAATACTGGCCACCGCCAGGGACAGAGTGGAGGGCAAAAACAACGCTGCGCGATAAAAGGCTTGACAGCGGGTAATTACGTGGCCCAGGATAAAGGAATAAATATAGGGCAGGACAAAATTCAGCACCAGCATAATCACTACGAAGAGAACTGTGTTCAAGAGAATCTTCCACAGCTCCGGAGAAGCAAAAATAGCGCTAAAATTTTCCATTCCCACATATTTCATATTGGGACTTACCATATTCCAGGAAAATAGGCTCAAATATGCATTTTGCAGTAAGGGCCAGTAAAAAAAGATTAAAAAGAGCAGGCCTGCAGGCAATAAATAAAGCATGGCCTGGAAGGAATTCTTACTCATCATGAAGCTCCTTTACTTGGATAGAGAAAATGCCGCCGGCAAGGGCGGCATCTTCAGGGAGATAAGGGGATGTAGTGGTTTATAAGAGCTTGTTGACCTTCTCTGCAGTTTGATGCAGAGCATCAGCAGCACTCATTTTACCGCTTAAGATAACGTCACGAACGTCGATCAGCAGCTGCTCAGCTTGTAAGCCATTAGCACCGGGGAAGCTAGCCCATTTGCTAACCTTCTTCATCTCGTTCAAAGCCATCTTAATGTTGGGGTTCTCGTCAGCCAGCTTCTTGAAGCCCTTAGGATCATCAGCTACGCCCTTGCGAGGAGGCAGATAACCGGTACCAGTGCTCCATTTAGCCAATGCTTCAGGAGATTCCAGATATTTAATAAACTCGATAGCAGCCTTTTGCTTAGCGGCATCCTTGGAGAAGACCATCAGGAAGTTACCGCCGGCAGGAATTTTTACCTCTTTACCGGTGAAGGCCGGGAAGGGAACTGCTTTTACAGGGAATTTAGCGCTCTTTTCAAAGTTAGCACGCTTACCGATGGTGGTGCAAACCATGCCCAGCTTGCCACTCAGATAAGCTTGGAAGCCCTCTTCGTTGGTAGCATGGAGACCGCTGCCATTTTTTACCATATCAGCCAAGAGCTGGTATGCTTGAGCTGCTTCCGGAGAATCGAAGCCAGCTTGTACCTTGCCGTTAACCTTCTTCAGCATTTGGCCGCCGTTGGATTCAATCAGGCCCTGTTGAGCCCAGTTATCAGCATATTCTTGCATAAAGAAGCCCATGTTACCGGTTTTGTCTTTAATTTGCTTAGCAGCCTTGCTTACCTCGTCCCAAGTTTTGGGAGGATTATTGGCATCCAGACCTGCTTTAGCAAAAATTTCCGGATTGTAATAAAGCACCGGTACACTTACGGAATAGGGCAGACCGATCTGCTTGCCATCCTCAGTTTGAGCCAGATTTAAAACATTGGGCAAGAAATTATCCTTCATGAAGTTTTCGTCACCAGCTTCCTTAAAGGCCTTGTTCAAGTCGGTGTATTGCAGGTTTTCTGCTGCATAATTCAGGAAGGAATAGCCCATTTGTACTACGTCAGGGTTTTTACCGGAGGCAATCGCTGCCTGCAGGTTTTGGGTCAAGCCCTTATACATATCAGGATTATATTTAGCAGTAACCTCGATATTGGGGTGCGTCTTATTAAAATCTGCCACTAATTCCTTAACAGTGGCGCCGCCAAAGCTTTCTGCTGCCACATGCCAATATTCGATTTGAACTTTTTTACCATTATCTGCGCTTTTCTTTTTGTCGCCACCGCAACCAGCAACTAAACCCACAGCCATCAAGGATACCATGGCCGCTGCCAAGATTTGCTTTAATTTCATACATTTCACTCCTTCTTAAGCTGAACACTTACATTTTTCTTCAGCACCCTTATCTTACCAGAGCAATGTTAAATCCTCAGCAAATATAGTTAAAATCTAAGTAAAATCTTAAAGAAGGCAAATGAAAGCAAAAAAGCGACAGCCTAAAGCCATCGCTTCATTAAATTGCATTTTGATAATGAACAAAAATTTATAGTTTCATCCGTGCTTATAAATAATCAGGTCGTCTTTTCTTGAACAGCTTGAACAAGTCCACCTTCTGCGCCGACATAAACTCGTAGCCGGGTGCTAAAAGCGCCGCCCGTTCCCGTGCGGCTTCCAAATCATGGAATACGTCCCACTTAGCTGCTACCAAAGCATGTCCTGTAAGCCGCAATAGATAAGCCGGATGATATGTCGCTATACAATCGAAGCCCTGCTCTGTGCGAAACCACTGGCCCCTATCCCTAGTGATACGCATATCGGGATTGCCCAGATAATGCATAGCCACCCCGCCCAAGGCCACGATGACCTTGGGCTGGATAATTTCCAGCTCTCTATTCAGCCACAGCTTACCACAGTAAGCCGCCTCGGCAATATCCGGCGTACGGTTATTTTTGGGCCGACACTTAATCACATTGGTAGTCAAAACCCTATCCCGTGTCATCTTGGCCGCCCACAGGGCCTTATCCAAAAGCTGCCCCGAGGGACCTATCAAGGGGCAGCCATAATCATCCTCCACGCCGCCGGGCCCCTCTCCCACGAACACAATAGGGCTGTGGGAATTGCCATACCAGCCCACAGTGCCGAAGGCATCCTGCCTGAGGGGGCAGGCCCGGCAGCCCTCCAGCTCCTGCGCCAATGCTTCTAAATCCATGCTTATCTCCTCACTTTTGGCTTCTCACTAGCTCAAATTTTCATTGCTGTGCCAATCTAGGCTCGAAATTCAGCATTACAAAGGGCAGTTGGGAATGCAGCTCCTTGCGAGCAGCCATCAGGCTCTCGCCCACAGCTTGAATATTGCCCACTGCGGGCAATACCTTGCGCCCCAAGCTGCTCATGGTCAGCATGCGTCCTTGCTCATCAAAAAGGGACTGCTCCAGCGTTAAATACCAGCCGTCAGCCTCCGGCTGACGGTAGCCATCAATGCCGCAAATCAGGATATAATCCGCCCCTGATAGGCGACTCTTTTCCACCACATTTTGATGGGTATACCCTTCCTTGTCCAATGCTTTATCCATGACGATGTAGGAGGGCAGCATGCGCTTATACTCATCGGTGACAAAGCGCTTCAAATCAAGATTCGTTGCCACCTTTTTCAGGTTTTCCGACTCGATAATCCACAGAGCCACCACCGGCACACCGATGGACATTTTGCGGTCCGGCACCGGAAAGAGGCGACCTAAAGCTACCTGACGATCAAACTCCTCATAATAATCGCTAACGCTATAATCAAAATACATGGCCATATCGTGATGCATATTACCAACCTGGGAGGAGAGGCTGTATTTGATGTGCCGACCAAACTGCTTATAACCGCCGAAGAATGTCTGCAGGCTGCCCGGCACCGGGTCAGCCGTATTGGTAATGCGTAGCAGCCGCAGGCGAGCACCATAAGCGTTAGCGAAGGCTTCGTTGCCGACGGCTGGTGCGCCAAAGGTTACCACGCACAGCCTTTCAGGCGGCATCCCCAGGTCCAGCAACCGCTGGCTAAGCAGCGTCGCTGCCGCGCCGCCCAGGCTGTGCCCGCTCAAAATCATCATGGCATCGCTCCGCTCTGCCACTGCCTTAAATACGCCCCGCAGCTGGCCCTTATCATCCAGCACAGAGGTACGCATCACTGTGTCCACATAGGTATTAAAGCCGCTGTGTACGGCGGGCTCCGCCTTGCGCAGGGGCTCCTTGGCGATGGCCTCCATTTCGGCTAGGGTGTGACCACCATAATTGATGCGATTGGTCTTAAGATTTATAGACCAATCCTTTTTATTGGCACTACCCCGAAAGGTTACTAAGAAAATACGCTTCTTCAGCTCCGGGAAATAATTGTGGGCAATGGCAAAATTGCTCTCCACGCGCCCGCTACGCAGCTTTTGGGGCATAATGCGCCAGCCATAGGCCCTCAGATAGTTAAACTCCGTGGAGTTTTCCGGCAAATATACGCCCAAGCAGGACGCCGCCGCTACGGAAGTAAAACATTTATCAATATAATCCTCGCTCACTCTTTGCTTCGTGGCTGCACTGCAGGTAAGATTTCCCAGCACCGTCAAGGCCACCACCAGCAGCGTCATAAATAAGCTACTTAAGCTACGTACTAAGCTTTTCATAGGCTGCCTCCTTTACATCTCAAGAAATAGATTCTTCTCCTTATATTATACGAACTTAGGCAGATTTTTGCAAAGAAAAAAGGCACCATCCTCAAAGATGATGCCTTCATTAATGTCTTAACGCTTTAACGCTGTGATGGTTAAATGTGTCTTACATTAGCGGCTTGCTCGCCACGGTCGCCGGTGATAACGTCGAATTCAACGTCCCAGCCTTCCTCCAAGGTTCTGTAGCCATCAGCTTGGATAGCGGAGAAGTGCACAAACAAATCCTTAGCACCCTCTCTTTGAATGAAGCCGTAGCCCTTTTCAGCATTAAACCACTTTACTTTACCAGTCATCTTAGTCCTCCCTAATTTTGGCAGCTCTTGCCAATTGTACTCTGTAAGCCCCTACCAAAACAAGTCACGCCGCGGTAAAGCATGCAGCGCACCTCGTACTCCCTAGAGTAGCAAAGCTTATAGGATACATTATAGCCCAAAATGTCAGGAAAAGCAAATAATTATCTGAATTATTTATCTGATTTTGGGATTTTTTATGCCATCCCCATATGGAAGCGGCAATTACTCCTCTTCATCCTCTTGCGGCTGCCAATTGGCGCACAACGCCAGCTTCTCCGCCCGCGTCAACGCCTTGATCTCGCACTCACGCTTAAGGGCACTCTCCTTATCCGCCAGCTCCTCGCTGTAGACCAGGGTCAACGGACCGCGGCCGCGGGTGTATTTGGCACCCTTGCCGGCAGCGTGCATTTTGAGGCGGTGCTGCAAATCATTGGTCCAGCCGGTATATAAGCTGTCATCCTTGCAGCGCAGCATATATACGAAGGCGGGCATTATTTTACAACCTCAACCTTTTCCATGATCACTGCTTCACGGGGACGATCGCGGAAATCAGTGGGCACTACACCAATCAGGCGCACAACCTCCATGCCCTCTACGATTTTACCGAAGATAGCATGGTGCCCATTCAGCCAAGGAGTGGGAGCCAGAGTAATGAAGAATTGGCTGCCACCGGTGTTGGGGCCTGCATTGGCCATGGAAAGAATGCCCTCGTCATCATGCTTAAGGCCAGGACCAAACTCGTCCTTAATCTTGTAGCCGGGGCCACCCATACCGGTGCCGGTGGGGTCGCCGCCCTGAATCATAAAGTCTTCGATCACGCGGTGGAAAATAGTGCCGTTATAAAAGCCCTTTTCCGTCAGCTCGATAAAGTTTTTTGTAGTCAGAGGAGCCTTATCCTCGAACATTTCGGCCACAAAGGTGCCCTTATTGGTAGTAAATTTAATTTTTCTGTTTTCACTCATAATGTAAGCCTCCAGCTAGATATATTAATACTTGTTAAAGGAAACCTGATGACGCATCAGTGCTACCAAGAGATACAGACTGCAGCCTAAAGCAGCCATGGTGCCCGGCAGCAGCTGCTTGCCGGCCTCGTTGCCATGCAGGAAGATAGCAGCCACCAGCAGCATGCAGAAGAAGCCCATGGTAGCCTGCAGACGCTTGGGGAAAAGGCGCTTGCCATTCTTATCGCCCTTAGCCTGGGTGTATTCCGCAATGCGAATTTCCGGCAGGAACATAATGATGGCCACGCAGTTCAATAAAATCATTTCCATGGTAAGCACGGTGGCTTCTTTGCTGAATTGAGCCAGAGCCAGTCCTGCCAGGGAAATACCTGCTAAATACAGGCTGCGGAAATAACCGCCCTTGATTTGGCTTTCCAAAATATAAGCCGCACCGGTAAGCAGGGGATAAACCCAATAGCCCTCCTTGCCCATCCAGACAGCGGAGCCAATGATAATCACATTATCCGCAATGCGGTGACGGTCACCGGAGCTACGATTAAGCATGCGCAGCACAAAAAGCAGCCACAGCAGCACCAAAATATTGCCCTCGCCGAAGAAATAATAGCCTACCACCGTAAGCGCACCGCCGATGATACCGCCCAGCTGGCGATCAGGGTCCAGCTCCTGGGCAATCATAAAGCTCAAAAGAAAGCCTAGCCCAGCTCCCAAAGCATACATCACAGCCTCGCCGGAGTCCATGCCGCCGGAGGTTTTCCATAACGTAATGGCTACGCACAGGAAAATCGTGGACATCATGGCCAGCTTGTGCACCTTTTGGTCGAAATCAATGGGACGACCCAAGCCCAAATACTTGCTGATGCCTGTGGGGTCGTAGACCTCACCGGGCTCGTAGCCCTTATATTTATTACCTTTTTTTGCCATTCACATACACCTCGTGCTTATCTGAAAATTTAACCCTCTTATTATATCACAAGCTGTCAATTTTTAGAAGACCTCAGCCAGCTCGGCTAGCGTCAGGGCAAAGGCGGCGGTGCGAGGCACCGCGGTATTCAAATCCACGGACTCATGGTCAGTGTGCTCGTCATAGTTTTCCACGCCTAGGGCATCCAGCGTAGGCACGAATTTGGCGGTGCGATTGCCGTCAGTGAGGCCGCCGGCCACCCATTCGCTGACCTCGCCGCCAAATTCTTCTTTTACAATGCGCTTATATACATCCACCATCTTTTGGGCTTGGGCCGTTTTTTGCATGGGCCCCGTCACAATGCCACCGGTTACGGTGACAGTGGTGCCGGGGATGGCAATTTTTTGCTCCAGCGCCTTCACCTCAGCGTCAATACGACGCTGCTCTTCAATAGTGAAGCAGCGGATATTCACCTCGCAGAAGGCGTCGCCGGGGATAACACTGATTTTATCATTGGTGGAGCCGATCACGCCCACATTGACGGTGTTTTGGGGAATGAATTGGCCTGCGTCCACGATGCAGCGAGCCTTTAAGGCAGCAGCGGTGAAGTCCTCAGGCTTACCGGGCATGGGGCTGGCCAGCTTGTGCAGCTCCGTGATGGTATAGGCCAGCTGGTGAATAGCGTTGGCGCATTCCTGGGAAGCGTTGCCGTGATGGCCGCCAATGCCCTTCACCTCAATGCGGTATTTAGCGTTGCCCTTGCGCTGGGTTACAATGCCCCAGTTAGGACGGGCCACGTCCATGATGATGGCAAAATCGGACTGCTGGCTCAGCTCGGCTACGATTTCCTCCGCCGTTTTGGAGCCGCCCTCCTCTTCGCCGTTGGTATAATAAATTATTTCCTTAAAATTCTCAAAGCCAGCGGCCTTTAAAGCCTTCAGGCCATAGATTACCTCCACCACCGTGGCCTTGTCGTCGCCCACGCCGGGACCCCAGGCGAAATTGTTCTCGTCCACCCTAAAGGGTCTGCGCGCAGCCTCGCCCTTCTTGAACACCGTGTCCACATGGGCCACCAACAAAATGGTGTACTTGCCCGTGCCCTTGAGGCGGCTGATTAAATGGCAAGCACGGTCATTGTAACGAAACTCAGTGGTTGCACCGATAGCTTCCATTTGAGCTGCCACAAATTTATTGGCTGCCTCGGTGCCCTCTCTATCGCCGTTGCCGGAATCGATATTGGTCAAGGTCTCCAAATCCTTTACATAATCCTCATAATGGTCTGCCAGATATTTTTTAACGATTTCCTTCATCTAGATTGCTCCTTTCTTAGTACGGGACAAAACTCTCTTAATTTTTATATTCTAGCAACATGCCCTTAATTCCTGCAAAAAAAGAGAGCCAACGCTATAGTTGACTCTCAGAATTTTTAGCGAACGTATTTTTCGAGTAACGTTTCGTTCCCCATAATTTATTGGCGAACATTCTTTCCTGTTGCGTTTCGCAATAGGAAACCTTAAGCCTCCGCTCTATTCATAGCACAGATAATGCCCTTCAGCGCTGCCACGTTAATATTGGGATGGATGCCGGCGCCAAAGATGTGGTCACCATTAACCTTCTTCAGCTCGATATAGCAAATACCTTGGGCGTCAGAACCGCTGGACACTGCATGCTCGTGGTAGTTGACGAACTTATAGCCGGTTACACCCACGCCAGCCAAGGCTTGGAAGAAGGAGTCGATGGGGCCGTTTCCCACGCCGGTAATGTATTTTTCCACGCCATCGATGGTGATGGAGCCCTCAAAACGGCTGTGAATGGTGCCATCGGCCTCGTTGAGCTCGGTAAAGCGATGGCGTACCAGTGCATATTTGCCCTGCAAATCGATGTATTCCTTTTGGAAAAGGTCCACAATCTGCTTACTGCTGAGCTCATCGCCATAAGCGTCCGCTGCAGCCTTCACGATATTGCCAAACTCCGGATGCATTTCCTTAGGCAGATTGTAGCCCACAGCCTGCTGCAGCACGAAGGCTGCGCCGCCCTTGCCGGACTGGCTGTTAATGCGGATAACGGGCTCGTATTCACGGTGCAGGTCCGCAGGATTAATGGGCAGATAGGGCACTTCCCAAAAATCTGTGCCGCTGTTTTTCATATACTCATAGCCCTTGCGAATAGCGTCCTGATGGGAGCCGCTGAAGGCGGTGAAGGCCAGCTCGCCAGCGTAGGGCTGACGTTCGGGCACACGCATCTTGGTGCATTCCTCGTAAATCTTTTTGATAGCCAAAATATTGGTAAAGTCCAGCTCCGGGTCCACACCCTGGGTGAACATGTTGAGAGCCACGGTGACGATATCCAGATTGCCCGTGCGCTCGCCATTGCCAAAGAGGGTGCCTTCGATGCGGTCCGCACCGGCCATGAGGGCCAGCTCGGCGGAGGCTACACCAGTACCACGGTCGTTGTGGGGATGGATGCTGATGATAGCAGCCTCGCGGTTCTTCATATTGCGGCAGAAGTATTCAATTTGGTCCGCATAGGTATTGGGAGTGCACATTTCCACCGTGGAGGGCAGGTTGATAATAATGGGTTTTTCCTTAGTGGCGCCCATTTCAGCCATTACTGCCTCGCAAATAGCAATGGAGAAGTCGATTTCCGTGCCGGTGAAGCTTTCAGGAGAGTACTCATAGCGAATATTCATGCCGCTGCGAGCTACCTCCTCCTCGGTGAGCTGCTTGATTAATTTAGCGCCCTGCACAGCGATTTCGGTGATACCATCCATATCCTTGCCGAATACAACCTTGCGCTGTAAAGTGGAGGTGGAATTATAGAAGTGGATAATGACATTTTTTGCACCGCGGACAGCCTCAAAGGTTTTGCGGATGAGCTCCTCACGAGCCTGCACCAGCACCTGCACGGTCACATCGTCAGGAATGTGGTTGCCCTCGATAAGGGTACGCAGAATTTCGTATTCAGTTTCAGAAGCGGAGGGGAAGCCCACCTCGATTTCCTTAAAGCCTACATCCACCAGAGTGTGGAAGAATTTCAGCTTTTCTTCAATGCCCATGGGGGTGACCAAGGCCTGGTTGCCGTCGCGTAAATCCACGCTGCACCATACGGGTGCTTTGGTTATAATCTTATCGGGCCATTGGCGGTCCGGCAGGCTTACACGTTGAAAGGGTACATATTTCTTTTCTTGTTGCATTGCTTTTCCTCTTTTCTAACACTCAAAATAAAACCCGCCCCATAGCTATTTGCTAGGGGCGGGGAAAATTTCCACGCGGTACCACCCTATTTCGGTCGCTTACGCAACCCTCCTGACCTCCAACAAGGCCTTTGCCTATAACGTGACCACACGTCCTTCCCTACCTATCAGGAAGGCAACTCCGGGATCAGTATGCATATAGCTTCCGGCTCCGCTTTCCACCAACCAGCGGCTCTCTTGGCCCTTTCACCATATCTTCTTCCCTTCTTCGTCTTTCAGGGGCGATTTGTAGTTGTTGAGCAATATTTTACTGGTATTGCATTCCCTTGTCAATAATAAAAGAGAATTATTTTTTGTTGTGCGCTTTATATGTAAAGATTGATACAGTAAAGTGGCTTATAGACTGCTAAGCAGGCTCTTTTGAGCAAGGCTTAGCCGATTTTTTTATAGAGAATGCGCATAGAGTTCAGCACGCAGAGCAGGGAAACGCCGGTGTCTGCAAAGACAGCAGCCCACATGGAGGCATAGCCCATGAGGCCAGCCACCATGATGATGACCTTCACTGCCAGGGCAAAGATGACGTTCTGCCATGCGATATTGCCCGTGGCACGGGCAATGGCGATGGCCTGAGGAATAGCCTTCACCTCGCTGTTCATGAAGACCACATCCGCCGCTTCAATGGCCGCATCCGCGCCGCTGCCCATGGCGGCGCCTACATCGGCGCCGGCCAGCACCGGCGCATCGTTGATGCCATCACCCACGAACATCACAGCGCCATATTTATTACGTATTTTATTAAGCTCGTTCAGCTTATCCTGGGGCAAAAGCTGAGCTCGTACCTCGTCAATACCAGCGGCGCTAGCCACGGCTTGAGCCTCTTTTTGGGCATCACCCGTAAGCATAGCGGTGACCAAGCCCTGCTTTTTCAAAGTGGCGATAGCGGCTCGAGCATCCTCCTTCAGGGTATCGTTAATCACAAGCTGGCCGATAAAGGTAGAGCCTTCAGCTACCAGCACCTCACTGCCGCTGGCGGCCGCTTCGTAGGATTCACACTTAATACCAAAGTGCTGCATCAGCTTCACATTACCACAGAGCACGCGCTTAGTACCAAAATGCGCTACCAAGCCCTCGCCAGCAATCTCTTCAAAGCTATTCGGTCGTACCAGAGCTAGGCCTCGTTCCTTCGCCGCTAAAACAATGCTTTGCGCGATGGGATGGGTCGAAACCAGCTCTGCGCTTGCGGTATATCGCAAAAGCTCATCCTCGCTCAAGCCTTGTGCTGCCTGCAGGGATTGCAGTACGAAATTACCCTTGGTCACGGTGCCGGTTTTATCCATAATCACGGCCTTAACATGCTTCAAAGCCTCCATAGCCACGCCACCCTTGAACAAGATGCCATACTTGGAGCCAGCACCGATACCACTGAAAAAGGCCAGGGGTACGCTGAGCACCAGAGCGCAGGGACAGCTGATGACGAGGAAGGTCAGCGCTGTATAGACCCATTTTTGCCAATCCCCTGTAAGCAGGGAGGGAATCACAGCCACCGCCACTGCCGCAGCCACTACAAAGGGAGTGTACACACGTGCAAAGCGGGTAATAAAGCGGTCAATGGTTGGCTTGGAGGCAGCGGCATTTTCCACGCTGTCCAAAATTCTCGTTACCATGGACTCGGCCAACACCTTCTCCACGCGAATTTTGAGCATGCCATTGGTATTCACGCAGCCAGAGACGATTTCATCACCAAAAGCACGCTTCACCGGCACGGGCTCGCCTGTAACAGGGGAAGTGTCCACGAGACTCTCGCCTTCAATAACCACACCATCTAGAGGAATGCGGTCACCGGCGCGTACTAAAAGAATATCACCCACATGCACGTCCTCGGCAGGAATAACCTTCACCTCTTCGCCCACTAGCAAATTCACAACCTCAGGACGCATATCCACCGCATCCATAATCTGACCACGACTTTTTTCTACAGCGCGCTGTTCGAAATACTCGCCCACGCGATAGAAGAACATAACGCCCACAGCCTCTTCCCAGGCTTTAATCGCGAAGGCACCGAGAGTAGCTACCGTCATCAAGAAGTTTTCGTCAAAAACATTACCCTTTGAAATATTCTTCAGAGCAGTTATAACAATGCGTCCACCCAATAAAATGTAGGCGAAAACCAAGCAATACATATGATAGGCCTCGGGAATCAGCCCCAACCATTCAGTAACAATAAAAACCACACCGCCTAGGGCAATTTCCAGTAGGGACTCCTTTTCGCTAAGGTTGGATAGAACACCACCGGCCTTCTTGCGTTCCTCCAAATCAGGAGCTAGACTGGGCTTGGTGTGAGCCTCAACCAGCAGCACGCCCTCCTCTACCTTATCGGTAACTGCTTGCATCTTAGCTAGCAGACCATCATAATTTGAGGCCTTAACCTGCAGCTTTTTGGTAGTAAAGGTCAGCACAGCGCTATTGATTTCCGGCATAGCGTTAATAGCACGCTCGATTTTAGCTCCACAATTGGCGCAGTCAAGATTCTGCACTAAATAAGTTCGGCTGTTGTCCTTGCCGATCTGGGGACGCTTATCACGAGGTATAACCTCCACGTCTGATTCAATGGAAGCGCAAATTTTTTGAATCAAGGGCAGTAGCGCTTCGTGATCTGCGGCGCTCAAGCGCAGCTGCTTCGTAGCGAAGCTTACATTGGCATAGGTAACACCCGGCAGCTCCTTAATTTTGTGCTCCATTTTGGCAGCGCAGTTGGCACAGCCTAAGTTTTTCAAAATATAAACACGCTTCACCTTATCCGCATCGGGCATTCTACAGGTGCAGTTGGCTAAGCTTTCGCCACAAACATCACAATACTCTTCGTGGGGATGGCAAAGCTCGCATTGGCAGTCAGCGGGGTGACCAGGAATATGGTGCTCATGATGGTGATGCTCGTGACCACAGCCACATTCATCGTCCTCGTGCTCATGGTGCTCATGGTGTTCATGAGCCTCATGAGTACCATGGTCATTGCCACAGCAGCAATCATCGTGGTCTTCATGCTTATGCTCGTGAGTATGGGTACAGCCATCACCATGGCTATGCTTCGGAATATGTCCCATGCTGTTATGATTGTGGTCCTTGCCACAGTGACCACAGGTGCAGCCCTCAGGATGATCACTATAATCTTCATTCCCCTTAATATGTCCTTGTACATGTCTGAAGCTACGCACCTCTTCAGAAGAATTACGCACTTCTTCTAGATCTCTGAAAACTTTCTTATCATTTTTCACTGCCAGGTACCACCTTTCTCAAAGCTAAATATCATTATATGAGTACTTATTCATGTATTATTGAAAAAATATAGTGCAGCTGGTTTACCTTGATTCCAAAACCAGCTCCGCTAAGCATATTATAACATATGAATGAATATTCATCTATAGTTTTTTGTAAAAATCCTGTGGAATTTAAAAGGCTGGATGTGAGCCTAACTACAGCTAGGTAGCTAGACACACACCCAAATGGAGATGGAAGGGGAGAAAAATTCTTCTCTTGTCAGAGAAAGCTATTATTCATTAATCATAAAGATGACATGCTACCCAATGCCCGTGCTCAATCTCCTTGAGCTGTGGCTTATTCTTGAGGCAGTTTTCACTACAATGCTCACAGCGACTGGCAAAGGGGCAGCCTGGCGGCAAATCTAGGGGACTGGGAATTTCGCCCTCAATGGGCTCGATCTTTTCGCCGGGACGGAAATCGACCTTAAAGACAGCCTTCATCAAAGCTTTAGTATAGGGATGCTTACAGCTTTCGGCAATACGTCCGTGCTCCAGCCATTCCACCACATTGCCCAAATACATCACTGCTACCTGATGGCACATTAAGTCCACCAAGCCTAGGTCGTGGGCAATAAACAAATAAGTAATGTTCTTTTCCTTTTGCAAACGACACAAAAGCTCGCAGACTTTTTCCTGTACGGAAACGTCCAAGGCAGAGGTCGCTTCGTCACAGACAATAATCTTGGGCTCCAGAGACAAAGCACGGGCGATACCCAAGCGTTGGCGTTGGCCACCGCTCATGCTATGGGGATAGCGGTCCTTGAAGGAGGCAGGCAGCTCTACCATTTCCAAAAGCTCGGCAGCCTTAGCGTCCACCTCGCTCTTTTTAATCAAGCCAAAATTCTTCAAGGGCTCGGTCAGGATATCCTTCACCAGCATTTTCGGATTAAAGGCTGCTGTGGGGTCTTGGAAGACCATTTGGATTTTGCGGCGGTCCTGACGGGATTCCTCGCCCCGATCCTTAAGCAAATCGTGACCTTCAAAAATAGCCTCACCGCTGGTAGCAGGCTGAATCTTCAGCAGCGTACGTACCAAGGTACTTTTGCCGCAGCCTGATTCGCCGATAATACCCAGCGTCTTACCCTCGTAGGCACGCAGGGAAATATCGTTGCAGGCCGTCAACAGTCTACCGTCATCCACCTTAAATTGCTTTGTCAAATGCTTAATATCTAAAATAACCTTATTACGCTCATAGGCGGGCTTGACAGCACTATTTTGATTAGGCATAATAACACTTCCCTCCTATGATGGGCACTGCTCGTAGCAGCTGCTTGGTATACTCATGCTGAGGATTGCCGATAACATCCTCACGCTTGCCATATTCCACAACCTTGCCGCCCTGCATAACCATAATTTTATTGGAAACATAGGAGGCTACGCCAATATTATGGGTTACGATGATAACCGCAACCTTATATTCATTGCGAATATCCACGATTTGGCGAATAATCTGGGCCTGAGTCGTAACGTCCAAGGCACTGGTAGGCTCATCAGCCAGCAAAATCTTCGGACTGAATATCATGGCCATAGCGATGCCCACACGCTGACGCATACCGCCGGACAGCTCAAAGGGATAACAATTCATAATGTTCTCCGGATTGGGCAGACGCACATTAGTCAGCATTTGGCAGGCCATTTGATAGGCCTCACTCTTGGACTTATCCGGCTGGTGGGCTTGGATGTAGTCGATGAATTGAACACCGATGCGGCGAATAGGATTAATCATATTGCCGCTGTCCTGGAAAATCATGGACATTTCGCTGCCATACATATGCCGCCACTGCTCCGGTGTGTTTTGCAAAACATCCTTACCATCAAAGGTAATGGAGCCTGCGCTCACCCGACCAGCACCAGGCAAGCAGCCCATAATGGCACGGATAACGGTGGTTTTACCACTGCCGGACTCACCTACAATGGACATGATTTCGCCCTTATCTAATTCTAGGCTAGCACCAGCTACGGTGAGGCGCTCACCGTAGCTGATGTCTAAATCTTTTACTTGAAGTAGCATTAAACTATACCTTCTTCATTAAAATTCATGTTTTTAGTTCTTCGGAGCAATGTCCTTAGTCAGCCAATAATAATCAGCCGGATAAATATTGGCATTTGCTAAACCAGCTTTAGATACCATATTAGTCTTAGGATAACCAAAGAACAGAGCTACACCATCATCCAACAGAATTTGTTGCATTTCAATCATGTATTGACGGCGCTTAGCGGGATCAAATTCTACAGCCAGCTTGTCGGACAGAGCATCAAACTTCGGATTGCTGTAGCCAGTGGAGTTTTGCGGTTGGCTACCATTAATATTGCTCTTCCAGTACCAGTTCAGATAAACCTCCGGGTCACCGGTATTTGCAGTGAGGATGTTGGAAATAATCAGGTCGAATTGACCCTTTTGACGCATGGGATCCAGCACGTTGTAGTCAACATTCTTCATATTAACCTTGATACCAATTTTCTTAGCATCTGCTTGGGTTGCCTCGGCATAGAGGGGCAGCTCTGCACGACCGCTATAGAAAACAAAGTCAATTTCTAAATTCTTACCGTTTTTATCCACATAGCCGTCACCATTGGTGTCCTTCCAGCCTGCTTCAGCCAAAAGCTTCTTCGCATTTTCAGGATTATAGGCATTGGGGTCCTTCAATTGATCAAAGCCATAGTCCAAAGAAGGAGGAACAGGTGCTTTGCCCGGAATAAAGGTGTCCTTCAACAGCACCTTATTATAGGTAACACGGTCCAAGCATTGAATCAGGGCAGCACGCACCTTAGGATCATGCAGGGGCTTGCCCTCGTTCATATTAATCTGGGCCAGCACAGTACGCAGGGAGGCAATCTCAGAGATGTTGTATTTTGCTTTATCCTTGAACAGCTGCAGGTCGCCTGCTGCAATATTGATAGCAAAGTCGATTTCACCCTTTTGCAAAGCCATAGCACGGGTATTGGGGTCATCAATGGTAGGAATCTCCGCATTCTTGAAGGGAACAGCGCCATCCCAATAATTGGGGTTAGCAACCATTACAGCCTTAGCCTTGCTATAAGTTTTAACAGCGTAGGGGCCAGTGCAAATGGGGCCTTGCTTCTTGATATCGCGGTCCTTTACCTTGGTATCAATAATAATGAACAGGGGGTCTGCCAGCATGCCTGGTAAGGAAGGAGTGGGGTTTTTAGTTTTAATAATTAAATTTTGTCCTTCAGCCTTAATTTCTGCATATTGGAAGATGGATTGAGCACGGTTGGAAAGCTTAAAGGTTCTTTCCAAGGATTCCTTAGCGATTTCAGCGGTCAGCTTATCACCATTAGAAAACTTAACCTTGTCGTTAATATGGAAGGTCCAGGTCAGCTTATCATCGGAAATAGACCATTTATCAGCCAACCAAGGGGTAGCATTCATTTTACTATCAAATTTTACCAAGCATTCACCTAGGCCATAGCGCATTACAACCCAGCTAAAGAAGTTATCAGCAGGGTCCAGATTATCAGCAAAGTTGGTAACGCCAAATTTTACCATGTCATTGCTCACAGCAGCCTTTTTAGAGCCACCGCCACAGCCTGCTGCGGCCAAGGCCAGCAAACCGATCATAGCTGCTGCTGCGGAAATTTTATACAACTTTTTCATAAACACACACTCCATTCTTATCTTTACTTATCATTTTCATCAAAATCGTTCAGAATGTACCAAATCACCTTTAATCCTCTACATCGTTGCGAGGATCTAACACATCTCGAAGGTTATCGCCCCAGAGGTTGAAGATAACTACTGTTACGAAAATTGCCAAGCCAGGGAAAATCATGAGCCAGGGAGCAGTTTGCAGCTGCTGGCGACCCTCATTCAGCATCAGTCCCCATTCAGGAGCAGGGGGCTGGCTGCCAAAGCCCAGGAAGGACAGGCCTGCCAATTCCATCATCAGGGCACCAATATCGGCAGCGGCGGTGATGACCATCATAGGAAGAATGTTGGGCAGAATATGTACCCACAGAATATGCTGAGGCGTACCGCCATTAACAATAGCCGCTTCCACATAATCACGACGCTTTACCTTGAGCACCATACTGCGAGCCAAGCGAGCATATTTGGTCCAGCTGACAATGGTCAATGCAAACACAGCATTTACTAGACTACCGCCCATAATACCGGCCACGGCAATAGCCAAAATCATACCGGGAAAGGAAATCATCATATCACTAAAGCGCATGATAATCATATCCACCTTCCCACCAAAATAACCGGAGAGCACGCCCATAGTGGTGCCAACGAGGAATACTGCAGTAACCAGAACCAAAACACCTGTTAAAGAAGCCCTCGCCCCATAGAGCACACGGCTAAAGCAATCGCGTCCTAGCTTATCAGTGCCAAAAAGATGGCTCATGCTAGGCTCTAGAAAAGCATCCTTCATCTCTGCATGAGTGGGATCAAAGGGAGCAATGATAGGAGCTGACACAGCTACCAAAAGCAATACCAGCACCAAAATACTAGTAACCATAAAGGCGCGGTTAGTTTTAAAACCATTCATTAAAGTTTCCATTACTTACCTCACCTTTCTTAAACGGGGATCAAGATGATTATAGGACAAGTCCACAAGCAAATTAATCACCATATACATCAACGCAATCCACACTACAACGCCCTGCACCAGCTGAAAGTCGCGGTAGGTAATGGCTTCAATAGCCAAACGGCCCAGCCCCGGCCATTGAAAAACCATCTCAATTACAGCTGCACCACCCAAAAGATTACCCAAGGACAGTCCTAGCAGCGTAATCAAGGGTAATAGAGCGTTGGGCAAAACCTCTTTCCACAGGATATGGCTTTCACTCATACCTCGGGCACGGGCACCCACCACATAATCCTGATGCAGCTCCTCCAAAATCGCTGTGCGCACCTGGCGTGTATATTTAGAGGCCATGGCTATAGCCAGAGTGGAGGCTGGTAAAATCAAGGTATCCAGAGCTATTTCACCGCCGATAATAGGCAACAAATCAAGCTTCAGGCCAAAAATCCACAGCAGCATTAAGCCCACCCAGAAGCCCGGCATGGACACACCCATAAAGGTAAAGCCGCGCACGATATTATCTACGATACCGCCACGCTTTACAGCTGAATAGATGCCCGCAGGTACGGATACTATCATCATCAAGAATAAGGAAGCAAGGGACAGAATTATGGTACCGGGCAGACACTCAATGAGCTCCTCCACTACCGGCTTTTTCACCATGTAGGAAAAGCCCAGATTACCCTGCAAAGCCCTACCCAACCAATCCAGGTACTGGAAGAAAAAGGGCTTATCAAGTCCTAACTCGGCACGCAGAGCATCAATTTCTGCCTGGCTTACCATAATGTCCTCATTGCCTGCAATCATTTGGCGAACAACATCGCCCGGCGCCAGCATTACCAGAGCAAAGGTGATAAAGCTAATGCCTAAAAGCACGAGAACTATCTGACCCAAGCGAGCCAGAATCTGTTTTTTTGTCAAAACACATCATCTCCATACATAAAAATAGCCCTTTTCCGCATAGTGGCAGAAAAAGGCTACATAACGTGCACTATTATGTAATATATTCCTGTCGCAAGCGGAAATATATCATACTGAGGCTGCGATCTGACTTATCCTTAACAAGGCATCACAGTGGCTGGACCGTAAGGGATTCTCACCCTCTTCCCTAATTTAACTCTACTAGAAGCTCTAGGAGAGCACCTCAATATATTTATGAAGCTTATATTAAGCATTATCTCAACCTAATAAGAACGCCCGAATCTAAGCTTTATATCTATAATAGCACTTATTCTCAATAAAATCAATAGAGTAATATTAAATTTTGTCTAATTTGTGAAGAGCTTTCTTAAGAGAGGCAAATAACAAGAGAGAACCAGTGACTGTGTCAACATGAAAAGAAGCAACGCCAGCCACAGACCTGCATTGCCCCAGTGGGGCACAAAAAAGTGCTGGGCCACATAAAAGACGCCCAGGGCAATGAGCATCATATTACGCACGGGAGCGGTGCGGGTAGCACCGCAAAAGACGCCGTAGAGCACCATGCCCACACCGGCGCACACCGGGTAAAAAAGCACATACAGGTCATAAGCCTTGGCAGTGGCGATAACCTCCTCGATGCTTGTGAAAAGGCGAATGCAATAATCGCTGGCAAAATAATAGCTGCCCATAAGTAGGAGGGCTAGTGCTCCCAGCCATTTATAGGTGGTGGCAATGGTTTCTTCAAAAAGCTGCTTATCCTTACCGCCCACAGCCCGCCCGCTGAAGATGGCCGCGCCATTGGCCATGCCGTCGATGAGATAGCTCATGATGTCCTTCAGCTGCAGGAGCACAGCATTGGCCGCCAGCACCACTGTGCCCAGGGAAGCACCCACGGCGGCAATAATATTATTCACCGTAAGCAAACAGGCCGTACGGATCATAAGATTGGCATTCACCTGCAGCATGCCGATGAACTGGCGCCAGTCTAAGAGCTCGCCCCAAGGCAGCTTGCCATAGTCAAAATCACCGTAGAGATAAATTAAGTACGCCCCTAAGACGCCACCATAAATCTGGCTGAGCAGCGTGGCGATGGCTACGCCTGTAATATCCATATGCAGGGTGAAGACAAAAAAGATGCTCAGGGCCATATTGAGCACGTTCATGGACACCTGCATAAAGACGCTGGCCCGCACCCTGGTCTGGCCCATGAGCCAGCCCAAGGCCACGTAATTAAAAAGCACCATGGGAGCGCCCCAGATAAGGATATAATAATAAGTGCGACAGAGAGAATTCACATCACGGGCCGCCCCAATCATGCCTAGATAACAGTCCACAATGGGCTTTTGTAGCAGAATGCAGGCCAGACTCACGATAATTGCCAGTACTAAAGGCTTAAAAAAGGCCAGCATGCTGAGCCGCCTGTCCATGGCCCCATGGGCCTGAGCCGCATAGCCCGTAGTGCTTACGCGCAGAAAGCCGAATAGCCAATAAAGATTGTTGAAGAGAATGGCCCCCAAGGACACTGCGGCGATATATTTGGGGTCCGGCAGCTGGCCCATCACCGCAGTATTCACTGCGCCCATGAGGGGCTGTGTCATGGTCGAAAGCATAAAAGGAACTGTCAGTCCCAGAAACTCCTTGTCAGTCAGCTTTTCAGTCTGTGCATCCATAGTCATGATTTATCCATACCTCACTCTTAATCGGATTGATTTTTATTTATAAAAAGACTCTTGTACGAAAAGATTAACACATGTTATAATAATGGTCAAGAGTAAAAATCAACAAGCTAAGCTAGATTAGGAGTGAAGAAATGAGCGATACCCTTAAAATATGCGGTCTAACCGTAGAGCGCGGCCACAAGCTGCGCACCTATTTACCCGTCCCCGACACCAGTGTGAAAATCCCCTTGACCATTATTAATGGCTGCGAGGACGGCCCCACGTTGCTCATTACCGCCGGCATCCACGGAGGTGAATACCCCGGCATTGCCGCTGCTATGGAGCTGGGGCGGGATATTGAGCCCGCCGACGTCAACGGCATTTTGATTATGATGCATCCCGTGAATATTCAGGGCTTTTGGGCTCGCAGGGAGATGATTGTGCCGGAGGATGGCAAGAATTTAAACCGCGTCTTCCCGGGCGACCCCCTGGGCACCCTGGCCGACAAGACTGCTTATTTAATCAGCAGCAACTTTTTCCCCATTGCCGATTTTTATGTGGATATGCACAGCGGCGATATTCATGAAAGCCTGCACCCTTATGTGTACTACCCCGGCCAGCCCACCCCTGAGGTGGAGCGCAAGTCCCGTGCTGTAGCGCGGGTACTGGACATGGAATACATGGTGCGCTCTTTGGCCACCGGCGGCGCTTATAATTACGCCGCCAGCACAGGGCTGCCCTCCATTCTCATCGAGCGGGGCGGCGCAGGACTGTGCCTGCACGAGGATATCGAGGCCTACAAGGACGATGTGCGCAATATTTTGCGCAAGCTGAAGATGTTCTCCCTGCCGGTGAAGCCACGTCACCACTCTCCTCGCGACGTGGAAAACCTCATTTATTTAGAAGCACTGGAGACCGGCTGCTGGCTGCACCATATCCACAGCGGTGATTTTGTGGAGGAGGGCCAGGTGCTGGGCCGCATTACCGACGTTTTTGGCAATACCCTGACCACCTACTACGCTGAGCAAACCGGCGTCATCCTCTATGTATGTCCCGCTCTCGCTTCCCCTAAGGGCACCATCCTCGTAGCCTATGGCACCATTAAGGAGCTGGAGGAGGATTTTTAAAACCATTTGCATATGCAAAAAAACTCCGCAGAAGCTGCATCCTAAGCCTCTGCGGAGCTTTTGTTTTTCTCAGATGCTGCTCTGTCCCCTAAGCAGCGGTCTTAAAAAAACTGTTAGTGTCTAAAGTGTTGAAAATGCTAAGATTTGTCTATCAAAAAATTTACAAGGAGGGATTGCTTTATCAGCTTTTATCTAAAAGCCACATACTACAAGAGCTTTATGTTAAGCTGCAGCCCCGGCTGCAGCGGGAAAGAAAGGCCATACCATGGGTATAACCACGATGGATACTACTAGGCAAACTGCTACCAGACCAGTGCCACACTTTACATAATCCATAAATTTGTACTTACCAGGTCCCAGTACCAAAGTGTTAGGCGGTGTACCAACAGGAGAAGCAAAGGCGCAGCTGGAAGCAATCAAAATTGCCATCAAAACAGCCTTAGGAGAAGCACCCATTTGGCTGGACAGGGCGATGCCTACCGGGCACAGCAGGGCTTTGGAAGCGGTGTTAGACATGAATTGGGTCAGCACTACAGCTAGGCAGAACAGTACAGCCGTTACTATATAAGGAGAAGGGTCGCCGCCCATCATCTTGACAGTGGCTTCGGCAATCAATTTGCCTGCACCGCTAGAATTCATGGCATTAGCCACAGGAATCATACCTGCGAACAGGAAGATGGTAATCCAGTCGATGGAGTTATAAGCCTGCTTTTCGGTAATGCAGCCTGTCAAAACACACAGTACTGCTCCCACAACAGCGGCCAGCTCCAAGGGTACCAGGCTAGTTGCCATACACAGGATAACGCCTGTCATAATCAAACCACAGATCAGCTGCTTTCTGGGGCTGTTAGAGGTAGCCTCGATTTCCTGCTCCACCTCGGCCTCGCTACCCAGCTCAACCACTTCATCAGGCAGGAAATACTTGCCCACGAACATCATGTAAATAATGCCTGCGATGGTAATAGGAATGCCGATATAGGCATATTCGAAAAAGCCAAACTGCAAATCCTCCATACCAGCGGCCTTTAAAGCCACATTGGCCAAGATATTAGGCGGAGTACCGATCAAGGTAATGGTTCCGCCCAAGCCTGCAGCAAAGGCCAGGGGCATCAGCTCACGGGATTTGGAAATATTAGCGTTGGCGCAAATGCCCAGTACCACAGGAATTAAGCAAGCGGTGGTGCCGGTATTGGAGAGGAAGGCAGACATCACAGCGGCAATGATCATAATGCCGAACATGAGGCTGTTTTCACCCTTACCAAAAAGCTTAACTACAGTACCACCAATTCTTTGGGCCAGACCTGTGTAAAACATGGCTGCACCCACTACAAACATACCACCGAACAGTACTACGGTGGAATCGGCCAGTCCCAAGAAGATTTGGTTTTCCGGAACCAGCCCTAAAGCACTACAAGCTACTGCAGCCAATACAGCGGTCATTGCCAAAGGAATCATCTCTGTTACAAAAAGCAGGGCCACAACAGCTAATAGCAGCAAGCATTTTATTGCTGGACTCATATTATACCTCCATTCTCATTTTTCTTTTCTGATTATATGCACATAGCTAAATGCATTTGCAAAGAGCTTGCTATCCTTGCCATTGTAGGGAAAGACACGGCTTTCCTTCTTTCTGTTTTCAATAGCTCGGTAGTAAAACTTTTTGTCCACTTGTCTGAGGTACTCTCGGATTTTACAATCTTCTTGTTCGTCCTCTATATGGGACATGACTATTGTTGCTTCCACTGAACTCAGCTCCTTTCCTTTATTTTTGAGAGTGCCCTGAACTGTTTTGATTATACAATATATTCCCAAATAAGAAAAATATCTGATTGGCATGAAAGCTATATCATTTTTATTATAGCTTTGTGAAATCCGTTGCTCTCGCCACAAAGGCTGACCAGCCCCTGAGGAGCATAGGGAGATCACTGGTACAACGCTCCTGCAGAGGCTGGTCAAAACACAATATCCTATACAATTATTTAGAGGAGAACTGTTTTAATATACTTCCAATAAAAATCTCTTTCTAGCAGCCTTATCCATCTATCGAAGAAGCTCAGTGCTGGCATGAGCTCATCTCCTATTTAATGCGGCCACGGCAGCATCGGAAAGCTTGGCCCCGTTAATGTACTTCACATAGAGGCGTGTATTTTGTTTCCTTTTTGTATACAAATTGGCCTGTTCTTGGCGTTTATTGTAAAAATAGCCAATTACTCCGCGCTTATTCTGAGACTTTTGTTTTTCTTCCATGGTTATTCACTCCTTTGCTAATGCTATACCTATAATAAACTACAAGGTCTGCAACCTTTGTTGCCTACATTATACTGCAAAGCTTCCCAGAAGAAAAATATCTAATTGGCATGAAAAATATGCTATCGCGTTATATGCATGATGCATATCATTTCACTTATAGAAAATATTCTGCAGCCTCTTGCTTTCGTATGCAAGCTATGCTAGACTAAAGAAGTATATTGAGAATCGGTATTATTTGTATATGATATCTAATAGGAGGAATAGCATGGATCTTGATATTTACCGCAATTTCCTAGCCATTGTGGAAGCGGGCAGCTTTACCGGAGCTGCAGATTTTGTGCACATTGCACAGCCTGCCCTGAGTAAGCAGCTGCGCAATCTAGAGAATTTTTTTGGCACCAAGCTGATTATTACCCAACGGGGCAGTCGGCAGCTTCTTCTGACCGAGGCCGGACGAGCCGTTTACCAAAAGGCCAAATACATGTGCTCCCTAGAGGACTTAGCAAAGAGTGAAATTGAAAACATCGTCGGCGGCGTGATCGGCACCCTGCGCTTTAGCATTGCCAATTCCCGCTCCCCCCTCTTTATCGAATCCTCCCTGAAGGATTTTTGTCAGCTCTATCCCAATATCAAATGCGAGCTTTTTGAAGCCAGCATTGGCGAGCAAAGCCAGCAGCTGCTCAATGGCATTACGGAGCTGGGCATTTTAAGCGTGCCCATTACCCATCAGGACAGCTTTGAGGTGTTGTTTCGGCGCAGGGAGGAGCTGGCTGCAGTTTTTCATAAGGAGTCCGTATTTTTAGAGCCTGAAGCAAAGGGTATTTTCTTAAAGCAGCTGGATGCTGTGCCGGTGAGCCTGTCGGCAGGCTCGGCAGAAATTTTTTTGAAGGCCTGCGAGGAGGCTCATGTCTCGCCCAGAGTAACCTGCATCAGTACTACTCGCAGCACAGCCTTAGAGTGGACGCGAGTGAAGGCGGCCATTGCCATTGTGCCCGTGGAGCCAAAGGAAAGCCTAGGAGAAACCTTCGTTATCAAGCCCATTATAGATTTGGAGACAGACATCCATAAAACCGTGGTCAAGGTCAAGGATAGACCCTTATCGGTAGCGGCCCAGCATTTTTTGCGCTTTTATGCTCGTACTAGGGGCAGCCAGCAGGTGTGCAATCTGGAAGAGCTGCTCAAAAGAGAGGCCATTTAGGCCATTTTGCCCATTTTGCATTTATAAAGCAAAAAGCTCTGTTCCTTCCCTCAACAGCTTAAGTCTGTCAAGTCAGAAACAGAGCTTTATTATTTTTCTGAGCTAGCTACCTATGCCAGCATAAGCTGCACCAAGCTTAGAAGGTAACAGTCAAGTCGGCCCACAGGCGCTTGTCATGTGATTGCCATTCCTGCTATTCCATATAACAAGTGAGATAAAAAGCTTAGAATACACACAAATCGCATGAAATCACCCCCAACTCTACCTCCATTATATACCTTGCTTTCATCAAATTCTGTCCACCTTCGACGCAGTCACCTCTGATAGAAAAAATTTTTAGAGATTTTTAGAAAACAACAGCACCCCAGCGCAGCGAAAAAGATGATTACCACAATCTTATCATTCGCCACACTGAGGTGCTACTCTTTACCAAAGCCAAAGCCCTTGATATATTCGTGTACTGTAAAACTACAATTATACTGAAAATTTATACCTAACGAAACGTTACCGAAAAGAATGTTCGTTTTTAGCTTTATGCAATCATAGACATAGTTAGCCGTTCTCCGCTTACATATTGGGCACTAAGTATAGGTCCTTACTTCGCCCTATCTGCCAGCTTGGCCTCATAAGCCTTATAATTTTCAATCGTCACCACGCCGATGCCGGTATCCACATTCACCTGCTCAGCCTTAGCTCCATTACCCTTAGCCAGCTCAGCAGCCATATTTACACCGTCATAGCCCATATTATACTGATTTTGTACAATGGAAACAGCCTTAATTTCAGGATTAGCAATCACAGCAGCGGTAGCCTTAGCATAGTCAAAGCCCACCAGCACTACATCCTTGCGCTTGCTAGCCAAAATCGCCTCAGCCGCATTCAAGGTAGTGCTGTTATTGCAGCTAATAAAGCCCTTCAAATCGCCAATCTCCTTGAGAGCCTTCTGGCTCAGCTCCATGGACAGGGCCTTATCGCCATAATCCACCATAGCCTTGGGCTCCAGTCTCCAAGCACTGGGTGCCTTAGCCTGCCAATAAGCATTCGCGCCCTCAATGCGCTCCACCATATTCTGGCTCTTTAAGCTGCTCACCTTAATAGCCACAGTAGCCTTATCCGTATCCTTCAGACCATTAGCACGCAGCAGCTTCAGCATTTCCTCCGCAGCCTTGGAGCCTGCGTCGAAATTATTGGTCATATAAGCAGCGCTGTAGTTTTTCGTATTCAGGCCCGTATCAATCAAAACCACCGGCAGCTTGCTCTTACGCAGCTCCTCCACCGCAGGGATGAGCTGCACGCTGTCAGAGGGAGCCAAAACCAGCGCATCCGCCTTTTTAGCAGCCAGCTCCTTGAGCATCTCCCTTTGGGCCTGCCAATTTACCTCTTTATAGGGACCGCCCACATACACATTGCAGTCCGCAGCCTGGCCGCCATCCTTGAGGCCCTGCACAACCTGACTCCAATAATTACCCTTGAGAACCTTCAGGACCACGTACACATTCTTGCGCCCCTCTTTCACCTCGGTCACAGGGGTAAACTCCTGCTTTTCCGGAGCCTTGTTGGCCTTGTCAATAATAGCCTGCTGAGTGCTCTTAGGCGCATCTGCAGCCTTAGGACTCTGCCCACAACCAGCCATAGCTAAGGTAAGAATGACACAAAAAAGAAGCATCATAAGTTTTTTCATGAATATTCCTCCATCTAACATTTGATTGTGTGAGAGTGTTAATGAGAACGATTATCGTTTTCTGATAATATTATATCCTTACTTTGTATACATGTCAACAACCGCTCATATGTTTTTTGTGAGATACTGAACACTTTCCCAATAATGTCCATTCTAGGCCGCGAAATTATCTCTCCTAGGGTAAATAAAAAGGGCCACCCCTAGGCAGCCCTTTAAAAAGAGAGTAGGAAGAATGATTTCCCAATGAATCAACTGAGTCAATCAGGATTAGAAGGTTACTTGCAGACGGCTCCACAGTACTTGGGTATCGGTGCTGGTTTCCTTGCCTTCCAGATCATAGTAATCCAGCATGTAAACAATGTTCTTAGCCAAGGTATAGGTTGCGCCAATGCCATAGCCCTTGAAGCCTTCTTTTTCAAATGCGGACCAATCGCCAGCCTTCATGGTATGTGCTACGAAGGTGCCAGCGCCTTGGTCATAGTATTTTGCCCAAGCGCCCCAGCTGCCTACATTATTAGCCTTAGCACCTTTATAAGCCACGCCAATTACATAACCATCGGTGTCAGCGCCAGCAACCAAAGCATCACTGTCCACGTCAGAATTCAGATACATAGCATCCAGGCTTACATTCTTATCGAAAGCATATTTAGCGCCCACATTGAAAACGTTGTTATCTTTGCCCTCAACTACAGGAGCTGCACCTACGCCATCCTTAAATTGGTCATAACCAGCCTGCAGGCCCAGTTTACCAATCTTACCAACAACATTTACGCCCCAGAATTCGTCATAGCCGTAGTCAACTGGTTGGCCCCAGTATGCGTTCAGCTTCACATCCTTGCCATAGGTCAGGCCGATAAATTCAGCGTAATCATCGAACAGGTCGCCATCAGCCAAGAACATGGGAGCTTTACCGGCAACTACCTTAGCGCCACCGATTTTACCGTTTACATAAGCCATGTTCAGCTTAGTTTCTTCATCACCGGTGTTATTAGCTAAGTTTTGATCGTTTTGAATACGAGCGGTGTAGGACCAGTCGTCATTTACTTGGCCGTTTACAAACAGACGGGTGCGCAGGCGGTTTTTAGCTACGCTTCCCTTGGTCTTTTGCAAATCGCCACCACGGTCAGCATATTCATAGCGGATTTGGCCGGAAATCTTTACATTATCGGCTTTCTTTTCCAGAGCAGCCACACGCACGCCCAGATTGTCCAGCTCATCAGCAAATTCTGCTGCCAGCTTGTCCACATTGGCACCCTTAGCCATAGCCTTCGATTACACCAGCAGCTGCCAGCTTGGAAATGCTGTCATAAGCCCAGTGACCAGCAGGAACATCGCTAAAGGAATTAGCTGCATAAGCAGAAGCGGTTACGCCCAGAGCCATAGCCATAGCGAGAACTAAAGATTTTTTCATGATACTTCACACTCCTAAACTAGTAAATCTCTAACTAGTCCTGGGCAGAGCAGTTTCCTCGTTTCCTGTTCTTATCAAGATTAATTATTATCTAGATTATAGCTTAGTAAGAAGTATATTGCAAGTAGTTTTTACATAAGATTTACTGATTTTGCAAATAGATTTACATTTACTTCAGTCATTTATGCACAAATCCCCATTATCCTTAAAGCTTGTGGTAGATGCCCTGGGCAAATTTTTTAATACCTTCCCCAGTTTTGATGGCACTATTATAGGTATAATTCAAGGCTATTCCGTACACCTGCTTATTTTTGATGGCCTTTAAGGAGCCTAAAGCAGGATTTCTGCGGAAATGCTCCGCCGCAGCCTCCGGATCACCGCCGCTCTTCACTACAAAGATTACGTCTGGATCCTCATCTATAATAGCCTCCAAGCTAATTGTTCCTAAAGGACTAGGAGGAACGTATGCACCCAGGCGAGTGCAAATATCTCCGGCCAGCTTAGTCTCATCATAAGACACAAGATTTTTGCCCAGCTCCTCCAAAATCATCACCTTGGGCCGGGGCTGACCAGCGGACGCTTTTTTATAATAAGCGATAGTATCGTACATTTCCTGCACAATGGCCTTAGCCCGCTCCTCCCTGTCAAAGATAGTACCCAAGCCCAGGATGAAGCCCAGCTCATCCTCAAGGCTTTCCTTATGCTTGCGAGAGGTGGGGGAATTGGCGTTGGGAGGCAGATAAGTGTGCACGCCCCGCTCGTTCCAAAACTCCGTGCTCTTGAGCCTTTTATCGGTGAAGAGGGATTGACCACTGACGATTAAATCCGCCCGCATAGCTACGAGGGACTCTGCGTTCAGGACTACGAAATTTTCAAAATGAATTTTATTATAGCCTGCAGCGTATTGGGGCTCCGGTGTGTAATAGGGATTGCCATAGCGCACGGCGCAAATCACCTTATCCGCCACCCCTAGAGCAACGAGAGTTTCATTAATTTGCTCCCCCACAGCCACCACTCGTTGGGGCATATGGGTGTAGAGAGACTCTGCTTCCCCCACAGCGTTATAATTTTTGACGATGACATTCTTGACCAGGCGGGGCTTGTAGCATTCCTCCGCCCCGCTGAGCGGTGCTGCTATGCTAATGGGCTGCATAATCCGCGTAGTGTAAAGCTGTAACACCCCCACGGCCACAGCTGCCACAGCTAAGGCTTTTAGTAAGCTTTTTTTCATTGCATCACCCACTAGCTATGCGTACCCATGACAATTTCAATTCCATGGGCCTTAAAAAAGGCGATGAGCCTCTCTACTTGCTTGCACAGCTGCAAGTCATTGGTACGAGTTTGACAGCAGATACCCACATGCACCACATCAGGCTCCATGGATAAAATGCGCTCCAGCTTCTCGTCCATACCCATATCATCCTCAAACTCTAGATTCTCACAGCCATTACAGGACATAAAGGCCACCAGCTGCAGCTCTTCCTCACCATAACGCTTAAAATAGCCCTTTTTATTATTAAAGGCGGATAAGCAAGCTGCGCCAGTGCAATTTTCCTCAGAACGTAAACAACGTAGAATGACGATTTTTTTCATATTCCTTCTCTCCAATGCTTGGGCAAATAGATGATATTCATTCGCCCGGTTTTTTCGTCCACATGAATCTTACTGCGAACCTCGTACATATCGTAAATGAATTCCTCTGTCAAAAGCTCTCTCGGAGTACCAACACCCACTACCTGCCCCGCCTTAATAGCTACCAAGCGGTCGCAATACATGGAGGCGATGTTTAAATCATGTATAGCTGCGACTACAGTGGCGTCCAAGCTTTTCACAATGTCCATGATTTCCAGCTGGTATTTAATATCCAGATGGTTGGTGGGCTCATCCAGCACCATGCATTCGGTCTGCTGGGTCAGGGCGCGAGCTAGGATGACCCGCTGCTGCTCGCCACCGCTTAAGGTGGAGAAGCTGCGCTTTTCAAAGGCTTCCATGCCTACTCTAGCCAACGCGGCTCTGGCAATGGCAAAATCCTCCAGATTATCCCGCTCCAGTACCTTTTTATGGGGTGAGCGTCCCATCAGCACCACATCCAGCACAGAAAAATCAAAGCTATAAAAATTATGCTGGGCTACCACGGCCAGCTTCAGGGCCGACTCTCGGTAGGAAAGCTCATCTAGATGCTTGCCATCGAAATAAATATCGCCGCTGGTGGGCTTTTGAATGCGGTAGACGCATTTTAAAAATGTGCTTTTGCCGCTACCATTGGGGCCGATAATACCCACAAATTCCTTGGGATGCAGCTCAAAATCAATACCCTTTAAGATTTCCTTTTTGCCGATGAACATTTTTACGGCCTGCGCTAATATTTCCATGCTCAATTACCTCCAAAGCCATAGGTCTTTTTAATCATCAGGTAAACAAAGCAGGGTGCGCCGATGAGGGAAATCAAAATACCAATGGGCAGCTCGGTGCGAGGGATAATAATGCGGCAGAGGCCATCAGCAATAACAAGGAATACTGCGCCCACAAGAGCAGCTACGGGCACCAGCTTTTTGTGGTCCGTGCCCACTAGCATGCGCACTACATGGGGCACGATGAGGCCCACAAAGCCCACAGTACCGGCAGCATAGACTATAAAGCCCACAATGAGGGAGCTAATGAGCAGGTACACCTGCCGATAAATGTGTAAATCCGTGCCTAGGGTCAGAGCGGACTCATCGCCTAGGAGCATCAGGTTGAGAATGCGGCTCTGGCTCCAAAAAAAGAGCACGGCCACTACAATCAAGGGGATGATGATGGCCAAAACCTCCCATTTAGCACCGGCAAAGGAGCCCATCATCCAGTAGGCAATGGTTTGCATACCATCCTTGTTATTGGCAAAATAAACGATGAAGCTGGAAAAGGCGGTGCATACGGCGCTCAAGGCCATGCCTGCCAAGAGCAGCTTGATGGAATTGCTGCGCCCTCCCATATTGGAAATAAAGAGCACCGCTAGCGAAATAGCAAAGGCGCCGATAAAGGCTGCAATGCCGATAAAATTTTCGCCTAAAGAGACTCCCACGCCTAGCAAAATGGCCGCTGTGGCGCCTAGGGAAGCGCCGGAGGAGATGCCCAAAATGTAGGGGTCGGCTAGCGGGTTTTTCACAATAGCCTGCATGATGACGCCACAGCAGGACAGGCCGCAGCCCACCGCTGCTGCCAGGACCAGGCGGGGCAGGCGCAGCAGCCAGATGATGTCGTGGGCAGAGCCCTTGCCTAAAGCGTCAATAGGTGTACCGCTTTGCAATTGGTTAATGATAGTAGTATAGATTTGCTCTACAGGTATGCGCACGGTGCCGATGGTCAACGCCCACAGCATGGACATGACTAGAAGCAAAATGAGGATACCGCACAGGAAAAGGTAACCCGTATCTCGAAAAAATTGTTGCATAGTCTACTCCTTATAAATGTGGCAAAGTACGCCCATAAAAATGCGCGTACTTTACCAAGTATGGAGAATTGTAGCAGCCATTAGGCTGCGAAAAGAGTTGTTAGCTTATAATTCAAATTCTGCGGAGAGCATGAAGGTGCGGGGGCCGCCTAGGTGCAGCACGTTACCGGATGCAGTCCAGTAGTTTTTATCGGTTACGTTATAGCACATAGCGCTCAGGGTTACCGGAGTGCCATTGAACTCGGTCTTAGCCTTTACACCTGCATCCAGAGTAAAGTAGCTGGGAACACCAAATTTTTCGTTCTGAACATAGGAGGAGCCAACATAGTTACCACGTACCAATGCTGAGAAGGCATCACTAGCTTTATATTCAACACCCAAATTAGCTGTCCATTCAGGAATACCGTTGGGGCGCTTACCGTTAGAAGCAGCGCTAGAGGTCTTTTGCTCTGCGTCCAGATACATAAAGCCACCAATTAGATTCCATTTTTCTGCCAAGGTGCCAGTTGCGGTATATTCAATACCCTTATGACGACGTTCACCATCTTGAGTTAATGTTTTAGTACCATCTGCATTGAATTGATCCATAGAGTTGGCTTTTTTAATATCAAAATAGCTCAGTTTATGGAAGAAATCACCAGTTTTAGCCTTAATACCAAATTCTGTTTGTTTTGTCTTATATGGATCCAAAGTATTGCCTTGGTTGGTGTAACCGCTACCTACAACAGCACCTTCAACAAATTCTTCTGTGTGGTTTGCAAAAACTGCAAGACGCGGGCTAAAGGTATAGTTAATGCCAAAGGAAGGAGATACATCATAGTAATCGCCGGCTTTTTTCTTATGGGAACCGTCTGTCTTATAGCTATCCTTATCAATAGATTTGCCAGTCAAGCCAAGCAAAATATTGAGCTTTTCATTGCCAGTCTTGATGGAGTCCATAATGGACCAGCTGCTAGCACGGGTGTGCGTGCCATAGTAAGCATCGGATTGGCTAAAGGAAGGAGGAGCCCAAAGGCTGGTATTAACATTATAAATATTGCCGGTCCAGCCGTCTTCTTCTTGATAATCCTTGGCGCCACCATAATAGTGCCACATTCTATCTACGCCGAACACGTAGTTATGGGTCAAATCGCCGGTTTTGAAGTCGCCTCTTAAGCCGATTTGCGCGTAGTCACGCTTCTCAAGCAGGGAGTAGTTATCAGAGCTTGCCTTAAAATCACCGGCTTCATTCAACAAGGTTTTGCTAAAGCCAGTATAATAGTACCAATCCTGTTTAAAGTGACCTGCATTTAAAAATGCTTTTAAATGTTCATTAATCTTTTGTTCATGGTTTAAGGTCATAACAAAGTTTGTGTTTTTATCTCTACGCCATACAGGGTTAAAATTGGTATCTCCATCGGGAGCACTGGGCAGTGCGTTGCCTACAAAGGAAGAAGAAACCGTCAAGCCGTAGGGACGACCTTGGCTATCAGTGTAGGTATAGCCCACCATGAAGTTGGTTTTGCTGTCTTCAGTTTCTTGGTCTAAGTTGATGTAGATATTGCGTTGTTCCAAGTCCCAGTTTTCAATAGAGCGCTCACCATTGGTGTTGCTAGCATTGATGCGGATACCATAACGCTTGTTTTCACCAAAGCGTCCGCCCGCATCCACATATTCTTCATGGGAGCCCTTAGAATGGTACTTGATGCCTACCTTACGAGTATCTTCATCAGCAAGAGCTTTTTTGCTATTAATATTAATAGTGCCACCATCTCTGTTATAAACAGCAGAGCCTGTAATACCTGTGGAGGGACCTTCAATTACGTCTATAGAGTCAATAAAGTTACTGGATTGGCGAGTCATGGCCTGCATACCGGGGATACCGTTAATCATAAAGCCACGGCCACTATCATCAAAGCCCCTAATCGTAATGCAGTCTACGGCGGAGTCATAGGTTTTGACAACGGAAGGAACCAAGCTCAAAACCTTGCTCAAGCCTTCAGTGGAAGACAAGAAGCTGCCCACTGCCTTTTCGGATAAAGTGGTAGTACTAATAGGAGAGGACATCGCATCCTGCTCACCCAAAATACCAATATTGGATGTAGCACGAACGAACTCGCCCGCAATATAGCGTTGGCCATGGACAACAACCTCAGCCAGATGATAAGTATCGATAGCATTTTCGTCAGCGGCAGCAGCGCTGTCAGCAGCATAAGCATTAGCCACAAAGCCCACGCTGGCAATAGCCAGACAGATGGCTCTTGTAAGCGCCTTGGAAGTTAATTTCATCATAATACACACCTCAATGCAATAATAGTATAGTTTCAATATAACTAGAAATTAATCTAGTAATTGTTATTATAAACAAGCCAAATGGTATTAGCAAATTATGGTTTTCAATATGCTAATAAAAAAGATAAATAGCAGGCTTCTGAAAAAGCTTGCTATTTAAGTATAATAGGCACTATAATATATGCATAGATACTGTAAAATAGGTCTTTTTGTGCTTCTTTTACAGGTACACTTCTGTGTAAGCTTTTTGAGGTGAGATTTTCCGTGCTTTTACGTCAAATGAAATTCTTTCTGATGGTTGCTGATTGCAAAAGCTTTAGCGAAGCAGCGAACAAAGCATTTATGACTCAGCCAGCCATTTCCCATCAAATAAAAATGCTGGAGCAGGATTTAGGCATTGCTCTTTTTGAAAGAAAAAACAGCCGCGTCTCCTTAACAGCAGCAGGCGAAGAGTTTTATGAGCCCTGTAAGCGCCTTGTTACCCAAGCGGAGTGTCTACGAGCCCATATGCAAAACTTTAGTGCTCCACCCAAGAACGGGCTCAGAATCGGTAGTCGCACCAGCTACAATGTGCGCCAGCTTTGCGCTGCCACCAATAAGCTGAACTCTGAATTTCCCAACTCCATTATAGAAATTATTTATAGGGATCATGACCAGCTGCTAGAGCTTTTACAAAAGCATGAGTTGGATGCAGTTATTACAGATTTACGCTCCCAAGAGGAAAAGGAGTTGTTTATCTACAAGCCCTTAGAAAATTCCCCTGTACAGGTAGCACTGCCCATGTCATCCTGCCTTGCCCAAAATGCCTATGTAGAGCCGGAGCAGCTCCAGAAAATGAACTGTATCCTTATTGCCCACAAAAAATACGGTGAACAGGAAAAGGCCTACTATAAACGCTTTTTGGATTTTGGTGGCTGCTTTAAAATAACACGTGATATTCCCTGTGCCGTTACCTCAGTGGTCCATGGACACAGCTTTTTACCGGTGGTGAGCAACATTGATGCCTCCGCCTATTACGGACAAATCACCAAGCTAGTTCCCCTTTACCATAATGGTCATCCCTTTAATTTTGAGCACGGTCTCTTCTGGAACCGTGGCTGTCTAGGCGAGGAGCAAAGGGAGCTATTGCAAAAGCTCTATTCTCTCTTAAAAATATAATGCAAGAAGCTCGCACCAAGCATATTTTTGCTGGACGAGCTTCTTTTTTTGCTAGTTTATTTGAAAAATTTGTGATATAATTGAAGTCATAATGGGAGTAGTGTCTCTAAGAGGTGAGAAGAATGAAGGGTATCGCTTTAGGTACCATGGTAATCGATTCCAGCTACACCGTCGTTGACTTCAATGAGCCGGTGAAGAAATTGATTCCTGCTATGGATAAAAACACAAAATGCTACAAAGCACTGCTGGGCAAGGATGAGCCCTGCAGCTTTTGTCCTGTCATCCGCAAGCAAGACTGCGTGGTGGACCTTAATCAGGACAATACTGAAAGCGTGCTGGAAATTCCTCTTGCGGATGGTCGCAAGCACCATGTGCTTTCCTTCCTGATCAACGATGAAAGGTATCAGCCTGCTCTAAATTGCCTGAAATATAATTTAATTGGCTATTGCCTTAATAATCCTGAATTTTCTCAACCAACGCTTCAGGACGAGCACGATATGGATAAAGCTACCGGACTATATAGCATGCAGGCTTTTTTGCGCCTCGCCCGTAAGCTCTTAGACGACAACCCCTATGACAGCTTTAATCTAATTATTTCCGATATCAAAAACTTTCAACAGATTACCGCTACCTACGGCGAAGAGAAGGCCCAAAGACTGCTCTACGGCGTGGCCCGCCTTACAGCAGAGTGCTACCCGGATGGCATCGTGGCTCGCTATGGCGTGGATCAGGTTGTAAGCATCTATAAAACCCCCACCCTCGAGCAGCAGGTGCAGATTGCCAAGCGCTTTAATGACTTCTTGCAGCAGGCGGAAATCCCCAATGTGATTATCAAATTTGGTATTTACGAGGACGTGGATAGAGGCATTTCCATTACCCACATGTGCTCTAAGGCGCTGTTGGCTCTGAACACCATTATCCACGATTTTCGCCGCATTTTTGCCAAATACGATGACAATACCAGCCAAAACCAGCTCAAGGCCCAAAATTACGAGGCTAAATTCAATGATGCCTTGGCTAATGAGGAATTCGTGGTATGGTACCAGCCCAAATATAATCCTTATACTGAAAAAATCGTCGGCGCGGAAGCTTTGGTCCGCTGGCAAACCGACAAGGGACTGATTTCCCCCGGCGAGTTCTTGCCCGTCTTTGAAGCCGACGGCCTCATCGAACGCTTGGATAGATACGTTTTCCGCCGTGTGTGCGCCCAGCAAAAGCAATGGCAGGACGAGGGTAAGCCCTTAATTCCTATTTCCGTGAATGTGTCCCGCTGCAGTCTTTTCGTGCACGACATCGTGGATAAATATAAAGCCATTATCGATGAATACGGTCTGGACCCCCAGTGTGTGCCCATTGAAATCACCGAAAGCGTGGCTCTGGAAAACCTCAAGATTAAGCCCATTGCCGACGCCTTTGCCAGTGCGGGCTTCCTCTTGCACATGGATGATTTCGGCTCCGGTCGCTCCTCCTTGAACGGCCTCAACGTGCTCCATTTTGAAGCAGTGAAGCTGGACAAGAGCTTGATTGATTTTATTGGCCATAAAAATGGCGAGCTGGTTTTAAGCTACACCATGGCCCTAGGCAAAGAGTTGGGTGTACAGCTAGTAGCCGAGGGCGTGGAAACAGCCTCCCAGCTACTCTTTTTAAAGCACAAGGGCTGCGATATTATCCAGGGCTTCTATTTCTCCAAGCCCCTGCCCGTGAACGAGTTTGAAGCCAAGCTGACTACCAGTGGCGAGACGGATTTGAAGCGCGAAATCAAGCTGGTCTTGGCCGAATACGCTGACTCCCCCGACTCCGATGTGCTCTACAGCCATATGCCCGGCGGCTTCTTTTGCTACGAAGCCTTTGGAGACGAGAAAATCCTATCCTCCAATAGCTATCTGTGGGAAATGTTTGGCTTTGATAACGAGGCCGATTTTATGGAGCATGTCCATGGCTCCTTTAAAGGCATTGTAAGCCCCGATGAGCTGGACGAGGTGGAGGAATCCATTGCCCAGCAAATCAAGGCCCACCATCGGGAAATGGACTTTGTGCGCTACCACATCATCCGCAATGACGGCAGCAGACTGCCCGTGGTGGATTATGGTCACCTGGCCCATCAGGACGGCAGGGATGTGTTCTATGTTTTCCTCTACGAGGAGCAGGATTAAGGACGGACAAAATTTAAGCGCGAACAAATTTTTCCTGCTCCAAAACGGGGTAGAAAACTTTTGTTTGTATAATAACAGTATAAAAAGGCCGAAGGCAATTGCCCTCGGCCTTAATTATTTAGCTTTGCTTTAGCCCAGCCCATTGCAGCGAGCTAAGTCGTGATAGATGAGCTCCGCCATTTTCGTCGTCAGCTCCGCCCTATCCCGGCACAGACTAGTGCCCTGTAATAGTGCTGCCAGCTTCTCCTTATTGCATAGCATGCAGCAGCAGGGCTGGATAATCTCGCTGGCCATATAGGCTGCCGCCCGCAGAGACATCTCGTCCCGCAGTAGGCTACCATCCGCCGCCTTGGCCATAAAAACGCTTAAGCGCCTGTCCAAGGCCAGCGCCAGCTGCTTTTCTAAAACGCTAACCATAATCCTTATGCGTACAATTAACGCATGTTTTCAATAAAGTCTTCGAAGGTATTGATGAGCACCGGATGGCCGGTAACTACCAAATCACGCAGATAGCTGCCATAGGACTCATAGGTCTCGTCCTTCAGCACCAGCTTCAGGCCTTCCTTTTCATATTCCTCGATCATCTTCAGGATGAAACGGTTTACAGTGCCTTCGGCAGTAACATTCAAAGGAATGTAGCGCTCTTCAGCGTCGTATTTTTCTACAACAACCTTCCAGCCACCGGGAACGGGCGGCAGACGGGTTGCCTTAATGAAATAGTTATCGGGAGAAAAGCCCACATAACCATCCATTTTATTGTATAATTTAGCCTTTTTCAGGGGAAAACCATTTTTGTTGCCCCATTTAACGATTTCTTCGCTAACTTCATTATTATGTACCACACTGGGGAATGTTGCTTCTGCTAAAATTTCGGACATGTCAATACCTCCTTGGGATTTATAATAATATTGTACTCTAGATTGTCGAGAAATTCAATATTAAATCTGTCCCAAAGACTTCAAAATAGCTTGGGCAATAATTGCGGAAGCAATGTAGGTGCCTACGAAAACTACAATGGCCAGAAGGCAAATACGCCAGCCGGATTTAGCAAAGGCATCCAAATCCTTGCCGATAGCTACGCCGGCATAAGCCAAAATCGGGGTGCACAGTGCCAAGAAGCCAACCTTTTTTACATAAAGGTTAACGATTTCAGAGCCGGGCACGCCGGGGATGGTCAGAATGCAGCCGATGGTAACTACATAGGCAGCAGCAGGAATGCCACCGGGCAGATATTTAGAAGCCAGCATACCAATGAGAGCGATCACGCCCAAAATCAAGAGGCCGGGAATGGAGTCTACGATACCAGCCTTGGTACCCAGCACGTTGGAGAACAAGCTCATAATAGAAACAATGCCAATTACAGTAATAGTATCCTTAACGTTCATTATGCTTCCTCTCCTTTCTTAGGTTCTTCCGGCGCAACGCCGTATTTCATCTTGTAGAACTTCTTGTACAGCCATTCGGTCATGGGCAGGCCAATCCAAACGGACATGTACAGACCATCCAAGCCGGACAGCATGTTGGAGGCTGCACCAAAGGCTGCCAGCTGGTCAGCCATATTGGGATACATAGCAACCAGAGAGCCCAGAGCCGCACTCATCATGCTGGCAGAGCCAACGCCTGCAGCCATAGCCAGAGCGTAGGGATGGATGGGCAGGGTGGAGGCTGCAACGCTGGCCATAATACCAAAGAAAATGGTACCGAATACGGTGCCAGCGATATAAACGCCCATAACACCGCGGCCTTCGCTGGAGTCCAGACCAAATTTTTCGCCGATCAGGGCTACGTTAGGCTCACGAGCGATAGAGTGGGCAGCACCGATGGTTTCGCGTTTGAGGCCCAGATATACAGCAACGGGAACGCCCAAAAGCACGGTGCCCAGGTTACCAAACTCTTGCAGGATTAAAGCCGGGGATGCGGCCAGAATCTTCGGCAGAGTGGGGCCAACCAGAGTGCCATAGCGAGCCATGAGTAGCATCAGGGTAACACCGATAAGGCTGGATGCATCAACCATTTCCTTTTGGCTGGACAGGTTGAGGAATTTGGGTGTGGTCAAAATACCCAAAAGCAGAGCAAAAAGCATTGGCAAAAGCACAATGCGACCAATACCGATGGTAATGGTGTGGGTGCCGATCAGCTCTGCCACGACGATCAGCGCCAGAATAATGGCATGTAATTTAATATTTTTCATTACAAACCCCTCCTTAAAATTTTCTATTTTAAATTAAAAATAGGCTAAATTATTTGCTAAAGTAGCTCTCCATCTTTGCGATATACTCTTCCTTGGTCAGGATAGGAGTAAAGTCTGCCAAAATGCCCTTGGCTTCCTTAGCATCCTCATAGAGCAAATCGATGAGCATCATGGCGAAGGCCTTGGCAGGCAGCAGCACAGCTGCTTCAAAGTCCACCACATGGAAGCCACCGGTGTGCAGCAGGCCATCGGTGCCACCGATGAAGGGATGGATAACCGGCATCAGGTGAGACACATCGCCCATGTCGGTAGAAGCGCTGAAGTGACCTGCGTCCTTAATATCCACGCCAGGATATGCCTTGAGGGAGTTTTCTACCATGAGCTCGTTCATGCGACGGTTGCAGTTCAAGGGCATCATACCGGGCAAGGTTACAATCTCGGTCTCAGCGCCGATAGCGTCGCCACCGGCCTTCAGAGCTGCGTCCACACGGCTGTGGGTGCTGTCAATGGCGGCCATGGTCTTGGCACGCACATACAGCTCCATGCGCACGTCCGCAGGCACGGAGTTGACGAAGTCGCCGCCCTTAGTGATGATGGGATGTACACGTACTACGTCCTGCTCACGGAAGGTTTCACGCAGAGCGTTGATGCCCATGAGGCCCAGCATAGCGGCGTTCAGAGCGTTAATGCCCTCGTGGGGAGCATCCGCAGCGTGAGCAGTTTTGCCGATATAGCGCACGGTCTTGCCCACGAAGCCATTGGAGCTGTCGCCAATGGAAACGGTGGGACGGGGCATATTTTTATCAGCATGCATTTGCATAGCCATGTCGATATCGTCGAAGGCTCCTTCGTAAATGAGCTGGCCCTTGCCGCTTAAGAAATGCAGCTTGCCTGCCTCCAGCAGCTTTTTGCGATATTCGATTTCAATATATTCCTCCGCAGGCACGCCGAAGAACACTACGTCGCCAGCCAGCTCCTTGAGCACGCCGGACTTCATAATGCCGCAGGCAGCGCCCAGCATGGTAGCAATTTGCAGGTTATGACCGCAGGCATGGGCAGCGCCGGTCAGAGGGTCAGCCTTAGCGCTTTCAGGACAGCCCACTGCGTCCAGCTCGCCTAGAACTGCGGCGGTGGGGCCTTGCTTGCCACCATGGGCACGACCCTTCACGCCATTTAAGGCAAGGCCTGTTTGCACGTCCAGGCCCAGCTCACGCATAAAGTCCGCTACCTTGGCAGATGTCTTGACCTCCTTAAAGCCCAGCTCCGGCTCATCGGCAATGCAGTCAGCAATAGCCTTGATTTGGGCAGCGGATGCGTCAATAGCGGCGCACACCTGCTGCTTTAACAATTCTTTATCCATTTAAAGTTTACCTCCTCAAATCTTGTATAGATTGTCTTTACAAATGTGAAGATTTTCTAGTATTTTTGTCTTTATTATAGCACAGGTCACAGAATTGTCAAATTGTTCTCTAGTGTTTTACTAGATTTTTACCAATGTTTACAATTTTTTATTTACCTCTAGCACCGACTATGGTATCATATAAAGATAGCATTAACCATTTTTGCTTATATTCTAGAGAAAGGAGTCTTGACATGTTTGCTCAGATAAAAAAAGATATTGATTCTATCATGCTGCGCGATCCCGCTGCAAAAACAAGACTGGAGGCGGCACTCTGTTATCCGGGCCTGCATGCAATCTGGCTCCATCGCATAGCTCACCACTTCTATCTGAAGGGTTGGGTCGTTTTCCCCCGTTTGATTAACACCTTTTCCCGCTTTTTGACCGGTATTGACATCCATCCCGGCGCTAAATTAGGCCCCGGCCTTTTCATCGACCATGGTATGGGCCTTGTTATTGGCGAAACTGCCGAGCTGGGCAGCAATGTTACCCTCTATCAGGGCGTAACCCTGGGCGGTACGGGCAAGGAAAAGGGCAAGCGCCATCCTACCATTGGCAATAACGTGGTTGTTTCCAGTGGTGCCAAAGTTTTGGGCTCCTTCAAGGTTGGCGATAATTCGAAAATCGGCAGTGGCAGCGTTGTACTGAAGGAGGTACCTCCCAATTCCGTTGTAGTAGGCGTCCCCGGACGTATCGTTACCCGTGACGGCGTGAGAGTCAACCCTGCTGATGAAGAAAGCATGATCGACTTGAACCATGATAAGCTGCCCGACCCGGTTGCTGATTACGAGGAGCTGCTGGCCAAGCATATGGAAGAGATCAATGGCCGCTTAAAGGAGCTAGAGAATCTCATTCATGCTACCCAAAGACAGCAGCAGTTGCAGCAGGAGCAACAGCAACAGCAAAAATAAATTGTGTATGTGTGTTTTATTAAAGAGGTAAGATTATGAGCAGAATAATGACCACAGTAGAAGCCATTCAGGAAGCCCGTCGTTGTTTAAATTGTGCTCGGCCCATGTGTCGCACAGGCTGTCCCATTGAGAATAATATTCCTGCCTTCATCCGCGCCTTGAGCGAGGGTAATATTGGCATGGCCTATGAAATCATTTCTGAGCGCAGCAATCTGCCCGCTATTTGTGGCCGCGTGTGTCCTCATGAGCGCCAATGCGAGGCTCATTGCATTTTGACGAAAAAGAAATGTGGCATTGAAATCGGCAGCTTGGAGATGTTCATCGCTGATTTTGCTCACAAAAATGATTTAAAGCCCGCCCATCCCTCCAGCAAGCTGCGTGGCAAGGTGGCAGTTATTGGCAGCGGCCCTGCAGGCCTTACGGTTGCAGGCGACTTGGCCAAGATGGATTTTGATGTGACGATTTTCGAGGCTCAAAGTGAGCCCGGCGGTGTGCTTTTATTTGGCATTCCTGAGTTCCGCCTGCAAAAGGACGTGGTACGTCGGGAAATAACCGAGCTGCAGCACATCGGTGTGGAGATTAAGACCAATCAGCTGGCCGGTGTGGACTTTACGGTGGACGATTTATTTGCTCAGGGCTACGATGCCATCTTTATGGGCACGGGCACTTCCCTGCCCCGCACTCTGGACATCCCCGGCAAGGAGCTGAGTGGCATCCTCACTGCCACCTATTTCCTGCGCACGGTGGTGCTTGCCAACGAGGGCAAGCTGGACGCCAGCGAGACGATCTTGCACACTGGCGACAACGTAGTTGTGGTAGGTGCAGGCAATGTGGCCATGGATGCGGCCCGCACGGCAGTGCGCCGCGGTGCCAAGAATGTGACCATCGTGTACCACAAGTCCGAAGCTGAAGTCAGCGCCTTCCCCTCCGAGTACGAGGCAGCTGTGGCCGAGGGCGTGCAGTTTAAGTTTTTGAGTCAGCCCATTGCGTATTTTAACAAGAAGCAGATGCGTGCGGTGAATAAGGTGCGCCGTCAGGCCACTGCGGCGGACGAAACGCAGCTGGCAGGCCTCTTGGTGCAAAATATTGTGAAGACGGAGGATGGCAAATTCGTGGCCGAAGGCGGCCAAGAGGTGCTGCCCTGCGACTGCGTGATTTTGGCCGTAGGCCAAAAGCCGGCAGCGCGCATTGTGTCCACCACCAAGGGCATTCAGGTGGATGAGCGTGGCTTTGTCATTACCCGCGAGCGTCCCTACGGCATGACCACCCGCGCCGGCGTCTTCTCTAGCGGCGACGTAGTGCACGGCCCCGCCACCGTTGTTCTCGCTATGAAGGAGTCCAAAAAGGTTGCCGCCGGCATCGCGCAATACATTGATGCCAAGAAGCTCTTGGAGGACTGCAACATCTAACAAAATATAAAAAGATTAAGCTAACACATAGACTGAAATCTGTGTGTTAGCTTTTTTAGTGAATTGAGTAATGAGTAATCAGCATAGGAGTTGTGATTTTTAGCAAATGAGTGGCTTGGTACAATGGCCTCAAGGGTTCGAAATCGTACATTATTCTGCGAGACAAATAGTACCCCGCAGAGGCCAATTGAACCCCACGAAATTTGCGTTAAGCCCCCAAGAGGACAGCTCCCTGCACAAATTCTGCTGCGTGCGCGGCACTTGCACAATTTGGCGACTCGCTAGAAAATCACTTGCGACTATGATGATTGCTTATTACGAATTTCATTCTTTTACTCTAATTCTTCAAGCCAATTGTCTAGCAGGCGAATAAACTCTTGCCATTGATTGGCGAGCAGCTCCGCTGCCCCATCCGCCTTCGCCTGCTCATACCCTCTGAGCATGGCTACCTCGTAGCGCAGCTCAGGCAGCTCCGGGTGCGCCGCCACCAGCTGCTGTAAATACTGCTCATTCACATAATCGTCATGCAAAAGTCCCAGCATATCCTGCAGATACTTTAGGCTACGCAGCAGCTGGGGCGATGCCTTCAGCTCCGGCACGCTCTGCAGCGCGTACCGAAAACGCTTCAGCTTGATGCGCACCCTATGGAGCTGCTCCATATCCTGCTGCTCAGGATAGCCCTGCGGAAGCTCCTGCAGCTTGCTGGCCCACTTGCCTAAGCGCTGCACGAAAAACTCGCGCAGGCCCTTGTCGCAGCCATGAGCAGCAGCGCTAAACAAGGCCATATACAGCTGTGCCAGCTCCAGCGTAATCTCGTTCAGCTTCAGCTCCGCCAGCGTGCGCACCTGCGCCTGCCGGCGCAGTCCCGCTAGCAGCTGCTGTAGGCTGGGCACCGCCCCAGCCTCCGGCGGCGCCATGGTGCTTTGCACAATGGGCGCAGCACCCTGCTGGGGCAAGTCGCCCGCCTGCTCCAGCCGCGTTTGCCCTGCGCGCAAACGCTCGCACACCTGCAACAGCACATCGTATTCGCGGACGCCGGAGAGGGCGTCCGCACGCTGCTTCAAGGCGTCCTTCCACTTGTCAGCTTCGGGAAATAAGGGCTTCACTAAGGACAGCACCGAGCGCAGGCGGCGCAGCTTGACCCTTAGCTGACGCCATAAGGGTCGCTGCCCGCCCCCGCTTAAAAGCAGCTGCTCCCACAGCTTATTAATCACATATAAATGCCAGGGAAGATGGCAGCACAGAGCCGTTATAGCCGTCCCCGCGTCATAATTACGCAGCTCGTCTAAAAAATAGCTGCCCCTTAAAAGCGCAATGCGGCGGGATAAATCTGGCTCATCCAACACAAAATGCAGCTTGCCCTGCAAAATGTGCTGCACCATGCTCTCCACATCGTTCTCACAAAGGACACTGTGCTCATATTCAAAAATGATATCCGCCACATTAACGAGCTTATCGCTTACCAAAAGCACGCCCCACACACAGCACACCCTTAAGCAAGCATCGGACTTCTTAGGCACGAAGCGCGCCACGCGGCATTTATACATATCATTATTGTCAAAATAGCGCTCCTTCACCTTGTAGGCCACGCTATAGGCGCGCAATTCCTTTTTCACAAGCCCCAAAAGCTGGGCCTGATGCTTCACATCCACACCATGCAGGCAAAGCCTTACTTTCATGGCACATCAATCCTTTACCTGCGCAGGCAGGGGCTGACCCTGTAGGCCTGCCAAAATATTATCTGCCGTAAGCATCGCCATAGCGTCGCGGGTTTCCCTAGTCGCGCTGGCAATGTGGGGCGTCACAGTTACATTATCTAGGGTAAGCAGCCTGTGCTCGCCGGGCAGTGGCTCAGGATCCGTCACATCCATGGCTGCATAGGCCACCTGACCGCTGACCAAAGCATCGTACAAGGCATCCGTGTCCACCACAGCGCCGCGGCTGATATTGATAAGGCGCACACCCTTTTTCATCTTCGCAATTGTTGCGGCATTGATTAAATGCTTGGTGGAGGGGTTCAGTGTAACCGCTAACAGAATAAAATCCGCCGTAGCCAAAAGCTCATCCTGAGAAACATAGGCTACACCCAGCTTTTCGTCGTCAGGGCGCTGGTGGCGATTGTGATAAATCACCTGCATGCGACTTGCTTGAGCACGCTTAGCAATGGCGCTGCCAATGTCGCCCATGCCGAAAATACCCAGCTTTTTCCCTGCCAAATCCGTGGTAAGGCCAAAGGGCTTGCGCTCGCCCCAGGCACCGCTCTTCACATGGGCATGCGCCTTCACAATTTGGCGGGCGCTATCTAGCAGCAGTCCGTAGGCCAAATCCGCCACTGCGTCCACCAAAACTCCCGGTGTATTACCCACAGGAATGCCCCTGGCAGCGCAAGCAGCAATATCAATATTATCATAGCCCACACTGGCTTGGGCAATAACCTTCAGCTTAGGCGCCTTGGCCAAAAGCTTTTCGTCAATACGAATATTGCCTGTGGAATACAGGGCCTCGGCCTCAGCCAGCCACCCATCAAACTGCTCCTTGGGCATGCGTCCACCCTGCTGCCAGCCCAGTAAATTTACTGTGCTATTCAATTTATCATAGGCACATTGGCGCATCTTGCCACTGGCCATGACAGTCATTTTTTGTAAATCCATAGCCTCGTCTCCTCTTATTTTTTAGGCAGGATTTCCAGCCAATAGTTATCCGGATCGATAATGAAGTAAATGCCCATAGCCGGATTCTCGTAGCAAATGCAGCCCATTTCCTTATGCTTAGCATGGGCAGCCTCATAATCCTCCACCACAAAGGCCAGATGGAATTCATTTTCGCCCAGATTATAGGGCTCCTTGCGGTCACGCAGCCAGGTCAGCTCCAGCTGGTGGGGAGTTTTACCATCGGTCAAATAAACCAGAATAAAGCTGCCGTCCGCAGCCTCCTTGCGGCGTGCCTCCTTCAGGCCCAGAGCCTCCTCATAAAACTTCAAGCTTTTTTCCAAATCAAGTACGTTGAAATTATTGTGTGCAAAAGTAAATTCCATGTTCTCACCTCATAATATAGCAATAATTAAAAACAAACCTGTTTAATCAATAAGGCCGCCAAGGCAATCCCGGCACTAAGCTTGCCCAAAATTGCCAAAAAGCGCATTTTAGCAGCTTCCCAAGCTAGATGGGCAGCGTTTTTCTGCAGCCCTGTGCGAGCCAGCTCATAAACAAAGGCCGTAAGGCTGGCACCAATGATACCACCGATAATGGAGCCTATAATCGGAAATACTGTAGTACCCATCACAGTGCCCACAAAGCCACCCGCAGCTATTAATAATACCGCCAACCAGGATACCTTTTCCTTCTTGATACCAAAAAGGGAAACACAAAACTCCCAGACCTCGCCCAGCACGTAGATCAAAACCATAGCCGACAGCAGGCGTCCATTAAAGTACAAGGCTTCATCATAATAGGTATAGGCCAAGCCCGCCAAAAGCAGTATTGTATTTCCCGGCATATCGAAAATCGTCAGCAAGGGACACAGCACAGCCAAAAAAACAGCAAAGGCTCTTTCTACAAAAAAATCCATAGTGTTCCTCCAAGTTGTTGTTATAGCTATTATACCACAACTCAGTAAACACTAGTCTAAATATATGTCACGTAAATTCGAAATAAATGTAAAATCGTTGTCTATTGTTACAATAGATGCTACAATAAATAAGGAAATAAAACTTAGAAAGGAGGCATCATCCATGCAAGACCTTTTAACACAGCTACAGCCTTGGTATCCATCCATCGGTGCCTTCTGCTTTTTTACCCTTTTGCGTTATGTGTATAAGCATTTTTTGCTGAATCTTTTGCATCGATTGACCAATGTTATTTCCTTTAAAAACGGCGAGGAGCTTATCGATGCCTTTGAGCATCCTATCAATGTTTTTCTTTACATCTCCGCCTTTTATGCTGCTATTAACGTGGCTCCCCTCAACACTAACTACTGGCTGACCTTTTTGGACAGAATTATCCGCAGCACCATCGTGCTCTGCTTCTTCTGGGGCTGCTACAATGTCAGCGATACCACCCACGGTATTATGCTGGATATTTTGGAAAAGGCGGGCATCCGCTCCGAGGACTCTCTTTCCAATATCTTTTCCACCATCCTGCGCTTGATTATCGTGGTGCTCTGCTTTGTGACGGTGGCTAGGGAATGGAATTACGATATCAGCGGCTTTATTGCTTCCTTGAGTATTGGCTCCGTGGCCGTGGCCTTTGCGGCTAAGGATGCCTTGGCCAATGTTTTTGGCAGTCTGATTATCGTTTTAGACAAGCCCTTCAAGGTAGGCGACTGGATTTTGGCCAATGGTGTGGAGGGCGTAGTGGAAAAAATCTCTTTCCGCAGCACCTGCGTGCGTACTTTCCCTCAGGAGCTTGTTTATATTCCTAACTCCCTTTTGAGCAATACGCCCATCACCAATTTTACCCTGCGTGAAAAGCGTCGCATCGACTTCACTATCGGCCTTACCTATAGCAGTACTGCGGCCCAGCTTGAAGAGCTAATTGCTAAGCTGAAGGACTATTTGGGCAATAATGAGCGCTTGTTCCATGATGATATTCGCGTACACTTTGTTAATTACAACGATAGCAGCTTGGACGTCCGCATTGTGTGCTACGCCCGCACCGGCGACCAACGAGAGTATCTGGACATTTTGCAGGAAATTAATTTGCGCATCATGGGCTTGCTAGAAGAGGTAGGCGTAAGCTGTGCTTTCCCCAGTCAGAGCATATACTTTGAAAATGCGCTTAGCACTGACGCCAATGCTCAGACTAAAGCGACTGTGGACTAAGATTTTAGGATTGACAAGTTTTTATGTAGCTTCAGCGTGAACCGAAAGGAGGTTGTGCGTATGGACAGTAAATATCAGGCTGTGATTATCGGTGGCGGACCCGCCGGCGTATCGGCAGCGTTATATTTGGCTCGCGCCAATATTAAAACCGCTATTGTAGAGAACGGACCAGGGGCGCTGGCCCGCGCCCATAAAATTGACAATTTTTATGGGATAGCGGCCAGCGGTATCAAGCTTTACGCCGAGGGCTTGGAGCAAGCACACAGCCTAGGCGTGGAGATTATTCAGGATGAGGTGCTGGCGGTGGAGTATTACGACAGCTTCGTGCTCACGCTCAAGCACAGCGCTGAGCCCTTGCCCACTCCCGTGCTAATTTTGGCCACCGGCACCAAGAATGTAACCTTGAACCTGCCAGGGCTAGTGGAGCTGGAGGGCAAGGGCATCAGCTACTGCGCAGTTTGCGACGGCTTTTTCTTTCGCAAGAAAAAGCTGGCCGTGCTGGGGCACGGTGCTTTCGCGCTGCACGAAGCTGAGTACCTGCGGCACATCGCCGCTGAGGTGACCGTCCTGACCAACGGTCAGGACGACAGCGCGGCCAAGGCCGCAGGCTTTGCTACGATTACGACGCCGGTCACGGCCGTGACCGGCACGGATAAGCTGTCGGCAGTGCGCTTCGCCGATGGCAGCGAGCTAGAAGTGAGCGGACTATTCGTAGCGCTGGGCACGGCCGACAGCACCGACCTGGCCCGCAAGCTTGGCGCCCAGCTGCAAGGCCGCTTTATCAAGGTGGACGCCGACGGCGCCACCAATATCCCCGGCCTTTTTGCAGCTGGCGACTGCGTGGGCGGGCTGCGGCAGGTGGCTAAGGCCGTGCACGACGGTGCACGGGCGGGGCTGGCAGCGGTGAAGTTTTTGCGACAGCAATAACAACGCTGCAGACTGTACTTTCAGCTAACTTTGGCGTAAGCATAAATAATGCTGCAGGCGTCGCCTGCAGCGAGGTAAAATATATATGCAATTCATAAAGGAGTGTATTAATATGGCATTAGAATTTACTACTGGCAATTTTGTAGCGGAGGTTTTGGAGGCAAAGGGTACTGTTTTAGTGGACTTTTGGGCTACCTGGTGCGGTCCCTGCCGCATGCAGGCTCCCATTCTGGAGGCCTTCGCGGCAGAGCATCCTGAAATTAAGGTGGGCAAGGTTAATGTGGACGATAATCCTCAGCTTGCTGAAAAATTCGGCATTATGTCCATCCCCAGCCTGCTGGTTTTCAAGGACGGTAAGCTAGTAAAAACCGCTGTGGGCCTCCACGATAAGGGTGGTCTGGCCGACATAGTGAAGTAAATATTTAGGCACACAAAAGCCGTACTACTCATGCGCAATGTGGGTAGTACGGCTTCATTTCGTTTCTAAAATTATTTTATTTTGCAGGAGCTGCTTCCTTCGGCTTGGGCAGCATTACACGCAGGTCATTGAGCAGGGGCTTCTCGCCATTGAGCACAAAAACGAACACAAAGCGTGCAGCAGGCACCTTTTCGGCAATGATTTGGTAGGTAAGCACATCAGCGTCGTCATATTTTTCAATAATGCGCAGCTTGTTAGTGGTCAATTTGCCAAATTCACTGTTCAGCTGAGAGTGGAAATTGGTGTAAGCTTCCTGCGTAAAAGTCTTTTGCATGTCTGCACTCATCATAGCACTTACAGCCTTGTAATTTCCCTCCATAAATTTCGCTGCAATAGCCTCTTCAGCGTCCAGCACTTTACCACTTGCAGCACTGCACACTGCACTAAAAGCCATAGTCAGCAGCATAACCACAAGCGTAACTATTTTTTTCATCTAGATATTCCTCCTTTAAGAGCTTAGAAAAAGCAAGCTTAATATCATCTTATGAATAACCGCTTATATTATAAGCCTTTCTGCACATGGGAGCAAGCAGTTTTCATAAGCAATTCATCTCTGCGTTGACTTAAAGTGTACTTCATGTGCTATAATGAAATGTAGTAATAACACACAATACAAGTTTTTAAGGGGGGGTACCTTAGCATGCATATGGCCGACGCTCTCGTCAGCCCTTCTGTGGCTATGACCATGTATGCCGCTAGCGCTGTAGTAGCGGCTTATTCCATCAAAAAAGTGCGCGAAGAAAATAATCCTCGCAAAATTCCTCTTATGGGCATCATGGGTGCCTTTGTTTTCGCTGCCCAAATGCTCAATTTTACCATTCCTGGCACCGGCTCCAGCGGTCATTTATGCGGCAGCATGCTGCTAGCTGCTTTACTTGGGCCTCAAGCCGCTTTTTTAACTATAATCGGCATTCTCGTCATCCAGTGCTTGCTCTTTGCAGATGGTGGCCTTTTAGCCTTAGGCTGCAATATCTGGAATATGGCCTTTTATGGCTGTTTTGTAGGCGGCCTGCTCATTTGGCAGCCCCTCATGCACAGTGGCCTTAGCAAAGGGAAAATTATTTTGGCTTCTCTGTTTGGCTCCATCCTCACTCTGCAGCTAGGTGCTTTTAGCGTTGTTTTGGAAACCACAGCCTCCGGCATCACGGAGCTGCCCTTTAGCGCCTTTGCTGTTACTATGCAAAGTATTCATCTAGCTATTGGTGCTGTAGAGGGCGCTATAATAGCCTCGGTGCTACTCTTCATTTACCAAGCACGTTCTGAGATTTTAATTGGTGGCGAAAGCTCTGCCAATGGTCGCTATAGCTTTGCCCAAACTCTGGCTGTACTGCTGGGAGCTACGATTGTGGCTGCAGGCGGACTCTCCTTGGCTGCTTCAGAAAATCCTGATGGCCTTGAATGGTCTTTGGAAAAAATCGCTGGTACATCTGAGCTTGAAGGCAGCGGTTTGTGGCATGGAATAGCTGCCAAAATGCAGGCAGCAACCGCTTTATTGCCCGACTATAGCTTTCAGGGCTATGAATCTGCATGGGGCACGGTGTTCTCCGGCCTTTTAGGCAGTGTCTTAGTGATTTTTTTATGTCTAGCTTGCTGCTATATCCTGAAGCTTTTTAAGCATAATCAAGCATGAATAAAATCAATCGCGCTTTAAATGAAATCAATGAATTAAATACCTTGGCTCAGCAGCAAAGTCCCCTGCATCAAGTGCATCCCCTCGCTAAGTTGCTTATGACCATCTCTTATATTGCAATTTTAATGTCCTTTGGCAAATATCAGCTTGGTGGTTTAATATGCATGGGGCTTTATCCTTTATGGGGCTTTCAGGCTAGCGGGCTTTCTTGGCAAAAATGTCTTTGGCGCTTACGATTACTTTTGCCTTTAATCTGCTTAGTAGGCTTAGCTAATCCCTTTTTTGATAAGCATAGCTTTATGATAGGCAGCTGGCAAATAAACGCAGGCTATATATCCTTTTTTACCCTGATGCTCAAGGGATTATGGGCATTGCTGGCTTCGTATTTGCTCATTGCCACGACCTCCATTGAGCAGCTGTGCTACGCTCTGCGCCTACTGCACGTGCCCAAGCTCCTCGTAACGCAGTTTTTGCTGACCTATCGCTATTTAACTTTACTTTTAAAGCAGGCCGACACCATGGCTCAAGCCTACGCCCTGCGTGCGCCCAAGCAAAAAGGCGTGCACTTTAAGGTATGGGGCTCCCTAGCAGGACAGCTCCTGCTGCGCAGCATTGACAGAGCTAATAATCTTTACGCCAGCATGCTCTTAAGAGGCTATCAGGGAGAATATTATTACGGCGGTCCTGTGGAGCCTTGGAGCAAGCGTGATTGGTGCTATTTACTAATGGCTCTAGCAGTGCTCATAATTCTGCGGCTTTTGCCTTGGAGCCTTGCTTTTACCAAGCTAATGGGAGGACAATTCCTATGAGTCATATCCATATTGATATTCAAAATTTAAGCTTTGCCTATGACAAGGAGCAGCCTGTTTTTCAGCATGTGAGCATGCACGCTGGGGAGCATGAGTCCATTGGCATTATCGGAGCCAACGGTGTAGGCAAATCCACCCTGCTCAAGCTTTTGGTGGGACTGGAGCTTAATTTTGAAGGGCATATTCGTATTGAAGAAATCCCTGTGGAGGCTAAAACATTGCCCCTCTTGCGGGAAAAAATTGGCTACGTTTTTCAGGATAGCGACAGTCAGCTTTTTATGTCCACGGCCTATGAGGATATTGCCTTTGCTCCGCGTAATTACGGACTGCCGGAGGCGGAGGTGGAGCGGCGCGTGACCTATGCCCTCAAGCAGGTGGGCATACCCCATTTGCGCACTAAGCAGATTTTTAAAATGTCCGGTGGCGAGAAGAAGCTGGTGTCCTTAGCTACAATCTTATCTATGACGCCGGATATTATCCTTTTGGACGAGCCTTCTATTGCTCTGGATCCTCGTAATCGACGTCAGCTCATCAATTTGCTCAATAGCTTTGAGCATTTGAAAATCATTGCAACCCATGATTTGGACTTAGTGCTGGATACCTGCCAAAGAACTATTGTTTTAGCTGATGGGCGCATAGTGGCAGATGCGCCTACTGAAGTAATCTTGACCAATAAAAAGCTTTTGGAGGACAATGGCTTGGAGCTGCCCCTGTCGCTGAGCAGAAAATTTTAATGCAAACATTTGCTCCATACCGCGTTTCGCGGTAGGAAAACTATTATAAATGATATATTTTTATAACAAATAAAGCCGTACTACCCACATTGCGCGTGAGTAGTACGGCTTTTTAATTTACGTTTTAGTTCATGGATAACGGGCAAGCAACGCTTTAGGTGCGTTTTACTTCAACCCGTTCACAATGCGTTCCATAGCCTCAATAGTGTTCTCGCGGCTACCGAAAGCAGTCAGGCGGAAATAGCCCTCACCCTTAGCGCCAAAGCCAGCGCCAGGAGTGCCTACGATTTGCAGCTTCTCCAGGAGGAAGTCAAAGAACTCCCAGCTGGTCATGCCATTGGGGCATTGCAGCCAAATGTAGGGAGAATGTACGCCACCATAATATTTGATGCCGGTCTTATCAAAGCCCTCCATCATAATGCGGGCATTCTCTTGATAATAAGCGATATTCTCGCGGCATTCCTTTACGCCTTGGGGACTGTAAGCAGCCTCTGCGCCACGTTGTACGATGTAGGGCACGCCGTTGAATTTAGTGGTTTGACGGCGCAGCCACATCTTGTTCAGTTCCAGCTCACGACCATCGGTGGTCTTGCGTACCAATGCCTTGGGCACAACAGTATAGCCGCAGCGGGTACCGGTGAAGCCACAGGTTTTGGACATGGAGCACAGCTCAATAGCGCATTTTTTAGCATCCTCAACCACAAAAATGCTGCGAGGAATTGCAGGATCAGCTACGAAAGCTTCATAAGCAGCATCATAGAGGATAACTGCATCATTCTTCAGTGCATAAGCAACCCATTTTTCCAGCTGCTCCTTGGTGTAAGCAGCACCAGTGGGGTTGTTAGGAGAGCACAGATAAATAACATCTGCCTTCACATTATCGTCAGGCATGGGCAGGAAATCGTTCTCCGGACCGCCCTCCATGAAGATAATCTTGCGGCCACACATAATATTGGTGTCCAAATATACGGGATAAACCGGGTCCGGAACCAAAATCGTGTTAGCATTGCTAAAAATATCGGTGATATTGCCGCAGTCGCTCTTAGCGCCATCGCTGATGAAAATTTCATCACTGTCCAATTGTACGCCAAAGGTAGCATAATATTTAACCAGTGCTTCATGCAGGAAATCATAGCCCTGCTCCGGGCCATAACCGCGGAAGGTTTCCTGTACGCCCATTTCAGCCACAGCCTTAGTCATAGCTTCTACAACGCAGGGAGCCAAGGGACGGGTTACGTCGCCAATGCCCAGGCGGATAATTTTTTTGTCAGGATGAGCTGCTGCATAAGCGCTTACCTTGTGGGCAATATCAGCAAAAAGATAGCTTTCTTTTAAGTTGCAATAGTTTTCGTTTACAAAGGCCATTTAGTTCCAAACCCCCATTTGAATATAAAATATAATTAATACATAGACACTAAAGCGCGTCTATTTTTATTTAACAGCTTCATCAGGCACTTCCACAGTGCCTACGAATGCTTCCACTGCCGGACCCTCCAAATAAACATGGTCGTCCTTGGCGTGGGTAACTTGCAGTGTACCACCTTTAGCAATGACTGTCAAGGGCTCGCCCTTCTTGCCGGCGCGGCCCAACATAATGCAGGCTACAGCTACAGCGCTTGCGCCGGTGCCGCAGGCCCAGGTCTCGCCGCTGCCACGCTCCCACACGCGGAATTTAACAGTATTTTTATCAATAACCTGTACAAATTCAGTATTAACGCCTTCAGGGAACAGCTTATGATGCTCAAATAGCGGCCCCAGCTCCTCCAAATTCAGCGCATCCACATCATCCACAAAGGTTACAAAATGCGGATTGCCCATGGAAATGGCGGTGCCATTGAACACAACCTTTTCCTTGGTTACATCATCATGCATATCATCCAATACTAAGCCTTGATCCACAAAAATATAGTGGTCACAATTCATCGGAATTTCCGTAGCCTTAAAAATGGGCTTACCCATATCTACCTTAGCAGACACAACCTTTCCCTCCTCCACTTGCATTTCCACAGTTTTGATACCGGACAGGGTCTCGATGGTTACGGGGTTCTTATCCGTCAAGCCCTTGTCATAGACAAATTTAGCCACGCAGCGAATGCCATTACCGCACATTTTCCCCTCAGAGCGGTCGGCATTGAACATGCGCATTTTAAAATCAGCAACGTCAGATTTGCACACGCAAATCAAACCATCACTGCCAATGCTGAAACGACGATGGCTGACGTATTCGGAAATTATTTCCGGATGTGGCAGCTCTTCCTTGGTGCAGTCCACATATACGTAATCGTTGCCAGCACCGTGCATTTTCGTAAATTCTATTTTCATGGCACTGCCTCCTTTAGATGCTATTCGTATTATTATAACATATGTCCTGCATTTTTTCATTATATTAACATCATTTTTAGCAAATTCTTCTATAATCACTATTGTTTGTTACAGTAGGCGCTAGTGCGCAGGGCCACATTTTCCTGCAAATTGCGATAGAAGAATTGATAATCATACAAATGATATACGCCGGCAGTGAAAATGTCTAAAACTGGCGGATAGGCCTGAGGAGTGATCTTGCCATTGATTTTCAGCGTTCCCCGCTCTGCATCCAGCCACGCGCCACAAAAATAGGGCTCTTCCTGCTTGATATTGGCGCTGTAATCCATAAAGCAGGCGCCTCTATTATGCAAGGCGCTAGCATAATTATTATCTACGCGCCAAGTCAAAGGATTAATGGCCTTGGTCTTGCTTCCCTTGGGCACCATCAGAGATTCATTTACTGCACTGCTTTCGGAGTTGAAGCTGACGATAACACCTATATCTGTGGCACTTTCTGCCATCTTTAGCCAAGGGTACGCCTGCAGCTCGTCCTCGGTAATACGCCAGCCGATGGCATAGCAAGCTACTAAGCGTTTAGCCACAGCCTCATCCTTGCCGAATTCCTTCAGCAAGCGGATGCACATATCCGCACCCTGGGAAAAGCCTGCTAGTACAAAGGGTTTCTTGCTCTGCTTAAGATAGGCTTGAAAGGCCTCGCGCACATCAGTATAAGCCAGCTGTAAATACGACTCCCGCTGCCTCTCCGGCAGCTTATATACAGCTAGAGACACTTGCTGATAAAAGGGTGCGTACATGGTGCAGCTGGCATCGTAAATACCCCGCTCCATGTTCAGCGCCCCCACGAAGTCCTTTAGCTCCTGGCTTTGCCCATTATCCAAGGCCAAATTATACTGACCCTCTCCTCCCAAAAACACCGTGGGACAGATTAGAAAGCAATCGGCAGACTTCTCCGAGCCCTGCTGCCAATAGGCCCAGTTGGTGGGCTCTGTGTAATCCAGGGTAGCCGCCTCCGCAACTGGCCCTACAAATCCGCTCAAAAACAGGCACAGTACCAAGAGAACCGCTTCAATGAACCTACGAATCAGTGTGAATAGCATTTCCGTTCACCTCTTTATAGATTATATTCTACATCAAGGTCTATTTACCTGCTAAAAAAGGACTGTAGTACTAAAAGCGTACCACAGTCCTTGGAAAGTATTATTTTAAAACCACATCAATGGCGCCGTCACGGAGGACAACCTCAGCCTGCTCGCCATTTTTGATTTCACCGGCCACAATCTTGCGACCGAGAATATTCTCTACAGTGTGCACAATAAGACGCTTCAAGGGCCTTGCACCAAAGGCGGGATCGAAGCCAGCCTGAGCCAGGAAGGACACAGCCTCGTCCGTAGCAGTCAAGGTCAGCTCCAGCTGCTTATTGAGGCGCTCGCCCAGCTCCTGCAGTACCAGCTTAACGATATCCTTAATCTGCTCCTGCTGCAGGGGTTTGAAGGTAACGATATCGTCCACACGGTTCAGGAACTCAGGACGGAAGAAGTTCATCAGCATTTGCTGAATCTTCTCGCGATCCATTTGGCCCTGATTTTTCATAATCTCGCTGCTGCCCAGATTACTGGTCATGATAATCAAGGTGTTCTTGAAGTCCACGCTGCGTCCTTGACCATCGGTCAAGCGACCATCATCCAGCACCTGCAGAAGAACGTTGAAGACATCCGCATGAGCCTTTTCGATTTCGTCCAAAAGGATTACGCAATAAGGGTGACGGCGCACAGCCTCGGTCAGCTGACCGCCCTCATCATAGCCCACATATCCTGGAGGGGCACCAATGAGGCGGGATACGGTGTGCTTTTCCATATACTCACTCATATCAATGCGCACCATGTTGCGCTCATCGTCAAAGAGCACCTCGGCCAAGGTCTTGGCCAGCTCGGTTTTGCCTACGCCGGTGGGGCCTAGGAAGATGAAGGAGCCAATGGGACGGTTGGGGTCCTTAATGCCGGCGCGAGCACGTACCACGGCCTCGCTGACAGCCTTCACGGCCTCATCCTGTCCAACAACACGCTGATGCAGGATTTCTTCCAAGTGCACCAGTTTTTCGCGTTCGCCACTGCCCAAGCGAGCAACAGGTATGCCGGTCCAGGTGCTTACCACCTTGGCAATATCCTCCTCATCCACTTCCTCCTTCAGCAGCACATTGTCATTGCCCTGCTCATCCTTAGCGGATAAGGTTGACAGCTCCTTTTGCAAAGAGGGCAGACGACCGTATTTCAGCTCGGCCAGCTTGTTCAAATCATAATCGCGCTCGGCCTGCTCCATCTGCTGCTTTACAGCATCGATTTCCTTCTTCACCTCGCGCACGCGGGCAATGGAGGCCTTTTCTGCATCCCAACGTTTTACCAAATCATCATTGGCTTGACGCAGCTTAGCCAATTCCTCATTAAGCTTAGCCAAACGCTCCTTAGAAGCATCGTCCTCTTCCTTAGCCAAAGCCTGAGCTTCGATTTCCAGCTGCAAAATACGGCGTTTACTCTCATCCAGCTCAGTAGGCAGACTATCAATTTCCGTACGCAGACGAGCTGCAGCCTCATCCACCAAGTCGATGGCCTTATCGGGCAGGAAACGGTCGTTGATATAACGATTGGAGAGCACAGCGGCCGCTACCAAAGCAGCATCCTTGATGCGCACGCCGTGGTGCACCTCGTAGCGCTCACGCAGGCCACGCAGGATGGAAATAGTGTCCTCCACGCCCGGCTCCTTAACCATAACAGGCTGGAAGCGGCGCTCTAGAGCACTGTCCTTTTCAATATACTTGCGATACTCATTCAGGGTAGTGGCGCCGATGCAGCGCAGCTCGCCACGTGCCAGCATGGGCTTTAGAATATTGCCCGCGTCCATAGCGCCCTCGGCGGCGCCTGCGCCCACCACAGTATGCAGCTCATCGATAAACATGATGATTTGACCGGCGCTGTCGGATACAGCCTTAAGTACCTTCTTCAGGCGTTCTTCAAATTCACCGCGGAATTTGGCGCCAGCCACCAAGGCTGCTAAATCCAGAGCATACAAGGTCTTGTTCTTCAAGCCCTCGGGCACATCCCCTGCCACGATGCGGCGGGCCAAGCCCTCGGCGATGGCAGTCTTGCCAACGCCCGGCTCGCCGATAAGTACGGGGTTATTCTTTTTACGGCGACTCAGGATTTCGATAACGCGACGAATTTCTTCATCGCGGCCAATTACCGGGTCCAGCTTACCATCCTTAGCCTTAGCCGTCAAATCCTGACCGTATTTTTCCAAGGTTTTTTTAGTTTCTTCGTCTGCAGCGGTGTTCTGATACTGCATCCAGGCGGCCTCAACCTTCTTTTTGTCAATACCATATTTACGCAGCAAGGAAACAACATCGCTATCGCCATCACTGGCCATGGTAGCAACCATGTCGCCCACGGTGATCCCGCCCTTAGCGTTCTGGTTCAAGAGAGCCATTACTCGAGCAAAGCCAGTGCCCATCATCAGCTGACGGTCCTGACCCTTCACGCCGGGGATTTTATCCAGTAAGGCCTTAGCATCCTGGGTAAAGGCCGCTTCATCAATATGCAGACTTTGCAGCAAATATTTAAAGAAGCCCTCGCTACCGCACAGAGCAACCAGCACATGGGCTGTGCTCAGCTCTTGGTGGTAACGCATTACAGCCTGCTGTTGGGCTGCTTCTAAAATAGATTTCAGCTCTTCGCTGTAGTTTTCATTCATAATCTATTCCTCCTGTATCTATTACCTTGCCCTCCATAATTCAAACAGTTTGCCTCCCCTTTGACGCTAAGACCCACGTTGTCGCAAGCGCAGTGCCGCGAGAACGTGTTGGTCATGCTAATCCCTTGAGGGAAAAGGGGAGGGGGACCGCTTGCCCACTACCTTGCCTCCCCTTCAAAGGGGAGGGGGACCGCTTGCGGTGGAGGGGTTTATTCAACTTGTTCTATTATGTATTATAACAGCAAAAGTCAAAAAGTCAAATAGGTAAATTTGTTAATTTGGTGAAATCTTTGTCCTTCTTCCTTGACAGCATTCGCTGCTTGTGTCACAATTAAAATCACTTTTTGTTTCGTTGTTATGAGGAGGAGTTTTTTATGTCACCCACATCACTATTGCGTGGTATCGCTTTTCTACTACTTTTACAATGGATATCCACGCTGATTATTAACGCCTTAGGCGTACCCTTTCCCCCAGCTCTTTTGGGCATGCTGATCTTGACAGCCCTGCTGTGCCGCGGCATCATCCCTGCCAGCTCGGTAGAAGGGATTTGCGATATATTAATTTCCAAAATGGGTATGCTGTTTTTGCCCGCCGGAGTCAGCGTAATCCTTTACGCTGATGTGATTAAGGCGGAGCTCATGCCCATTGTGGTCTCCATTGTTTTGGTCAGCATTGCGGTTTTGGCTGCTACGGCCCTCTTTTTAGAAGCCATGCTTAAGAAGGGAGGCCACTGAGATGTTTCCCGATAGCTTACTCAACTCGCCTCTTTTTGGTATCGGCCTGACCGTTATTTTATATGCCTTTAGTGAAGTTCTCGTAGATAGGCTCAATCTGCGCATCCTGCCGCCCTTTGTACCGGCCTGTGTGGGTATCATTGCGATTTTAGTCTATACGCCTGGCTTGGAGTATCAGCAATATGCTGCCGGTGCTGAGTTTATCAATTTCCTGCTGGGCCCAGCCACCATTGCCTTGGCCCTGCCTCTATATAAAAATCGTAAAATCATCCAAGAAAAGGCACTGCCCATCTTAGGCGGCGTTACTATTGCTACTGTGGTTGCCATCGTAGTCATGTACTTTAGCGCCAAGGGCTTGGGCGCCAGCGAAAAGGTGCTCCTGAGCCTTATTCCTAAATCCGTGACCACCCCTATTGCCATTGATGTCTCCAAAACCATCGGTGGCATCCCCGCCCTGACAACTGCCGCTGTTATCCTTACCGGTATGCTCGGCGCCACCTTCAACCACAAGCTGCTGAAGCTTTTTGGTATCAAGAACGATATCGCCGCTGGCCTCGCCATCGGCGCCTCCAGCCACGGGCTCGGCGCCAGCGCCTGCGCTAGCGTCAGCCCCGTGCAGCTGGCTATCGGTGGCGTGGCTATCGCCCTGACGGGCATTGCCACCTCCATTTTGGCGCCTATTCTGTTACCCATACTGAAGAGTATTTGGTGAGCAAGTTAAGGCAGAACGCTTGTTTCGCGTAACGTTTCGTTACAGAGATGAAAAGCCCTAAATAAAAAAAATCCCTGTTTTATCACTAATGAAGTCATAAAACAGGGATTTTTTTGTTATAAACAAGAATTGCTTAACCCTTAATAACCAGCGCTTGCAAAAGCAAATCCTCGGTAGCATTGGCAGGATTACCGACGGAGTGACCTTCCCCATTAGGGCAGTGTACTCTGTCACCTGCATGAAGCGTCATAGGTGTACCATTGTCGTTATAATCGGCGGTACCTTGGAGTACTACAATGGTTTCACTATTGCCCGTGTGCACATGGTAGCCTAGGCTGCAGCCGGGCTTTAAGGTTACCTTAGCGTACATGACAACAGTGTCGTTAAGCATAGCCTCATCAATATAATGTTCAATAATCACATCACCGTTGCCGCCAAAGCGGTTGCAGCTGATATCAGTTTTCATATTTCCTAAAAGCATAAAAACGCCTCCTTTTAGGTTGGCGGAGATGGTGGGATTCGAACCCACGGGCCCGGTTAAGGGCTGACCCGATTTCGAGTCGGGCGCGTTATGACCACTTCGCTACATCTCCATGTTCATTGTCTTCCAGCACTTCTAATGTGCTCTTACTATAGGCTTATATTATATATGATTTTGCCTTTGTTGGCAATATGAAGCAGGAAAGTCTGTGATTTTTTGTAACCTTTTTAGCACTCTTAACCTGTAAAACCTAGTGAAATAGTAAAATATGCGCTTTTGTTTGCAAAAATGTCATTTAGCTGTTAAAATAGCTAGCAAATGCTGTGAAATGAGGGAGAAGATTTTATGCAGACAAAAAGAATTATAGATATCCTAAAGACTGATAAAGTAAGCATTTCCTGTGAGCTCTTTCCGCCTAAGCAGGGCACGGAGCTACAAAACAGCTTGGAAATCGTCAATAAAATTGCTCAGGTGCATCCGTCCTACATGAGTGTGACCTACGGGGCCGGTGGCAGCACTGTAGGCTATTCGGCAGCGCTGGCTAAAGAGGTGCAGGACAATGACATTCCTGCGCTGGCTCATTTAACCTGCGTAAAGGCGGATGAGGAAAAAATCAAGGGCGTTTTACATGATTTTAAGGCTAATGGCATCGAAAACATCTTGGCGCTGCGGGGCGATATTCCTGCAGGCTTAGCAAAGGACGCGATTGGTAGCTTTGCTCATGCCAGCGATTTAATGCGCTTTGTTAAGGAGCAAGGAGATTTTTGTGTAGGCGGCGCTGCCTACCCCGAAGGTCATCCTGAGTCCGGCAGCTTGGCTAACGATATCGAAAACACTAAGTTTAAGGTGGAGGCCGGGGTGGATTTTTTAGTAACCCAAATGTTTTTTGACAATACCATTTTGTATAACTATATGTTCCGTTTGCTCAAGGCAGGTATCAATGTGCCGGTGGTACCGGGCATCATGCCGGTGACCAACGCCAGCCAGATTATCCGCATTTGCCAGCTCAGCGGTACCAAGCTGCCGCCTCAGTTCCGCGCTATGGTGGAAAAATTTGCGGATAAGCCTGCAGCGCTCAAGCAATCAGGCATTGCCTATGCAACGGGACAGATTATCGACCTTGTTGCCAACGGCTTCAGCCATATCCATATTTATACTATGAACCGACCTGAGATTATCGGTGGGATTATGGCTAATCTGTCAGAGATTGTGAAGGACTAAGGCTTATGGAGTACAATAGAAGGGAAGCCTTGCGCTATTTACGGGCGCGGCCTGACGATAAGGACGCGCAGATGTTGGTAGATACGGTGTATTTGAAGCTGCGTAACGAGGTGCAGGCGCGGCACGTGCTGCAAAAGCACCGCGTGGCAGTGGATGCTGAGGGCGTGACGCTGGACAGCGGCACGCGCTTTCGCTCCCGCGACTTGGCTGCGCACGTGAAGGGCTGCCAAGAGGTGCTCCTTTTAGGAGCAACCTTGGGCAGCCGTGTGGACGCAGCCATCCGTCGCTTGGCTCTAGGCAGCGTAGCCGAAGGGGCCGCGGCACAGGCCGTGGCCGCGGCGCTGATTGAAAGCTATTGTGATGAGGTGCAGGCCCAGTTCGATACGGGCGGGCTGGCCCAGCGGCCACGCTTTTCGCCGGGCTACGGGGATTGGGATTTGGCGGAGCAGCAGCTCCTCTTTCCAGTGCTGAACTGTGCGAAGATGATAGGCCTCACGCTTACTGACGGCTGCATGATGGCGCCGTCCAAGTCAGTGACGGCAGTAATCGGCTTGTCGACGGACGTGCAATGCGTTTGGAATAAGTGCATGACCTGTGGGAATATTAATTGCCCATATAGAGCAAGTGATGATAATTAAATCAGAATGAAAAATTGTATATCTTTCAAGTCAAATGAAATTATTGTTGAGATATGATAATAAATACAATGAAGAGTAAAAATTGAGGTATTATATATCTTGTAGGGAATTGAAATTTTAGCTCATGAGTGGTTGGTACAATAGAAGCAAGGTTTCGAAAACCCAAATATGTCTTCGAACAAATTGGACACCGCAGCTTCGTGATTGTACCCCACGAAATGAGCGTTAAGAAATTTCATTTGACCGGAAAGATATAAATACCCAGAATTTGATTTAATGATTATAAAGTGTTTTAAGGAGATAGGAAGTATGACTTTTAAAGAGATTCTAGGCAAGAAAATGTTGTTTTTTGATGGGGCGACGGGTACGCAGCTGCAGGCACGGGGTCTGAAGCCGGGCGAGCTGCCGGAAAGCTGGAACTTTACCCATCCGGAGATTGTGGAAGCTGTACATCGTGGCTACTTGGATGTGGGCTCCAATATCGTCAAGTCCAACACCTTTGGTGCTAACCCTATTAAATTAAAGGGTAGCGGCCTAGATTGCAAGGAAACTATTGAGGCTGCGGTGGCCATTGCCAAGCGTGCCTGCGGTGGTCGTGAGAATAAATTTGTAGCGCTGAACCTAGGCCCTACTGGTAAGCTCTTAGCTCCCTATGGCGACTTAGCTTTTGAGGACGCTGTGGCTGCTTATGGCGAAATGGTGCGCTATGGCGCTGCTGCCGGTGCAGACTTAATCTTAATCGAAACCATGAGTGACACCTACGAGATTAAGGCTGCTGTTTTGGCGGCTAAGGAAAATAGTGATTTGCCTGTGTGCGTGACCATGACCTTTGACCAGGATGGCAAGCTGCTCACCGGTGCTACCGTTGAGGCTGCTGCGCTCATGTGTGAGGGTCTCGGTGTAGACGCTTTGGGCTTCAACTGTGGTTTAGGCCCCGTGCAGGTAGCTAAGCTGTTACCTCAAATGTTAGCAGCAACTAGCTTGCCCGTGATCATCAATCCTAACGCAGGCCTGCCTGTGGAAAAGGATGGCAAAACCTGCTTTGAGGTTGGGCCTGAGGAGTATGCCGAGCTCATGTATGAACTGGCTCAGCAAGGCCCCAGCATCGTAGGCGGCTGCTGCGGCACCACTCCCGCTCATATTGAAGCCATGATTAAAAAATGTAAGGATTTAAAGCCCGGCGGTTATCGTGACTGCAAGCTCACCGCTGTTTCCAGCTATGGTCGTGCTGTACATCTAGGCGAGGGTCCGGTGATTATCGGCGAGCGTATAAATCCCACCGGAAAAAAGCGCTTGAAGGAAGCATTGGCAGCTCAGGACTTGGATTATGTATGCCGCTTAGGCTTGGAGCAAATCAATGTGGGCGCTCATATTCTGGATGTGAACGTGGGCACTCCCGGTATTGACGAGCCTGCTATGATCGCTAAGGCTGTACCTGCTTTGCAGGCTATTACTGATACGCCCTTACAAATCGATACCTCTAATTACGAGGCTATGGAGCGTGCTCTGCGTCTCTATAACGGCAAGCCCATGCTTAACTCCGTTAACGGCAAAGAAGATAGCCTCAACAAGGTATTGCCCTTGGCCAAAAAATATGGTGCTGTGCTGGTAGCTCTGTGCCTTGATGACAGCGGTATTCCTAATACAGCTGCTGGTCGCATTGCGGTGGCCGAGAAGATTATTGCCCGCGCTGCAGAATACGGCATTGAAAGCCGCAATATTGTCGTTGACCCCTTGGCTCTAACCATCTCCACCGGCGCAGAAAATGCTGAGATTGCCTGCGAAGTCATTTGCACCATGAAGGCGCGTGGCATCAACACCGTCATGGGTGTTTCTAATATCTCCTTTGGCCTGCCCGGTCGAGAAGCCGTAAACAGCACCTTCTTCACCATGGCTTTACAAGCAGGCCTCTCCTGCGGTATTATTAATCCCCAAAGCAAGGCTATGCTGGACGCCTTCTATGGCTTCCGTGCGCTGGCCGGTTACGATGAAGGCTGCAAGGAATATGTGCAGCATTATGCGGACGCACCCAAGGCAACAGCAACTATTGTCAGCGAAATGGGCCTTTATGATGCCATTGTGAAGGGCTTAGCTGAGGCTGCTCGTAAGGCTGCTGCCGTGGCTTTGGAGAGTGAAAAGCCCTTAGATGTAATTAATAAATATATGATTCCGGCGCTGGATTTTGTGGGCAATGGCTTTGAGAAAAAGACTCTGTTCCTGCCCCAGCTGCTCATGAGCGCCGACGCTGCCAAGGCGGCCTTTGAAGTAATTCGCGAGGCTGTGGGCGTGGGTGAAACCCAAGGGGAGACGGTGATTATCGCTACCGTGCACGGTGATATCCACGATATCGGCAAGAATATCGTGAAGGTCCTCTTAGAAAATTATGGCTACAGAGTGCTGGATTTGGGCAAGGATGTGCCTGTGGAAACAATCGTGAACGCAGCTAAGGAAAGTTGTGCTAAGGTAGTAGGACTATCTGCTTTGATGACCACGACTGTGGGCGCTATGGAAGAGACCATCAAGGCTTTGCAAAGCGACAGCAAAACCAGCGACTGCCAAATTGTAGTTGGTGGTGCAGTTTTAACCCAGGAATACTCCGACCAAATCGGTGCTAGTCACTACGCTCCCAACGCTGTCAGCGCAGTAAACTATGTGAACAGCGTCTTCGGAAAATAAGAACATCAAAGTTAATTAGAAAAATTAAAAAGCAGAACCGCTTTATCCTGAGCTTAACTCAGGAGACGGTTCTGCTTTTTGCATATAATAAAATTTTTACCTACCTCAACTATTGACATAAGTCTTCACAGCCCAAGTCTCCAAAACCTGCCTGCGCTCCCGCCAGTCCGGCATCAGCTTATCCAGCCAAGCATAGAAGCTAGGGCTATGATTGCCCACCAGAAAATGGCACAGCTCGTGCAGCATCACCTGCTCCACACAGGGCAAGGGCATATGGATGAGCCGCTTATTCATAGTAACGATGCCTTTCAAGAAATTGCAGGTTCCCCAACGCGTTTTCATGGTGCGCATGCGCAAGGCTGGAAAGGGAACGCCATAAGGCCTTACCAGCTCATACTCCCTCTGCAAAACCTCTACAAAAAGCGCCTCAGCAAATTTATCAAAAAAATGCTGTACCAGCCTTCGGCGTAGCTCCACATCATCCATATCAGTTAAATCTAAGTTCAGCAGTTGGCCGTTAAACCAATACCCATTACGAGCAGCAGAACTATGTGTCACAGCCACGGGCTTACCCAAAATATAAATAATATCGCCATAATTATAATCACGGCCCTGCAAACACTCCTGCGCAGCCTGTCGATTTTTAAAAATCAGCTTGGAAGAACGAATAAAATCTGCCCGCTCTTTAACAAAGGCATTAATATACCCAAAACTAGCCACATGGGGCGCAGACACATACACACTGCCATCAGGCCGCACCCGCAGGTTAAGATTCTTCACATTCTTGCGCTCTAGGGTATAGCATATATCAAGGCCATGCTCATCAACAGTATGGATGGTCTCCTTACTCATGGTTGACAATTTTCCCATAGCACTCCGGTCTACGGTCGCGGAACAAGCCCCAGCTCAAGCGATCCTCTGCCAGCTGGTCCAGATCATACTCCGCATAAAGAATTTCTTCCTTGTCGCGGCTGGCGTCCTGAATCAGCGCACCCGTGCCATCGGTCATAAAGCTAGAGCCATAGAAAAGCAAGCTAGATTTTTGTCCAGCATTGGCCTCACAGGGCTCCACACTTTCAAGGCCAATGCGATTGGCAGCCACCACAGGCATCAGATTAGCCGCACTATGGCCCTGCATCACGCGACGCCAATGAGGCATGCTGTCCGTGTCCAAAATAGGCTCCGAGCCAATGGCCGTGGGATAAAGCAAAATCTCTGCTCCATTTAGAGCCAAGCAACGAGCCGTCTCGCTGAACCATTGATCCCAGCAAATGCCGATACCAATCTTGCCAAAGTGAGTGTCAAAAACCTTAAAGCCCGTATCACCGGGTTTAAAATAAAATTTTTCCTGATAAAAATGGTCGTCAGGAATATGGGTCTTGCGATATACGCCCAGATTAGTGCCATCCGCATCAATGCAGGCGATGGAATTGTACAGCTGGTTTACATCGCGCTCAAAAAAGCTGATGGGCAACACAATCCCCAGCTCCTTCGCCAGTCGCTGGCCCATTTTTACAGCCGCATTCTCTGCGGTGGGCTCGGCGTAAGCGTAGTACTCATAGCGGCGCTCCTGACAGAAGTAGGGCCGCTCCCACAGCTCCGGCAGCAGCACAAGCTGCGCCCCTTGCGCAGCTGCCTGCCGCACCAACGCCTCAGCGTGGGCTAAATTATCCTCACGGCGCGCAGCGCAGCGCAGCTGCACTGCGGCCACCTTAAGCTTTCTCATAAGCATCCTCCCTTCGGGATTTGCTGGGTAATGCAGTGAATATTACCGCCACCCGTCAAGATAGCTCTTGCCGGGATTTGCACCACCTTACGCTCCGGGCAAAGCGCGGCCAGAATGGCCGCGGCGCGCCCGTCGCTGGCGGCGTTTGCGCCGCCGAAGGCTGGCAGCACCACACTGTCATTACTAAAATAAAAATTCACATAGCTCGCTGCCAGCCTTTCGCCGGCCTCACGCATATCCTCGCCGGGGGCGAAGTCGAAGCCTGCTACCTCCTCTTCCGTGATGCACACGGGCACATCCGGGATGGGCAGCTTGTGGACGATGATTTTGCGACCTTTAGCATCGGTCTCATGCTCCAAATAATCAAGGCTAGCCTTGCTCAAAGCGTACTGAGGGTCGTCCTCCTTATCGGTACAAGCCAAAACTACCTCGCCAGGACGGATAAAGGAGCAAACATTATCCACGTGCTCATTGGTCTCGTCGTTGTAAATGCCACGAGGTAACCACAGCACCTTTTCAACATTGAGATATTCCTTAAGCTTATCTTCAATCTGCGCTTGGCTCAGATCGGGATTGCGGCCTGCGCTGAGTAAGCAAGACGCAATCACCATGGCTGTGCCCTCGCCGTCCACATGAATGGAACCTCCCTCTAGCACGAAGGGTGCTGCCTCGTACAGCTCATAGCCCTTAGCTTGCGCAAAAGCGGCAGCAAAGGCATCATCCTGCTCATAGTCAGGATAAAGGCCGTCTACCTCGCCACCCCACGCATTAAAGCGCCAGTTCACGCCCCGCACTACGCGCTGGGCTCCTCCTGCGCAGCTGCCTGCGGCAGCATCAGCTTGAGCTTTAGAGCTTGCCTCACAGGGCACATCCTTCACTACAAAGGTAGGCCCTATATCCCTAGCCCAGCTATCGTCCGTGGGAATATCTAGCAACTCCACGTTGCTAAGCCCAGCTAACATTTGCTGGGCCCGCTCCCAATGCTTGCTCTGCTTATCGCAAGCCACATACACCCTTTCGCTGGCGCTGATGGCCTTAATCACGGCCGTAAAGGCCGCGCAGGCGGCCTCCGCGCCAAAGCTCCAGGAGCCGGGCCGCTGGGGCCACACGATGATGCACCCGGCGTGTTCTTCGAACTCCGCCGGCATGCGAAAGCCGTCCTGTTTTGGTGTTGACTTTGTCAGCATCTTCATCATGAAAGTCGTCCTTTAAAATCCTCGTACCCAAAACGGCGCACCAGCTCCGTACTGCCATCCTTCTTCAGCAGCACAATATCCGGCAGGGGCATGCCGTTAAAGGTATTATTTTTAACCATGGAATAAATAGCCATGTCTTCAAAAATCAGCTTGTCGCCTACGCTTATTTCTCGCTCAAAGCTGTAGTCACCAATCACATCGCCCGCTAAGCAGGTCATGGAGGACAGGCGATAGGTGTGAGCCTTCTCATTGGCCTCAAAGCCATCCCGCAGGGGAGGACGATAGGGCATTTCCAGCACATCCGGCATATGGCAGGCAGCGGAAGCGTCCAAAATCAAAACATCTAGGCCATTATGCACAATGTCCAGCACCTCAGTCACAAGATAGCCTGCGTTGAGCGCCACGGCTTCGCCTGGCTCCAGATATACATCGACGCCATAGGTGCTGCGAATGTAATTCACCAAAGCAATCAGCGCCCCTACATCGTAATCAGCGCGAGTAATATGGTGACCACCGCCTAAATTCAGCCATTTCAATTGGCCAAAGAATTTGCCAAATTTCTCCTCAAAGGCCTTGAAGGTAGTGATTAAATCATCGGAATTTTGCTCGCAGAGAGTGTGGAAATGCAAACCCTCCACGCCCTCAGGCAACTCCTCAGGGAAATTGGCCAAGGTTACGCCAAGGCGGGAACCCACCGCACAGGGGTCATAAATAGCATGCTCCGCCTCTTGAGTAGAGCATTCAGGATTGATGCGAATACCTACGCTAGCCTTGGAGTTCTGCCAAATGCTTCTGTGCTTTTCTAATTGGGCGATAGAGTTAAAGACAATGTGGTCACAGATTTGCACCAGCTCCTGCATATCCTCAGTGCGAAAGGCAGGTGCGAAAACATGATTTTCCTTGCCCATTTCCTCGTGGCCTAAGCGTGCTTCAAAAATGCCGCTGGCCGTGGTACCCGCCAAATACTCGCCCATGAGGGGATAAAGGCGGAACATAGAGAAGCATTTTTGGGCCAACAGAATATGGCAGTCCGCCTCCTGCTGCACCATTTGCAGCAGTTCCAAATTTTTGATAAGTCTAGCCTCATCCACCACATAACAAGGAGTAGGCAGTGCTTTCAGCACTGCCTCCTGTTTTTCTTTCAATGTTCTTGCTTGTAAAGCCTGCAGCTTAGCGTCCGCCTTAGCGGCGTTCACTACATAAGCAGGCATATTCTTTTCGTTACTCATGTTGCTCACTCAACAGTAACGGGATTCTCGTCCACAACCCAGGGCAGGCCGAACTTGTTCAGCATATCCATGTACGGATCGGGGTCGAACTCTTCCACATTGAAGACGCCCTTGCCCTGCCATTGTTTAGTAATAACAAGTGCGGTACCAATCATAGCAGGCACGCCGGTAGTGTAGCTGATAGCTTGAGAGCCAACCTCTTTGTAGCACTCTTGATGGTCGCAAACATTGTAAATAAAGATGGTTTTCTTTTCGCCGTTCTTGGTACCGGTGAAGATGCAGCCAATATTGGTCTTGCCCACAGTGCGAGGACCTAAAGAAGCAGGATCCGGAAGCAATGCCTTCAGGAATTGAATTGGCACAATTTCATGACCCTCGTACATCATGGGCTTGGTGGACAGCATACCCACATTTTCCAAGCACTTCATGTGCGTCAGATAGCTTTGACCGAAGGTCATGAAGAAGCGGATGCGCTTCACGCCAGGGATATTCTTAGCCAAGGATTCAATTTCCTCATGGTGCAAAAGATACATATCCTTCATGCCCACTTCGGGGAAATTATATTCACGTTTAATGGACATAGCAGGAATTTCAATCCACTTGCCGTTTTCCCAATAAGAACCGGGTGCGGAAACCTCGCGCAAGTTAATTTCAGGATTGAAATTGGTAGCAAAGGGATAGCCATGGTCGCCACCGTTGCAGTCCAGAATATCGATGGTATCGATTTGGTCAAAATAATGCTTCAGAGCATAGGCAGAGAAAACGCTGGTTACGCCAGGGTCAAAGCCGGTACCCAAAAGGGCCATAATGCCAGCCTTCTCAAATTTTTCCTTATAAGCCCATTGCCAGGAGTAGTCGAAGTAAGCAGAGAAGCCTTCCTCCTTGCAGCGCTTGTCATAAACCTCGCGCCAAGCGGGGTCGTCGATGTTTTCGGGCTCATAGTTAGCAGTATCGATATAGTCAACCTTGCACTCTAAGCATGCATCCATAATAGTCAAATCCTGATAGGGCAAAGCCACATTCAAAACAGCATCCGGCTGATAGGCTTTAATTAAAGCAACCAGCTCGTCCTTATTATCTGCGTCCACCTTGGCAGTGGTGATTTTGGTAGTAGTGGTGGGCTGCAGCTTTTCTGCCACAGCATCGCATTTAGACTTGGTGCGGCTAGCAATGCACAGCTCCGTGAAAACCTCACTGTTTTGGCAGCATTTGGCGATAGCCACACCAGCAACGCCACCGCAGCCGATTACTAATAGTTTACTCATATTCTTCATCTCCTTCTTAAAACCTATGGAAAAATATATTTTTACTTAATTCTTACTTCTCTTCTTCTTCCAACATGTCTTCTACATACTTAGGCAACATGAACGCTCCCTTATGCAGATTAGCAGAATAATACCAAGTTTTGATGCCCCTAGCCTTCCACTTCACGGAGTCAAAATCCTTCAGGGGATGGTATTTTTTGGAGGCAAAGCCAAAGAGCCAATAGCCGGAAGGACAGGTAGGAATAGCTGCCTGATACACACGGCTAATAGGGAAGCTGTGGCTGGCCTTGCGGTGCATGGCGCGACATGTTTCCTCATCCTCATCGTAGAAGGGACTGCCATGCTGGTACACCATGATGCCATCCTCCTTAAGAGCGCGGAAGCAGTTACCATAAAATTCCTTAGTAAAAAGGCCCGCCGCATGACCCAAGGGATCAATAGCGTCATTGATAATCAAATCATATTCATTCACCTTAGAACGCAAAAAGCGCAGCCCGTTGGCGTTAAAAATCGTCACCCGCGCATCGTCTAGGCCAATGGCGTTATCGGGGAAAAAGTCGCGGCACACATCAATGAACACATGGTCCGTCTCGACTACATCGATTTCTTCAATCTCCGGATAGCGGGACAGTTCACGAGCTACACCGCCATCGCCACCGCCGATAACCAGCACCTTTTTTACATGGGGATGCACAGCCATGGGCACATGGACAATCATCTCGTCATAAATAAACTCGTCCTTTTGTGAAAAGACGATGGTGCCATCGCAAGCGATAAAACGACCAAATTCCTTAGAGTCGAACACGTCAATGCGTTGAAAATCCGTGTCCTCCCCAAATAATTGCTTTTCAATTTTTATATCCAGCTTCACATCATCCGTGTGGTAATCGGAAAACCAAAGCTCCATTCCATCACAACCTTATACCAAAACATTTATATTATTCACTTCAGGATCTTCGGGGCCTTGCATAGAGCAGCCCTTCTCCTTAGCATAGATTATATACTCAATGATCTCCTTGGTGATAACCTCGCCCGGAGCCAAAATAGGAATACCCGGAGGATAGCACATGACGAACTCTGAGCAAATTCTACCTGCTGTTTCCCGAATGGGCAAGGACTCATCCTTGGCATAAAAGGCCTCTTGAGGAGAAACCACTACCTGAGGGGCGATATATTCCGTATTCAGCATTTTGGAGGGATCACGGGAATACAAACGCTTAATATCCGCCAATGCTCCCACCAGACGTTCAATATCCTGGATTCTATCACCAATGGATACATAGGCCAAAATATTGGCGATATCACCAAACTCTATTTGAATATCATATTCGTCACGCAGCAAATCATAGACCTCGATGCCGGCAAGGCCGATATCCCGGGTATAAACGGAAAGCTTCGTTACGTCAAAATCGTAAATACTGCTGCCGTTCTTCAGCTCCTGACCATAAGCATAGTAGCCACCGATGGAATTAATTTCCTCGCGAGCGTACTCGGCCATCTCGGCCACCTTGGCGAAGGATGTTTCCCCACGCATATATAGGTTACGACGGGAAATATCCAGGCTGGAGAGCAGTAAATAGGAAGCGCTGGTGGTCTGGGTCAGGTTGATAATCTGACTCACATATTCCCAATTCACTTCGGGGCCTGTCAAAAGCAGAGAGCTTTGGGTCAGACTACCACCGGACTTATGCATAGAAACAGAGGCCATATCCGCTCCCGCCGCCATAGCATTTACCGGCATATTAGGTCCGAAATAAAAATGGGTACCATGAGCCTCGTCCACCAGACAAAGCATATTATGCTCATGAGCTAGCTTCACAATGGAACGCAAATCAGAGCAAATCCCGTAATAGGTAGGATTATTCACCAAAACCGCCTTAGCATCAGGATTGGCCTTGATAGCCTTCTCCACCTCGGTTAGCTCCATGCCTAGGGAAATACCCAGCTTGCTATCCACCTCAGGATTAATATAAACCGGAATCGCGCCATTTAAAACAAGGGCGTTGATAACACTCTTATGCACATTACGAGGCAGAATAATCTTATCCCCGGCCTTCGTAGAAGACAACACCATGCTCTGCACCGAGGAGGTGGTACCTCCCACCATGAAAAAGGCGTGGGCTGCGCCGAAAGCCTCCGCCGCCAATTGCTCCGCATCCCTAATAACCGAAACAGGATGGCATAAATTATCCAGTGGCTTCATGGAATTTACGTCCAAATTTACACATTTTTCTCCAAGAAGCTCCCGCAGCTCTGGATTTCCCCGGCCACGCTTGTGTCCGGGCACATCAAAGGGTACCACGCGCTTTTTCCGAAAGGCCTCAAGGGCCTCGTAAATCGGCGCTGATAGTTGTGAAAGTCTCTCCATAATCCTTCTCCCCAACAAATAAATAAAGACAGGTGCGCTAAACATCACCTGTCTTTGATAATTTCCCTACACGTTTTTTTGATAGACTACGATTTCTAGGGCGCATCTTACTTTCAGAGTTTGTAAGCAAATACCTTCACTACTCTTATTGACCGTTTCACAAGTGATACTGATTTTGATTGCTAGCAATCACCTTATAAAATTTGAGCGCGAGCTCAATCAATAATGTGGCCCAAGGCCACTCCGGCAGCAGTCCCGCCTGTCCGTATGGGCTTAACTATTATAAAAATAGTGGACTAATATTTGCATGAAAGCAAGCTGCATTCATGTAATTTTATTGTAGCATTTTTATACTGTTTCAGCAAGGGCTTTAACAAAATAAAAGGGTATATACCTCTCTGTTTTAACGACGATTGCGCCTATCCCGGCCAGTCTGGCTGTAGAAGCGCCGCTTGTCCTCATACATGAGCATTTCCGCAGTTTTAATAAGCTCTTCCATGGAGCGCTCACCACAGCTATGGCTTTGACCTACCGAGACAAAATAGCCTGACGCATTAATGCGCTCTACCAAGGTCTTCAAAGCCGTAGTCACCTGTACATATTCCATATCCTGAGCTAAAACCACGAACTCGTCGCCACCAATACGATACACATGCCTATCGCCAAATTGGGTGCGCATCAAGGAAGCCACCGTTTGCAGCATTTTATCACCGGCAGCATGGCCCTGGGTATTATTCAATTCATGCAAGCCATTCACGTCCAAATAAATACAGCAAACATCATTACCAGGCGTCATAGGCTCTACAATCTTCTTTTCAAAGCAGTTGCGGTTTAAGCAGCCTGTAAGAGCGTCACGCTCAGCCAAACGCTGCTGCTGAGCCAGCTCCTTGCGGGAGGTGCGCTCCAGCCAAATAAAGTAGCTGGACAATAGTAGCAGCTGCCCTGTCAAAAAGATAATCAGCAAAAGGCTGGTCTTATTGGCTCTGGCGAGGGCAATCTCTTCCGGTACAAAAACTGCCACACGCCAATTATTGATGGAAGCAGCTTTATAATAAAAGCAGCCATATTCACCGGTAATGGCAGATTTTAAAACACTCTGACCCTCCTGTCCGGACCGCAGCTTTTGGCGAATTTCCTCATTATCCTCACCGGATTTAATTTCCCTATCGGATACATCCCAGAAATTACCTAATTTATTACGATGGGTATTGACAATAAAATCACCGTTATTGCCATCAATAACGAAGTAATTGGCCTGTCCCTGATAAATATTGCGGTTCATAAAAGCTGGCAAGGTTTTCAAATTTATGGCACCATAAAGCATGCCCACAATCTTTCCATCCTTCACTACGGGCACAAAATTGCGCAAAACATAAATGCTAGGATCTGGCAAGGAGCGCACTCTGTCAGTAAGATGCGCTCCCTTTGCTGCTTCCTCTTCAAAAAAGAGCTTGCCACGCACGTCCAACACCCCCTGATGGGGCCAAACTAATCTATCGCCGGGCAACAAAAGACCAATATGCTGCATCAGGGTATTAGCCTGAAAGCCCGTAATGATTTCCTGTACTACTGGACCGTCCAGCTGCTCCTGCCTGCTGATAATATCAGCTAAGGTCAGCAGTACTTCCCTATCTATATCCACCCTGCGGGTCAATTCCTCATCCACACGATTGGCAGAACGCTTTAAGGAGCCCCAAGCGGCATCCTCCTCCATCACGCCAATTTGATAAGAAACAAAAATAGATAACACAAGCAGTGTCAGAATAACAACGCAGGTAATATGTATTTTTCTAGTGTAATTTAAATTCAATGTCTTCTTCATGGGTATAGCCTCATCTTATGATGTGCCATCATTTTAGCACATTTACCTATGAATTTTCAAGGTTAATTTTATAAACAAGATAAGGGTAAAGAATAATGTTGCATAAGTTATACTTGCGCTTTAGCAAGCTAAACATAAAAAGAGCTGCAGCGTCCGCTGCAGCTCTCATATTGCGTATACTTATTGCTTCTTGTCCTCGAATTTGACGAAGTCATTAATGCCCAAGCCCGGTGCCACCATGGGAAGAACCATATCCTTGGGATTGATAGCAACCTCGATAAGATAGGGCTCCTGCACTGCCATGGCCTTGTCCAAGGCTGCGGACAGCTCTTCAGGCGTTGCCACATGCTCGCCCTTAATGCCAAAGGCTTCTGCATATTTGACGAAATCCACATAACCCGGCATCTCGCAGGCGGTAAAGCGCTTCGCAAACTGTACAGTTTGCAGCTGGCGAATCATACCCAGACCGCTATTGTTGAAAACAATAGCGATGACGGGGATATTGTTGCTAGCGATAGTAAAGAGCTCGGAGCCGGTCATCTTAAAGCCGCCATCGCCGCTCAGGCTGATGGCGCGGCTTTCAGGGCGTGCCAGCTGCGCACCCATGGCTGCCGGCAGGCCAAAGCCCATGGTGCCCAGGCCGCCGCTGGTGATGAGCTGACGGGCGTACTCTATCTTCAGGTGTTGGGCTGCCCACATCTGGTGCTGGCCCACGTCCGTAGTAATGATGTAATCCTTGCCCTTGATAACAGGGTTCAGCGCTTTGAAGAAGCGCGGCGCTTCCTCGTCGCCAAAATCGTCATCCATGCCGGGCCAGCTGGCAATTTTATCCCACCAGGCGCTTAAATCGTGGGGTACGCTGCCCTTCTCCAGCAGGTTCAGCGTCATATTCATATTGCCCGTAATACCGATGCTGGAGTCAATATTTTTATCCAGCTCCGCAGGGTCAATATCCAAATGAATGATGGTTTTATTAGCACTGTAGCTGGAGCGCTCGCCCGTTACACGGTCGTTAAAGCGGCTGCCCACAGCCAGGATTAAATCTGCTTCCTTCACCGCGTTGTTCGCTCTCTCGTGACCATGAAGGCCCGTCATACCCAAAAACAGACTGCGATACGCACTAATGGCTCCCAAGCCCATTAGGGTGCTCACAACGGGAATATGCAGCTTCTCACACAGATGCATAGCGTCGTATTCCGCATCCGCGTTAATAACGCCGCCACCAACTAACATCACCGGACGCTGCGCCTTATTAATGGCGGCCACTGCCGCGGCCACTCTATCCTTATCGGGCAGCACCGGCGGCAGGTCCCGCAGTCTATCCGGAGTATATTCTAAAACCGCAGTCTGCACATCGCGAGGTACGTCCACTAGCACAGGACCGGGACGACCCTCCTTAGCCAGCTGGAAAGCCAGGCGCAGAGTTTGAGCCAGATTTTCCGGCTTTTTAACTAAGAAATTATGTTTAGTGATAGGCATGGTAATGCCCGTAATATCCACCTCTTGGAAGGCGTCGTGACCGATCAAGGCACGTTGTACCTGACCAGTAATAGCCACAACAGGGGTGGAGTCCAAAAACGCCGTGGCAAGGCCCGTTACCAGATTGGTAGCACCGGGACCAGATGTGGCGACACACACACCCACCTTACCACTGGCTCTGGCAAAGCCGTCCGCCGCATGGGCTGCGCCCTGCTCGTGGGCCGTCAATATATGTTGAATTTTGCTCTCCCGTAGCGCATCATAAAATGGGAGAATTGCGCCTCCGGGATAGCCAAAAACTGTAGTTACTCCCTCTTCGGCCAATACCTTGACCATGATCTCCGCACCGGTCATCTGCATAGGCTCACATCCTTTCCATCTATCTCAATCAAATCGTTCTAGCCTTCTCAGCATTGGGCCATTCAAAGCGCGATTCCTCCACTGCTAACGCAGTGTCGCCGCGCTCTAGGGCAACCAAACCTGTTTGCACCATTTCCGTAACCCCATAGGGACGCATAATATCCACAAAGGCCTTCAGCTTGCCCTCGTCACCAGTAGCTACGAAAATCAAGGATTCACCGGTTACATCCACCGGATGAGCTCTGAAAACCTCACCCAGCTGAATCAGCTCCATGCGCTTGGCACCGGCGTGCACCTTAACCAAGACCATGCTGCGAGTAGCGCTGCCACGCGGTGGCAGCACCTTCACCTTTTCTACCTCAACCAGCTTCGCCAGCTGTTTGCACACCTGAACCACCGTAGGCTCATCAGCATCCATAGTTACAGTCATACGGGAAAATTCCGGATTTTGGGTCGTGCCCACGGCCAAGCTATCAATATTATAACCCCTGCGGGAAAACATACCGGCAACGCGCATCAAAACACCGGGCTGGTTACGTACAACAATTGATAAAATTTGCTCCATACCTCTGCCTCCTCTATAAAAATGCCCCCATCTGCTAGGGCAGAAAGGGGCGAACTTGTTGGCTTACATTATGACAATATGTGCTTTTTTTGTCAAGAATTTTGTAATATTTCTCAATATAACTTTCAAAAAGGCGCTTTACTGTAAACAATATAACAAAAAGTGCTATTCTAATCAGCTTCCCAACCGATTAAAACAGCACTCAACACAAAGCAAATATCCCCTATTTATATATCATCTACAGCTTAAAAGCTCCTGGAGCTTATTGCTTTTTCAAAAGAATCAAGGCTTGAGTCAAATCCTCCAAGGAGAACACATCCTTGGTGTCCTTAGCCTCTTCCTTGCCATCGATATCTACAAAAAAGCTGCTCATGGGGCATTCTAAAATCTCGTGCAGCTTATATAAATTATCAACAGTTACGTTATTGCGACCACTTTCAATGTTACTCATATGGGTTTGGCTAATCCCCATACGCTTAGCAAGCTCCGTTTGCTGCATATGCTTTGCAAATCTGAGCATCTTTATTCTCGTTCCAATAATCTTAGCAATATCCTTCATAAATCGCCACTTCCTCCCCAGAGTAAACTTTTCTTTACTTTACTAACTAAAACCCAATTACTAAAGCTAAAAGCCCAACTAAAAGTTAGTAATGTAAAGTTTTCTTTAATTATATCACGATAGTTCTTTACACACAATACTTACAGCCTGATTTTTGGATAAATTTTCATGTATTTTTTATGAGCTTAAACATAAAAAAATCCATACCCCCGCAAGAGGTATGGATAAGCTTGCTGGTGCGAGTGACAGGAATCGAACCTGCACGCCGAAAGGCGCTAGATCCTAAGTCTAGTGCGTCTGCCAGTTCCGCCACACTCGCATTTTTGAAATTGTAAAGGACACTCAAACACGTCCGAGATATATTATACTGAAGAGTTTAGGTCGTGTCAAGGAAAGTTTATACCACCAAAGCTGTGGCCTTCAGCAAGGTCTCAGCCGTTGTAGCCCTGGGGATGGCCCTTATGCCATTTCCAGGCAGTGGCAATAACCTCGTCCACACTGCTATGCTGGGGTACCCAGCCCAATTCAGTGCGAATTTTTTCAGAGGAAGCGATGAGCACCGCCGGGTCACCGGCACGGCGGGCTTCTTCTACTACAGCAAAATCGACCTCAGTAATCTTTTTCGCAGAATCAATCATCTGACGCACGCTGAAGCCATTCTCACTGCCCAGATTATACACACGGCTGGCACCGCCCTTTAAAAGATGCTGCAGCGCTAGCACATGAGCCTTAGCCAAATCGCAGACATGGATATAGTCGCGGATGCAGGTACCGTCCTCGGTGGGATAGTCGGTACCAAAAATAGCCACCTGCTTGCGCACGCCCTGCGCCGTTTTCAAAATCAAAGGAATAAGGTGGCTCTCAGGGCTGTGGTCCTCGCCGATATCGCGGGTTGGGGAAGCACCCGCTGCGTTAAAATAACGCAGCGCCACATAACGCATATCATAGGCCATATCATAATCGGCCAGCATTTTTTCAATCATCAGCTTGCTGCGGCCATAGACATTGGTGGGCGCGAGCTTGCTGTCCTCAGTAATGGGCACCTGCTCCGGCTCGCCGTACACAGCAGCGGTAGAGGAAAAGACAATGCGGTCAACCCCTGCGCCACGCATAGCTTCTAATAGATGCAGACTGCCTTCAACATTATTAAAATAATATTTACTGGGATTGGTCATGGACTCACCCACAAGGCTGGACGCAGCAAAATGAATTACAGCATCAATTTTAAATTGCTCCATAATATGCTTGGCAAAGCGCACATCATGAATATCGCCCTCGATGAGCTGTACATCCTCGGGCACTGCCTCCTCATGGCCAGTGGAAAAATTATCATAAACAATGGGTGTGAAGCCACTCTTTTGCAGCTCCTCCACCACATGGGAGCCGATGTAGCCAGCTCCGCCTGTAACAAGAATATTCATTTTTATACCTCGTTATATCTTAATGAGGCGGCAAGCTCAAGCCCCCGCCTCTTTATCAACTTAAGCTTACGCTTCTTCGCCACCGATAACAGCCAAAAGCTCCTGGGTCTTCGCCGCCATGAGTTCCTTGTCACCCTTAGTTTCAACGTTCAAACGCATCACGGGCTCAGTATTAGATACGCGCACATTAAAGCGCCATGTGTCATAGGCAACGCTCAGGCCGTCCAGATGATCCTGCTCGCCATCAGCATAACGTTTACCCAGCTCGTCCAAAACAGCGGCGGAATCCTCCACCTTGCGGTTGATTTCGCCGCTGCAGGGATACATGGCTACGCGCTCACCTACCAGCTCGGACAAGGTCTTGCCACTGCGGCAAATGAGCTCGGTTACGAGCAGCCAAGGAATCATGCCACTGTCGCAGCAGGAGAAGTCGCGGAAATAGTGGTGAGCACTCATCTCGCCACCGTAGAGTACCCCATTATTGCGCATGCATTCCTTCATGAAGGCATGACCGCTCTTGCAGCGCACGGGCACACCGCCGTCGCGCTTTAAGATATCCTCAGTATTCCAAGTGAGGCGCGGGTCAAACATAATTTTGGCACCGGGCTCCTTCAGCAGGAAGACCTCAGCCAAAAGGCCTACAATATAATAGCCCTCGATAAATTCTGCCTTCTCGTCAAAGAGGAAGCAGCGGTCAAAGTCGCCGTCCCAGGCAATACCCAAATCGGCACCACTTTCACGCACTACCTTGGCCGTAGCCTCGCGGTTGGGCATTAGCAAGGGATTGGGCACGCCATTGGGGAAGGTGCCATCGGGAGTATCATTCAAAGTAATGAACTCAAAGGGCAAATGCTTAGCCAACTCCTTCAAAATGGGGCCTGCGCCGCCGTTACCGGGGTTAGCCACAATCTTCATGGGCTTCAAGGCCTTGAGGTCCACATAGCTCAGCAAATGCTCGATATAGGCGGGTACAATGTCCACCCTTTCCACTTCACCCAAGGTCTTGCCAGGAACCAGCTGATGAGGCATATCGTTGGAGGAAGCCACCATTTCACCGATTTCCTTCAGGCCCGTATCCGCACTGATGGGACGAGCATCCCGGCGCACCAGCTTCATGCCGTTATATTCCTTAGGATTGTGGCTGGCTGTAACCATAATGCCGCCGTCCGCCTTTAAATGAGCAGTAGCAAAATAAATCATTTCCGTGCCACATTGGCCAATATCAATCACCTTGGTGCCGCCATGGCGTAGACCTTCGGTCAAGGCAGCCACAATAGCAGGGCCGCTCAAGCGAATATCGTGGCCCACTACCACGGTCTCTGCAGCAAACATAGCAGAAAAAATTCTGCCCACACGATAAGCCATTTCTTCATTCACTTCTGTGGGATATACGCCACGCACGTCATAAGCCTTAAATGCTTTGTTAGTAACTTCCATCGTTCTAGTCTCCTTTATCAATATGTTTATACTACCCTCAGTCAATGTACAATGTACAGTAATCAATGTATAACATTCTGCAAAAAAAAAGAAAATCCTGCCTCAAGCAGGACTTTCTTGCAGATTACCAAGTAAAATATGAATAAACACTGAAAACAGTCAAAATAATGACCTCGCTAAGAAGCACAGGCTGCAAAGTTTTAAAGAAATTGGATTTAAAATAATCCACTGTGACCACTAAGCACATATGGGTGGGAGTCAACATCTGCCCCGCTACGCCAAAGGCCATAGCCACACCTGCCAAATTCAAATTACCCGTAGCCATAGCCGCTACAATGGGCATAACAATAGCTACATGGCCCTGGCTCATGCCCGTCAACACGCCGATAATGAAGCTGACGCAGGCAATAATCACCGGCACCGGCAGGGGTGAGCTCTGGAAGGCCACCACGATTTCCTTGAGCACATTGGTAACGGTAAGGATTTGAATAAAGTACAGAATGCAAATAACATTAAAGAACATCTTCATGTCTAAGGCACCGACAACGACCTCCTTCAGGCTCACGAAGCGCTTCGTAAAGCGCAGTACGAATAACAAGCCCACGGTTACCACCGCCATGCCCACGGAGGCATTCATGTTGCAGAAAACCACTAACACGAAGGTCAGCACCACAGGGGACAGGCTAAGCCACAAGTCTTGAGTATTTTGCGCCAATTGCTCCTTGTCCTCTTGGAAATTGGTCAGGCCATCTGTTTTAATAGGCGTAATCAAAACCAACCAGCCCGCTACAAAAGCCAATACTGTCAGCCAGCATAAATGCATAATAAAATCGCTGTAGGACACGCCTGCGATATTGCAGGCCATAATCATGCCGGGGATAATAGGACTGGAGAATTCAAAAATATGACGGAACCAAAAATTGATGGCTGCACGATGCTCCTGGGTCAGGGGCAGTTCCTTGCTAGCCTCCTCTACGATGGGTGCACTAAAGCGAGCACCGCCTAATGAGGGCAGCAGACCTAAAAAAGCAGGCATCACGGCCAAGGTAACCTTGGTGCTGGAAAAGATGCGCTGCAGAGCATGCACCATGCCCGCCAAGGCACCGCTGGTGCGCAACTCGATTTCTAAGCACATAACAAAATAGAGAGCAAAGAGAATATCATAGGTACGACTCATGGTCATGGTCTCCACGAGGCCCTGCCACAAATAGTGCAGGCTAGGAGTTTTCATAGCCCAAATAAAAAGCCCACCCACCAGCATGCAGGGGCCAATGGGCACATGCTTGCGCAGCAAGATAATAATCAATGACATGGCAATAGCAAGTAATACAAATATATTCATAAGCACCATCCTTAGCTAAATTTAAGTAGTATGCTTCCTTAAAAACAGGGTAGCTTGCTTATTATAACACCAATTCTCCAAATTTGCCTATTTTTTGTCACAAAAAAACTTAAAGAAACCTTAAATTAGGGGTATAATGTTACTAAGGATACAAAACTGCCCAAAAAAGTTACCTAAGCGGAGGCGAGAAGATGCAGATAGATAAATTAACGCTAAAAAATTTTCGTTGCTACGAGGCCTTAGAAATCGATTTTGAGCCCAAGCTGACTGTTATTGTGGGCGAAAACGGCAAGGGCAAAACTGCTATTTTTGATGCTCTAGCCATTGCTCTGGAGCCCTATTTGCGTTGCTTTAAGGTGGAGGGTCGCCATATTTCCCAGAAGGACGTGCGCAGGGTCCCGGTTTATAAAGCGGACGGCAAACGCATAGAGGCCATGTGCAATCAATATCCCGTGGAAATTACCCTTGAGGGACAGGTTCACGGCCAGCACATCACCTGTAGTAAAAAAGTTAAAGATGCAGCTTTGACGGAAGAGCTGGCGGAGGATTTGCTGCAGCGAGGCCATAGCCTGTGTGCCGCTCTCAATGAAAATCCTGATACTATCCTACCGGCCTTCGCCTACTACGGTACCGCTCGCATGTGGGCTGACAGCAGCCTGATGGAGGCCAGCCTGCAGGATCTAGAGGAGCGCACAGTGGGCTACAAGGAATGCCTAGAGCCCTCCAGCTCCTACAACACCTTCGGTCGCTGGTTTAAGCATCTTAGTGAAAGTGTTATGGAAAAACTAATGAGCGAGGCCAATGACGATGCCAAGCTCATCAAAAAGGCTGTGCAGCAGGCCATCGATGCTTGCCTTGAAAGCACGGGCTTGCATGATTTATATTATAATTTTGATTTAGGCTGCTTTGTTATCAACCATCCCGATGTGGGCGAAATGGTCGTGGATGATTTAAGCGATGGCTTCCGCAGTATTTTGAGCATGGTAGCGGATTTGGCATATCGCATGGTGCGCCTTAATCCTCAATTAGGCGAGCAGGCTGTGGTAGAGACCCCGGGCGTGGTGCTTATCGATGAAATCGATATGCATCTCCATCCTCTGTGGCAGCAAACAGTGCTACTGGATATGCAGCGCGCCTTTCCTAAGGTGCAGTTCATCGTCACCACCCACAGCCCGCAGGTGCTGAGCAGCGTCCCCGCTGCCAGCGTGCGGGTCTTGGTGTGGGGACGGAGCTTTGAGGGCGTGCGCCGAGTAAGCTTCACCATGGGCGCTTCCAGCGCCCAGATCCTGCAGGATATCCAGAACGTCACTCTACGCTCCGAGCGCTTGCCCATCGTCCAAAGCCTCAAGCGCTATTTAGCGCTTGTAAGCGAGGACAAATGGGACAGCGAAGAGGCGCTCGCCCTGCGCAAGCAGCTGGACGCTTGGTCCAACGGCAACGAGCCCGCCCTGCTCAGGGCAGACATGGATATCCGCATGCGCAAGTTCCGGAGGCAGCGCTCATGAAACGTGTGTACAAATGCAAGGAAGAGCCCGAAGGGCTCAAACGCTACCGCACCCGCTACCCTTGGGAGAGCTGGGAGCATTTTCGCCGCCGCTCCCGCCACGGCTACCAAGAGGTAAAGCAGCAAATCTTAAAGGACCAGCACGGTCTGTGCGCTTACTGCGAAATCAGCATCAAGCTGGCGGAGGAGGAGGGCGAGGTGGACGATTTCCGTGTGGAGCACTTTTATCCTAAAAGTGCAACCACGGAATACGGCCACAACTACCACCTGGATTGGCACAACCTGTTAGGTGTGTGCCACGGTGGTAGCCAGCCCTACGTGCCCGACGCCCAGTGGCGCTACTCCAAGCAGAAGAACGACCGCAGCTGCGACGTGCCCAAGGGCGGTAAGCCCATTACCGCCACCATCCTAAACCCCTTAAAAATCCCCGGTAAGGTGCGCATTTTTGCCTACGTTGAACACTCCGGCAAAATGCTGGTGGACCAAAGCTCCTGCCCACGTAAGCTCTGGAACAGAGCTGAACGCACTATCAAGGAACTCAATTTAAACGCCCCGCGCTTAATGCGCATGCGGCTGGCGGTCATCCAAAAGCTGCAGGACGATATTGCCGCCGAGCTGGAGCAGGGCGCCCAGCTGGAGGAGGTGCTGGACATGCTGGCCCAGACCTGCCTTGTGCCCGATTATGAGGGCGTTTCTCTGCCCTTCTTTTCGGTAATACGCTGGTATTTGGGCGAGGCCGCAGAAAAGGTCATTGCCGCCAGCGGCGACAAGCTCTAAAAAAACAACAATCCCACATCACTACTTCAAAAGCAGTTGATGTGGGATTTTTATATGCAATCTGTGTATTCTATAGCTACAAGCATAGTAGATTTTTATCCCTTGCAAAACGCAGCAGAAACAAATGTTCTTTAATACCACTGTGTCTTGCTGCGTAGCCACACTTCGTTCTGCTCGTCCTTCTTGCGCAGCTTTAGCCACGTGCCCTCGTCCACCGGCGCTGCCGCCTCCTTGGGCACCTCCAGCTCCACTACCAAGCCCTTGGTAGTCTTCACCTGCACCACGCAGGGCGCACCGGCCTTGCCTAGCTGAGCGTTCAAGATTTTATACACTGCGCCCTGCTCCAGCTTGTATTTCGTGTGCTCCTTATCCTCTAGAAGCAAGGGCTTGAGCATTTTGATAGCAGTGGGCTTATTGAGCTCCAGCTTATCAATAACCATAAGCTCCTCGCCCACCTGGAAAAGAGAGGTAGCACTCATGGCAGTCACGCTGGGCTCCACATAGATGGCATCCCCGTCCCGCACAGTTACAGTGCGAATGCGGGTTCCCAAAATATTATTGGCCATCACAAAGCCTGCGAGGGTGGCTATAAGTACTAAAATTATCATCAACGTTCTTTTACTCATGTTCCACCTCACATCAGCTTACTTTCAGAAAGGGTATCGTATTTCATATAGCCAGGTTTACCCTGAAACTCGATCTTCTTCCACTGTCCTACATAGGGAAAGCGTAAATATTGGCTGTCGAAATCCTTGTCGTAATATTTACCATCCACATACACGCGGCCTTTAACCTCGCCGTCACCTCGATCAGCTCGCAAAATCTGCACCCTTGTCCCTTCAGGAATGATATGGCGTGGTCCCCAAAAGCGTTGGAACTGGAGCTCCACCGTGGTAAGAGCATAGCTATCATCCTTATCCTGACTGGACACCGTCTCCAGATAATCCACAGGCACGCCCTTGGACATACGCTCGATGACCTTGCCCATGAGCCCGGAGGGCAGATTGTACACCTCCGCCTTATCCAGCAGCACCACGCACTGCAGCCGCCCTGCCTCCACCTCTGCATACTGCAAATTTTGCGTCAGTTGGGCCGTATTATATTTATTAGTCTTCACGCTGTTGGCGCTTACAAGAGCATAGCAGCCACCTGCCACAGCTCCCAAGGCAAAAAAGCCCGCCAGCACCAGCGCAGCCGCCTTCAGCTCCCGTCCTTCCATGCTTACACTCCTTTGAACTCGTTTTTTTATAATCTCTATATTTCCTACGTTATATTCTTACATAAGTACGGCCACTTTGCAAGTCCAAGCATAACAAAAAGACCTAAGAGCGAGCTCTTAGGTCTTAGTTTTCATTTGGTGCGGTAGAGAGGATTTGAACCTCCACGGGGTTGCCCCCACTAGCTCCTGAGGCTAGCGCGTCTGCCGTTCCGCCACTACCGCGTTATTGCTGCATCAGCAACGAATATATATTACCACAAAGAAGCAGCACTGTCAACAGCTTTTTGCGATATTTTTACTTGTTATCATCATCCACCACCAAGGTTGCCGAGCCATAGGCCTTAACAGGATGACCTGTTGCGTCAAACTCAGTAGTATAGCGCACATGGAAGGGAATGCGATTTGCCGTCAAAGGAATAACGGCCTCCAAGCTGGGCACACCCGCTGCCAATTGCTTGTGCCAATCGCGATACATATCCGCATAGTCGGGAGGAAAAATTCCTGCCTCGATGGCGCTTTCCGGATAATTGGTTAATAGGGGTGGCAAGCCCAAATCACGCATGCAACGAAAACAGGGCCGCATCTCGTGATTCAAAATATTATATTCCCAAAAATAAATATTAGCCTGCTCAGCAGCGGACATAAAACGCTTTTCCAAAGACTCCAGCTGACAGAGCTGTTTGTCATGGGTCACATTACGCACCTGCGCCAGGAACAAATAAATATTGGCACTTTTGGCAATAAGCTGCAAATTGCTGCGCAAGCAAATTTTTTCGTTACCACAGCAGGAGGAATGTAGCTCACGCCAGGTTTCACAGGACTGCTCCTGACCCGTGGCAAGAACCTTGCGCACGGTATCGAGAAAAATACGACTATTCTCCTCATCAAAAAGCTCCAAGGGATTAGCGTGGATTAAATCTGTTTCTGACATATTCATGCCTATTTCCTGCAGATATTTTTGGTTAACCCGCAAATACTCTAGACGCCCTTCACTGTATTCAAAGAATACTGCCGGTCCCATGTATTTATTAAAGACAGCCGTAACCTCGCTTCCTGGCTCCCAAAAGCTAGCAACAGCAAAATCCGCATCCATTTTCAGAGTGGGCTTGATTACATCTACGCTCACTTTACGCAGCAGCTCCTCAAAATCCTGCTCTGGCACCGGCTTGGAATAAAGATAGCCCTGAACATAATTACAGCCAATACTACGCAAAAAGTCAGCCTGCTCCACAGTTTCCACGCCTTCGGCAATCACTGGCAGGGACAGCCATTTGGCCATACGTACTACGGAACTAATAATGGTGCCACCCTTACCACTCTTCTCATTTTTGGAAAAGAAGAGCATATCTAGCTTAATAACATCTATATCCACATTGCGGAGCACGTTTAAAGAGGAATAACCGCTGCCAAAATCATCCATTTCTGCCAGGTAGCCACATTGATGCAGCTTGGAAATAACCTCATTGGCCTTTTCACCCGTACCAATAATGGCAGTTTCAGTAATTTCCACCCGCAATAATTGTACCGGTACCGCATACTTTTTGCGCACAGCCTCCAGCTGCTCCACAAAATCGGGTTGGTAAATATCATAACGGGAAAAATTGGTAGAAATAGGCACTACCCGTAAACCTTTATCCAAGCGCTGACGAATAAAGCGACAGGTTTCCTCAAAAATATACATATCCAAACGGGTAACAAAACCGTTCTTTTCAAAAATGGGAATAAAAACACCCGGAGAAATAAGTCCTCTTTCAGGATGCTGCCAGCGCACTAAGGCCTCAGCCCCCACCAAAAGTCCATTGGAATGGTCATATTGTGGCTGGTAATAAGCAACGAAATGTCCCCTTTCCAGCTCCGTGGCCATCATGCCCACAATTTCCTGTTCATCCAGTAGATTCTGGCGCAGTTCTTCCGTGTAATAATTATACTTTTGGGCATAGCTCCCCTTAATTTGAGATTGTGCCATCACTGCTCGGTCAATCATGCCTGCTAAAGGAACATCCTCACCCGTGGTCACATAAATACCCATATTGCAAACTATCTCTAACGAAAGTCCATAGCTGTTAAGGTTATCCATGATGCCATCCACCAAAAGCTGTAGCTCTTGGCCTTGCCGATGGGCCAGCATAATAAAACGATCTGCAGCCCAGCGACAAACCAGCTCCTGTGACTGACTCATCAGCTTGAGCACATGGGCAATATGGCGCAAAAGCCTATCTCCCTCACCCATGCCAAACATGTCATTAATAGCTTTAAAGCGCAGCACATCAAAATAAAGCAAAGCATATTCACCCGGCTTACTGTACTGCAAAAGGGGCTGGGCCTGCTTACGCAGGCCTTGGCTATTAAGCAAACCGGTAACAACATCATACTCTACCTGATGACGCAATTCGGCAATGATTCTTTTCAGTTGATCAATTTCCTGTTGAGATCTATCTTCCATTTTTATGCTTGTGCCTTCTCAGCCTTATAAGCGCGACCCAAAGCGTTAACCTCCTTCATAACCTCGAAGAAGCGCTCCTTATTCACGCATTTAGGCTTATGCTTCCAGCCAGCGGAGGTCTTGAATTTTTCATACATGGTCTCGAATTCATCCTCCTCGATTTCCACATCATCGAAGCAGATGGGCAGGCCGATGGAATAGTTGAAGTCCATTAAACGCTTCACCATCTCCATATCGCCGGCATAAGCGACCTGTACCAGAGTACCCAGCGCCACTACCTCGCCGTGGAGATGGTTGTGACCCTTCTTGGTAACGGTGGAGCCATAGTATACGCAGTGAGCCAGCATGCTATTGTAATAATATGCATTATCCTCAGTGGTGGTCAGATTGGAGGCCAGACCTGTGGAAATGATGATATCCAAAATAACCTGAATCAGCTCGAAGCTGTTGCGGTGAGCTCTAAAGTCCTCCAAGGCCTTTTTGCCATTGTCCAAAATGGGAGCGGTGCAAACGCGACTGATTTGTTGGCCCAGCAAGGTGGTATGGAAGAGCTGATCGTCCTGAGAAGCGAATACTACCTCGAACTCCTTGGAAAGAGCGTCGCCGATACCGGCCCAGAAAAGCGGTTCAGGAGAATCGGCGATAATGGCGGAGTTAATGAAGCAATGATTGCAGGGCTTAGTGGGGAAATTGCCACGATAGCTGCCGCCGGGATAGTACATAATGGCTTGGGCAGAAAAGGCAGCGCAGTTGGAGCCCACAGTGGGGAAGGTAAAAAGAGGCTTATCCATGAGATGAGCCGCGTATTTTACAGTGTCGATAGCACGACCGCCGCCCACAGCAAAGAGGATATCCGCCTCCTGCACAGCGGGCAAATCCATAAGCATATGGCTGTTTTCGTGAGTGCATTCGCCCCCATACCAGATAAAGTCTAGGATTTTAATGTCGGAGCCTGCTACACCCTCGATAATAGCATCCTTAGCCTTGGCAAGGGCTGTTTTGCCACCGATAACAGCTACCTTTTTGCCTAAAAAGCGTGCTGCGTGGGGAATTTGCTTGTAGGCATCGGCGCCAATGGAATAGGATGACAGGGTCACGGTGTAGCTTGTAGTGTTAATCATTTTTTTGCCTCCTAATAATAATAGCTTGCGTGCATGATTTTTATTTGCTTCTATTGTATCACAATTATTGTATCTTGGGCAGTACTTTCTGTTATAATATATTATACAGGAGGATGCTGGTATGAGTTTATTTACATGGATGAATGAGCTTTTAGGTACGGAAAACGCAGAGGGCATTATCGCTATCTCTGCGCTGCTGGCGTGGATGCTGCCCAAGCTGCTCTATTTTTGCGTAAAATTTATCTTTAATACACTGCTCTTTTTGGCCAATGTTTTTAGCAGGGACAAGTTGGAGCTGTGGCTGAAAAATAAAATTAATTATTTTCTCTCCAGCCTGGCCCACGGCGCCAAGGTTTCGGATATTCCCCGCTGGCTTAATAAGGACCAGCTGGCACTGCGTGAGGTGCACTGGCAGCGGGCAGGGCTCGTGGTGGACGTGCCCTCGGTAATTGTCACCATCAATCTGCCCAGCTTTGGCTACAGCGTTTTCAAGCTCAGACTGCGCTATCTTTTTAATCAGGCAGAGTTTATGCGTGAATTGGATATTCTGCTGCATACTTCCATCCGTGAAATAAGAGTACAGGAACCCGCTATCACCTATGTGCACAAGCATTTGCGTCTGCTCACCGACAACATGCCTGAGGGTGCGGCAGAAGAAAAGAAGGAAACGATTATTAACCTGCTGCAGGAAGCAGTGGATTACCATTTGCATATGCTGGTGGAGCATGGCAGCCTACAGCTGAAGCTCTTCAACGAGCTTTTTGTAGTGCAGAATATTAATTTTGATTTATATAATCGTGCGGCCAGCCTTAATGCCAACAATAAGGACTTCTTGTTCACAGCCATGCTGACAGGTATTTATGAGGGCTCTAATATTAGCCTCTGCAATAAGCTCAATAGTCTTACAGAATACCAGCTGGGCATCAATAAGCTCACTATAACCCCAGGCCTGTGGCGTGCTATCAAGGAGCGCTGCGGGCATCTGGAGCAGCTGGAGTTTCCTCCGGGGCAAACTGTGGGCGTTTTGCGGGATGTGCGCGTGGAGTTTAAAACCGGTGCGGAAGCCCAGATTATCGGTCTTGAGGGTGAATACCGCATTCTCAAGCCCACTATTAAGGCTTGGCGTAGCTTTGAAGTGCCCCATAGCCTTGAGGGCGTGCTGGCTTGGGATGCTAAGGGACTGGCTCTGCCGGATAATTTTCTCGTCTTTAAAAACGGCCTACGCATGCGCATTCCCTGTGAATGGCAGGACGGCAAGCTGAAGATGAACTTCCCCACCTTAGACGAGCTCAAGGAAAGATATATGAGCATCGTTAAGCAAGCTAAGGAGACAGCCAAAAGCTACTTCGGCAAGCTGTGGTGAGATACGGCTATCTCCTGTAACTAAGCGTTACTCAAAACAGACATTTATGTAAAATTAAAACAAAACATAGCTTAATTGGCTTGAATATTTGCCTTGCTTAGAGCATAATATAGCTAAAGCAGCAAGGGAGGTAAAAAATGTATAAGGTAAATGAAGAATTACTAGAAATTTTGCGTAACAAACAGGGCTATATTAGTGATATGGATGGTGTTATCTACCATGGCAACTGCATTCTGCCCGGTGTCAAGGAGTTTGTAGACTGGCTATACAAGGAGGATAAGCCCTTTCTCTTTCTGACCAATTCCAGCGAGCGTAGTCCACGAGAGCTGCGTCAAAAGCTGTCCCGCATGGGCCTTGATGTGGACGAGAGCCATTTTTATACAAGTGCCCTAGCTACTGCTAAATTCTTGGCAGAGCAGGCCCCTGGCTGCAGCGCTTATGTTATCGGCGCACCAGGCCTAGTCAATGCCCTTTATGATGTGGGCATCACTATGAATGATGTTAATCCTGATTATGTGGTGGTGGGTGAAACCGACTCTTATAATTACAATATGATTATCAAGGCCGTGCAGCTGGTTAATAAGGGCGCGCGCCTTGTGGGGACCAATCCCGATATGACGGGACCCTCGGAGCTAGGTATTATTCCTGCTTGTCAGGCCCTTGTAGCGCCCATTGCCCTGTCCACGGGCAAGACTCCCTATTATGTGGGCAAGCCTAATCCCCTCATGATGCGCACAGGCTTAAAAATGCTCAATGTCCATTCTGCTGATGCGGTGATGATTGGCGATAGAATGGATACGGATATTGTGGCAGGCATGGAAAGCGGTCTCATGACTGCATTGGTTCTCAGCGGTGTCACCAGTCTTGACAATATCAATGTATTCTCTTATCGACCTTCCATTATTCTCAATGGTGTGGGCGACATTGCAAGAAAATAGTAGAATAAAAAACTTCGGCAAAAGACAAATCGCGATGTTGTTTTTGCCGAAGTTTTTTATTATGACGTTCTTATTTTTTAGGTAACGATAAAAGCAGCACTGTAAAGATGATGCAGGACATGCCGATGTAATCCGGTAGTACAAGCTGCGTGTCTAATAGCAGCACTACGGCAATTATGGAAGCTAAGGGCTCGGCGCAGGAAACGAGGCTGGCTTTAGTGGAGCCAACGATTTTAAGGCCTGCTAAATAAAGGGCATAGCTGGCGATAGTAGCTCCTACGATGAGATAACTCATGGCTAAATAAGCATGCACATTCCAGCTGCCCGCTGGGGCAAATGGATCGCGTACTGCCAATAGTGAGAGACCGCTCAACAGCTGGCCCCAGCCGATAATGACTGTGGCAGGGTAGTGCTTTAATAGCTCCACTGGCTGGATGCTGTAAAAGGCGTAGGAAATAGCCGATAAGAGACCAATAATAATGGCTGCAGGTGACAAGGCTAAACTGGTAAGACTGCCATGAGTGGCAATGAGAAACACGCCCACTAAGGCGCCGCAAATGCCCACCAGCTCTCGCCCATCGGGCCAAGCACGGTGTTTGTAGCTGATATAGACCATGACCCAAATAGGCGCACTATACTGCAAAACTGTGGCTGTAGCCGCATTACACAGAGAAATAGTGTAGTAAAAGCCCAGCTGTGCTCCCAAAATACCCACGAAGGAAAAGCAGAGCAGCGAGAGAAAATGCTGGCGCAGGATGGTGAAAATATTTTGCCTGAGTACAGTGGCAGTATAAAGCAAAAATAGTCCGCCAGCCACAATTTGCCGCACCATCACCAGCCACACCGCGTCCACCTGATGATATTGAAAAAGATATTGTCCGGCTACGCCGCCCAGTCCCCAGCAGGCTGCAGCCATGACAATGAGTATAATTCCTTTGAGCATAGCGTAGCCTCTACTTATAGAGCCCGCGCAGAAGGGCTATTTCCTTAGCATAACCGTCCAGCTCATTGGGCGTTTCTAGATAAAATGGCAGCAGTCGCAGTTGGGGATGATTGGTCACAGCGGATAGAGTTGCAAGCCCAATATTACCCTCACCAATGCAGGCGTGACGATCCTTGTGGCTGCCCAAGGCATTCTTGCTATCGTTAATATGAACGGCATGCAGTCGGTCCAAGCCTACGATTTTATCAAATTGCTCTAGCACGCCCTCCAAATCATTGACTATATCATAGCCACCGTCAAAAACATGGCAAGTGTCGAGACACACGCCCATCTTTTCGTTAAGCTGTACCTTGTCCAGAATAGCGGCTAGCTCTTCAAAGCTACGGCCCACCTCGCTACCCTTGCCAGCCATGGTTTCCAGCAGTACCGTGGTGTGCATTTCCTTATAGAGCACGCTGTTAAGCATGTGGGCGATCTTTGCAACACCTACTTCACTACCTTGCTTCACATGGCTACCTGGATGAAAATTATACATATTTCCTGGCACATATTCCAGCATGGCCAAGTCTCCTTCCATAACCATACGAGCGAAGTCGATAAGATGCTCATCTGCAGCGCAGGGGTTCATAGTATAGGGTGCGTGGGCCAAAAGAGGTGCAAAATTGTGCTCTACACAGAGCTCACGTAAAGCCCTTGCATCCTCGGTATCCACAGCTTTGGCCTTGCCCCCGCGCGGATTGCGAGTAAAGAATTGAAAAGTGTCCGCGCCAATGGACAGGGCTGTTTTGCCCATGGCTAGAAAGCCCTTAGAGGAAGATAAATGACAGCCTATATGTAACATAAATAAACACTCCTGTAGTTGTAGTTTTAGTTTTTAATTTTTAGTTTTAGCATCATTATACACTTCTGATACAGGCTCAGCAAGGGAAATATCTACAAGCCCTGGCATTTAACCTAATCTTAGTAATAACAATTACTTCTATAGCTTTCCATGGGCATAAAAAAAGACTAGGCGTCGTGAGTAGCCCAGCCATCCGTCTTCTTTATATGCGCTTTATTTGCTCAGAGAACGCTTTACAATCTCGCGATTAAGCTCTTGTAGGGTAGGTCGCTTGGACCAATCCTGAGCAGTCATTTTCTTATGCATATAGGCATCAGCTCCTTTCTTCATAAAATTATTCATATCCAAGTGGTTACCCTATTATAAGCAATATACTCCTGTTTGTCTAGTACTCTGACGACTATTTTACATATTTATTACGAATGTGGCATTTTCTAGAATATTAAATAAACCGCCTACCTTGCGCTTGGTAGGCGGTTTTTGTGTGCTTCCGGACGGGAGAAGAAATCCGGAAGGAGAGGGAATCAGGGCTTTACAGTAGCGCGATAAGCTTGCTTGCCATCCTTCAGCTCAATGATAACAGCACTCTTGACTGCGTCATGCTTATCATTTAAGGAGGTTTCACCGGTTACAGCCTTGAAGGATTTGGTGTCTGCCAAAGCAGCAGCAACCTTAGCACTGTCGGTGGAGCCTGCACGCTTCATAGCATCTGCCAAAAGCTTAATGCCATCATAGCCCAATACTGCAGGTGCGTCAGGCTTTTGTTGGTATTCCTTTTCAAAGGCAGCTACAAAGGCTTTGGACTCAGCAGAATCGGAATCAGGAGAATAGTGATTGGTGAAGAAGGTGTTGTTCAGTGCAGCGGCACCGGCAATCTCAGCCAGCTTGGGGCTGTCCCAGCCATCGCCACCAACGATAGCGCAGTTAATGCCCAGCTCACGGGATTGCTTAACGATTTTGCCAACCTCTTCGTAATAACCAGGAACATACAGCACATCCGGACCGGCAGCTTTAATCTTGGTCAATACAGCTTTAAAATCGGTATCCTTTTGCAGATAAGCTTCCTCGGCTACAATGCTACCACCCTTGGCGGTATAGGCTTGCTTGAAGAAAGCGGCTAAGCCCTTAGCATAGTCGCTGCTGTTATCTACGTAGATAGCAGCTTTTTTAGCCTTCAGCTCGTTGAGCACGAAGTTAGCACCTACAGTACCTTGGAAGGGATCGATAAAGCAAACCCTGAAGGTATTAGGTTTTGTTTTGCCATCCTTGCCCACGGTAACTGCCGGATTAGTAGCACCAATAGCAAGGAAGGGCACCTTGTTGGTTTCGCTGATATTGCAGGCAGCGATAGCGGAAGAACTTGTGAAGATACCTGCAACCATGGGCACCTTATCTTGGCTGATAAGCTTGCTCATAGCATTGGCTGCTTCAGCAGGCTCGCTCTTGGTATCGGCTTCCACTAATTGCAGCTTCTTGCCGTTTACACCACCAGCAGCGTTGATTTCCTTAACTGCCAGCTTAAAGCCACGCATCATGGACGTACCATAGGAAGCATTGGCACCTGTTAACTCGCCGATAGCACCGATTTTCACTGCTTCCCCGCCACTTTTGGCTTTATCGCCACCACAGCCTGTTAACATAAGTCCTGCTGCACAGATAGCAGCTGTGATTGCTTTAAATAATTTACCCCTCATTTGACTCAGCTCCTTTAAGAACATTTGTTATAGACATGGCAGCTTATAATATAAAAAGCCAGGCCACTTTTTCGCTGTGGTCTGGCTTCCTTGCCTTTATTTTGTCTATGGACATAGTATAAACAGCATAGTTGTAAATGTCAATAGTAATTTTTAGCACAATCGTATATTGAGAATAAACAGAATATTAGTCCCGTGGGTGGATAAAAAGCAGGAGCCAGTTTTTCCTGAGGGAGACGCAAGAGCAAAACAGTACTGATTGTTACAAAATATAAGGCAGAGCAAAGCTTCGGCAAAAACAACATCGCGGTGCATTTTTTGCCGAAGTTTTTTGCTCCTGTAACGAAGCGTTACTCAAAACAGACGTTTATACCTCATTTTCAAGTCAAAATTATTTTATTATAGTTGCAGCAAAGTGGATATTCTAGTATAATATATTTATCTATAGAATTTTTTAGTATTAGAGTGCGCTTTTTATAATTTTTTCGACGTGAGACTTAATAGTCCATATGTGTGCGGAGGTTTTTTATGTCAGACCAAGCTCGCAATCTAAAATTTAGTACGCATAAACGGGGGGGTGTTCACTCATGATTGAGCATGTCTTCCCACAAGCAATGCTGCTGGAGCGTGAAAAGCAGCTCATCACCGCTTTATCCGCCTGTGCCGGTGCGTATTACGACTTTAACGTAACTAAAAACGTGATTTTAGGCACGCCTATTCAGGTCATCGACGGTGTTGCTTATTCCATTCACGATGCTGTTGGCCTGCCACCCCACTGCCCTTATATGCAGGTAATCCAGTTTTGGGGTAATAAGCTATCTCCCGAAGAGCAACCCGCTTTCTTCGACTTTTTTGATGTGGAAAATCTCAAGCGACGCTACGCCGAGGGCAAGCGCTTCATGTCCCACACCTATTGGACCAAGGATGTTTTGGGCAATCCCATGCTGGCGGAGCAAACCATCCAGCTCTACAAGGATTCCACCAATGGGGATATTCTGGCCATTACCTTCGTCAAAGATTTAAAGCCCATGAATGAGCTGGCTTCCAAGGAGCGCCAAGCTCGTAAGGAAGCTGAGGCTGCCTTGAAGCTAGCCAATAACGCTAACAAGGCCAAGAGTACTTTTCTTTTTAACATGAGCCACGATATTCGCACGCCTATGAACGCCATTATGGGCTTCGCCAATATCATTGCAGAAAATGTGGATAATTCTCTTATCGTCCAAGATGCTATTGCTAAGGTACAAAAATCCAGCAATGTTTTGTTAACCCTACTCAATGAAGTCTTGGACTTGGCACGCATCGAAAGCGGCAAACAGCAGCTGGACAGTGTTCCCTGTGATTTAAGTAAGCTTTTGCAAAATATTCGTTCCATTTTAGAGTCCAATATAGAGTCCGCCAGCTTGAGCTACGATATTATCAACCAGCTTGATAATTCTCTCGTTATCTGCGACCAGATTAAGATCAACCAGATTATGCTGAATTTGCTCAGCAATGCTATCAAGTTTACCCCTAAGGGCGGACAAATTAGCTTTGGCTTCAAGCAAGTCGGTGCTGTGGAAAATGGTATGGCAGAATATTGCCTAGTGGTCAAGGATACAGGCATTGGCATGAGTGAAAGCTTTCAGGAGCGTGCCTTTAACGCCTTTGAAAGAGAGCGCAGCGCTACCGATAGCGGCATTGAGGGCACCGGTCTGGGCCTTGCCATTGTCAAAAAGCTGGTGGACCTGATGCAGGGACGTATGAAAATGCGCAGCGAACTGGGCCGAGGAACCGAGTTTGCTATTTATGTGCACCTACCCGTGCTGCAGGACCTGGCCAGCAAGCCTCGTCCCACGCAACAAAAGAGCGCCTCACAATTGGCCAATAAACGCATTTTATTGGTAGAAGATAATGAGCTCAACCGGGAAATCGCCAACCTTATTTTGGCTAAGGAGGGTATGCTAGTTGAGGAAGCCGAAAACGGCATGATTGCTGTGGACAAAATCATCAACTCCCAGCCTGGCTATTATGATTTGGTTTTGATGGATATTCAAATGCCAGTTATGGATGGCTACAAGGCCACACAAGAAATACGCAATCTGCCTCAAAAAGACCTGGCCCAAATCCCCATTGTAGCCATGACAGCTAATTCCTTTGACGACGACAAGCGTAAAGCCTTTGAGGTTGGCATGAACGCTCATGTGGCTAAGCCCATTGATGTACCGAAGCTTCTGGAAGTACTCAGCGATTTATTGGCCAAATAAGCATAGTTTTCTCATAAGCAATTTAACATACGCAGCATAAAAGCCCCCGGAGCACAGCTCCGAGGGCTTTACTTTATCTCGCCTGCAAGTATCTTCCTAGCGTCCGCGGGACAGCCTCCATATCGATAGGTTTAGCAATATGTGCATTCATCCCAGCTTTTAGGGAAGCCTCTACATCCTCTGCAAAGGCATTGGCCGTCATAGCAATAATGGGAATGGCCTTGGCATCCTCTCTAGACAAGCTGCGTATAGCTTGGGTGGCCTCGAAGCCATTCATATTGGGCATCATAATGTCCATCAGAATTACATCAAAAGTACCCCTATCAGATGCTTCAAAAAGCTGCACAGCCTCCTTACCATCCACAGCCCTAGTCACCTGTAGACCGTACTCTGCCAGCTGAATCATTGCGATTTCCGCATTTAGGTCATTATCCTCGGCCATGAGCACCTTTATACCCTTCAGAACCACCTTCTTGCTGCTATCATTCGGCTCATCCACAGGGATTTCCGCTGTAACCTGCATGTTGAACTCTACTACAACAGTAGTACCAGCACCTTTTTGGCTCGTAATATTAATGCTTCCTCCAAGCAAATCCACAAAGCGTTTGGTAATGGACATGCCAAGGCCCGTCCCTTTGTAATGGGTTCTCACGCCATTATCCTCTTGTGCAAACTCGTCGAAAATATGGCCTAAAAACTCTTCAGCCATGCCTATGCCAGTATCCTTTATGGTATAGTGTACACACTGCTCTCCCTTATGCTTATTCACATAATCTATAACAAAGATGATGGAGCCACCATCAGGAGTAAATTTTACCGCATTACTCAGGATGTTAACCAGCACCTCCCGTAAGCGCACCGGGTCCGTCATAACATATGGATGCAGCGGCGCCTTACCCTCCACCTTAAAAGCCACACTTCTTCCGGCCAGATAACCTTGAATAATATTCTGCACTGTTTCATTTAGATGAACAATATTCACAGGCACCGGTGCATACTCTGTTTTGCCACTTTCAATACGACTCAAATCCAATACATCGTTAATCAAGGTCAGCAAATGCTCCGAGCTCTCTTCAATCTTCTGCAGGCAGCGCTGTACCTCACCATCCTTGTTCTGCCTTTGGGCAATATGCGTAAAGCCCATAATCGCGTTCATGGGCGTGCGAATATCGTGGCTCATGTTGAAAAGGAAGGTGGACTTGGCCTTATTGGCAGCCTCAGCCTCCTCCGTGGCCTTGCTCAAGCGAGCAATGGTCTTGCGCGTGCTATAAAACATCAAGGAAATGATCACTAAGCACACGATGCCCATTTGCAATGACAGCTCCCGCGTGCGCGTCTCTCTCAAGGTATCTATATCCGCATAAATGTCATTTAAAGGCACACCCGTAGCCACAATCCAATTAAAGGGCTTGTACAAAGCTGCGTAGGAAATCTTCTCTTCTACCTTATCATTTGATTTATTTTTAAAATAATACTGATGTACAACCTCGCCTTTTTCCAAGACACTCTTAAGCTCTACCTCATAAGGGTAATTACCCTTGATATCCTGCGTTGTTGTGGAAAGGTATTGCCCCTCCGTATTCACTAAATTAGGGTGAATACGTCGCACTGCGTAGTCCTTGCCACCCTCCGGCTTGATTATTTCGTTCACCCAAATATAGGAGTCCTCTGTAAATTTGAGGCTATGAATGAGTTGGTACTCCTTGTTCTTGATTAGCTCGTCTAGCTGGGATTCAAGGGCAAAGTAATGAACCTTCATGGTATGTCCCACATAGGAACCGCGCACAGCAGGCTCCTTCAGCAAAGCTGCCATTTCCTCCTTGATCAAAGGGTGCCCTTCCCTATGGTCTTTGTTAAAGAGTAATATTTGACTATCCTGCTCTACAATGGCCTGCAAAGCAGTACTCGGCCCACTGCTGCAAGCTAAATCCATAGCTAGCTGTACATCACGAACGCTGCTAAACTGTTTTTCTTGGCAATGCGTATCATGTTTGCAATAAATTTAGCCATATTATTTTGCGTGCTTTCACGATGCCTGGCGATGCGAATGATGGTATTATCCACCAATTCCTTCATTTTGGCCACTTCTGCATCCTTGCGCAGCTGCTTCACGTCCTGCAAATCATCTCGAAAGATTTGATTGCCCATAAAGACAATCAAGAGGATTGTAGCTATGCTGAGCATTATTTGTCCTAAAAGAAAATAGTCTAGTTTGCGTTGCTTTTTCATAAGACCACCACGTTCATAAGTAAGATAATCTAAACATAAACTAGCAAGAGAATAAATAGTTGATACTATTATAACCTAATCTAAAGGAAAGTTTAATTCTTCTAGAATATATATCTAACCACAATCTACAACTATGCCCAAGCAAGTCTGGTCAAGACGCACCAGCGGCAAGTCAGTCAAATAAAGATGTCGTGAATTAGAATTTTTTATGTGTTGCAGAGGCAAAAAAATCCACGATATATTGCAATACTTATAAGAAAGTGCTATTATATGATTAAGCGAAAGCTTATATTGGAGGTGTTTGTATGGGAACAAAACGCAATGTTGTGCTGTCACTTATTTTTAGTATCATTACCTGTGGCATATATCTTTTGTATTGGCATATCAAGGTTACGGATGAAGTTAATGCTATTATCGGTGATCGTCGTGCCAGCTCCGGTATTATGACGCTCATTTATTCTATAGTTACCTGTGGCATTTATGCCTTGTATTGGGCTTATACCATGGGTGATAAGGTTGACCGTATGAAGGGTAATAAAGCCGGTAATGGCGGTATTTTGTACCTTATTTTAGCTCTTTTTGGGTTAGGCATTATTGACTACTTGCTCATTCAAGATGCTATTAACAAGAAGGTTGAAAGACGGATTTGATTAAACCATGGGCAAAGTCCCATTAAAAAAATGTCTAAGCGTCTTATATCCAAAAAGTATATCTATGTAGGTTCTTTGGGCATAGCATATTTTTTACTTGTCAAGTATACATCCTTCTCGCTTCCTTGCCCTTTTCGTTATCTATCTGGTTATAGGTGCCCGGGCTGTGGCATAACCACAATGCTCTTGGCCTTGGTAGAAGGTAACTGGCAAGCAGCAAGAGAGGCCAATGTTTTTCTCTTCTATACTTTGCCTGGATTGATACTTTTGCTCGTAGCTTTTTACATCAATACTCACCCACCGCAAGGGCGCCCAAAGATTTATAATTTTCTATTATGCCTCTATCTACTGGCATGCATCCTTTTTGGAGTTTACAGAAATTATTATAATTGCTAATAAAAAAGCTCTCAGATTATCTCTGAGAGCTTCTTTTATTGATTGAGGATTTTTGTCAGCGCTTCTACTTCCGCTTCGGTTAGGGTTATCCCTTTGCCCATTTTATCGTGCGCTGGAGACCAATCACGAATATCATACTTAGGCTTCGTGCCGTTCCAGGACACAAGATTCAGTTCCTTAGTCCAACCCTTTGAAGAAGTGGAAAGAACGCCTAACGCCATGATTATTTCGTAAGTAATATCAGTTTTAGCCACAATCAACACCTCGTTTCCCATTTTTCAAAAATAGTCCATTTATGCAAGAATAGATTACTATTTTGCACATCTCATCGGCTACAAGCTATATAGCTATCTTTATATTACTAATTATACTACACTTATCCTGTTTAAAACAGTATCCTTACCTATCCTCGTATTATATAGCTAAATCATATTCCAAAATCCTTTTTCAACATAGCATCTACTTCTTCTACGGTGAAGCCCCTGCCATTTCTTATACTATCCATTCCTTTCGCTATCTCAGCATCAAACTCTTCTTTTGTCAGAGAGCTCATATCGATAGGTGCTTTTATGTTTTCGCGAGTAGAGTAAGCATCAATACGCCTATCAAGCTCTTATCAGCATTATACACTTAGGTTAATTTTTCAGCAAGATAAAAAATGTAGCTAACTATTTGCTAAATCGTCCTCCACATAGCAAACCGGGCATCAAATCCCCGGTCCCCTTCCCGTAACGAAACGTTACTTGAAACAAGCGTTTGCAATAACATGCATAAAAAAAGAGCTTTCAGATTATCTCCGAAAGCTCAGCTTTTTAGTGTTGGCGGAGTGGGTGGGATTCGAACCCACGCACGGGGTAAACCGTCTAACGATTTAGCAACTCACGCCGCTCAATTGCATTGCTTCTAAACAATCTTTTATCTCCATACTTTCAACCTGTTTAGATATATTATAAATAAATTCTATTATTTACACATATTCTTCGAAGATAAGCCCCCTAAATCACCTATCTTAAGAGATACCATCCTCAATGGCTTCTTTTTCATGAAAAGATTTTACCGCCACAACGAATCCATTGGCTTCATCTACTAATTTCAGCACATCTTCTTCAGATAGCTCAAAATAGTCATCGTAATCACTCATTGAGCGACTTGCAAATAGATTAGAAATTGTATCAGACAAATCCTTCCCAAAAACACCATTCTTAACATAGTTCATTCTGAAATACGATATCACACCAGAATGCTTAGAAAAATCTTTCCCCTCAGTAGCTAAAACAGAACGCATAGCATGAAACACAGCATAATAAGCCCTATTGACAGCCCCACGACTATCTCCTATGGCAAGCAGTGCATTTGCTGCCTTAAGGCATTGGTGCGCCTGCTCTAATCTAAGGCTAGCAAGAATCCGCTTCTCCTCATCATGCAGCATAAACCACTACACCATCCTTCTCGATATTTTGGTAAAAAGGTAAAATAGGTTTTCTAGCATGGAACGCCTTCTTATCCAAAAGAAACATTGACAACAAGATATCGTGTTCCAATCCTACACGGCTAAAGATTTTATTTAATGTCCAAAGTATTTTCCTGTTCTCTTCTGGCTCCATATTCGTTAACACCAATACATCCACATCAGACTCCTCGGTATTATCGCCGCGAGCATAGGAACCATACAAAACTACTTTGTCGAGCTTATTACCCAAAAGATCATAAATCTGCTCGGTCAGCTCTTTTAAAACAATATCTAACTCACTACGTTTCATAGCAATTTCCTCCTTGCAGACCTATTTCTATAATAATTATACACTTACTTCACATTACCAGCAAGAAAAAAGTCTTTGACAATATAATATTCAAAACTCTCAAGTTTTAGAGACCGTCCATTAGGCTACGAATTCAAGCCTTTTGGCCGCTCTTTTTTATTAACATTTCACTCTATGGACTTCATCCTCATGCATTTTCGTCATCCTCTTCCCATTCTTCGCTGTTCTGGTTGTAATAATACACCCCATTCTTAAAAATCAGCTCATCAATGGTATACTCATCATCCCAAATCACACCACGCAGCTACCCACCAACAGCCGGCAAAAAACTGTGGCCCAGCCCTCACCGAAAAAGAGCTGCCACAAAAAGAACAGCACGCAAATTATATTAAAAATGTTTTGCACTGCAATCACCGCCGCTGAGTGTGTTTACTACTTAACTTCCTCTTGCATAGTTATACCCTGCACTCCCTACTCCTTCCCCTCGTACCGGCTCCGATAATACTCCATAGTCCTGTACTCAATAATATCCTTCAGCTCCGCCACGAAGGCAGGATTTTTTACTACACCTGCAAGCGACTCTGCCAGAGCAATTGGATAACCATCTCGCTCTACGAAAAAGCCCCTGCCACTGGCCTTCAAAAACTTCACAGGATTGCGCAAAATGTTGCTCAAGTGGGCCTTGTCACTAATGGCCCTATATTCCTCAAGCGTAATCTCCTTCTTCAAATCCTTCCAATTGGCGCCGTCATTGAAAAATGCCTTCCAGCTAGCCAAAAGCTCCTGCTCTGTCACACCCATGCGCACCTGTCCACCATTATAAAAGGCCCGCAGCACCGGCATCTTATACACCTTGGTCATATCCGTGGTCTCCAAAAGATGCACAAACTCCTTGCCCACACCTGCGCAAAGCTCCTGCTCCGCTGCCGTTAACAGCCCCATTTCTTCCTTAAAAGCCAAATAATTCTTGAAAACATTCTCCTTGGCATTCTTCAGGCACAGATAATAAATCTCGTCATCCATATAGGTAAAAAGCTCCATGCGGGTGGGCACCTTGACCAAAAACTCCTGCACCCGCACAAAATCCTGCTGAATACGCTCCTTAATATGCAAACGACGCTGCTCCAAATGCTGGAACAAATCCAAAAGGGGCATATCAAAATCCACAATGCAATCATCAGGATATTCTAATTCCCCACGCGTCAGCTTTCTCCCACCGCTCATAGTCCTGCCAGCCAGCATAAAGGGAGCCCGCTCGGCCTTGGCATAATTGCCGATAAAATCAAGCACATTTAAATATTTTTTGCCCTTATAAGTGCGCAGACCCCTGCCTAGCTGCTGCAAAAAGACAATGGGACTTTCAGTAGGACGCAAAAACATCACCATATCCACACTGGGAATATCCACGCCCTCGTTGAACATATCCACGGAAAAAATCACCTTGATTACGCCCTTCAACAGCTTGGAAATAGCCTGCTGCCTGTCCTCGGCAAATTCCCCTTGGGCATCGCTATACACCGCCACCGCAGGCACGCCACGCTCGCAAAAATCCTTCGCCATCATCTCCGCATGCAGCCTCGAGCAGCAAAAGCCAAGGGCCCTTTCGGAACGATATTTCAAATAATGCTTATAAATCAAATCGCTGCGCCGCTGGTTACCCACATAGGCCGCATTCAAATCCTGCTCGTTATAGCGCCCGCCCACAAAGCGCATGCCGGAATAATCGGTCTCATCATACACGCCATAATAATGGAAGGGTACCAGCATCCCCTTGTTGATGGCCTCCTGCAGGGTAATTACATAGGGCACATTATAATCGCACAGCTCAAAAATATTCCTTCCGTCCATGCGGTCCGGGGTTGCCGTCAATCCCAGCAAGAATTTGGGCGTAAAATATTCTACGATATTACGATACTGCTTATTCACTGCGTGATGAAACTCGTCCACCACCATGTAATCAAAATAATCCTTGGGAAAGTAGGCCTCATTTAGATATTTTTCTTTGCCCAAGGTAGCCACCGAAGCAAAAACTAGCTGCTTATCCGTATCCTTTTGTTGGCCCATAAAAAAGCCACAGCTATCCTGTGGACGCACATTCTTAAAGGCCTCCGCTGCCTGCCGCAAAATCTCCTCGCGGTGAGCCACAAAGAGCACACGCTTAAAATTAACACTATCAAAGGCAGCCAAATAGGTTTTGCCCACACCTGTCGCAGCCTGCACCACGCCCTTGGTCGCGCCCTCCTCACGGGAGCTGTTCAAAGCATAAAGGGCCTCGATTTGCACACCACGGGGCTGAAACAAGTAGCTAACACGGGTATTCTCATCCTCTTTAATGTCGTAGCGCTCCAAATCCTTGGCCACACTGGGCTTGTGCCAGCTTTTGGAATAGCTTTGCAGCACTTGGTCATCCACCACAATGGAATGATGCTCAAACAAATCATTAAAGGTTTCATAAAAGGCCGTAAAGCTTTCCTCATCAATGCGTTTAATCAGCCTGTAATTCCACTCAATGCCAGCAGTCAACGCACTGCGAGAAATGTTAGAGGAGCCAATAAATATCTCGCCCTCGTCCCCATAATGGAAGATATAGGCCTTAGAATGAAAGGAACGTGTGGTATCGTTATAAAAACGCAAATCCACCCTATTGCCCAGCTCTTTTTTGATCAAATACAGGGCCGCAGGCTGGGTTATACCCAAATAGTTGCCCGTGAGCAGCCTAATTTTTACACCGCGGTCCAAGGCGCTCTGCAAATCCTTGAGCAGCATGCGCACGCCGCTTTCCATCAAGAAGGAAACCACAATGTCGATGGCGTCCGCTTGGCGAATGCTCATTTTTAGTTGGTAATATAGGAATTTTTTATAATTATTATCGCCCGTAATGACGCTTATGGGCTCAACCTCTATTTCTCTAGGCAGCTCTTTTGCAGCAGCACATTCAACCATTTTTCTTCACCCCTGCCGGGACGCACATCCCCCGTAATCCACAGCTCCTTTACCGCCAAGCCGCCCACTTCCTTGAGCAGCCTTGCGAGGCCCTCTTCATCCAAATCAGTAAAAAAGCGACCGTTACGCTCGCCCGTGAACTGGCCGTATTTAAAGGACGTATAAATCACACCCTCGCCCTTTAGCGCACGTACCATTTTCTGCATAACAACGACTAAATCGGCCCACTCCAAATGCAAAATGGAGGCGCAGGCCCAAATGCCATCGTACTTATCCACGGCCTCCAGCTCATCGAAGAGCAGCTGCTTGACGCTTATGCCGGTGTACTCGCTGGCCAATTTGCACAGCTCCGCCGAGCCATCCGTGGCCTCCACCGCTAAGCCGTGCTCCAAAAAATACTTGGTATCGCGACCACTGCCGCAGCCAAAATCCAAAATGCTAGCTCCCTTTTCCAGCTGGGCCAAAAATCTATCTTGAGTTATATGAAAATCCACAGCCACTGTGCCTTGAACGAATTCTTGGGCGTGGGCGTTGTAGTAGTTGAGAGTTGTCTTGTCCATAAACTTATCCTTCATGTAAAAAGTATATGAGTATATTTCTCTAAGAACATGCTTTTTCCTGCCTTTGCGGCATATTATTATTGCAAACAAAACAGCGCCCCAGCGTAGCGAGAAGTGACTACCACAATCACCTCGCCGCACTGGGGCGTTAGCTTTACCATGTAAAAGCCAACCGACCAGAGAAAGAGAAAAATATTTTAGCAATTTTTTACACAAAAAACCGCAAACACTGTGCCAACCGCAGGACATTTCTTTTCGTCCACCGTATGGCTACAAATATAGTATATTTTTATGAGTAACCTGTAGTTACCGAAAAGAACGTTCGTTATAAATTACAAAAAAAGCACTTTGGGCGTTTTTATGATTTTATCAGTTATAACTGGCAAAATTGGCGATTTCAAGGATTTTATCAGATATAACTGATAAAACTAGTTATTTTAAGAATTTTATCAGTTATATCTGACAAAATTCCCTTTCCTTATTGTGTTTCAGTTATAAAAATGCTATACTTTTTGTATGATGGAAAGGAGGCACTTCTTTCATGATTAAAAGAGAAATGTATATGAAACGCATCCGCCCCTTTATCGGAACGGATTTAATAAAGGTTATGACCGGTATCAGGCGTTGCGGCAAGTCCGTAATGCTAGAGCTGATAAAGCAAGAGCTCATAGAAAGCGGTATCAAGCCAGAGCAATTTATTTCTATCAATTTTGAGGATATGAATTATGCCCATCTGCAAACTGCCCAGGCCCTGCACGAGGCAATTACTAAGCTAGCAGCAGATATTGAAGGCAAGGTTTATCTTTTCTTTGATGAAATTCAAGAGGTAGAGGGCTGGGAAAAATGCATTAATTCTTTCCGTGTATCACTAGATTGCGATATCTATATTACAGGCTCCAATGCCAAACTATTATCGGGCGAACTTGCGACATATCTTGGTGGTCGTTATGTAGAATTCATCATCTATCCATTTTCCTTTGCCGAGTTTTTGGAATTATACGGAACAATCACTCCAGATGAATCAATTCCAAAATGCTTTCAAAAGTATCTTATCTCCGGCGGCATGCCTTATCTCGCGAATATTAGATATGCCGATGCTCCCACTAAACAATATCTCCACGATTTGTTTAATTCGGTTCAATTGAAGGATATTTTGAAACGTAATAAGATTAGGGATGTGGATTTACTAGAGCGTATCATTGCTTACGTTATGGCTAATGTGGGCAATACATTCTCAGCAACATCTGTAGCAAAATTTTTAAAAAGTGAACGTCGTACTGTCGCTTCTGAAACAATCATGAATTACCTCAAATATTGCTGTGATGCGTACTTGTTTTACCAAGTTAAGCGTGAAGATTTGCAAGGTAAACAAATTTTAGCATCAAATGAAAAGTATTACATTGCTGATCATGGTATTCGTGAGGCAGTGTTTGGTGGCAACATTAGGCAAATTAATCTTACCCTAGAGAACATCGTGTACCTAGAGCTAATACGCCGCGGTTACGAAGTGACTATAGGAAAATATGGTGAGAAAGAAATTGATTTCGTCTGCCATAAGCAGGATGATAAGCTGTATGTACAGGTTACCTATTTGTTGGCTTCTGAGGAAACTATCCAGCGTGAATTTGGTGTTTACAACAGTATTGAGGATAATTATCCTAAATATGTTGTATCGTTAGATGAACTAGATATGAGCCAAAATGGAATTAAGCACTATAATATCCGCGACTTCCTCTTGGCTCAGGAATGGAAGTAGAATAATTATTATCAGAAAACAATAGAAATAAAAAAAGAGCTTTCAGATTATCTCCGAAAGCTCATCTTTTTTGTGTTGGCGGAGTGGGTGGGATTCGAACCCACGCACGGGGTAAACCGTCTAACGATCTAGCAATTGGTTTTCTTTATATTTATAGTACTTTAATTCCATATTGTCTACAATTCACAGTACATTTTGCCCATTCAATGCTATATTTCTCATGCTTTTTTTCTTATTGTCCACCTTTTTGTCCACCTATCATGTTACCAACAGAGAGGCCAAAAAATGCCGTTTAGCTATGCAAAAACAAAAGTAAGAAAAATAAGTTAGATTTTAGACTGTTCACCTGTACTGGATTTTTGAAGTATCCCTAAAACTAGCTAACTTACTCAATCCCCCTGATGCTACGCAAATTGTACGCCAAAGGCCTCCATACGCTGTTTTTCCTCTTTCATCAATTCTAAAGAAAAGGCCACCAAGCCATCCAAATCCATATTATTTAGATAGTTGATATAGCGTTTTTTCTGGCTAACTGGTATTACAATTGGCACAATCCCACTTTGTAAACAGCTATAAACGAGTAACGCACGACCAACACGGCCATTGCCATCACTAAAAGGATGTATACGCTCGAAAGCAAAATGCTGCCTGCATACCGCTATCACAACATCCTTCTCTTTTTTTGCATACTCCAACTGAACCTTTAAATCCTGCACCCAATTCTCCATGTCCATAGGCATACGATAAGGTGGTGAAGGAATAGAATCAGCACCAATAACCATGTTAGGCTGCGTTTTAAATCTTCCTGGCACAGATTCAATCGCTTCGTGACATAAAATTGCATGGATTTCTTTGATGTATTCTGTAGTTACCTCTTTGCCAGCCTGTAAATCAGCAACCATATGCTTAGTAAAGCTTTTGTAATTTAATACCTCGTTCAGCTCCCTCAGCTCGATAGCACGAGGTACATATCCATCAATCAAGACCACTTTTAGTTTCGCCTTGGGTCAATGTATTGCCTTCAATCGCCGTACTATGATGCGCCATACGGACCATCAAATCATCAAAATATTCCTGTGGCACAGTCATAACATCTATATTTTTTTGCTCCATACGATCACACCTCCTAGGAGTTTATCAATTAAATGCTTTCTGTAAACTTACCTTACTGATTGATAAAAAGACCTAAAGTAATCAGGCCCCTGAGCCCAAAGCCCTGTATCGAAATTATAGAGGGCATCATAGGCTGGAGAATTGATTATTCTACTTCTTGCTTCTTGTCGGCTAATGCCCTCATCTTCTGCCATGTCCATGATAGCAGCAGTTAAGATAAGCTCAGCACAAAAAACCTTCTGCTCATAACTCATACTTACACACCTCCACAACCTTTAAACAAGCAATTGCTCGTTGGCTAAGGAAACAATACTGTTCCTTTAGCCTATCGGGAAGAAGCAATGAAATAGCTATTTGAGCAGATTGCTCAGCTACTATTGGGCCATACAACCCCATGAGATAGGTAGTGATAACAGGATTAGTAGTATCATTGGCTATCTTGCCCACTATTATCTCGCTACCGAAAAGGCTGTAATTTATTTTGGCTGCCAAATCTTTAGCTAAGTGACCACGCCTGTTTAAAGCAATAAACCAAAGCCATTCTTTATCTGCATCAGCGAATTCAAAAACTGGCAAATCTGTTAAGGCATTATGGTATTCATAGCATGTAACATAACCAAAGTTTTGACCATCTGGTATTTTCTTTCTAGCCTTTGCCTTCAGCAAAGATGTCCTAATGAAGTTTTTAGCCTGATTCTTATCAGCAGTCACATAGAACCCTTTACCAAAGTCTTTTCCTGCTTCACATTTATTCAAGTCTATATTTTCAACGGGAGTATAGCTACCATGATATAGTAGCATACCATCTTTAAGCTTCATATATTAGCACCTTTTGCTTTCAAAACCTCGAATACCTCCATTAAGGCACTCTCATCACCATTGAGATGCATCATTTCGTAGGTATCTTCAATATATTTCCAAATTCCGTAGCTATCAAAAAGCTTGTTTCCCTCGGAGGCCGATACCTTTGCCTTATCACAGAACATTTTAAATATACGAATTTCAAAAAAAAGCATTTCATCCAGCATTGTATCGCCTCCTTGCATCCATAGCTTCTATCACAATTATACACTTGAACCCTTTTGTCAGCAAGTAGAAACTATACACCAAAAGTATTAGACAGCATATTTATCACAGCACAAAATGAGCCCATAGCTGAAGCTATGGGCTTTCATTATAGAATCTTCTTTCTCATATATTCATATACATTCTCTTTATAAACCTTATAATTCCTACCAATTTTAAAACTCTTTATTTCTCCCCTGTTAACCAAACCATATGCAGTGTTTTTTCCTATTGCTAAAAAATCCATCAACTCCTTTATTGTAAGGACCTCATCATATTTTCGTTCACTCTCATTCAATATGTACATTCTTTACTCCTTTCTTATAAAAACCAGCTCTTGCCTTTCCAAATCTTTAATGGATAATATGGCGGTTTAGTACCGCCAATCCGCTAACGCAGTACCATAAATCTGAAACCCCGGTACCGACATTCCAATAAGCTCAGTACCGCAAATTCCAATAAATGGATACCATATCAATAATCCTTTAAAATATAGGTATGTACCACTGGTACAAATCTATTTTTAAAGGAGGTCATATAAGTGACCAAGGTTTTTAGAATCCTTCAGCTGAAAGGATTAGGCCTTCCTCAGGGTGAAATAGCCTCAAGCTGCGCTGTATCTAAAAGTACAGTCAGCAAAGTGCTCAAAAAAGCATCTGAATTAAAGATTGCCTTACCGCTCAGCCCCTCCGTTACGGAGGAACAAATCACTCAGCTCTTCTTACAGTCACAAGAAGAAGCAAGCATTATTACTACTAGGCTTAACCGAGTTCTACCAGATTTCGACTACATTCGCAAAGAGCTAAAGCGTAGCGGAGTTACCAAAAAGCGTCTTTGGACAGAATACTGCGCGAAATGCTCAGCTTCTGGCCAAAAGCCTTTCATGTATTCCCAGTTCTGCTATCTTGTACAACAGGACCAGGAAAAGCATCGTGCAACCATGCATATTAAGCGCAAGCCCGGTGAACAGGTAGAGGTAGACTGGGCAGGAGATCCTGCTTACATTGTAGATTTAACTACTGGAGAACTCATAAAAGCGTATGTATTCGTAGCTGTTTCAACCTTCAGCTTGTATACTTACGCAGAGGCTTTCTTAAACCAAAAGGAACTTTCATGGATTACTGCTCACAACCATATGTATCGGTACTTTGGTGGCGTTGCAAAAATCCTTGTTCCAGACAACTGTAAAACGGCTGTCCTACATACCAACCAATGGTATCTGCAGCAGCTCAATCCTGCTTACAAGGAAATGGCAGAGCATTACAACACCGTCATTATACCTGCAAGGGTAAGAGCACCTAAGGACAAGCCAGGCGTAGAAGGAGCTGTAAAGCTCGTTTCTACTCAAATTATTGCTGCATTGCGTAATGAAAGGTTCTTCTCTTTAGCCGAACTGAATGAGGCTATCTGGAAGAAGTTGGATGAATTCAACCGGCAGCCATTCCAAAAAAAGGAGGGCAGCAGGTTTGAAATCTTCCGCGACGAAGAACTGCCATTACTAGCACCGTTACCTGCTACCCCGTATGAACTGGCGGAATGGAAAAAAGCCACCGTTCAATACAATTATCACATATATTGCGACGGAATGCTATACTCTGTTCCGTTTGAGTATATCCAGCGCAAGGTAGATGTGAGGTTAACAAGTAAGACTGTCAAGGTCTTCTACAACAATAATGTAACTGCTACCCATCCTCGTCTATATGGCCGTAAGGGGCAATACTCCACTATTGAACAGCATATGCCAAAGGAACATCAGCAATACGCTAGATGGGATGGCGCATACTTCAGAAACTGGGCTAGAAAGCTTGGCCCCAATATCTTTAAGGTAGTGGATGGTATCCTTAATGCCAGCAAGATTGAGCAGCAGGCATACAGAAGCTGTATTGGTCTGCTTAACTTAACAAAGAAAAGCTCCATAAAGCTCCTTGAAAAGGCCTGTGAAAAGGCACTTTCCTATACAACTTCTCCTAGTTACAAAATGGTTAAAGATCTTCTCGCTGTTTTGCAAAAAGAACCACAAGAAGAAGTTAAACAGGAAACTACCAATGCACCGCGCGGTATTACCCGCGGGCCGGCTTATTACAAGAGGGGGCGTGGGCAATGACCAATCAAGACACAATAAATAAATTAGTCGCTATTAAACTCTCTGCAATGGCATCTGCCTTTGAACTTCAGTTAGCAGATTCTAAGATGAGAGATGTGCCATTTGAAGACAGAATGGCAATGTTAGTAGATGCAGAGTTTAATACAAGAAAAAGTAATCGGCTGAAAAGGTTAATTCGTTTGGCCAACTTCGACCAACCAGATGCCTGCATAGCCAATATTGACTACCATTCCGGGAGAAATATTTCCAAAGAAAACATTCTTCGCTTAGCATCCTGTGAGTATATTGTAGAAAACAAGAATGTCTTCATTACAGGTGCTACAGGCTGCGGTAAGACATATCTAGCATGCGCCTTAGGAATGGAGGCATGCAAGCAGTTTTACAAGACTGTTTATGTAAGGCTGCCAGATTTGCTCATAGATTTAGAGATGGCTAGGGATAATAATACTTACAAAAAGGTATTGAGCAAATACGCTAATCCTAAGCTATTAATTCTAGATGAGTGGTTGCTTCTAAAGCCTACAGAAGAGCAACAGAGAGATATCTTCGAGCTTATTAGTGCTCGTCGCAAAAAGTCATCCACTATCTTCTGCTCCCAATACCTTAAGGACAATTGGTATGACCAGCTTGGCGGAGATGCAAGTGCGCTCTCGGATGGTATTATTGACAGGATTTTCTATGATTCCTATGTAGTAAATATCTTGCCTGTTGACAAAGACAACGATAAATCTATGAGGGAAGTCTATGGTATGACTTATGCTGAGAGCATGATGAAATAAACAGAAATAGTTCCGTTGGCTCGTGGCTTACGCCACTAGCTGGCGGTACTGCAATAGCGGATTGCTGGTACTGCCTTGTTGGATTCGCGGTATCCGCTTCGCGGATTTCGGGTACAGAGTGGTCGTAATATACACTTTAAGTGGCTTAAATTCATAATCATCACATACATATGCAGTACAAAACGTCGTTTTTATCCATTTATAAGCATCTTCCTTTGTGTAAAACCCCTTTTGTTGAACTGCTTTAAAATACTTTAGGCATTTTGAGCATTGTGACCAGTATTTTACTATACCATATCCATTAGATCCAACTATACCGTAATAATTATACTTTTGACTCATCGAAACCTCCTTATTTAATTATATGTTATTATAAAATCACCACTAATATTATGTGATTTTGTGTATTGCTATTTATCATAATTCTTTTTTTGCTAAAAACACTTGATAAGGATTATAAGTAAAGATCCACCCGCATAGCGGGTGGCTTTTCTTTTTCGGGCATAGCCCTAATACTACTAGCCATGCACAGGTGCATCTTTTATTGGCCTGCCAGCCATGCATTTGTTACTTGCTACCCGTGAACGGGTCTCTAGGATCGAATAGTGCTAACTGATCAGACTCTTTATCTCTCTTTAATTGATTCGCTATATATTCCTTTATAGCTTTCGTATTCTTCCCTACTGTGTCAACATAGTATCCCTTACACCAAAATTCGCGATTTCTATATGTAAATTTCATATTGCCATACTTTTGGAATATCATTAGGCTGCTTTTGCCTTTGAGATAGCCGATGAAATACGAAATGCTCATTTTGGGCGGGATACTCAGCAGCAGGTGTACATGGTCTGGACAAATTTCTCCTTCAAGAAT
>JAXDZG010000024.1:0-49981 GCA_034086985.1 Phascolarctobacterium sp.
TGTTGAGAAGGCTGTTAAAATGGCAGGCTTGATGGATATTCCTGTTTTGGGATTAGTGGAAAATATGGCTTATTTTGAGTGTCCTAATTGTCATGAGAGGCATTATATCTTTGGGCAGAGCCATATTGATGCTTTAGCTGATAGATATCAGATTAAGAGCACTGCTCAGATCCCAATGGCTCCGGCCCTTGCGGATTTGTGTGATCATGGCAATATCGAAGATTTTGCAGGCGATTGGTTAGATAGTATCCTGCAAAAAATTACAGAATGATATTTAATCGCAAAAAGAAGCAGGATTTTCGAAGCTTTGATGGTTTCAAAAATCCTGTTTTTTGCTTTTGATGGGCTAATTTTCCATAAAGCATAAAAAAGCTGCCACAGTAGCTTTGTACCGTGACAGCCTGATTGTATAAATAGGGTTAACGATTATTTGTCCTGCATGTAAATATTCATGCCAGGAACGCCTCCCTTAATGCCATGGGTTGCATAGGAGCGTCCGATGTTTTCCATCAGGTCAAAATATACGTCCCAATAGTTGGCGCTTTCGGTCCAAACACGCAGGGTATATTCTACAGCGTACTCCTTGTAGCCGGACAGGCGCACAAAGGGTGCGGGGGTTTGCAGGGTCTTGGGAGTTGCGGCTACTGCGTCCTTGAGGGCACGCAGAACCTCGGTGGTCTCGTTGTTATAGCCTGCGCGTACAACAATATCCACACGGCGCAGCTCTTCAGAGGAGAAATTGGTGATTTTGTTAGCAGCTACCTCGCTGTTGGGAATAAAGATTTCCTTATTGTCGACGGTGACAATTTTAGTGCAGAGCATGGTAATTTCTTTAACCACGCCTTCAACACCGGCAACAGAAATATAATGACCAGCTTTAAAGGGCTTAGTGATGAGAAGCATGATGCCATTGGCCAGGTTGGACAGCGCGCCCTGTACGGACAGGGAAATAGCTAAACCAAACATACCCAAAACAGCCAGCAGGGAAGAAATGGGAATGCCCACGCTTTCGGCCACGATGCAGACAGCGACAAAATTGAGGATTACTTTGATGGCAGCTTGCAGGAAGCTACGCAGGGTTTTATCAAAGCTGAGCTTGTCGAGGAGCTTGTTAATGGGTCCCATAAGTGCTTTAATAACCATGTGACAAACGATAAAGATGGCAATGGCAAAAATAATATTGCCCACGGTAAGCTTGCCAATGGAGAAGTTTAGGATTTCTTGGATTGTTTGCATTAATGATGCCTCCTTTGATTTATAATATTCTATCAATTTAATTATAGCATAGGTATTAATCCTTCGGCGAGGGGCGTTAGAGATTTTTTATAAGTATTGCAAAAAGTCACAAGTAATACTCTGTGAAAAATTTGTAAAATTATTTTTTTATTTCTCCATAAAACCTTGCGTTGGCGTTGTATTTTGGATAGAGTAATGGGAAGAAGGATGATGAGGATGAAAATCATAATGCCGTTGCGGTACTTTTTTCGGGAGGATGAATACCATGAATGAGAAAAATCAAGCCATGCTTGCTGCTGTTTTTGCCAAGGCAGCAGGAGAAAAAAGGATGAGTCGTGGGAATGCGGGAATAGTAATTTATGCTAGGGATATCAAAAGGTTTTATTTATGTAAGCGTTGTGATGACCTTGGGTGGTGTTCCCCTGCGGGCCATCCGGATAAAGCTGACAAGGATGCAAGAGCCACGGCTATTCGTGAGTGCGCAGAGGAAAGTGGCTATGTCTTTGCCGAGGATGAAGTAAAATTTATAGGAAATATCCTGTGCTACGCCAAGGGGCGCTATCATGAAAGTGCTATTTTTATGGCGGAGCTAAATAGTGAGACTGCTCGCAGCAAAAGAAGCGGCAGTACGGATGGGGAAATGACCGCTTGGAAGTGGGTTAGCGTGGAAGAAATGCTAGGGATGGATGTATTTGCACCTACGCTGATTGCCATAAATCTGTTTTTAGAAAAATGTGAGCTGTGAAAGGTTTATGTATACATGGACAAAACCTACAAATGTGGTATAATTAGATTGTCAAAGGACTCATTTGACAATATTTATGAGGGGTGATTTTTTATGAGATTTGTAAAAAAGGTTTGCAGCTTGCTATTAGCTGCCGTATTTGTGCTTGCGCTTACCTGCGGACAGGCTTTGGCTTCTGATGTTGTAAAAAGCATTATACCGCTTGAGAGAAATGGCTATAAGCTTCATGTTGCTAGCTACAGTCTAAATGATGGTAAGGCCAAGGAACCGATTCTTTTAGTTCATGGCCTGACCTATTCATCTCATGAGTTTGATGTTAACTATAAGGATTATAGCTTAGCACGTTTCCTTGCTAAGAAAGGCTTCGAAGTATGGACCTTTGATGTAACGGGCTATGGCAGTTCACAGCCTGTAGAGGACGGCTTTATGCCTGATTCAAATTATGCTGCTGATGATATTGCTGCAGTAGTAAAAGCAGTTTTAGCTAAACATAATCTTAAGAATATGTCCGTAATGGGCTGGAGCTGGGGCACTGTAACTAGCGGCCGCTTTGCAGCGAAATATCCGGAGCTGGCTAAAAAAGTTGTGTTGTATGCTCCCATTGTAGCCGGTCTTGGACAGTATGACATAAATAAACCCTTTAATCATAATACTTGGGAGCATGCTGCAGGCGATTTCCAGCTCAATAAAAAAGGTGAGATTGATTTCGATATCACTGAGCCTAGCGTAGTAGATGCTTTCCAATCTAACTCTTGGCGCTATGACAAGGAAAGCAGCCCCAATGGTGGCCGCAGAGACCTTTGCGTGGATGCTAGTAAGAGACTGATTCCTACTGCCAGCATTAAGGCTCCTGTTCTCATCATCGCAGGAACCTTGGATCCCTATATGACCACTGATTTGTGCCGTGAAGCTTATGCTACTTTGAAGAATAAGGAATCTAAGCTTGTGCTTATCGATGGTGCTGCGCATGCTATGATGATGGAAAAACCCTATTATAAAGCATTCAGAAATAATGTATTAGAGTTCTTAAAAAAATAAAATGCTATTGCTACTAAGCTTATAGCTTTGCATGGACCACATTCTAGCAAAAAAAGAGCAGGGCACAGGGCTCTGCTCTTTTTCCTTGCGTAGCATTATAGCAATTTGAATACGGTGTTAACATTTACGGAGATGGTGATGTTTTTAGCTTCAATTTCGGTGGTGACGCCGCTATCAGCGGTGGCCATTTTGTTAAGCATGGATCTAGCAGTGCTGTGTTCCACTTGATTGACGGTGGAAAAGCTGGCGCTGAGGAGTGTTCCTAAAGTGCGACCACCAGCGTTTGCTACTACAGCAGCTTGCTGGCGTGCATTTTCTACGGCCTTGGCTAAAAGCATGCTGCGATACAGGTTTTTGTCGCTTAGGGTGTAGGTAATACCATTAATGTTGTTTACGCCATTTGCTGTAATTTTATCGATAACGTTGCCAAGTTTTTTTAACTCACGAACAGTGATACGCAAGCTGGTTTCGGCCTTGTAGCCAGTAACCTTACCCTTGTTATCATAAGTGGAATGGGTATTGTAGCTCATGTTGACAATGTCTTCGCCAACTATGTTGAGGCCAAGCAGGCTGTGACGCACGTCGCTTATCACTTGAGCAGCGTTAGCAGTGGCCTGAGCTGCCGTGGCACCTTTGCCAACAATATTACAGCGCAGATAGGCTAAATCGGGAGCGACCTCCATGCTGGCTCCGGCGTTGACTGTGATACAGTTTTCGTTAGGGGAAGCAGCCAGAGCAGGGAGAGAGTAAAATGTGGTAACATACAATGCAAATACTGTCAAAATTAGAAGCTTTAGGGGTGAGTAGATTTTGCGGTAATACATAAAAAACCTCCTTGTTTATTAGCTTTTATTATAGCACAGGTTGGAGTGTGATAGGTACAAACAGAGCTGATTTCGTGTTATAATTAAGGCAAGAAGTAATCTTCGCACCAGCTAGCGTGCCCAGGTTTTAAACACGAGGGGGTCATAAAATGAAAAAAATCGTATTTATTGTTGGTTCTTTACGCAAAAAATCATTCAATGGTATTTTGGCTGAAATTGCAGCAGCTGCTTTAAAAGGAAAAGCTGAAGTTGCCTATGTTCACCCGGATGAAGTGCCGTTTTTGAATCAGGATATTGAATTCCCGCCTCCGGAAGCTGTTGTAAAGGTTAGAAGCGTTATCCAAGAAGCTGATGCTGTGTGGATTTTTTCACCGGAATATAACTACAACATTCCTGGTGCCGAAAAGAATCTTTTGGATTGGCTTAGCCGTCCCTTAGTGGCTAACGACCCTGAGAGAATGACTGCGGTTGTGGGCAAAAAGGTTACTATTTGCGGTGTTGGTGGTAAAAACATGACATCTACAGTGCGTGAACGTCTTGTTGATATGCTTACGTTTATGCGGATGGAGCTTGTGGGCGGTGCAGGTAAGGGTTTTGCTCTGCCTCCTTCTGCCTTTGCTTCGGGAGAATGGGAACCGGAGCAGGAGGTTGTTGACGCTATTAACCAACAGGCCACTGAGCTGTTGGCGGCTTTAGAATGATTCGTTACTGAAAGATAATTTTTAATAAAAAGAGGAGTTTCATGCCTTTTGAATTTACTATACTTAATACGATACAAGAGCTTCGCACTCCTGCATTGGATCAATTTGTTTTATTCATCACAAGCTTAGCAAATTATGTATGGTATGTTTTAATCCTAGGATTGCTTTTGCATAAGCCTACCCGCAAATTAGGCATTGTATTGGCTATTGCCATGACTTTGCAGTACTTAATTAATGGCGGAATATTAAAGCATCTATTTGCACGGGTGCGGCCATGTAACGTGAATACCACTATTGAGCTTTTGATAAAGCGGCCAAAAGGTTTTTCCTTTCCTTCAGGGCATAGTGCTGCTGCTTTTTGCGCAGTAGGAGTACTTTATGGAGCTAAGATGAAGAAACTGTTATGGACAGCTTTTGTTTTGGCTTGTCTTATAGCATTTTCCCGCTTATATTTATATGTGCATTTTCCTACAGATGTTCTGGCAGGCGCACTTTGTGGATTTTTAATTGGCTATGGTGTTTGGAGAGTATTTGATTTGAAATATAGGGATAAGTGAGTTTAGAGAGGTTTAATGTGAAGATAAGAAAAGCAAGAAGAGCTGAAGCTGAAATCTGTTACAGCTTTATCAATGATGCCAGGGAATATCATGCGCAGCTTGGTTTTGTCCAGTGGCATGAGGGTTATCCAGTATTACAGACAATAATTGATGATGTTAATGCTGGGATAGGTTATGCTTTTATTGATGATAATGATAAGCTAGTTGGCTATTTCTGTTTTATCGTGGGAGATGAGCCGGCGTATAAGGTTATTGATGGTGCTTGGCTTAATGATAACCCATATGCAGTTGTCCATAGGATGGCTTTTAGTAAAGGTGCCCGGAGCAGGGGATTATCTAGCAAAGCAATTAACTTAATAAAAGAACTAGCTATTTCTTTTGGAATCAAGACTATTAGAGTTGATACTCAGGAAGAGAATAAAGTTATGCAGCATATTCTGGATAAAGAAGGCTTTAAGCATTGTGGGTATGTCCATTTTGATGGTGGGCCCAAGCTTGCCTATGAATGGGATGCTTCCATATAGTTTTATTTAATGAGTAAAAATCATTAGCCATGAAATATGGCTATTTGCTCACTGCCGAGGTTTTTGATAGTGGCATAGATATTTGGCAGAGGTTAGGGTAAGTTGGTGGAAGTGGTTTAGTAGTATATTATGTTATAATATCGAATAGCTAGCATGTCCAAATACAGGAAATGAAGGAGATACCATGAATAATGAGTTGAAAACAATTGAAGATAATATTGTTAAAGCTTTAGATGCTTTGCAAAAATTTACGGCAACTCCCGGATACGGGGTAACAAGGTTCCCTTATACCGAAGAGGCGCGGGCTGCTTGTGCCTATCTTAAGGAGCGTATGGAGGCCGTGGGCCTTGCTGTGCGTCTGGATAATTCGGGTGCTGTAATAGGCAGATTGGAAGGCAAAAGTCCATCTACCATTATGATTGGCTCTCATTTTGATTCTGTAAAGCATGGTGGTGCCTACGATGGCATTGCCGGCGTTGTATGTGCTATTGAGGTGGCTCGTTTATTGAAGGAATCAGGCAAAGAGCTTGGCTGCTCCTTAGAGGTTATCGCTACTAATGATGAGGAAGGAGCTCGGTTCAACGCAGGACTTTTCACTGGCAAGGTTCTCTTGGGTCAGTTAACTAGCGAGGATATCAAGGGGCAGGTCGATGCTGAGGGGATAAGTGTTTATCAAGCAATGGCTGCTTATGGCTTAAAGCCGGAGGAAATCGCCCAGCATAAGCGTGATGACATTAAAGCCTTTATCGAAATTCATATTGAGCAGGGCCCGGTTTTGGAGGCAAAAAACAAGGAAATAGGCATCGTGGATGTGATTGTTGGCATCAAGCGAGCCCGCATCACGATTAAGGGCAGGGCGGATCACGCAGGTACCATGCCCATGCATATGCGCAAGGATGCCTTGGAGCAAGCAACGAAGGTAATCAGCAAGATAGGGGACAGGGCTAGGCTGTTTAGAAACTGCGTAGCTACCGTGGGATTTTTGCAGGTGGAGCCAAATGTAATGAATATTATTCCTAAAAATGTTACCTTTGTAGTTGATATTCGCGGTGTTGATGAAGAGACAATTATGACTCAGTATTATAGTTTGCTGGCTGATTTGGATAAAATGAGCCTTGAGTCAGGGCTGACCTACGAGGTGGAAAATCTTCTTTATGCCCAGCCCGTGCTGATGGATGCAGAGATTAAAGGTCATTTTGAAATGAGCTGTATTACTAGGGAGCTAGAATATATGCATCTTCCTAGCGGAGCAGGCCATGATGCCCAGATCTTTGGTGCTAAGCTGCCTGCGGCCATGCTTTTTGTACCCAGTGCCGGGGGAAGAAGTCATTGTCCAGAGGAAAAAAGCGATGCCGGAGATTTAGCCAATGCTACTTTCGTAGCTTATGACGCAATTATAAACATGATTTAATTAGAAGGGGACTTATAATGCAGAAAAGTGTTTTGTTAATTAATGATATGGCTGGCTATGGTAAAGTTGCTTTATCGGCCATGATTCCTTTGCTTTCCCATATGCAATGTGAAATCTTTAATTTGCCTACGGCTTTAGTATCTAATACTCTGGATTATGGTAAATTTGATATTCTAGAAACCACTGATTATATGCGCAACAGCTTAAAGGTATGGGAGGAGCTGGGCTTTTGCTTTGATGCTGTTAGCACCGGCTTTTTGGTATCGGCTGAGCAGACACGTTTAGTGGCAAATTATTGTCATCAAGCAAAGTCCAAGGGTGCCTTGATTTTTGTGGACCCGATTATGGGTGATGATGGTCATCTGTATAATGGCGTGGGCGAGGAAACCATTAAATATATGCGCTCCATGTGCAGTGTTGCCGATGTAATTGTTCCCAATATGACCGAGGCAACTTTTTTGGCAGGCAAATATCAGGATAAGGCAAGCTTGACCGCGGCTGAGGCCAAGGATTTGCTCTATACTCTGCGTGAGATTGGCAGCGCCAACGTGATTGTTACCAGCGCCAAGGTGGATGGCCAGCATGCTACCTTGGTTTTAGAAAAAGCTTCTGAGGAAGTAAAATCTTTGCCCTATACCGAAATACCGGTGCGCTTCCCTGGTACGGGGGATATTTTCTCATCCGTCCTCATCGGCAAATACCTTAAGGGCATGAGTCTTATCGAGTCCACCCAAAAGGCTATGGACACCGTTGTAAAGCTAATCAGCCTCAATATTGGCAACAAGGATAAATATAAAGGTATTCCTTTGGAACAGTATTTGGAGGATTTATAAGAGCTGTGTGATCTTGATAATGAAGAAGCCAGAATAAAATGGTAGGCAGGACTGCATTAGTACTGACTTTAGACTAAAAATAAACCGCGAGCAGTGTGCAAGAGCACATTACTCGCGGTTTGCCGTTTGTTGGCCTTTGAGATTTAACGCACGAAGTGAGTACCAATCCAAGGCTCTTTGGCGGGTAAGCCATATTTTTCTTTGCCTAGGGCGATGGCGCGCATCAAAAAGGTCATGTTACGGGCTAAGGTACGCATGGTTTGCAGACCTTCGGCGTCCTGCAGTGCTTCACCGGGCTCACGACCGTGGATACTGTTCCAGTATTGGCTGGAGGCAATGGGCATACCGCTGATGGTAAAATACTTATTGAGCTCGTCAAAGGTGGCCGAGAGACCGCCGCGGCGTGCAGCTACTACGCTGGCACCAACCTTCATGGTCTTATCAATGGAGCCAGTGCTAAAGAAAAGTCTATCCAAGAAGGCAATCAAAGTAGCATTGGCAGAAGCATAATAAACAGGGCTGGCGATAACTAGGCCATCGCATGCAGCCAGCTTAGGTGCTGCTGCGTTAACCTCGTCATCAAAAACACAGTGACCTAATTTGGCGCATTGACGGCAAGCGATACAGCCACGAATAGCCTTGTTGCCAATATGCAAAATATCGGTTTCGATGCCTTCCTCTTGGAAAACCTTTACCATTTCTTCTAAAGCTACGGCAGTATTGCCCTTGGCATGGGGACTGCCATTAATCAGTAAAACCTTCATTTGTAAAACCTCCTCTGCATGTAGAAATGCTTTACTGATAACATTATACTACTTGAAGTGCGCTTTAAGTCAAGCATTTGCAAGAGAATTATGGCTGGCACTTTAGCAAGAAGCAAGAAGGAAAATCTGGCAAAATAGTTTGGCTTACATTGTTCCTTCTCTCATTATGCTGTATAATATAATAGAAGATGTAGGAGGTGATATATCGTGTCCGAGCAAGATATTAAAGATTGTAATTTCCTTGTAATAGCAGCAGTAGAGGGATATGCTCAAAAGCATGGTTTAATGGTTGCTGATGTAATCAAGTTATTTAACCAGCACGATATTATCTCTGCTATTCGTTCTCAATACTCTGTATTACATATGCTTGACCTAGATGAAGCTGAAGGTTTTGCTGAAGATTTGCTGAAGAGGGCTGCATCGTGAAAAAAATAATTGTGTATCATGGCACATCCTTTGATTTTGATGCTATTGATTTGACCAAGTCAAAGGATAGGCGAGATTTTGGTAAGGGTTTTTATACTACGACCATACAGTCTCAAGCTGAAGCCTGGGCTAAGAACATAGCACTACGAAATGGCATGAAAACATGCTTCGTTTATGTTTATGAGTTTACCTTCGACTATTCTCTAAAGCATAAGCATTTTGATGGCCTTAATGAAGAATGGCTTGAGTTTATAAAGAATAATAGGGCACTGGGGGGAATTCAACATGATTATGATGTAGTAACGGGCCCGGTTGCGGATGATAATACCATGCTGACTGTTAATCGTTACATGAACGGGACATATACAGTTCAGGAAGCTTTAGACCGCTTGGTCTATTTTAAGGTAAATGATCAGCTTTGTTTAAATACTCCGAAAGCGTTAAGATTTATTAAGCTAGTGAGGAGGTACACAATTGACCAGTAAATATGTATATAAGGGAATGGATTTAACCCTAGATATTTATGAAACAATTCGCAGAGTTGTGCAGGCAATAGCTGATAAAGATAGTATTTCCTTTGATGATGCATATCTTTTGTTTTCCAAAAGTCATACCTATTGGTGCTTGCAAACACCAGCAACCTTGATGTGGAGTGAGAGTGTGGAGTTTATTTTGGATGAGTATTATAGGGAGCAAAAGGAAGTTGCTTAAGAATAAGCTTGCATTACTAGTTTTCATCAAAAGTTGTAAAAAAGTTGTAATTCATAAAAAATACGGCTCAGATTACCCTGTTTATGGGCATCTGAGCCGTTTTATTTATATATTGCCGTAACATATAAATAGTATTTTATGCATTTTTAAAAACCTCCGTAAATATGGAAAAACTCTGTAAGCCTACAAAGTGCTTTACAGATTGACTTAATCATGAACATAACTCCTTAAGTAGTACCACAGGAAATATAAGCCTGCTGGACTCTACTCATGAAGAGCTTTGTTTTTTATTTATTTAGGGTATCTTCTATGAAGCTAATTAGACCTGCTTCAACCTCATCTCTTAGGTCGGGCTCATTATGCACTTCATGGCGATAACCGCTATATGCTTTTACTTTTACCTTGTGACCGGTGTTGATTAAGGTATTGGCAACATGGTACAGGCCTTCGCCGTAGTACCCGCAGGGATCTTGGTCGCCGGCAATAAGATAGCAGGGAAGATTTTGGGGTACCATGGGTGCCCAAGCGGGAGTTTCTGTAAAATGCTGCAGAGCGCAGACATCATAAACAAGCTCAAGGGTAGTATCGAAGGTGTTGAACATATCACCTGCATGGTCAGCAACAACTCTTGGGTCTTTAGCAATCCAGTCCCCAGGGCCGTTGGGGTTTTCAATGCGGTCGGTCATGCCGCCCAATAATAGGTCAAGGGCTTTGCCTGCGGGCTGGTAGGGATTGCTTTTATAGGCTTCGTTAACGTCGGGGTCATTATATACTAATTCATAACCGGGCCAGAGGGAGCACACGCCGCAGAGCATAAGTCCTGCCAGATCATTTCCATAATGAGCTGCGTAGCCACGGGCCAACATAGAGCCCCAGCTATGACCGAAAACAAAATAGGGAAGGTCAGGATAGCTAGCCTTGGCAATATCATGAAGAGTTTTTTCATCCTTTAAAAAGGTCATATAGCCACCGGAATGGGGATCGCCCAGAGTGCCACTATCAACGCCGGTTTTACCATGGCCAAGATGGTCGTCGGCAAAGACAACATAACCAGCCTCGTTAAATTTACTGATCATATGTAGGTAGCGTCTGGAATGTTCGCCGAAACCGTGCATGATTTGTACTACGGCTTTAGGCTCTCCTAAAGGGCTGTAGGACCAGGCTTTGATAGTATCACGGCCGTTAGCAGAAGGAAAAGAAATTTCGCGGATAGACATAAAGCAACCTCCTCAATGTGTAAGCTAATGAGAATATTCATGGGTGATATTATTTGAAATGGTTTTACTGTACATCTGGCTTTATTATATCACAGTTCGGAAGCTGATAGACCATGCCTGATGTAGTTTTCTAAGCAATTTTCATTTTATCTTTGGCAACAATTGCTTAGCTTGTGTCAATTTATTGTCATTGACAGAGTGTTACATATTATTGTATCAAGAATGAGGATGTAATATAATTATTATGCAAGCATAATTCTTGTACTAGTGGACATTTTAGTGGCTGAGAATTGTGCTGTGATAAGAGGTATATGTAAACGAAAGGTGGTCTATTCATGAAACGCATTATTTGTTTACTTGTAATGGTTTTGACTATGTTGACTGCTTCTGTATGCTCTGCTGCAACGGTTGCAGGCGGCAATACAAAGTATTTTGACCGTTGTAGAGTATCTGTTAGTACAACAGGTAATAAGGTTTGGAACTATATGCCAGCATTAATAGCTACTGTTAAGAATCTTAATGGAACTCCAGGAAAAGCTAGACTTAAAGTATACACAATGAGTGGAAAGCTTGTCCAGGACATAGATGTTTATCAAAGAAGAGAAATGAGGCCTAATATAACTGCGGATCAATATATTATTAAAATCGTCCCCCTCAGCGGCTCTCATGTGGTTTGGAGAATAGAAAAAAATACTAATGCAGTCCGTTCCTATAACTTTTCTCTTACTTCTCTAAAAACCAGCACAGCTTCTAGTACAACTAAGAAAACAAGTAGCAGCTCTAAACAATCAGGCTCAAATCCGTTTGATTTTATTCGTGTTACTCCCCGGTAAAAGTTTTAAAAGACAATATTTTTATATGGGGATGACCTTAGTATTATGCAGTACTTTGCACGTTTTTTTGAAAACATTCAACAGGATTTGAAGGCATTTGTATATTGGTGCCTCGTTTTTACGGTATTTAGAGTTGCGTTTATTTGGATATATAGTGGCCAATTGAATGGCAACTATGCTGATGTACCTATGGCGTTGTTTTTAGGTGCACGTTTGAGCCTTAAAACTGCTGGCATTATTTGTCTTGTTGGCTTTGTTTTGGCTTCTTTACCTAATATTATTATTAAAAAATGGCCTGCAGCAAAGTTGAGGAATATTTGGCACGGATTAGCGCTGGTTGTCTTTTCTATTTGCTTTATGGCCCGCATTCCCTATTACAAGATCTTTAATGCTGCCTTTAACATGATGCTGATTAATGGTGTTCATGATGATATCAAAGCGATAGTTGTAACTGCTATTGAAGAATATCAATTGTTGTGGCGCCTGCCAGCAGCTGTTTTACTGGGCTTGGTGCTTTCCTATATTTTGTGCTTATTTTTGCGCAAAACTAGGGTCATTGAATTTAAGAATGTCAAGCATAAAAAAGTAACTATGGCTTTGGCTTTGCCTGCCGTGGTTGCCTTGTGGGTATTCGTAAGATTTGGAGGTGCGTTTGATTATAATAATTCCATAGATTGGCTAAGCGCAGCGCGATTGAATTCGAATTTGCTCAATGAAGCTATTTTAGATGATGGACAAGCGTTATACAGAGTGCATGATATCAAGAAAAAGCAGGATGCCGCAAATAATGTTAATATTTCTTCAGAGGAGTTGCGCAATCTGATTGCTGCCTGTGATGGTAATAGGAATGCTACGACTATTGACGAAGCCTTTTGGCGCACTGTTAAACAGCCTAAGCTCAAAACACAACCTCATAACGTTTTTGTAATCGTTGGAGAAAGCTTCGGTAATTGGCCCTTTTTATCTAAATTCGCAAATATAGGCATCGTTCCGAAAATGCAGGAGCTGATGAATTCGGAAAACTGCGCCTATATACCTACGATGCTACCGAATGGAGGCAACACTGTAATCGCAGTAAATGGCCTATTGACAGGTTTGCCGGAAACAGGTATTTATGCAAACTATCAGCCAATTAGCTTTAAGGAAGAATATGCAGCCGGAATTGGTAATGTTATGCAAGCTCTTGGCTACAAGACCGTTTTTTGGTATGGTGGCTATTCTGGTTGGGAGGATGTCAAAAAGTTTGCTGAAGCTCAAGGCTTTGATGAATTCCATTGTGCTGATGAGTTTGGAACAGACACTAACAATGTTTGGGGCTGTGACGATGCTGTACTATTTAAGCATGCTGAAAAGTATTTAAAGGAAGAACCAAAGGATGCTAAGGTTTTTCATCTGATTTTGACCATGAGCAATCACGCACCCTATATAATTGATGTTGATAAACTAGGCTTTCCAAGAGAGGCAGTACGGACCAAACTGCCAGCGGATATTAGTAGGGATCAGAATACATTGACTGAATTAGGGCATATTTGGTACGCTGATAAGACGATGGGAGATTTTGTGGCAAATGCTCAAAGCTCATTGCCTGACAGTCTTTTTGTTATTACTGGTGATCATATGGAGCGCTTTACCTTTGCCATTGAGCAAGACGCGAGAGTCATGCTGTCTGTGCCTTGTATTTTCTATGGTCGGGGAGTGGATCGTTCTTGGTTTAATGAAAGAAGCGTTGGCACGCACATCCAGTTGACTGGAACATTGGCGGAAATTTTGGGACCCGCAAACTTTACGTATAGTAGCTTGTTGCCTAATATGTTTGCCAGTAATTTCACCTTCAATGCAAGGCTTTATGTAAAGAATGGTGAAATCACCGGACAAAAAATGGCACAAGAAGAGGTTCTGAGATATATAGCTAACACACGTAAAATAGCTGCGTGGCGTGTTATTAAGGGGAACAGAATAGAGAAATAATAGAAGGACGCTAGATGGTGATTCTAGCGTCCTTTTGATCGGTGTGTCGGGAAAAATAGATTAACACAACTAGCTGTGACACCACTTTGTCAATGACAATTTTATGACAAAGGTGTGGATGTAGAAATATTATTTGTTATAATAAATGTTAAAGATAGTGTGAATTTGCAGGCATGATGATAAATTTTGGTTAAGGCCCAAGGCGTTAGGGGGATTTATAGATGTTTAAAGAAAGCTTTACACAATTATTAGCATTATTAGAAATAAATAATACTGATTTTGCTGCGTATGCGCAGGTTGATCGTAGCTATATTAGTCATTTGAAAAATGGGCATAGGACTCCTAAGCAAGACTCTGATAATTTAAATAAGCTGGTGAGTGCTGTTTATGCAGTTGCTTTGGAAAACGATGATTTAGATAAAATGTGTGCTTTAATTGGCTGTGATGAAGCAGGTGACAGAGCTACTATAATAAATGCTCTTATTGATTTTTTGTATTCGGATACTAGTGTTACCTCCTCATCCAATTGTGACATTAGTAATGTCAGGTATAACTATTTTGGGTATAAGCTTAATATGATCATGGAGCTACTGGAATTATCCAATATTAAGCTAGCCAAAATGGTAAATATAGATCCATCTCTAATAAGTCGGTTTAGAAGGGGAAGGCGATTTCCAAAATCAAACAAAAAGTTAATGGCAGAAATAAGTAATAGCCTTTACTCTTGTATCCTTAGGGCAGGAGTGGAAAAAGAGACCGCAGTATTAACCTACATACCGGAGGAAGCTTTTTCAAGTGAAAGTTTTGATAGATGGCTGTATGGTAGAGAAAAATCTAATGAAGCTATAGATAAGCTGATTGATACCATTAGCTCCTTTAATTATAATACAGAATATCCAATACTCCCTATAAGTGAATGTATTACTGAAGAAGAATTATCCTGTAAACAAAACATGTATTTAGGGAATAATGGTTTGAGACAGATCTCTAAACGTTTCTTAGCCCAGGCTATAGAAAATAAATGCCAAGAGCTATTATTGTATTCCGACCAAAATATGGATTGGATGCTTGAGCCCCAATTCATAAGAGAGTGGGCCAGCCTTATGGTTCATTGTATTAAATCGGGGATTACCATTCATATTATACATAATATCAAAAGGGATATAAATGAATTGATGGAGGCTGTTGCAAAGTGGACTCCTTTATATATGTCTGGTTGTATTAATCCCTATTATTCTAAAGGTTCATACCAAGCTAATGGCTTTACACATACCCTGTTCATAGCCCCCGGAGTTGCTGCTGTCGAGGGATGGGGTGTGGTGAAAATGGAAGAATCCATTAACTATCATTATTATGAGGAAGAAAGGCAAATAGATAATGCTGTAAAATGCTTTAATAAGATGCTAGAGGATTGTAATCCCTTAATGAAGATTTCTTTAAAGGGATTTAGTGAAGACTATAATAAAATTCTTTATGTAATTCAGGAGGCTGGTAATGCTAATAATGGTTTACCTGAAGCTGTAAAGGTAGTTAAAGAAAAGTATGGCAAGGATGCTAAGCTTGGTGATTATAGGGTGTTCAACTTGGAGAAAATACCTTTTAATAATACTAGAATTATTGTAGGCTCTGACTTTGTTTGTATAATGAAGCTAGATGCACCAGCTGTTACTTTTAATATTTATTACCCGCCAATGTGCGAGGTACTGAGGAAATATGCAGAAATGGTTTTATATGAAATAGGAGCTGCGTTCTAGCATATATAAGAATATATAAGCTCCTGAGAATGAAGCCTGTACCTATTGTGGAGGTCCTTATGAAAAAAGTATTTAGGTCAATACTAATAGCGTTTTGTGCAGTGGGAATCATAAGTAGTGCTACAGGTGTTAAGGCAGCTTATGCTTCGCCCTATACTCCAACTCATAATGAATATATTTCCCGCGGCCAGCAAAATCTTGCCTTGTTTACAATCATGGGGGCTAAGATAAAAAAGGAAGAGCCTGCTTTAGAAGAACAGGGAGTAACTATGTTATCCAGATATGGCCTTGTTTATCCCGGGGTAGATAAGCTTAACATCTTTGTCACGGGTGTGGGCGCTAGGGCGGCTAAGGGTTCTATAAGAATAAGAGCCTTTAATAAAGCCAAGCAGGATGGCTTGGAGATAGAAAATACATCTAAGTCCATAAAATGCCTTGATAGGGAAAAATTCAGTTTAAGCTATGTCTTTGCATTACCCACTAAAGCTAAAAGCTTAATTGTGGAGCTAAGCTATGACACTAGTTCAGCTACAGGTCAAGGCTATAGATATGTGTCAAAATACTATTTAGAGATAATCTAGGATGGGTAGGTGGATAAAATGGCAGACAAGATTTATGAAAGTAAAAATATTAAGTTTTGTAATGATGGTAAATATCGTTGGGTCTATGAATTGGATATGTTAAGTAACTCTGCTATTCTTAAGGAATGCTATAGGGTTTTCCTTATTATCTGTGCTATCGTAACGGTGATTGCATTTTTTATGAACTTGGGCAACGGCTTTTTTGAAGCTGTAACCGACGCTTTGACAATAGGAGCTATTGTTACGGGTATATTCATGGTTTTAGGACTGATTGCTTACCTTATAGTATCCTTTATGTATAGTGGCAAGTATTGTGTGCTTTTTGAGTTGGATGAAAAGGGCTTAATGCATGCACAGCAGGAGAAGCATGTTAAAAAAGCACATCTGATAGGTGCTATTACTGCTCTTACTGGTGCAGCAAGAGGTAACATTGGTGCCATCGGTACCGGTATTTTAGCTACAAGAACTGAAATGTATTCTAATTTTACTGGAATTAAGGTTATTGAGGTAGTACCGGAATCCAATCTGATTAGGCTGAACGCTACCTTAGACAGAAATCAGGTTTATGCAGAAAAGGAAGACTTGGCTTTTGTACTGCAATATATAGTTCAGCAATGCCCGCAGGCCAAGCTTAAGGGAGACTATAAGGCTTATCTTAAATAAAGCTGTGCAGGAATACGGTTTTAAATAGTATTTACATGGTTTAAGAGAGTGTAGACTAATATGATTTTTAAATCTTGTGGAAAAAAGGAGCGTAGCAATGAGTACAACTGTAAGCTATAAATGTCCAAGCTGTGGCGGTCCTTTAAAGTATGGAACTGGGAAGGCAGAGATTCAATGCGAATATTGTGATAGTATTTTTACCATAGAAGCTTTGCAGCAGGCGAATTAAGAGATAACGCAAAAATATTAAATGCCAACGAACAGGCTGTGATAACCAGAGCTATTAATAATATTCAGGCTAAGCATAATGTGCAAATTGGTGTTTATACATCAAGAAACGTTAAATCGGAGACTGGCAAAAGTGATATGGGCCCTGGGGCAAACTATATTCAGGATAAATATTATAGCAACAACAGCATTGTACTGGTGTTAAGCACTGGCGATCGCAAGTGGTATATTACTACCAAGGGTTCTATGATGAAGCTCTGTCCTGATGCTGGCGTAACCTATATTGAAAATAAAATGCTACCTTACTTAAAGGCTAATAAATACGCCAATGGCTTTTTGGAATATGTAAATGGTGTTAATTATATTTTGAATAATCCGGATAAGATAAAAAAGCTTGAGAAGGAAAAAAAGCAAAAGGCAGTAATGAATTACGGCCTGATTTATGCCGGAATTCTTTTAGTATATGCTTGGCGCAGTGCTAAGAAACGTGTTCAAAAGGCTAGGGACAATATGCGTAACGTTGAGTTTAGTACGGAGGCCTCTGACTATATGACGAACTGCTCTGTTTTGGCTAGAGAGGATGTTTATGTAGAGACGCAAAGGGTATTCGTTAAGCATGAAAAGGAATCTAGCTCCAGTAGCTCTGGATCCCATGGTGGGCATGGCGGTAGCTATTAAAGGTGCATTGTGAAAAAAGTAGGAAATTTGAGCGGTATATTTATGTTAAAATATATCTTATTATTAAAAAATAAAAACCGCGAGCGGTGTGCAAGGGCACATTACTCGCGGTTTGTTTTATGGTTGTTCTAAGAGTTATAATGCTATATAATATAAACAAAATTGTACGGGAGGGGAAATGATTATGAAATTGGTAGTGCTTGTGGACAATAATACGTATATTGATCAATATTTTCTGGGAGAGCCGGCGCTGAGCATATACATCGAAAATGCAGGTAAAAAATATCTTTTTGATACTGGCTATAGCGATGTGTATGTGAAGAATGCTGCTGCCATGGAGCTTAGTCTGGATGACCTTGAGGCAGTAATCATTTCCCATGGGCATAACGACCACACGGGAGGGCTGGCCTATTTCCCTAAGTCCAATACGAAACCAAAGCTTATCGCTCATCCTGGAATTATGGATGTTAAGCGAGCGGAAGGACTGGATATTTCCATTCCTGTATCTGAAGCGTTTTTGCAAGCAAGATTCACGCCAGTTTTTACCAAGGAGCCCTATTGGCTTGATGATAGCCTAGTATTTTTAGGTGAAATTCCCCGGACTAACGACTTTGAAAATAAGGAAGCCGTGGGTGAGCTGTGCTGTGGGGAGTGCTGGCAGGGTGATTATGTGCTTGATGATTCGGCTTTGGCTTATGTAGCAGGGGATGGCATATACGTTATCACGGGCTGCTCCCATGCAGGAATATGCAATATTGTAGAATATGCCAAAAGGGTTACGGGCAAAAGCCTTGTGAAGGGTATCATCGGTGGTTTTCATCTTTTCAGCGGCTGTTCTGAGCAGACTGTGCAAACCGTTGCGTATTTAAAAGCAAATGTGCAGGGAACTGTTTATCCCTGTCACTGCACCAATCTTGCAGCTAAGGTAGCCTTGTATGGCAGCATGGAGCTGGCAGAGGTTGGGGTGGGCCTGCAAATCGAGTGGTGATTAAAGCCTACCACTCTTAATAACCCAGATGCTGCAAGAGGCCATCAAGGCCTTCCATGATATCATCATAGGTAATATCAAAATCGCCCGTATACCAAGGGTCAGCGATGCTTTGCCCCTTGCGCTGGGTGTAATCTAAAAGGAGATGTACTTTGTTATCAACATCATCTCCCAAAAGACGCCTCATATTACGGATATTATTGTTGTCCATAACAAGCAGCAAATCATAATAGCGATAATCTCGAGCAGTGACTTGTCGTGCTGTTTTACCGGCTACGCTGATACTCAGCTGTGCCAATTTGTGCTTCGTGCCATAATGTACAGGATTACCGATTTCCTCGCGGCTAGTGGCAGCGCTGGCGATTTCAAACTCACCGGCAAGGCCACGCTTGCGAACAAGATCCTTCAATAAAAACTCTGCCATGGGCGACCTGCATATATTGCCGTGGCATATGAATAGTATTTTGTGCACCTTTCGAAACCTTCTTTACTGTTCTACCTGCTTGCTCTGCTTACGCAGGCGGTAGCGGCGTTCTCCCTCAGAGAAGGCCCTTTTTTCTTCTTCGGTTTCACACATTAAACGGGGTACAGTGGTGGGGCGTCCCTTTTTGTCCAAGGCAATCATGGTGAAGTAAGCAGTAAGGGCACGCTTTTGTCCCTCTGTTTCCAGATCTTCTACGTCAACTGTTACGGCTACTTCCATTGAACTTTGGCCCACATAAATTACTTGGCCGGTACAAATTAAAAGGTCACCGATGAAGATGGGCAAATGGAACTGTACTTCGTCGATTCTGGCTGTTACTACATTGGTGCGAGAATAGCGACGTGCCGTGGCATAGGCACAGGAATCCATAATTTTAATAATTTCGCCGCCGTGAATATTACCGGCAACATTGGCCTGATGGGGCATCATGACCTCGCTGATAACTATTTTACTGTCAGAAGATGCTTTTTGTTGCATAATATGCCTCCTTTGTAATGCATTGGGGGTAAAGAAGCGGATTTTGCAATGTTTAACGCTATGTTTGGGGGGAATTATTGAGACTACATTATCATTATAACTCTTTTTTGCCGAGAGTAAAGTGAAGTTTATCTAAGATTGTTATGTCATAATTTTCTTGCGTTTACTCTTTCTGAGTTCGCAACTTTTTTTCCATGATTAAGCCTCAAAGACATGGTATTATTTAACCATGCAAAGGATAAATGATTAAATGAGTGTCATGAGATGAGGTGTTAGCATGAATTTGAAGAAAGCATTCCAGTACCAAAGATTGATTCACAACATTCAGTTAGAGATTGTTAATGACGCTATGGATGATGAGAAGTTTGAGGTGGTTGAGGAAAACCATAAGCGTTCCGAGCTTAATTTTTACTTTAATGATGCCAATAAGACCTATACAGACCAAGTGAAGTGCCGCAAGAGCAAGAATGTGCGTGGCTATGACTTCGGCAGACTGCTTAAGGTGTATGAGTATTTGACCGGCTGCCGCGTACAGCTTGCCCAAGCCATTTCCAAGGTGAAGGACGAGATGCGCATTGGCGTTGAGGGCTTGAGCTATGATGCTGCAGTGCTAAAGGCCAGCGACCTGCGCGATTTGGTAGTGCAGTGCCAGTGCTTAGGCCGCAAGGTGGAGGAAGAGTATAATAATACGGCCAGCCTGAACTTTACCCAGGGCGCCGAGAAGGTGCAGGCCACTTATACGATTACTGTTACCCACCGTCCGGACAAGGAAGTAGTAGCTAAGGCGCGCGCTGCTTACGAGCAGCTGAAGGAGGAGACCAATGATTTGAGTGATGCTATTGAAGCAGCAGCTTTAACTTGCAGGCTTCCCAAGGAGGCAGAGCCTGCCTTCCCTGTGACCGCGGACCTCGACTATGTTTATAAGCATTTGGAGGAATATGTAGGTTAATTTACAGCTTAATAGGGTGAACAATATTGTTAGCAGCTCGTTAGAGGGTTAGGATTAATCAGATACTTGCATTGTAAGCAAAGCTATCTTTTGATGAAATCTTTTCATCCGCTAAACGAGAAAAATGGAGTAGGAAACGTCAACGTATAGAGGTGGGGGATAAAGATCGCAACCCCATAAGGCCCAAGGTGGGCCGCTCTTAAGGTAATACTCAGTAAACCGCTAACAACAATAACCGCCAATAGCAAACTGCGATAATACGCCAACACGTTTATCTTAGTCAGCTCTAGCGGCACTAATAAATATGTAGTAGCCTTGTTAATATAGAGGGCGACCCAAGCTGCGTTTGTAGCACGGTCGCCCTCTTATATTTTTTATTGAAGCGCTTTTTGTAGCGGTGGCACAATCTGTTTCTTTCTAGAAACGGCACCTGATAGGATAATAGTGTCACTCTCTTGACCAAAGGCTTTTTGGGCCGTGGCTAAGGAGTCGTTTCCAAAGCAAAGTAGCTTGGTTGCAAAGCTGTCCAGATTTGTGAGCATCATAAAATACATATTCACGCCGAAGCTAGCAAAATTTTCCTGCATAAAGGGAACAAACTGTTTTTCTAGTGCTTCCAGCTGCTTAGGATTTGTGGATTGGAGTTGAGCGACGGCAAAGCTTTTGGCGCCAACAGTATAGGCCTTGTAATCATAGTGAGCTAATTCTACAGGGCTGAGGCTGGAGTAAACGTTGCCGGCTTCTAGCAGCTCGTTACTATAGGCTCGCAAATTCTTTACCTTGCTTAGTTTAAGGAGCTTTTTAACAGCACGTCTGTCGTAGTCCGTGGTGGTGGGGGATTTGAGGCCAATGGTATCCGAGCAGATAGCGGATAAAAGCAGTCCGGCTACGGGCTGAGAGATTTTTACCTTTTGGGCTTCAAATTCATAAAAAACAATGGAAGCAGTGGCACCGATGGGCTTAGCGATATAGGTGATGGGGTTTGCGTTTTTAATATCGCCCATGGTGTGGTGATCCAGCACAGCCAAAACCTTGGCTTGAGGCATGCCGGCGATGGATTGGGTATAAAGGCTGTGGTCAACTAGGACGAACTGCTTGCCCTGGGCATTATCCATACTGTCCGGAACAGGCACGCCAAATTTTTGTAAAGCATATTTGGTTTCAGCATTGAGCTTGCCTGGCAGCACTGCCTTAGCGTCATAATCCAAAGCTTGCAGCAGGCTGGCATAAGCAATGGCGGAACAAACCGTATCCGTATCCGGTTCCTTGTGTCCCACAACGTAAATGGGTTCATTGGCATTATAATCAGTTTCGGCACTAATGTAATAGAAAGAATTGTTGGCGGCTTGGGCTGAAGGTAGCGGTGACCATAGCATTAGCCCAGCAAGAGTCAATACGCAAAGGGCTTTTGAGATTGTCTTAAGCATGTAAATGCCTCCTTGGAGAATGGCTACTTTTTTCTTTTATTATATCATAACTTGGAGCAGGAAATGTATATGCGGAGCTGTTTTCGTGTTATAATTAAATCAAGAGGAAGGCAACAAGTTTGCTATAGCTGGTGAATATTTGCATAAATGGAGTTGAAGTACAATGACAAGAGAACTGCATATTGGTGATATAGTAAAGCATTTTAAGCGGGAAACCATAGTAAATCCGGCAACAGAGTATCTTTACAGAATAATTACTTTTGCACATCATAGTGAAACGGATGAGATGCTTGTGGTATATGAGGCTCTTTACCCGCCCTTCAAGACCTGTGCTAGACCCTATGATATGTTTATGAGCGAGGTGGATAGGGAAAAGTACCCTGATATCAAGCAGAAGTATCGGTTTGAGGTGGTGCAGAGAGGCTATAAGGTAGCAGAATAAGATGCCAGCGGCTTAGGCTAAAGGTGTGGGTTGCTAAAAGGAAGAAGAATTTGGATTGGTTGTGATGGTGCTTAACAACCTAGAACTTGGTGCACATATGGAAATAATAGTATAACCACGAGGCGCTTAGAATGGCAAATGAGTTGAAACTAATTGAAGATAATATTATTAAAGCTTTGGATGCTTTACAAAAATTTACGGCAACGCCCGGATGTGGAGTGACGAGATTACCTTATACCAAAGAAGCACGCGAGGCCTGTGCCTATCTTAAGGATAGTATGGAAGCAGTGGGACTAGCGGTGCGAATGGATAATTCGGGTGCTGTTATTGGCAGGCTGGAAGGTAAAAGTCCAGCTACCATTATGATCGGCTCTCATTTTGATTCCGTCAAGCATGGTGGTGCATATGATGGTATTGCCGGCATTGTGTGTGCCATTGAGGTGGCTCGCTTGCTAAAGGAGTCGGGGATGGAGCTAGGCTATTCTCTTGAGGTAATCGCTACTAATGATGAGGAGGGTGCTAGATTCAATGCTGGGCTCTTCACTGGCAAAGCTTTATTAGGGCAATTGACTTGCGAGGAGCTTAAAACGCAAGTGGATGCGGATGGGATAAGTGTTTACCAAGCCATGGCTGCTTATGGCCTGAAGCCGGAGGAAATTGCTGAGCATAAACGTGACGATATTAAAGCTTTCATCGAAATCCATATTGAGCAGGGGCCGATTTTGGAAGCAGAACATAAGGAAATAGGTATCGTTGATGTGATTGTTGGCATTAAGCGAGCCCGCATTAGGATTAACGGTAGGGCGGACCATGCAGGTACTATGCCCATGCATATGCGTAAGGACGCTTTAGAGCAAGCAACGAAGGTGATTAGCAAGATAGGGGACAGGGCTAGGCTGTTCCGCAATTGCGTGGCCACAGTAGGATTTTTGCAGGTGGAGCCTAATGTAATGAACATTATTCCTCAAAGGGTTACCTTTGTGGTTGATATTCGCGGTGTGGATGAAGATAGCATTATGACGCAGTATTATAGTCTGCTTGCTGACCTCGATAAAATGAGCCTTGAGTCAGGGCTGACGTATGAGGTAGAGAATCTTCTTTATGCCGCGCCCGTGCTGATGGATGAAGAGATTAAAGGCCATTTCGAAATGAGCTGTATTACTAGGGAGTTTGAATATATGCATCTTCCTAGCGGAGCAGGTCATGATGCGCAAATTTTTGGCGCCAAGATGCCCGCAGCCATGCTTTTCGTGCCCAGCGCTGGGGGAAGAAGCCATTGCCCAGAGGAAAAAAGTGAGGCCTCGGACCTTGCCAAAGCGGTGCTGGTGGCCTATGATGCTGTGCAAACTATGAGTGGGCTGAAGTAGGGTGATGAGGAAGTGTATTTAAAGAAGATAATCAGTGAAGCTGGAAAATGAATAGCGTCATAACATCGAAGTTTATAAAAATTTGACCTTTACTGTGTGAGTGATTACCATTTCAATCTGTGTACCCATAAATATGTTTATATGAAAGAAGGTTGGAGCATGAAGAAAATAGTATTCATTGTTGGTTCTTTACGTAAAAATTCATTTAATAGGAGCTTGGCTAAGCTTGCTGAAGCAGCTTTACAAGATAAGGCTAAGGTTGAATATATCCAAGCTGACGCCGTTCCCTTTTTGAATCAGGATATTGAATTCCCGCCACCGGAGGCTGTTGCTAAGGTTAGAAATACTATCAAGGAAGCAGATGCCTTGTGGATTTTCTCGCCGGAATATAATTACAATATCCCCGGCGCGTTAAAGAACCTTTTGGATTGGCTGAGCCGTCCTTTAGTGGCTAATGACCCTGAAAGAATGACGGTGGTGGTTGGCAAAAAAGTGACTATTTGCGGTGTGGGCGGGAAAAACAAAACTGCTAGCGTGCGCGAACGCCTTGGTGACATGCTAACCTTTATGCGTATGGAGCTAGTTAGTGGTGCTGGCTATGGCTTTGCTCTGCCCCCTGCAGCTTTTGCTACCGGTACATGGGAGGTGGAGCAAGAGGTCGTCGAAGCTATCAATAAACAGGCTGCTGAGCTGCTTGCTGCTTTAGAATAATCTTGATTTTTTAGTGAGCTTGAAGAGCTCCTGACCTTGCCAAAGATAGGTCGGGAGCTCTTTTTTTGCTTGTATCAAAAGCGCAAATATAATACATTTTTAATACATTTTGCAGAGCTTCATTTTTGGAATTAGGGGGATTTTCTGTTATAATATTATGTAGAATAAACTAAAGGGGAGACTAATGATGGCTATTTTAGAAAAAGAAACAGTTTTTACTGATGATATTAGACCTGTTCCTGCTAGTGAGCTGGAGGAGCGGCTGGAGCGTTTTCGTAGGAAGATGGAGGAGCGCTATCCGGGCTGGGAAATGGTTGCCATAAACCATAAGGTAGCGATGTATTATTTTACCGGCACTATGCAGGAGGGTGTACTGATAATTAGACCACAGGATGCGATTTTGTGGGTGCGCCGCAGCTATGATAGAGCCTGCAAGGAATCGCATTTTGACGATATCCGCCCGATTCATAGCTTTAGGGAAGCGGCAGCCTTTTATGGGCAGGCGCCACGCATCATGTATATGGAAATCAAGCGTGCTTCTGTGGATTGGGAGCGGATGCTGCATAAGTATTTTGCTTTTGAAGAAATCGTTGGGATTGATGCTGTTTTACAGGATTTGCGGATGGTTAAAAGCAAATACGAGCTGGAAATGATGGCTACTAGTGGCGCTATTCATGAGACTGTGCTGGACGTAATTGCGCCGACGATGATTAAGGGTGGCATTAGCGAAGCACAGCTGGCCATCAATTTATATGGCGAGATGGTGGCACGTGGCTCGCATGGTATTGCTCGCTTTAATTTGCCCATGGGTGAAGAGGTAATTGGTATTGCTGCCTTTGGCAAAAGTGGCCTCGTACGCACAGCCTTTGATGGCCCCGGGGGCACTAACGGCACCTGCATCGCTGTGCAGTCCATTGGTAATGCTTTTCGCAAGCTTAAGCCTGGCCGTTTGGTATATTTAGATATTCCCTGTGGCTTTGATGGCTATCACACTGATAAAACTGTGGTTTATTACTATGGAGATATTAATAAGGATGAGCAGGGTGCCAAGATTTTGGCTGCTCAGGAGCGTTGCTTGGAGCTGGAGCAGGAGGTTGTGGCGATGATGGCCCCTGGTGTAGCTATTGAAAGCTTATATTTGCGCACTATGGCACGTTTTAATAATGTGTATGGCGACAGCTTTATGAACGGCGGCAAGTTTTTAGGCCACAGCATTGGCCTGGTGATGGACGAAGCTCCGGCTATCGCCAAGGGCTTTAAGCAGCAGCTTGAGCCGGGCATGACTTTTGCGGTGGAGCCTAAGATTGCCCTACCGGGCCTTGGCATGGTGGGCACGGAAAACACCTATGTCATCACCGAGCGCGGTGCTCGTTCCCTTACCGGTCGCAGTCACAGCCTGAGAGTGATAGAGTAGACTTATGTGAATTTGATAAGATTATAGTTTTAGGGTGAATTTTGATAGAATTATAGCTAGCTTTGCACCCTAAAAAGCATAAAAAAGGACCTTAGAGATTTGATGATGATACTCTAAGGTCCTTTCTTTGTGTCCCACAACGTAAATGGGTTCGTTAGCATTATAGTCAGTTTCAGCGCTAATGTAATAGCTTGAAGTATTGGCGGCTTGAGCTAAAGATAGCGGCGACCAAAGCATCAGTTCGGTAAGAGTTAGTACGCAAAGGGCTTTTGAGATTGTCTTAAGCATGTAAACGCCTCCTTGGGATAGTATAGGGCGAGTTTCTTCTATGCTTTATTATAGCATAATATGTGGTAGGAAATGTATAAACGTGGCTGATTTCGTGTTATAATTAAAGCAGGACAGTATTTGTATGGAGGTGCGTAAAATGAAGTTTTTTACCAAAGTTTTATTAATAGCAACAATGTTAGTGACTATGGTTCCCGCCATTTGCTCAGCAGGAGCAGTGACCAAGGATGGTTATTACAAGGGCATAAAGCTGTGTGGCAAGGTTAAGGTAGTAAAAAGCTTTGCCGATATCAAGGTGCAGGTTGTGAAATCCTTTCCCGATTTGAAGGTACAAAAGGTTTCTTCTTTTCCTGATAAGATTGGGCAGTGGCAATTTGTGGATTCCTTCCCTGATTTTACCATCCAGTTTGTGGACTCCTTCCCGGATATAAAAATTCAGTATGTTGATTCCTTCCCAGGAGTGAAGTAGATATGCTCTATCCGCTCACATGAATAAAGAGCACTGGATAACGATTGTCCTTGATAAAGATGTGGATGAGCCTTTGGTGCAGCAGCTTTTAGAGGAAAGCTATGGCTTGGTGGAAAAGTAGGAAAAAGGAGGTATTGGTATGCGTAAATATTTAGTTATTGCTGCACTTGCGGTTGTAGGCCTGTTCATTTTTGGTTTTGGTGGCGGTAAAAGCAGTTTGGTTAGCTATGAGGAGCTGCAGGCTAAACTAGCTAAGAAAGAAAATTTTGTGCTTGTAGATGTGCGTACTCCGGAAGAATTTGCCGAAGGGCATATTGCTGGGGCGGTACTTTTGCCTTACGATCAGGTGGAGCAAAAGGCAGCTAGCTTATTGCCCGATAAAGATAAACCCATTATTGTATATTGTCGTAGCGGTCGCCGTAGCGCCATTGCAGCAGTTACTTTGCGTGGTTTGGGCTATGCAGACGTGAAGGACTTTGGCGGTATTTCTCGTTGGCAGGGGGAACTGGAAAGGTGAGGACAAGTGTATTTAAAGCATATTATCAGTGAAGCTGAAAAATGGATGGCTGCATACTCTAGCTCATTTCATAACGAAGATAAGGAGGCTATGTGGGGCATCGGTCTTAAAGAAGCACATATTGGCTTCGTGCGTCGCAACTGTAAGGAGTTGGCCCAATGGCTAAAGCTCACCGAGCACGATGTTTTGCTTGCTGAGCTGATAGGGCTTTTACATGATGTGGGCAGGTTTCGCCAGTGGAGTGTGTACCGTACATTTCGAGATAATCTGAGCGAGGATCATGCTGAGCTGGGACTGAAGGTAATTCAGGAGCAGTCACTGTATAAGGAACTGGATAGCGAGGACAGGAGTATTTTGTTGTTCGCTATCAGTAATCACAATAAAAAGTTTATAGCTCAGGCTCCCAGTGAACGTCATCTGCTTTTTGCCAAGATTATTCGTGATGCCGATAAGCTAGACATTTACAGAGTTAATATTGAGTATGTGTGCGTGCCTCCGGAAGGAGTATTCACACCTGTATGTAAAGAAAATTTTCTTAAGGCCGAACAGATTAATGGCGGTGACATGCAGACTGTTGACGACCGTAAGCTGCTTTATCTTGTTTGGGTATATGATTTATATTATCCCTGGACTAAGAAAAAAATTGTAGAAAAGGGTTATTTGGATAGAGTTATCGCTACTTTGCCTCGTGATGTAGAGGTTGAACAAGCGGTAGAACGGTTAAAGAGTTTTATAAGCAGTGAGATAAAATGATAATGGAAAAGTGTTCTATAGAAGGTGTTCCTGCGGTTTATGGGGCCGAAAGATGGCGCTATCGTGGAGAAGTGGCTAGTGAGAGCAGTATAAAAATGCGTATCTGGTTGTACTGGCTCGCCTCCGCGGCACCAATAAAAATAGGCACCGACTACGAAAAGTAGTTGGTGCCTAAATTTTTTTTGCCTATTTTGCTTTCACTGTGTTTAACTCAGTTAACTGAAGCTAGTTTGCTTTAGCTATGTTTAGCTTAGTTAACTTAAGCTCATTTGTTTTCAGCGTGCTCAGCGATAACCTTGTTGATGTCTTCGATGAGAGCGTCAACGTCGATGCCATGAGCGCCAGCGCCTTGGCCGATGGTCTCAAAATGAGCAGCCATGCAGCCGATGCAGCCCAGACCGTATTCAGCAAAAACCTCCATAATTTCAGGATGGGATTGAACGGCTTCGATAATGCCAGTATCTTTAGTAATCATGATGCGTTTCTCCTTTAGAACAAGATGATGGGTACATAATCCGTACCACCTAATTATAGCATTTTCCTACCTAAAAGCCAAATGGATAAGCGAAAATTTTTTGCAAAGAAAGTGTAACGGAAGCAAGTACTGCTTGCTCGCGAAGCCCGTTTGAGCAAACAGTATTAGCGCTACCAAGAAAAAGATAGCTGACGCAAGGAAAAAATACAGAAAATTTTTTGTAATTCTTCATAAATTTGCATTTAGGGCTTGCAATGGAAGCAAAATAAGGATATAATGGAGAAAAGTGGAGTAAAGTGGGTAAAAAGGGGGCGACAACATGCTTTTAGGTGAATATGAACACACCTTAGACATTAAGGGTCGCCTTGCTATGCCTGCCAAGCTGCGTGAAGCATTGGGCAGCAAATTCATTATCACTAAAGGCTTGGACGGTTGCCTTTTTGTGTACGATATGAATGAATGGCAAAAGGTGGAGGCCAAGCTGGCTGCTCTGCCCATGAGCCGCAAAACTGCCCGTGATTTTACTCGTTTTCTCTTTGGTGGTGCCTGCGAGGGCGAATGCGATAAGCAGGGCCGCGTTTTATTACCCGCCAATCTGCGTCGCCATGCGGGACTGGAAAAGGACGCCGTCATCGTGGGCGTGGGCAACAGAGCCGAGATTTGGGACGCTGCTAGATGGGCTGCTTATAACGAAGAGAGCGCCGAGGATGTTAACGAATTGGCCGAGCAATTGTCTGATTTAGGAATATAAGCTTAACGGGGTGACAAGGATGGAATTTAAACATACGAGCATCCTGTTTAAGGAAAGCGTAGAATTTCTCATTACAGATAAAAATGGTATTTATGTGGACTGCACCATGGGCGGTGCGGGGCACACCTGTGGCTTTGCTTCCCAGCTGGAGGCAGGGGGCCTCATCCTAGGCATCGACCAGGACGACGATGCTATTAAGGTAGCCTCGGAGCGCCTCTTAGGCAAATTTCCTTGCCAGACCAAGGTGGCCAAGTCCAATTTTAAAAACTTTGCCAAGGTTCTAGACGAGCTGGGCATTGATAAAATCGACGGTATCTTTTTTGACCTGGGCGTCTCCAGCTACCAACTGGATTGTCCGGAGCGGGGTTTTAGCTATATGCATAACGGGCCGCTGGACATGCGTATGAACCAGGAGGCCAAGCTGGACGCCGCTTACGTGGTCAATAATTATAAAGAGGAAGAGCTTGCGGAAATTATCCACAAATATGGTGAGGAGCGCTGGAGTAAGCGCATCGCCCAATTTATAGTGTCCGCGCGTAAGGAAAAGCCTCTCACCACTACCTTCGAGCTGGTGGATGTGATTAAAAAGGCTATTCCTAAGGGAGCACGCATCGATGGCCCTCATCCTGCCAAACGCACCTTTCAAGCTATTCGCATTGAGGTGAATAACGAGCTGGGTATTTTAGCTGACACCATGGAGACTGCGGTGGAGCGCTTAAAAAGCGGCGGTCGCATCGGCGTCATCACCTTCCATTCCTTAGAGGACAGAATCATTAAGCAGACCTTTGCCAAATTAGTAAAAGGCTGTACCTGTCCGCCCCAGCTGCCGGTGTGCGTATGTGGGAAAAAACCAGTTTTAAAGAAAGCGGGCAATATGGTTCCTTCCGCCGCCGAGGTGGAGGAAAATCCCCGTTCTCGCAGTGCTAGACTGCGCTATGCTATCAAGATTTAAGAGGTTGTGTAAGAAATGTTAGCCAGAAAATATGACAATTATGCTTGGGAAGAGCAGGAGTATCAAGAATATCAACAGTATCAGGAAGCTCCTCAGCTCAGGCAGCAGGAAAAAGTGAATACGGATCCATATCGCGGACTCAGAAATCGCTTTATGTTCTTTGCCGTAGTGGTTCTGGCGACTTATTTGCTGAGCGTAGTGCGCAGTGAAGCCATGGTGACCTATGGTAGCGAGCTGGTGAGCATGCGCAAGCTGGAAACCCAGCTGATCAATAAAAATAATGAGTTGAAAATTGAAGTGGAGCAGCTCAAGGGGCCGGAGCGCATCATTGGCCTGGCTGAGCAGCACTTGGGTATGAGCGTAGCTCGTAGTAATATTTATGTAAAAGCTCTAGGACAAAAAAATAATGTGAACTCTTTGGCTGTAGCCACTAAATAAGCATAGCCAGAAGCATTGTTTTGTGATATAATTTGATAAGATTTTCGGGGGAGGCAGCCACTTTGGCTGCCCTTTCAATTTAGGAGGTTTCTCACATGGAAAAGAGTTTAGCTTCGCTCCTTAATTTATTGCCCAAGGTGCAGGTTTTGGGCAGCTCTGAGAAGGTTATTACCGATGTAACTGCGGACTCTCGCACTGTGCAGGCAGGCAGCCTGTTCATTGCTCTGAGAGGCGCAACCGTTGACGGACATAAATTTGTACTCATGGCAGCCCAAAAGGGCGCTGTGGCAGCTTTAGTGGAGGAGGTGCCTGCGGAGGTTCCTGAGGGCTTAACTCTGCTCGTGGTAGAGGATACTCGCGCAGCCATGGAAATAATCACTCCCTATTTCTATGATTATCCAGGCAAGCGCCTGCGCATGATCGGCGTTACCGGTACCAATGGCAAGACCACCACTACCAATATCATCCGCATGATTTTGCGCAAGGCTGGCTATAAGGTGGGCCTGATTGGTACTATCAACATCATGATCGAGGATGAAGAAACTGTCAGCCACAATACCACACCCGATGTGGTGGATTTGCAAAAGACCTTGTACGCTATGGTGTGCGCTGGCTGTGACTACTGCGTCATGGAAGTTTCCAGTCATGCCCTGGCCTTAAAGCGTGTGGCTGGCATAGAATATGACTGTGCTGTGTTGACCAATATTACCCAGGATCACCTGGATTTTCATAAGACCATGGAAAACTATCGCGATGCCAAGAGCTTGCTTTTTGAGCATCTCACCGATGGTGACAAGCCCAATAAAAACGCTGTTTTCAATATGGATGACCCCAGCTCCGCCATTATTAAGGCGCGCACCAAGGCCCATGTGTTGACCTATGGCAAGGGTCATGAGAACGATATTTATCCCTTGAGCTTCACCGTGGCTCCCAAGCATATGCAGCTGGCCTTGGCAACCCCGGCCGGTGAGATGGACTTGGAGCTGAAGATTACCGGCGAGTTCAATGTGTACAACGTTATGGGTGCTGTGGCAGCCATGCTGGCGGAAAATATCAGCAAGGAAATTATTATTTCCGTGCTGGATGGCTTCGACGGCGTGCCCGGTCGCTTCCAGCTGGTGGAAGCTGGCCAGCCCTACACCGTTATTGTGGACTATGCCCACACTCCTGATGGACTTGAAAATGTGCTCAAAACGGCGCGCTCCATCACCAGAGGCAAGCTGTGGGCTGTCTTTGGCTGCGGTGGCGACCGCGACAACAAGAAGCGTCCCATCATGGGCGGCTTGGCTCTGGAGCTGGCCGATAAAGTGGTAGTCACCAGCGACAATCCTCGTACCGAGGATCCGGAGCTGATTATTGACGAGATTTTCACCGCGCTGCAAAGCGTGCCGGAGGGCAAGGAGGTTTTCCGCCTCTCCGATAGAAGGGAAGCCATTCACTTTGCACTGGCTCATGCTGCGGAAGATGACGTGATCATGATCGCTGGCAAGGGCCACGAAAACTACCAGATTTTGAAGGACAGAACCATTCATTTCGATGATAAAGAGGTTGTTTTAGAATATTGGAGTGATAAAAAATGCTAAAGGCTAGTGAGATCATAGCAGCAACCGGCGCTGTGCGCGAGGATTTTGCCTTTACCGGCGTCACCACCGACTCCCGTGCGGTACAGCCCGGTGAGCTTTTTGTAGCCTTAAAGGGCGGCAATTTTGATGGTCATGACTACTGCGCCAAGGCCGTGGCGCTGGGCGCCGCCGGCGTGGTTATTTCCCACGATATCGAGCCCTTGCCTGCAGGCGTTGCAGTATTTAAAGTAGAAGATACCTTGAAGGCTTACCAAGCCATGGCTCGTGCTTACAGACGCCAACAGAAAGACCTGAAGGTTTTCGCTATCACCGGCTCCAACGGCAAGACCTCTACCAAGGATTTGTTGGCTGCCTGCTTGGGCGCAAAATATAATGTAGTAAAAACTCAGGGCAATTTTAATAACGAGATTGGTTTGCCCAAAACCCTGCTATCCATTAAGCCTGATACGGATATTGCTGTAGTAGAAATGGGCATGCGCGGTTTGGGACAAATCGCGGAGCTGTGTGAGATTGCTGAGCCCGATAGCGGCCTCATCACCAATGTGGGTGAAACCCACATGGAGCTACTGGGCAGCATGGAAAATATTGGCAAGGCCAAGAGCGAAATCGTTGTGGACTTGCCGGCGGATGGCTTCGCCGTCCTGAACGGCGACAACGAGTTCGTGGTAAAGGCCGCTAGGCTAACCAAGGCCAAGGTAGTCTACTTTGGCCTTGGCGAGAATTGCGATTATCGCGGCAGCGAAATCGCAACCTCTGCTATGGGCACTACCTTCGTGTGCACGGAAAAAGCCACGGGCAAAAGCGTGAAGGTACGCCTACAGCTGATAGGCGAGCATAATGTGTATAATGCGCTGTCCGCCATCGCTGGAGCAGCATGCTACGGCGTAGATATGGAGACTAGCGCCAAGGCGTTAGCCACGGCGCGGCTCACAGGTAGTCGCCAAGAGATTATCTATATTGGCGACATCACCTTTATCAATGACGCTTATAATGCTAGCCCCGCCTCCATGGAGGCGGCGCTGAAGACCCTGGCGGAGGCCAAGAAGGCCAACCACGGCAAGGGTCGTACCATTGCCGTATTGGCCGATATGCTGGAGCTGGGCAATATCAGCGAGGATGCCCATCGTCGCGTAGGTAAGTGGGCGGTGGAGTATGGTGTGGATTACGTGCTGACCTATGGCAAGGACGCTGCCTATATTTCCGACGAGGTGGCTAAGCTCGGCGGCAAAACCTCCCACTGCGCTAGCCGCCAGGAGGCGGCGGATAACCTGCGCTTTATGGCGGATGCAGGGGATATTATCCTCTTAAAGGGCTCCAACTCCATGCAGGTTGGCAAGATGCTAGAACTGTTTAAATAAATTTTTTGTGAGGGGAAACTATGTTAAAGCTTGTTCTAATCCCGGTCACCGCATTTATTGTGTGTGCCCTTATCGGCCCCGTGCTGATACCCTATCTGCATAAATTAAAATTTGGCCAGTCCATCCGCGAATGCGGACCGGCCAGCCATATGAAAAAAAGCGGCACCCCCACTATGGGCGGACTGATGATGCTGGCAGCCCTGTTTTTGGCGCTGTTCTGGGGAAAATTCACGCCTCACGTGCTCATCGCCTTGGTGCTGACAATGGGCCATGCCCTGATTGGCTTTATTGACGACTACATCAAGGTGGTCATGAAGCGTAATCTGGGCTTAACCGCAAAGCAAAAATTTTTGCTACAGTTTATTTTGGCCGGCGCCTATGTGTATTTTGCAGAAACCCATTTGCAGAACACGAGCCTGTGGGTACCCTTGCTGAATGTTCACCTTGATTTTGGCTGGGCTTATTATGCTTTGGCATTCATTCTTTTAGTAGGTACCACCAACGCGGTTAATTTGACTGACGGTCTAGATGGCCTAGTTTCCTTTGTAAGTATTCCGGTAACCCTGGCCTATGCTTATATTGCCTATATGCAGGGCATGCTGGATGTGAGCGGCTTTGCGCTGGGCTTGACCGGTGCTTGCTTAGGCTTTTTGCTCTTTAATCGTCACCCGGCGAAGGTGTTCATGGGTGATACGGGCAGCCTGGCCCTGGGCGGTGGTGTAGCCGCTTTGGCCCTTTTGACTCATACGGAGCTGCTTTTGGTGATCATCGGTGGCATCTATGTAGCCGAGGCCACCAGCGTTATTATTCAGGTGGGCTATTTCCGCCTGACCGGTGGCAAGCGTTTCTTTAGAATGGCGCCATTGCACCATCATTTTGAGCTGGGCGGTTGGAATGAGGTCAAGGTAGTGCGCGTATTTACTTTAATAAGCTTACTGCTTTCCGCTGTGGGCCTGTGGCTCTGGCTGGCGGCAGTATTATAGGAGGCACTGAACATGACGGGCGTGGAAAACGAAAAGGATAGAGCTGTAATTGTATATGGTGCAGGCATTAGCGGTCGCGGCGCGGCTGAGGTGCTGGCCCGTCATGGGCAGCAGGTATTTTTGTATAACGATAACCCCTGCACTATTGAGGAGCCGTTGCTGGCGGCCATCAGGGCTGTGGGCGGCGATTTAATTATCGGCGAGGAAGCCTTTGCAAAGGCTTTAGCCGAGGCAGGCATGGTGGTGCTATCACCGGGCGTGCCCTGCGACAACATGAATGTGCTGCTGGCAGAGCTTGTCAGCGGCGTAGAGGTCATCAGCGAGGTAGAGATGGCCTACCGCATCTATGATGGACATATGGCGGCCATCACCGGCACCAATGGCAAGACCACGACCACTACCATCGTGGGCGAGATGTTCAAGCGTTTGCCCGTGCCCAGCGCTGTAGGTGGCAATATTGGCCTGGCTCTGTCCAAGGAAGTGGAGGGCCTCACGGAGGATGCCTGGCTGGCAGCGGAGCTCAGCAGCTTCCAATTGGAAAAGGTCAGCACCTTCCGTCCCGATATCGCTGTGGTTTTAAATTTGACGCCGGACCATTTGGAGCGTCATCATACTATGAGAGCCTACGGCGAGGCGAAAAAGAATATTTTCCGCCAGCAAAGCGTGGGCCAAATCACCGTCCTCAATTACGATGACCCTGAGGTAAGAACCTGGGCCAAGGATAGTGATGGTACAATTTGCTTTTTTAGTAGAAAAACCGTTTTGGAGCAAGGAATTTTTATGCAAAACGGTAATTTTGTGATAAAATGGAATAATACAACAAAGGTTGTTTGTAATATAGACGAGCTGCATCTGTTTGGCGGTCACAACGAGGAAAATGTGCTGGCTGCTATTGCCTGCGGCTTCTTTGCTCATGTACCGGTGGAGGAGATGGCGGATGTGCTGCGCAATTTCCGCAGCATTGAGCATCGCCTGGAATATGTGCGCACCATTAAGGGCGTGCCCTATTATAACGATTCCAAGGCTACCAATACTGACTCCACCATCAAGGCGCTGGAGGCCTTTGACAAGGGACACATCATCCTTTTGGCCGGCGGTCACGACAAGCTGACGGAGCTGGAGCCCATGATGGCCCTAGTCAAGGAAAAATGCGATGCTCTCATCCTTTTGGGCGAGGCCAAGGAGCGCTTTTTTGAGGCTGCTAAGGCTGCCAAGGTGGGCAATATTCTGCTGGCGGACTCCTTTGAGGACGCTGTCAACAAGGCCTATGCTATGGCTGAAGCGCCCCAAGTGGTGCTGCTTTCCCCTGCTTGCTCGTCCTATGATATGTTTAAAAACTACCCTGAGCGCGGACGCTATTTTAAACAATTGGTAAATGCTTTGCCCGAATAAGGGAGGAGGAAGCACAGTGAAGGTCATTCTTTCCGGTGGGGGCACCGGAGGACATATTTATCCTGCTCTGACCATTGCCGATGAAATCAAAAAGCTCAATCCCCAGGCGGAGATTAGCTTTGTGGGCACCCAGCAAGGTCTAGAGAAGGACATCATTCCCCGCTATGGTTATCCCTTGAAATTCATAGAGGTAGCGGGCTTCAAGCGCAGCCTGAGCCTTGATACTCTGCGTAGCGTGGGCAAGCTGTTTTCCGGCTTGTACGATGCTTGGCAAATTATCAAAAAGGAAAGGCCGGACCTGGTCATCGGCACCGGCGGCTACGTTTGCGGGCCCATCGTCTTCATGGCGGCTATGTATGGCATACCCTGCTGCATTCAGGAGCAGAACGCTATGCCCGGTGTGACCAATAAGATTTTGTCGCGTTACGTAAAAAAAGTCTTTTTGGGCTATAAGGAGGCAGCCAAATATTTCCATGGTAAAGCGGAGCTGGTGTACACCGGTAACCCCATCCGCACGGAAATACTCAAGCATGAGCGTGCTGCTGCCTACAAGGAGCTGGGGCTGGATCCCAAGAAGAAAACCATTCTCGTCTCCGGAGGCAGCCGCGGTGCTCGCAGCATTAACACGGCCATGCTGGAGGCAGAACTGGTCTTATCCGGACGGCAGGAGGTACAGGTGCTTCATGCTACCGGCGATGTGAATTATGAAAAATATATGCAGGAAATCACCAAACGGGGTGGTGTGGGCGAGAATATCATCATCAAGCCCTATCTGCATAATATGCCCGTGGCCCTGGCGGCTGCGGATTTAGCAGTTTTCCGGGCCGGAGCTATCGGCCTGGCGGAGCTGATGGCCAAGGGCGTTCCATCGGTTCTGGTGCCCTATCCCTATGCAACGGCGAACCATCAGGAATTCAATGCCCGCGCAGTGGAGGCTAAGGGTGCAGCAAGAGTTATTCTAGACAAGGAGCTCAACGGCGAGCGGATTTTGGAGGCCATTGAGCATCTGCTTTTACATGCTAAGGAATTGGAGAAGATGCAGGCGGCAGCCAAAAGCTTGGGTAAGCCGCAGGCAGCAGAGACCATTGCCAAACAGGCCTTGGCTCTGATTAAAAAATAGGGAGGGTCTTCTTGTGGCTGAGAACAAGCTAGCTAATCTGCATAATATACATTTTATCGGCATTGGTGGCGCTGGTATGAGCGCATTGGCCTACGTGCTGATTAAACGTGGTTACGACGTGAGCGGCTCCGATTTGAACGCTGGTCACATGTCTGCACACTTGGCGGAGGAGGGTGCCATGGTCTATATGGGCCACGACGCCTGTCAAGTAGATGGTGCTGATGGGGTGGTTATTTCCACAGCTATCCATGCCAATAATCCTGAGCTGGTGGCAGCTCAAAAAAAGGGTATTCCGGTGCTGCACCGCAGTGATGTTTTGGCTGCGCTGCTTAATGATGCTGATGGTGTGGCTGTGGCCGGTGCCCATGGCAAAACCACGACCAGCGCCATGATTTCCTGCATTGCTGTTGAAAGTGGCGTGGATCCCACCGTAGTTATCGGTGGCGAGGTAGCAAGCCTGGGCGGTAATGCCTTAAACGGCAAGGGTCCTCACGTGATTGCTGAAGCTGACGAAAGCGACGGCTCCTTCCTGAAATTCTATCCTCGTTTGGCCGTAGTAACCAATATTGAGGACGACCATCTGGACCATTATGGTACGGAGGAAAATATTTACCAGGCCTTTAAGCAATTCTTGGGCAATATCAAGGAGGGCGGTAAGGCTATTTTGTGCGTGGATAATCCCAAGGTGCGCCGCTTGGCACAGGAAACGGAAAAGACTGTGCTGACCTATGGCATGATAGGCGAGGGCGCTGACTATACCGCGCGTAATATTACCTATGATGTGCATGGCACCACCTATGAGCTTTATTACCATGATAAATTCGTGACCGAGGTACATTTAGTGGTGCCCGGTCGTCATAATGTGCTCAATTCCATGGGTGCCTTTGCGGCAGCGCGGGAAATGGGCATTGAGGTGGAGAAGATTTTGGCTTCTCTGAAAAAATTTGGCGGTGCGAAGCGTCGCTTTGAAACTAAGGGCAAGGTGGACGGCGTTTGGGTTGTAGATGACTATGCTCATCATCCCACGGAAATCGGCGTGACCATCAAGGCTGCGTTGCAAACCAAGCCGGAGCGCCTGCTTTGCGTTTTCCAGCCCCATCGCTACACCCGCACCAAGCTGCTTTTTGACGAGTTCTGCGAGTGCTTTAGAGGCTGTGACGAGCTAGTTATTGTAGATGTTTATTCCGCCGGTGAGGACCCCATTGCCGGCACTAATAGTGCTAAATTGGTCGAAGGCATTAAGGCTGCCACTGGCCAAAGGGTGCTCTATATTCCCCGCCTCTCCAAGGCTGAGGAATATCTGCAGGAGCAGGCCCAGACTGGCGATTTGATTATGACCATCGGCGCCGGTGATGTGTTCAAAATCGGCGAGGAATTAGTAAGAGAATTGGAGCGTAATGCAAAATGATTATGAAAAGCGATGTCATTGCTGTTGTTTTAGGAGGACCCTCCTCCGAAGCCGAAATTTCCCGTGTCACCGGCGGAGCCATTGCTGCTGCTCTGAGGGAAAAGGGCTATAATGCCAAGGAGGTAGAGCTGGTGCCCGACCGCCTGATTACTACCCTGCACGCTATGAACGCCAAGGTGGTGTTCAATGCTGTGCATGGCAAATACGGCGAGGATGGCCGCCTGCAGAGTATTTTAGAGGCAGCAGGCATTCCCTACACCGGCTGTGGCGTTTTGGCCAGCGCTGTGAGCATGGATAAATCTGCCACCAAGCGTTTTCTGCAATCCGCAGGTATTTCCACACCCCGCTGCCTGATTATCAATAAGCGTGAAGCAGGGGATTTGGCTGCCTTGAAGGCGCACATATTGGAAGCCTTCGGCCTGCCCGTAGTTATCAAGGCCGCAACCCAAGGCTCCAGCATCGGCGTAGTCATTCCTAAGGAAGCAGAGGGCATTGAGCCTGCTTTAAAGGAAGCCTTCTCTTATTCTGAGAATGTTTTAGTGGAAGAATGCATTAAGGGCAAGGAGCTGACCGTGGCCCTGATGGAGGAAAAGGGCGAGATTAAGCCCCTGCCGGTAATTTGGATTGCGCCTCACAGCGGTGCCTATGATTTCCATTCTAAATATACCAAGGGCGCAACGGATTATCATTGCCCGGCTCCCTTAGGAGACGAGGTGAATGCCCATGTGCAAGCTTTAGCTGTAGCAGCCTACAAGGTGTTAGGCTTAAGCGGCGTAGCCCGCGTCGATGTAATGCTGGACGAGCACAACCAAGGCTATGTGTTAGAGGCCAATACCGTTCCCGGCATGACCGCCACCAGCCTAGTGCCGAAAGCAGCGGCTGCTGTAGGCATTGCATTCCCTGACCTGTGTGAAAAAATTCTATTAAGTGCAAAGTAGAAACTATAAGTTAATAATGTTTATATCCTGGAGCGAATAGAAATTTTAGCTTATGAGTGGTTGGTACAATAGAAGCAAGGTTTCGAAAACGTTGATCATTCTGCGAACAGATTGGACACCGCAGCTTCGTGATTGTACCCCACGAAATAAGCGTTAAGAAATTTCTTTTGAGTGGAAGGATATAAATATTATTAACCGTTTAATTTGAAGGGAGGCGGTGGAATGGTTACTATGCAGGAACGCTTGCGCCAGCATAAACGTCGCAGACGTATTCGCTTTGTGTGCCGCTTTGCTGTGTTGGCGTTGACTGTGTATGGCCTCTACACTGGCTGGCACTACATCCACCAGCCGGGATTGGCCATCGGCACCATCACCATCCACGGCTCCAGCCTTCTCAGCGAAAAAGAAGCCATCGAGCTGGGCGGCAGTGCGCCGCCCTTCAACTTCTTTAACGTGAGCCGTAGTCGGCTGCTGGAAGCCTTAAAGCACGATATACGCTTTCAGAATCCCAGAGTGGACTACCACTGGCCCACCAACTACGAGGTCTATGTCCAGGAGCGTGAGCCCGCCCTTTACGTGGCCAACTCCTACCGCAGCTACCTGCAGCTGGACTACAACGGCCTCATCATGAAGGTCACCACCAGCATCCCCGATGCCAAGGCTCCAGTTTTGGCCGGTGCCCAATGCGGCAACGTTTTTTTAGGGGATAAGGTGGATAATCAAAACGTTATCCATATCCTGCAGTTTTTGCAGCAGCTCAGCGGGGAGGCCCGCGACCGCATAGCCGAAATCGCCATCGACAATCGTCAGGAGGCCAAGCTACGCTTGCGCAATAGCTTTCCCATTCTGCTGGGGCCTGTAAGCAAGCTGCCGGAAAAGGCGGAGCTTTTTATGACCGTCTTTAACGAGATAAAAAATAAAAATATTCAAGCTGAATATATTGATTTAACCTTTGCTAAACCATACATTAAGCTGATACCTAAAGAGAAGAAAAAATGAGGGTGGAAGAATGAAGAAAATTTTTACTATGGATCTACAGGGCAAGATTTTAATTGCCATGGTATTCATGGTGTTAGGCTTTATGCTTTCCGTACAGTATAAGGTCACGGTACAGCAAAGGACCATCCGCATGGACAGGGTGGAGGATTTGTCCGAGCGCTTAAAGACTATGGAAACAGAAAACAAGCACCTGCTGCAGGAAATCAATGAGCTGCGCAAAAAGGGTGCGGATAGAGCTAAGGACCATGGTCAGGAGCGCCTAGAGCTCCTGGCAGGTACCACTCCCGTAGAGGGCGCAGGCATTGAAATCGTGCTGGACGATAGCACCATTCCTAAAAAGGCCAATGAAAACCCCAACCTGTACATCATTCATGACGAGGATTTGCTCAGAGTGCTCAACGAGCTCAGAGCTGCCGGTGCCGAGGCTATTTCCCTCAACGACCAGCGCATTGTGGCCATGAGCGAGGTGCGCTGCGCCGGTCCCACAGTTTCAGTAAATAATGTGCGTAGTGCTCCGCCCTATGTGATTAAGGCTATCGGCGCGCCCAAAACCTTGACCAGCGCTTTGCGGTTAAGAGGTGGCGTGGTAGAAACCTTTGAATTCTGGGGCATTCAGGTGAAGATTAAGTCCCAGGATAAGGTGCATATTCCTGCGCTCAAAGCGCCCCGTAATTTTGAATTTGCCAAGAGCGTTGAGGCCAAGGAGGGAGAAAAATGATTTTTGCTGCCGTTATTGGCCTTGTCATCGGCGTTATTGCCGGCATTTATTGTCCCTACAGCGTGCCGCCTGAATACGCTCGCCTTTTGGCGGTGGCAGTGATGGCGGGTCTGGATGCGGTGTTAGGCGGTATTCGCGCTTCCATGGCCAGCACTTATGATACGGGGGTCTTCATCTCCGGTTTCTTTATTAATGGTATCTTAGCTGCCTTTTTATGCTATGCAGGCAATATGATCGGCATCGATTTATACATGGTTGCCATTTTGATTTTTGGTATGCGTATCTTCCAAAATATTGGCGTTATTCGCAGATTGTATATGGGAAAATAAATTTTCTCGACTAGCAGGAAAAATGGCATAGGATGTGGAACAATACTAAATCTAGATGTTTATCAATGATCATACCCAATATTTAAGGGGGACGTAGAATATGTTTGATGATGTGGCAACTACCTTTGAAAATTTGGCCAATATTAAGGTTATTGGCGTAGGTGGCGGCGGTAATAATGCTGTCAACAGAATGATTGCGGCAGGCGTGCGCGGCGTAGAATTTATCGCTGTGAACTGCGATGCCCAAGCCTTGCTTTTGTCCAAGGCAGAAAACAAAATCCAAATCGGCGAAAAGCTGACCAAGGGCCTGGGCGCTGGCGCTAATCCGGAAATCGGCGAAAAGGCCTGTGAGGAATCCCGTGAGCAAATCGTGGAAGCACTGAAGGGTGCGGACATGGTTTTCGTAACCGCTGGTATGGGCGGTGGCACCGGCACTGGTGCAGCTCATGTGGTAGCAGAATGTGCAAAAGAAGTAGGCGCCCTCACTGTGGGCGTTGTAACCAAGCCCTTCATGTTTGAAGGTCGCCGTCGTATGAACCAAGCAGAAAACGGCATTGTGAAGTTGAAGGAAAAGGTTGATACCTTGATTACCATCCCCAATGACCGCTTGCTGCAGGTTATTGACCGTCGCACCTCCATGCTGGATGCCTTCCGCATTGCCGACGACGTGCTGCGTCAAGGCGTGCAGGGTATTTCCGACTTGATTGGTGTACCCGGCCTCATTAACGCGGACTTTGCCGACGTCAAGACCATTATGACCAACGCAGGCAGCGCTCTCATGGGCATTGGCACTGCTAAGGGCGAGGGTGGCGCTAAGGCTGCGGCTGAGGCTGCTATTAAGAGCCCGCTCTTGGAGGCTTCTGTGGACGGCGCTATGGGCGTGCTGTTCAATATTACTGGCGGCAAGGAGCTATCTCTGTTCGACGTAACCGAAGCTTCTCAAATCATCACCGAGGCTGTAGACCCCAACGCCAATATTATCTTTGGTGCTGTGATTGACGAGGCTTTGGAGGATGAAATCCGCGTAACTGTAATTGCTACCGGCTTTGAAAAGAAAAACCCGACTCTGAAGAACGCAACCACCATTAAGAGCCCCGAAGCAGAAAAGAGACCCAGCTCCGGCGTGATTAATGGCTTTAACGGCGGCAACGAGATTCCGCCCTGGCTGCGCAGATAATTAACGCTTGTAAAGCTTGCCTTGATAGACCCCATAGGCCCTTATATCCATTGATTCCTTGAGAACCTTAGGAGGAAAACAGTATGAAGTGTCCATTTTGCTCGTATCGAGACAGTCGTGTTATAGATAGTCGTGCCGTAGAGGATGGCACCTCCATCCGGCGGCGGCGGGAGTGCCCCGATTGTGGGCGTCGTTTTACGACCTACGAAAAATACGAGGAGACTCCCTTGGTAGTAAGCAAAAAGGATGGACGCAGGGAGCTGTTTGAGTCTAAGAAGCTCTTGGGCGGCTTATTAAAGGCCTTTGAAAAACGCCCCGTGCCCTATGAAAAGGTGCAGGAAATAGCCGATAGTGTGGAGCGTGAGCTGCGCATGAACGGCGAGAGCGAGGTGGAAAGCAGCCGCATCGGCGAGCTGGTGATGCAGCATCTTGAGGAAACCGACCAGATTGCTTACGTGCGCTTTGCTTCTGTCTACCGTCAGTTTGCAGATGTGAAGAATTTCATGCAGGAGCTGGAGCGCATTATGCACAAGGGCAAGCAGGAATAAATTTGGTAAATTTTAAAGCAAAAAAGTAGGAGATAGGCGCAGAGCCTATCTCCTTTTTCATTCTATTATATTGCGAACTGCTGTTTCGAGTAACATTTTGTTACTCTGGTCGTCTTTATGCAGTCGTAGTCACGTATTTTTTGTACGAACTGCTGTTTCAAGTAACGTTTCGTTACCCCAGACTTTTTTCTAGTGAAACCTTGACAAGTTCTAAGAGTGTGCTATAATTACAACATAAGTTAATAACAAACAGTAATGCGAAGGAACTGCTTGCGGGATATCCCCACAGAAAATGCCGCCTAGGCTGAGAGCGGCAGGGTAATACGTGGAGCGCACCGCCTTCAAACTGACTGCGGAACGCATTTTCTGAGTGTTAGTATGCCAGTCCGTACTATCGGCGTTAACGATACCGAGTGGGCGTATGTCACTACATGCGTCAATGAGGGTGGAACCGCGGAGAACTCCGTCCCTTGGTGTGGGATTGGGGTTTATTTTTTTGCCCGGATATTTCCCACACAGTTCAGATACATTAATAGGAGGCAAAGACAATGTCTGAAGAAAAACAATTTACCTTTGAAAACAAAGAATATCGCAAAACCTATTGGCATACCTGCTCCCACGTGCTGGCTCAGGCTATGAAAAGATTGCATCCCGATGTAAAGCTGGCCATCGGCCCCAGCATCGATAACGGCTTCTACTATGATTTCGATACTCCGGCTCCCTTCACTCCCGATGATTTGGCAGCTCTGGAAGCAGAAATGCGCAAGATTTGCAAGGAAAAGCTGAAATTAGAGCGCTTTGAGCTGCCCCGTGAGGAAGCTATTAAATTCATGGAAGAAAAAGACGAGCCCTACAAGGTGGAGCTTATCAACGATTTGCCGGAGGACGCTGTCATCAGCTTCTACAAGCAAGGCGACTTCACCGATCTGTGCGCCGGTCCCCACCTGGACTCCACTGGTCGCATTAAGGGCAACGCCATTAAGCTGACCAGCGCTACCGGCGCTTACTGGCGTGGTGATTCTAAACGCAAAATGCTGCAGCGTATTTACGGCGTAGCCTTCCCCAAGAAGGAAGAGCTGGACGCATATCTGGCGCAGCAGGCTGAAGCCCTGAAGCGTGACCACAATAAGCTGGGCCGTGATTTGGAATATTTCACCACCGTGGATTATATTGGCCAAGGTCTGCCCATTTTGCTGCCGAAGGGTGCCCGCGTAATCCAACTGTTGCAACGCTGGATTGAGGATGTGGAGCAAAAGCGTGGCTATCTCTTGACCAAGACTCCGCTTATGGCTAAGCGTGATTTGTATCGTATTTCCGGTCACTGGGATCACTATCTGGACGGCATGTTTATTTTGGGTGATCCTCATGACGAAACCAAGGAATGCTTCGCTCTGCGTCCCATGACCTGCCCCTTCCAATATCAGGTTTTCCTGAACCGTCAACGCTCCTATCGTGAGCTGCCCATGCGCTTAGGCGAAACCTCCACCCTGTTCCGCAACGAGGACAGCGGCGAGATGCACGGCCTGATCCGCGTGCGTCAATTCACTATTTCGGAGGGCCATTTGATTCTGCGTCCGGACCAGCTGGAAGAAGAATTCAAGGGCTGCCTGGATTTGGCAAAATATGTGCTGGATACCGTGGGCATGCTGGATAAATGCACCTTCCGCTTCAGCCAATGGGACCCTGCTAACCCCAATAATAAATATGAGGGCACCGCAGAGCAATGGGAGCACGCACAAAATGTTATGGGCAAAATCCTGGACGATTTGGGCGTAAACTACGAAATCGGTATCGATGAAGCCGCCTTCTACGGACCCAAGCTGGATATTCAATTCCACAATGTGTTCGGCAAGGAGGATACCATCGTCACCATCCAAATCGATATGCTGCTGGCTGAAAGATTCGGCATGTACTATGTGGATGAAAATGGCGAAAAGAAGCTGCCCTACATCATTCACCGTACTTCCCTGGGCTGCTACGAGCGTACTCTGGCTTACTTGATCGAGACCTATGCCGGCGCGCTGCCCACCTGGATGGCTCCGGAGCAGGTACGCTTCCTGCCCGTAACCGATCGCGCCGCTGATTATTGCTACGATTTGGCTCGCAAGCTGGAGGCTGATGGCTACCGCGTGACCGTGGACGCTCGCAACGAAAAGATTGGCAAGAAGATTCGCGAAGGCCAGCTGGAAAAGGTTCCCTATATGCTGGTTGTGGGCGATCGTGATATGGAAAACAAGACTGTCTCCCCGCGTAACCGCACCGAGGGCGACATGGGCGCTATGAGCTTTGAAGCCTTTGAAGCCATCCTGAAGGATGTAGTGGAATCTAAAGCAAAAAAATAAAATAATTGTTGACACAAACTTTACAATATGGTATCATATTCAGGTAACAAAGCAGAAGCCTCCCGCTTCTCACCTTGCGGTCAGCACTCGACAGGGTTGGATATGATATTTTTCTGCGGGTGGATTATGTTCTGCCCGCTTTTATTTTTGTAAGCAGTCCGCTTACCTAGTGTCCCTGGAGGTGAATTGTCATAGCCAAAGAAAGCTTGCGTATCAACGAAGAGATTCGTGCGCGTGAAGTGCGTGTTATTACTGCTGATGGCGAACAGCTTGGCATTATGTCCGGTCGTGCAGCCCAACAACTGGCAGTGGAAAGACATTTAGATTTAGTTGAGATTGCTCCCACAGCGAAACCGCCCGTGTGCAAAATTATGGACTACGGCAAGTTCCGTTACGAGCAACAAAAACGTGAAAAGGAAGCCCGTAAGAAGCAAAAAACCTTCGACATTAAAGAAGTGAAGCTGCGCCCCGGTATCGAGGACCATGACTTTAACGTTAAGTACAAGAATGCGGTTCGCTTCCTGGAAGATGGCGACAAGGTAAAGGTCACCATCATGTTCCGTGGCCGCGAGCTGTCCCATCCTGAGCTTGGCGAAGTACTGCTGAACAAAATGGCAGAGCAGTTAAAAGAAATTGCCGTTGTTGAAAGAGTGCCCAAATTAGAAGGCAAAAACATGATTATGATTGTTGCGCCTAAACCTGCTAAATAATAGAGGAGGAAATAACCATGCCGAAAATGAAAACCCGTAGAGCTGCTGCAAAGCGCTTCAAGAAAACCGCTTCTGGTGAATTCAAACATTTTAAAAACTTCAAGAGCCACATTCTCGAACATAAATCTCCTGCACGTAAGAGAAACCTGCGCAAAGCAGCTCTGGTTCACAAGACTGACAAAGAGCATGTTGCAAAGATGCTCCCCTACGCTTAATTATTAGAGATTTTAAAGGAGGATATTACAAATGGCAAGAGTTAAAGTGGGCGTAACCGCTCATCGTCGTCATAAACACATTCTGAAACTGGCTAAAGGCTACTATGGTTCTCGCAGCAAACAATTCAAAAAAGCTAACGAGCTGGTAATGAAAGCTCTCAGCTATGCACGTCGTGACCGTCGCGCTAAGAAGCGTGAATTCCGTCGTCTGTGGATCGCTCGTATCAACGCTGCTACCCGTGCTAACGGCATGAGCTACAGCCGTTTCATCTGCGGCCTGTCCAAGGCTGGCATCAACCTGAACCGCAAAGTTCTGGCTGACATGGCTATTTTCGACGCAGCTGCATTTGCTAAATTGGTAGAAGCAGCTAAGGCAGCACTGTAAGATTAAAACTGAAAGCTCGCTCCTAAAGGGGCGGGCTTTTTTATTTGACGTTGCTTGCTTAGGTGAGTATAATACTATTATGATAATTTTGCTATGGCAACAGGAAAGGAGGGAGCGGCGTGCGTAAGTCCATTGCTCATGAATTAACTAAAGAAGAAATCACTGATTTTGAGCGTAATCAGCTTATACGCTACCAGAAGCGCCTGCACTACCGCAGGCTGATGCGCAGCATTGTGAATATTAATCGCAGCACTTTAATCGGCCTCTCCTTTGCCATTTTAATCCTTATGGGTACCTTCCTTTTGTGCCTGCCTATTTCCCACGTGAGCGGTGAGTGGGCCCACCCCTTGGACGCCTTTTTTACAGCCACCTCGGCCTCCTGTGTAACGGGCCTTGCGGTGTGGGATACGGGCAAGGAGCTGAGCTTTTTTGGGCAGATGGTGCTAATTTGCCTTATTCAGCTGGGCGGTATCGGCCTCATGACCATCAGTACGTTGTTTAATTTTGGCCTTCATCGCAGGATGAATATTCGCCAGCGGCTGCTGGTGCAGGACTCCCTCAATCAGGATGATGCGGGCGAGGTGCTGCGTGTGGCCATGAGCGTCTTTAAATACACCTTTCTATTGGAATTTTTCTTTGGCACGGTGCTGTCCCTGTATTTTTATTATTCCCTGGATATGGGCCTCAAGGGCATTTACTGGGGTTATTGGCACGCTATCTCGGCCTTTTGTAATGCGGGCTTTGATTTAGTGGGCAATTTCCAGAGTCTGGTGGGCTTTCAGGGTGATGTGGTCCTAAATGTAGCCTTTATGCTGCTTATTTTGATTGGTGGCCTGGGCTTTACAGTGCTGGACGATTTATTAGAAAAGCGCTGCTGGCAGCGCTTAACACTCCATTCTAAAATCGTGCTGGTGGTCAATGCCATCCTGATTGTGTTGGGCACGGTGTTAATCTGGCTTTTAGAGCATCAAAATGGGACCACCATTGGCGAGGTGGGCATAGGGCAGCAGTGGCTGGCCTCTCTCTTCCAATCAGTCTCCCTACGCACTGCTGGCTTTAATACTATGGACTTAGCATCGCTGACTCATGCCACGCTGTTCTTTATGATGGGTATGATGTTTGTGGGCGCGTCTCCCACCTCCACCGGTGGCGGTATTAAAACTACGACCTTTGCAGTGCTTTTGGCTTCTACCTTTGCCCTTTTGCGGGATAAAAAGGACGTGGTCATGTTCCGGCGGCGCATCGACTCCAGTATTATCAATAAGAGCTTGGCGGTCTTTTTATTGGCTATTTCCTGGGTTACCTTGGCAGTATTTTTGCTGCTAGTCCTGGATGATAAGCAGCATCCCTTTGAGTTTGTGTTGTTCGAGGTCTTTTCGGCCATGGGCACTGTGGGCATGGGCATCGGCATTACGCCGGAGTGGAACCCCTGGTGCAAGCTGGTGCTGATTATGACCATGTTTATTGGCCGCATCGGTATTTTGACCTTTGGCATGTCCTTCTTCAATAAAAAGGTGGACAAGCTGCGTTATCCTACAGAAAACGTGATGATTGGTTAATTTGGCATAATTAATTTCAGATAGTTAATGAGGTAGCAAGATGAGTAAAGCGAAAAGAAAACAATTTTTAGTAGCTGGTCTGGGACTTTTTGGCACCAGTGTGGCGGTGACCCTGCAGGGATTGGGCTACGAGGTCTATGCTCTGGACAGCGATGAAAGCCTGGTGCAGGATTTTAGTTCCCAGCTGAATTATGTGGTATGCGGCGATGCCAGCGACCGCAAGACCCTGCAATCCCTGCCCTTGGAGGATATTGATGTGGCGGTGGTGGCCATTGGCAATTTGGAGCGCAATATGATGACTACCATGCTTTTAAAGGAGCTGGGCATTAAGCAGGTTGTTGCCAAGGCCATCAATAATTTGCACGGCGCCATGCTGAGCAAAATCGGTGCGGATAAGGTGGTTTACGCAGAGCGGGATATGGGCGAGCGTGTGGCCCATAACCTGATTTCTGCGGGCGTTATGGACTATATTGAGCTTTCCGGCGAGATCAGCGTTATGAGCCTGCCCATTCCCACGGAGTTTATCGGCAAAAATTTAATTGAGGCGGATTTGCGTCGTCGTTATGATGTCAATGTTGTGGCCATTAAGCGAGAGGGACGCACCTTGGTCAACCCAAAGGCGCAGGAGGTCTTTCAGCCTGAGGACGAGATTGTTGTGCTGGGCACCCACGAGGGCGTGAAGCGGATGGGAGTGGACTTCTGATGGAATTGACAGCGGTAAATAATCCGCAGGTAAAGGCGGCAGCGGAGCTGAAGCTCAAAAAGCACCGTCAGGCACGAGGCCTGTTTTTGGCCGAAGGCCTGCGCACAGTGGAGGAGGCCGTGGCCTCCCAGCAGGTGGAAAGTATCTTTTACACTGCCATCGAGGACGACAGGACGAGGGCGGTGCTGGAGGAGGCGGCTGCTCAGCAGGTCAAATTGACCTGCGTGAGCGACGCCGTCTTGAAGAAAATAGCGGATACAGAAACGCCCCAGGGCATTATTGCGGTGTGCAGGATGCAGGCCACAGCGCTGGAGGATGTGCTGGCATCGGGCAAGATGCTGCTGGTTCTCGACAGGGTGGGCGACCCCGGTAACGTGGGCACCATGCTGCGCACAGCCGATGCCGCAGGCATCGGGGGACTGGTGCTCCTCAAGGGCAGCGTGGATATTTACGCACCGAAGACGGTGCGGTCATCCATGGGCTCACTTTTTCATGTGCCGGTGCTAGCCGGCGTGGGCGAGAGCGAGTTCATCGAGAGCGCCCATAACGCAGGCTATGAGCTTCTTGTGACCTGCTTAGACGGGGCGGATAATCTCTACGAGGCTGATTTGCACGGACGTTTGGCCTTTGTCATGGGTAACGAGGCCAATGGGGTGAGCGCGGGGCTGCTCGCAGCGGCGGATAAGCGTGTGTTTATCCCCATGGCGGGGCGAGCTGAGTCCTTAAATGTGGCTATGGCAGCTGGGATAGTGATGTTTGAGGCCCTGCGCCGGAGGCTCTAAGCATTAGGTCAAGGCTTGTAGGACTTATGCTAGAGGCTGCTGTGCTGTGAAAAAATTTCTTGACAAAACGCCAAGATTATAATATAATATCGATGTTGCCTATGGAGAGGTTCCCGAGTGGCTAAAGGGAGCAGACTG